>DNHS01000030.1 GCA_003485765.1 Candidatus Omnitrophota bacterium | reverse complement strand
GAGAAAAAAATGTTTTAAAAGAAAGCGTTAAGAATAAGCCTGAGAATATTATCGAAAAGATAGTCCAGGGTAAGCTGGAAAAATTCTATTCAGAGGTTTGCCTTTTAGACCAGCCTTTTGTTAAGGATGACAAGATAACCATAAAAGAATATCTGAACGAGCTTATAGGAAAAATAAGGGAGAATATATTAATCCGCAGGTTCGTGAGGCTTCAGGTGGGCGAAGATATAAAATGACACAGAAAAAATCAGCGTATAAAAGAGTGGTGTTGAAGATGAGCGGCGAGGTATTGCAGGGCAAACAGGGCTATGGCATAGACCCGGAGGTGACCCGCTCTATTGCTGAAGAAATAAAAGATGTTAAAAAGCTTGGGGTAGAAATTGCTATTGTAATAGGCGGGGGAAATATCTATAGAGGCTCTACTGCCCAAGGCCAGGGAGTTGACAGGATTACCGCTGATTATATGGGCATGCTCGCAACTGTTATAAATGGCCTGGCGTTACAGGATAGCCTTGAAAAAGCAGGGGTTTTTACGCGTGTCCAGACAGCCATAGACATGCAGGAGCTGGCTGAGCCGTATATAAGGAGAAAGGCTGTAAGGCATCTTGAAAAAGATAGGGTGGTGATATTTGTGGCAGGCACAGGCAATCCGTATTTTTCTACAGACACGGCTGCCAGCCTCAGGGCCATAGAAATAGGCGCTGATGTTATACTTAAAGCCACAAAAGTCGACGGGGTATATTCCGCAGACCCCAAAAAGGATAAATCCGCTAAAAAGTTTAGAACCCTTAAGTATATAGAGGTTCTCAAAAGAGGGCTCAAAGTTATGGACGCAACCGCAGTAAGCCTTTGCATGGATAATAAACTCCCCATCATAGTTTTTAATCTCACGAAAAAAGGCAATATAAAAAGAGTTTTAATTGGCGATAAAATAGGCACCATTGTTTGTTAATGCTTCGACAACAAAAGTTAGCGTAATCCTGAGCGAATGTAGGCCTTTTAGGCCGGAATGAGTCGAAGGGTTAATTGCAAAAAAGGAGAGTAACCTATGGAGCCATTACAAAAGCATATACAAGATACAGAAGAAAAACTTAAAAAGACAATAGACTCCACTGTAAGGGAATTTTCAGAGATTCGCACGGGCCGCGCAAATCCAGGGATTGTTGAGGGCATAATGGTGGAGTGTTACGGTACGCATATGCCTATGAAACAAGTGGCAACTATATCAATACCCGAGCCAAGGCTTGTAGCGATACATCCCTGGGACCAGTCTAATATACAGGCTATTGAAAAGGCTATTCTTAAATCAGCGCTTGGCATAACCCCTGTTAATGACGGAAAACTTATAAGAATATCTATACCAACTCTTACAAAGGAGAGGATAGATGAGCTTAAAAAAATATTGCATAAGATTGCAGAGCAGGGAAGAGTTTCTATAAGAACTGTCAGGAGAGACGCGATGACAGCTGTTGATAAATTAGAATCTTCCAAACAGATTACAGAAGACGCAAAGTTTAAAGGCCACGACGAGATACAGAAACTGACAGAAAAATATACAAAAAAGATAGACGAACTCCTGGCAAATAAAGAAAAAGAACTGGTATAAATAAGTGGGCCACTAGCTCATCTGGTAGAGCACTACCCTTTTAAGGTAGGTGTGCCGTGTTCGAGTCACGGGTGGCTCACCATAAATTATGAAGCCTTTTGAATTCATTGATCACACTGCTGATGCAGGTATAAAGGCATGGGGCGCTACCCTTACAGAATTATTCGAAAATGCAGCCATAGGCATGTTCGCTGTTATAGCAGGAGAAGAATACAAGGCGCAGGGCTCGAAGATTGAAAAAAAGATAGAGATAAGTAAAAATACAGATAATCTTGAAGAGATATTAGTCAGTTGGTTGTCAGAGCTTCTGTATATCTTCAATAGAGAAAAAATATATTTCAATAATTTCAAGATATCGAGTTTAAATAACAGCGGAATAAAAGCTGAAGCAAGCGGCGTTAATATAGACCTTTACCAGAGCAATCTTTACACAGAAATAAAGGCAGTTACTTTTCATAATCTCAAAATAGAAGAAACTGCAGATGGTTTTAACTGCACTATTATTTTTGATGTATAACTATGGCCCAGGCCTGGCAAGGTAAATTAGAAAAGCTGGATAATTTCCGCTGGAAAATCCCCCCATCCTACAAACCAGGAATGAAAGTTCCCGGCCTCATCTATGCAAATGAGTCGCTTCTCCCAGGAATTCTTAATGATAAAGCGCTTGAACAAGTAGCTAATGTGTCATTTTTACCAGGCATAATACAATATTCGCTTGCCATGCCTGATATCCACTGGGGCTATGGTTTTTCTATAGGAGGCGTTGCAGCTACAGATCCTGATATCGGAGGAGTTATTTCGCCAGGCGGAGTCGGATACGACATAAATTGCGGAGTAAGATTAGTTAAAAGTAATTTAATCCTGGATGATGTAAAACCCAGATTGGAGCATTTAGTTAATTCATTGTTCAATAATATCCCTTCAGGCGTTGGGTCAAGTGGAGATATAAAAGCGAGCGCTAAAGAGGAAGAAGAGATTTTTTTAAAAGGCGCAGGATGGGCAATTAAAAAGGGTTATGGCGTAAAAGAAGATCTGGAATTTACAGAAGATAAAGGGTCGATAGAAGGAGCTGACCCTTCTATTATTTCAGAAAGGGCATACGAGAGAGGCAAAAACCAGTCTGGGACGCTTGGTTCAGGAAACCATTTTTTAGAAATTCAAGTTATAGATGAGATATATGACGAGAAGAAAGCAGATGCGTTTGGTTTATTCAAAGGCCAGGTTACAATGATGATTCACTCTGGCTCAAGGGGTCTTGGGTACCAGATATGCGATGATTATGTTAAAAGCATGGCTAGTTGTTTGGGCAAATACAGTATAAATGTGCCTGACAGGCAGTTAGCGTGCGCGCCTGTAAATTCTCCAGAAGGGAAAGCTTATTTAGCCAGTATGAAATGCGCTGCAAATTATGCCTGGGTAAACAGGCAATGCCTGATGCATTTGGCAAGAAATGTTTTTGAGAAGGTTTTTAATAAAAGCTGGAGCTCTCTTGGATTAAAACTTGTTTATGATGTAGCGCATAATATTGCTAAAATGGAAAAACATAGAGTAGGCGGCAAAGAAAAAATTTTATGCGTGCATAGAAAAGGCGCTACTAGAGCGTTTCCTCTAGGCCATCCTGATATACCTGATGCATACAGAGAGGCTGGGCAGCCTGTTATTGTCCCAGGAGACATGGGCACGGTTTCTTATGTATTGGCTGGCGCAATAGGCTCTATGGAAGAGACATTCGGCAGCACATGCCATGGCGCAGGAAGATGCCTTTCTCGTTCAAACGCTATCAAGGTTTGCGCAGGAAGAAATATTGATAGGGAACTTTTTAATAAAAGTGGTATAATAGTTAGGGCAAAAACCAGGTCTACGCTGGCTGAAGAAGCGCCAGAGGCATATAAAGATGTAAGCGAAGTTGTGGACGTAGTGCATGGCGCAGGATTGTCAACAAAAGTTGCTCGCATGCGTCCACTCGGAGTAATCAAAGGTTAATCCAAGGCAAACAACTTTACAAACTAACATTGTTAAAATGTAAAGTTGTTTGGGGGCGAAAAGGAGAGATATGCTAGATATTAAATTTATACGAGAGAATCCAGATATAGTAAGAGCTTCTATAAAGAACAGAAATATCAAACTTGATATACAGGAGGTTCTTGATCTGGATAGTGAAAGAAGAAAAATCCTGGTAGAGGTTGAAGGTTTAAAGGCAGAAAAAAATGCTATTTCCAAGAAAGGTAAGCCAGACAAGGCAATTATTGACAAAATGAAGGTATTATCCCAAAAAGTAAGTGATTTAGATATAAAAGTGGATGGAATTGATAAAAAATTAGGCAATTTAATGCTTTATATCCCAAATATACTCCATAATTCAGTGCCTATAGGAAGTCCTGAAAACAATAAGGAAATTAAAAAATGGGGGGAACTCAGGAAGTTTGATTTTAAGCCAAAAACTCATATAGAAATAGGTGAAGACCTGGACATACTTGATTTTCCAAGATCTTCAAAAATATCAGGATCAGGTTTTTGCCTTTTTAAAGGGTTAGGGGCATTGCTTGAAAGAGCCCTTATTAATTTTATGCTCGATCTTCATACAAATCACCATGGATATAAAGAAATATTCCCCCCTTTTCTTGTAAATAGAGCTAGCATGACAGGTACAGGGCAGCTGCCAAAACTCGAAGAAGATATGTACAAGTTAAAAGATGACGACTTGTTTCTTATACCAACAGCAGAGGTGCCTGTTACAAATATCCACAGAGATGATGTCCTGGAAGAATCAGAGATGCCGGTATATTACACCGCGTATACTGCTTGTTTCAGGCGCGAAGCAGGCTCTTACGGCAAAGATACAAAGGGCCTCATGCGGGTTCATCAGTTTGACAAAGTAGAGCTTGTGAAATTCGTAAAACCTGAAACGTCTTTTGATGAACTAGAGAAATTATTAAATAACGCTGAACAGGTTCTCCAGAAATTAGGGCTTGCTTACAGAGTGATTATGCTTTCTACAGGAGATATAAGTTTTGCTGCAAGTAAATGCTATGATATTGAAGCGTGGGCCCCTGGGATAGAGAAAAATTTAGAGGTTTCAAGCTGCAGCAATTTTACGGATTTTCAGGCGAGGCGTGCTAATATAAAATACAGGACAAAAGATAAAAAATTAGAATACATCCATACGCTGAATGGTTCCGGCATTGCGATGGCCAGGACGGTTGTGTGCATACTTGAGAATTACCAGCAAAAGGACGGAAGCGTTGTCATTCCTGAAGTCTTAAGGCCATACATGGGCGGTAGAGAGAGTATTACAAAGGAGTAACACATGATAATATTGCGTTTTATTATCAGTATATTGCTAATGCCGGTTTGCGTGATAGCCACTATTAGTTTTTATGAGGGCATATTTAGCATACAGGATGTCTCAAAATCAGGGTTATATTTTATTTTAGGCGCTCTTATGTATTCTATTATGCACCTATTGCTGTTCAGGCTGGATTTTTTGTATGTATTCGGCCATGAATCCATGCACGCATTCGCTACAGTCTGCTCAGGCGGCAAAGCAAGTAAAATTAAAGTCTCTAGCAAAGAAGGCAGCGTAAAAACCACTACGCCTAATTTTTTTGTTATGCTAGCGCCGTATATGATACCTGTCTATACGGTTATCATAGCCATAGCTTATTTTATCTTATCTTTTTTTATTGATATAACGAAATATTCCGGCGTTTTTATATTCTTGATAGGATTTACATTAATGTTTCACCTGGCTTATACAGCAGAAAGCATCAGGCAAAAACAATCGGATCTTATAAAGACAGGGTATTTTTCATCAATATCTTTTATCTATATTGTTAATCTTGTTATAGTTTTTCTTATAATGAGCCTTTTTTTCAGAGATGTATCTTTTATAGATTTTATAGCTAAAGTTTACGAGAAAACGAAGTTTTTTTATTGGTCTTTTTGGAAACAGCTGTTCTTATAAATAGAATATGGAGAGGTCGCGTAGCCCGGTTTAGCGCGCACGCCTGGAGAGCGTGTGTACCGAAAGGTACCCAGGGTTCGAATCCCTGCCTCTCCGCCATGAGCCATATGAAAATCCGCATAAAAATACAGGGCGCGCTTATGTTTTTAGGCCTGGGAGCAGTTATTCTGCTCTCTAATTCTGTATTTCCTCACCAGCGCCAGATATTTTTGGATGTGACGTTAAATGCAGTTGGCATGGGGCTTATCTTATTTGGTTTTTTGTTTCGCATTTCAGCAAGGGGATATAAAGAAGAAAAATCCTCCAATGGCAATGCCCTGGTAAAAGACGGCCCATATGCTATTATCAGAAACCCCATGTATTTCGGGACATTTATTATAGGCACAGGGGTTGTTATGATGTTGTTAGAGCTATGGTTTTTTTTCTTATTCGGCATTATTTTTTTATTGATATATATTCCTCAGACAAAAAAAGAGGAGAAAGCGCTTCTGGAAAGATTTGGCCAGGAGTACAAGGAATATTGTAAGCTTACCCCTAAGTATTTTCCACGGTTTGATTATTTATTAAGGCTTAATAAATACGTATCATTGAAAGATTTCTGGGTAAAAAAAGAAATAGTCCCCATGATAACTGCAATTGTTGTAGTTATATTAATAGAAATCTGGGAACATATCAGATAAATAGTATGAAAGAATTTTTTATAGGGATGATATTTTTAATATTTGTAGGAGTGATTGCAAGCTTGGGGTTTTTGCTTTTCCCGCTGCTTCTTTTGATAGCCTTTATTTTACGCTTGGCATTAAGCATTGCCATTCTTGTATTTTTCATATGGTTATTGGGTAAACTTATACTTTTTCTCAGTAAAAAATAATATAATCTATTTTTATTTTATTTGTTCATAATCTATGATAAAATTTTAAGCTATGGGATATTTACCTTTTGCGCGTAAATGGCGGCCGCAGGATTTTGACGAGATAGTAGGGCAGGAGCATATTACCACCACCCTTAAAAATGCTATTTCAATGGACAGGCTTCACCACGCTTATTTATTTACCGGCCCCAGAGGCATAGGCAAAACCTCTACTGCCAGGATATTCTCTAAAGCTCTTAACTGCGAAAAAGGCCCTTCTATAAAGCCATGCAATGCGTGTATCCTCTGTAAAGAAATAACATCTGGCTCTAGCATGGATGTAATAGAGATAGATGGGGCTTCTAACCGCGGCATAGACGATATCAGAAATTTAAGGGAGACAGTAAAATTTTCTCCTTCAAAAGGCCGTTTCAAGATATATATCATAGACGAAGTGCATATGCTTACCACAGAGGCGTTCAACGCTCTTTTAAAGACCCTGGAAGAGCCGCCCATGCATGTTAAATTCATATTTGCAACCACAGAGCCGCACAAGGTCCTTCCGACCATACTTTCCAGGTGCCAGAGGTTTGATTTCAAGCGTATACAAATTAGAGATATAATAGCGAAGCTCTGTGAGGTGGCTAAGCTTGAAAATTTAAATATAGACGAAGACGCATTTTTATATATCGGAAAGGCATCTGACGGAAGCATGCGCGACGCAGAAAGCATACTTGACCAGATAGCGTCTTTTGGTAAAGGAAAAGTCCATTTGAAGGATGTAATAGAGTCTCTCGGTATGATAGACCAGGAGACGCTGTTTAGAAGCGCGGAGCTGGTTATTAATAAAGATACAAAAACAAGTCTTCATCTGGTGGATGAAATATTGAATTCAGGAAAAGACACAAAACAGTTTCTCCTGGAGTTTCTGGAACATTTCAGAAATATAATGTTAGTCAAATCAGGCATCGAGTCAGACGGTATAATTTGCCTGCCCAAAGATTCTATAGACAGAATTAAAAAGCAGGCAAATTTACTTACGCAAGGCGATATATTTTATATTATAAGCGTTATCTCCAATGGCCTGAAGATGATAAAACAGCTTCTTCCTGAAAGAATAGTTTTTGAGCTTTCAATGATAAAGCTTGCTTCCAGGGAATCTATTACTTCGATAGAAGAGATACTTTCGAAATTGCAAGGCGCAGGGAGCAATGTTAATGAAACGCCAAAGCCTCAGCCTGTTCAAGCGCATATTCAAAAATCCGAAGTTAAGCCTATTCTCCAGGAAAAGTCTTTCTTTAAAAAGATTTTGCCTGTTTCTGAAAATACCAAAAACCCAGAAACCCCAGGCCCTATACAAGACAACAGCGCTCATGCATCGATAGATATAGCTAGAGTTAAAGATGCCTGGCCAATACTTGTAAAGGCAATGGCTGTTAAAAGGATGTCTATATCTTCGTATCTGGCAGAAGGAGAGCCTGATTCTGTGAAAGGGAACACTGTAATCATAGGTTTCCCTAAAGAGCTTAACTTTCACAGGGAAGTACTTGAAGAAAAAAACAATAAAGATGCTATAGAGCAGGCGCTTTCGCAGATAATGGATGTAGCTATAAAGATGAGTTTTGTGGCAACTGATAGAAAACTAAAAGAGCTTGCGCCTGATAATAATGAAATAAAGGAAGGGTTGAAAACCAAAGAGCCTGCGATAGATTTTGCCTTGAATATATTCGGCGGCAGGGTTTTTAAAACAACAAAAAATAATTAAAGATGAGCGCTTATACTAAGTCAATGCAGGAATTAATAGAGTGTTTCAAGAAAATGCCGGGCATAGGCGCCAAGACTGCTGAAAGAATGGCTTTTTATGTGCTTAAGGCGCCTTTGGATGAGATGGTAAAGTTTTCCTCTGTGATATGCAAGGTAAAAGAAGATGTCAGGTTCTGCAAAATTTGTGGGAATCTGAGTGAAGCAGAAACCTGCTCTATCTGTAATGACACAAGGAGAGACAAGACTACTGTTTGCGTTGTAGAAGAGCCAACGGATTTAATACTCATAGAAAAATCAGGCAGATATAAAGGGACTTATCATGTTCTTTTTGGAGTGATATCTCCATTGGAAGGAATAGGGCCTGAGGAATTGAGGATAAAAGAGCTTATAACTCGCATCAAAGATGACAAGGTAAAGGAAATAATACTTGCTATGGATTCAAATGCAGAAGGCGAGACCACGGCATTGTATCTTTCAGAGAATATTCAGCCATTAAAGATTAAAATAAGCCGCATTGCGTATGGCATTCCTGTAGGCGGAAACCTTGAATATGCTGATCAAGCCACTCTCATAAGGGCCATTGAGGGAAGACTCCCTGTATCTAATCGGACTTGACAAATAAAGGTTGGGATTATACAATAAAAAGACGTTTTTATTAATAGAAAGGCGTGTTTATGCCAATGGTAGAAATTTGCTGGCATGGAAGGGGTGGCCAGGGAGCAAAAACAGCATCCCAATTTTTAGGAGAAGCTGCTCTTGATATAGGTAAATACATTCAGGCGTTTCCTGAGTATGGGCCTGAAAGGGGAGGCGCGCCTATGAAGGCATTTACCCGTATTAGCGATAACCCTATTTATATCCATAGTTCTGTCGCGAATCCGGATGTGGTTATTGTTCTAGACGCTACTCTTTTGGCTAGCGTAAATGTAACAGAAGGGCTGGAAGATAACGGCGTATTGCTTGTGAATACGGAAAAATCTCCGGAGGAGATAAGAAAGATTGTTAATTTCAAGCATGGCAAAGTAGGCACAGTGGATGCTACAAAGATCGCGCTTGAAACTTTGAAGATTCCAATGCCTAACATGCCTATGCTGGGCGCTTTTTTAAAAGTAAATACTATTGTCTCTATAGACGAGGTGAGTGAGATAGTAAAGGTAAAGTTTATTAAAAAGTTAGGCGAAGAAAAAACCAAGGCAAATATCGAAGGCATAAAAAGAGCATATAGCGAATTAAAACTAGGATAATTTATGGCTGAAAAGAAAAAGAGCTGGAAAGAAATACCAATAGGCGGTTTAATCCTGGAAGCAGGCAATGCCAGGGAATATAAGACAGGCGGATGGCGCACATTCAGGCCTGAAAAAAATGACAAAAAATGCACTAATTGCCTTATCTGCTGGATGTATTGCCCTGATTCTTCTATAAAGGTGGAAGATGGCAAGATGGCAGGTTTTGACTATGACCATTGTAAGGGCTGCGGCATATGCGCACAGGTGTGCCCTGTCAAATGCATTGATATGAAAAAGGAATAACATGGTACAGACTAAATCCAAAAGAATACCTCTCACAGGAGACCAGGCAGTGGCCACTGCAATGAAGCAAATAGACCCGGATGTTGTGGCAGTATACCCTATTACTCCTCAGACAGAGATAGTGATGTATTTTGCAAATTATGTAGCGAACGGCCAGGTCTCAACGGAAATGATACCTGTTGAATCAGAGCATAGCGCCATGAGCGCGTGCGTTGGGGCCTCAGCAGCTGGCGCAAGAACAATGACAGCTACTTCTGCGAACGGCCTTGCGCTTATGTGGGAGATTGTTTATATAGCAGCTTCTTTAAGGCTTCCCATAGTGATGCCTGTTGTAAACCGCGCGCTTTCAGGCCCGATTAATATCCATTGCGACCACTCTGATACAATGGGCGCAAGGGATTCAGGCTGGATACAGATTTATTGCGAGAGCGGCCAGGAAGTTTACGAAAATACAATACTCGCTGTAAGAATTGCGGAACACAAAGATATTTTATTGCCTATAATGATTTGCCAGGATGGGTTCATAACAAGCCACGCAGTAGAAGGCATTGAATTATTAGAAGATAAATTGGTAAAGGAATTCGTAGGAGAATATAAACCAGCTCATTCGCTTCTGGACGTTGAAAATCCAGTTACATACGGACCTTTAGACCTGCAGGATTATTATTTTGAGCATAAGCGACAACAGTCAGAGTCAATGAAAGGCGTGTTGAAAATATTGCCGGAATTATTTAAAGAATTCGAAAAAACATTTGGAACAAAATATGATTTTATAGATACATATAAATTAGAAGACGCTGAGGTTGCTATAGTGGCGCTGTCATCTACAGCAGGCACTGCAAGAGGGGTTATTGACGAATTAAGGGCAGAGGGCGTAAAAGCAGGCTTATTAAGGCCAAGGTTTTTCAGGCCTTTTCCAAGAGAGAAGATTATCCAAGCCTTGAAAAATGTAAAGGTAGTAGGAGTTTTAGATAGATGTGAATCATTCTCAGCAGAGGGTGGCCCGCTTTATACTGAAATTAAAGCAGCGTTATATGATTCAGACATAAAGCCTCTTGTGACAAATTATATATACGGCTTAGGCGGAAGGGATGTATTCCCTGAGGATATAAAGAAAGTTTATTCTGATCTAGGCGCAGCATTAAAAAATAAAAAAGTTTCTAACCCCATAAATTATCTGGGTTCAAGGGAATAAAATGGCAAATATAAAGGAACTTGCGAAAATACCGGAAAGGCTTTCAGGCGGCCACAGGCTTTGCGCAGGGTGCGGAGCTTCAATAATAGTGCGCCAGATTTTAATGGCTACAAAGGATTACGTGGTGGCAAGCTCTGCAACAGGGTGTCTAGAAGTAGCTACTACAATCTACCCTTATACTGCATGGAAAATACCTTTTATACACAACGCGTTTGAAAATTCAGCTGCTACAATGAGCGGAGTGGAAACAGCTTATAATGCCCTTAAGAAAAAAGGCAAGATCACAAAAGAGATAAAATTTGTAGCTTTTGGCGGAGACGGCGGCACGTATGACATAGGTTTGCAGTCGCTTTCAGGGGCATTGGAAAGAGGCCATAAATTCGTTTACGTCTGCTACAACAACGAAGCTTATATGAACACCGGCACGCAACGTTCAGGCGCTACTCCGAAAGGCGCGTCAACTACTACAGCGCCTCATGGAAAAGAGAGCCACGGCAAACACCAATTTAAGAAAGACCTTACCTCTATAGTAGCAGCTCATAGAATCCCTTACATGGCTCAGGCATCCGCGTCCAACTGGAATGACCTGGTTACCAAATCAGAAAAGGCGTTTGCGGCAGACGGCCCGGCATTTTTAAATATAATATCTACTTGCCCCAGGGGATGGAGATTCTCTGAGGAAAAATCTGTAGAGATATCAAAACTTGCGGTTGAAACAGGCGCGTGGCCTTTGATAGAAATAGAGAACGGCGTATGGCGTTTTACATATAAGCCTAAACAAAGAAAACCTATGATAGAATGGCTCAAATCCCAGGGCCGCTTTAGCCATCTTTTCACGGAAGAAAATAAATCTATTATAGACGAGATCCAGAAAGGCGTAGACGAAAACTGGGCCCGTCTTGAAAATCTTTGCAATTCAACCTGTAAGGTAGCATAATATAAATATATTCCCCGGTAGCTCAGTTGGTAGAGCGACTGGCTGTCTTAAAATGGCAGCTTCCACAGGCAACTGTGGTAGAAAATTGGGTGAATTCAGGAAACCCTAAAGCGAAAGCCAAGGCAATCCTGAGCGAAGCTCGCTGAATGATATATACGTAAGCGAGAACGTGCAGAGACTAAGGGATGAGGATATCAACCAATAAGCCCTACTAGCGCCCGACATCCTAGAAATAGGATGATGAGATAGTCCAGACCTGGTAGAAATATCAGGGCTAACTGTAACCAGTATGTCGCAGGTTCGAGTCCTGCCCGGGGAGCCAATATACCCCAATGTTGATAACAGCATTGGTTGTGGTATAATTTAGGCAGGTATAAAAACCTGCCTAAATTTTTTAGGAGATAACTATTTACCCCCCTTGTTTAATTACCAAAGCACTACTCTATTCAATCGATAAATTAGCTTGATAATTTGTATTACTAGTGGCAAAATTAAAAGAGAAAAACAGGCACGAACATACATTGAGAGGTTGCTATGAAATCATTAGACATTGATTTTTTGAACAGACAGGCAATCCCCATTGAGATGGGCGGATTGCTTCAAAAGCTAGGAGAGTATAAGGGCAGGCAGGATTTATTTCAACATCAGACGCCTCAAGTCTTGGCGACACTGAAACAGACTGCCATTATCGAAAGCACGGAGTCATCGAACAGGATCGAAGGCATCACCGTGCCTTCAAAACGTTTTAAAGAGCTTATGGCGCATCCATCAAAGCCGAAAGACCGCTCTGAAGCGGAAATCCTCGGCTATCGTAAGGCGTTGTCAAAGATTCACACCAAGCCAGAGTCATTCCCTATTGATGAAAAGACCATTTTAGACCTGCACCAGCAGATTTATATACGCACGGATATCCCTGCTGGACAGTGGAAGAAGCGAGATAATTCTATTGAGGAGCGTCTTTCTGATGGGCGCTGGATCACAAGATTTGTGCCGGTCTCAGCCCGTGAGACGCCCGGCTATATGAAAGAATTATGCGTCAGGTTTAACCGTCTTATGGATAAACGTCAGACAAGTCCGCTCATTCTCATTCCGGCGTTTGTCTTTGATTTTCTGTGCATTCACCCGTTTAGCGATGGCAACGGACGTGTGTCGAGGCTTTTAACGGTTTTAATGCTTCACCAAGCTGATTATACGGTGGGCCGATATGTCTCAATCGAACGCTTAATCGAAGAATCAAAAGAAACATATTATGAGGCTTTACAGTTATCATCAAAGGGCTGGCAAGAAGGCAAACACAGCCTCAAGCCGTGGTGGGAGTATTCTCTTGGCGTTTTGATCGGAGCTTATCAGGCATTTGAACGTCGTGTCGGAACGATCGCAAAGGCCCGGGGAGCGAAGACGGCTATCGTGGAAGAAACGATTGATAATCTGCCGGCAACTTTCAGTATTTCAGATATTGAAAGATTATGTCCATCGGTAAGCCGGGATATGATCAGAGTTATCTTAAACCGCCTTCGCAAAGAAGGCCACATCGTGAGCAAAGGCACTGGCCGTGGTGCCCTTTGGGAGAAACGTGGTAATGAATCCCTGAAACGTAGTAATAAACGTGGTAATAATAAAAATAGAGCTTAAAAATCTTCTGTGAGGCCTTATTACAGATGACAAACCTGAAAGAAAAAACATTGTATTTTTAGCAAGGCAAGTATATAATTAAAATGAACATAGTTTTATAATAAAATTAATTTGGGTTCAGAAACACTAGCTGTTTCTGGAGGTATGTGTGAATGGTCGGGCCGCCATTCTGCAAAACAATGTAGATGGCGGCTTTTTATTTGCAGATTTGTTCGCAATTTTTCAGGGCTACATAATTTACGGTTTGTAATTAAATATAGAGGTGGCTATGTTTTTTATTAGAATATTAGCTTCTGGTTTATTGCTTTTTGCCGCAGTATTGTTTTTAAAATTTATATTAAGGGTAGCAATCAACCTGTTATTTTTTATAGATGTTTTACCTGCGACTGTTTTAAGCATGGGGGTGTTTTTCAAATTTTTGTTGATATTTCTTATAGGAGCATTTTTTGTATTAAAAGACTTATTCCCAAATATTAAAAAGAGGAAAAAACCATGAAAAGAATACTTTTATTTATTTTGCCGATTTTGCTTATCGTTGCCATTGGATTCACGGTATTTGGCATCATGCAAATCCGTTTTACTCAAGATAAATTAATGGACGACCTTCAAAAAAAGGCTAAGGCCATTGATGAAACCCTGGAATTTTCTGCTAAAGGAATTCTTATTAATAATGAGCTAAAATCTGCCAATCGTTTAGTTGAAAGTTTTCAAAAAAGAGAAAGACTACAGGGGTGTGTTATTTATGACAAAGAGAGTAAAATCTTAGCTATTACTGAAAGAATTTCTGACTGGAGAGATAAGGAAAAGCCCTATCTTGCAGAAGTGCTTGCCAATAAAACCCCGCGTGGCGCCTTAGAGCAATTTAGAGATTCTTCTGTATACAGTTATATTTTACCTGTTATAGATGATGAAAATAATATCTTGGGGATGGTCGAAGTTATTTACGACACATCCTATGTTTTTACCACATTAACTACTCTATGGAAAAGACTCAGCATTACGTTAATAGCTTTACTAATCGTAATTGTGTTTATTATGTTTCTAATTCAAAGGCAGATTTTTATCTTGCCAGTTCTCAGGCTTACCGAATGGTTTCACCATTTTCAAAAAGGAGAAATAGACGGATCGCATCCTCTTAAGGAGAGAGGAGAGCTTGGCAAACTTGCCAGCGAAGTAGAACAAATTGCATTGAGCCTTAGGATTGCGCGCAGAACAATTTCTGATGAGGCATCTGCGCGGCTTCAGAAAGAAGATACATGGACAGAAGCAAGATTAAAGGATCTTGTTCGCGCTAAATTGGGAGAAAACGCGTTATATGTGGTTTCAAACAGAGAGCCGTATATGCATGTTGTAGACGATGTTACAGGTATAACTAAATGCATAAGACCAGCAAGCGGGGTCGTAACAGCCATACACCCCATCCTATGCGCTTGCGGAGGGATGTGGATAGCCCATGGCGCAGGCAATGCTGATAGAAAATTTGTAAACTCAAAAGATAAACTTGGCGTACCGCTTGAAGATAGCCGATATATTCTAAAAAGAACATGGCTTACGAAGGATGAGGAAGATGGATATTATTACGGTTTTGCAAACGAAGGACTATGGCCTCTTTGCCATAATACGCATACCAGGCCTGTTTTTAGAGAGACGGATTGGGAAATGTATAAAAAGGTAAATCAAAAATTCGCTGATAGCGTGCTGGAAGAATTACCGGCAAAAAATCCATTTGTATTTATCCAAGACTATCATTTTACGCTATTAGGCAGAATGATAAAGAAAAAACGCCCGGATGCCACCATTGCGTTATTCTGGCATATACCATGGCCTACGCCTGAATCGTTTTCGATATGCCCTTATCGGAAGGAAATTTTAGACGGTATGCTTGGCTGTGACTTAATCGGTTTCCATGTTCAAAACCATTGTAATAATTTCCTGGATACGGCAAACCGACTCCTTGAATCA
Organism: Candidatus Omnitrophota bacterium; assembly: GCA_003485765.1. Taxonomy (GTDB): domain Bacteria; phylum Omnitrophota; class Gorgyraeia; order Gorgyraeales; family Gorgyraeaceae; genus UBA10183. Next base: position 21,419 of record DNHS01000030.1, on the reverse strand, counting down.
AGGGTAGACACGGAGAAATTCAGCGTTATCCGGTCAGATAAAGAAACTTTTGTAAGAGCCTTCCCTATCAGTGTTGATGGGCATATAACTAGCGATGCTAAGGAAAGCAATTTATCTAAGCAAATAGAAAATATCAAAAAGGAATTTGAACTGGAAGATAAGATTATCGGAGTAGGGGTTGACAGGATTGATTACACCAAAGGTATCATTGAAAGGGTTCTTGCAATTGATAGATTTTTAGAGAAATACCCCCAATATAGAAAAAAGGTAGTATTTATGCAGATAGCCGCCCCTAGCCGCGTCCATATAAAACGCTATCATGACCTTATGTCGGAAATTGATGAATTGGTGGAAAAGAAAAACTGGAAATATATGGACGGAGACTGGAAACCTGTCATTTACCTTAAAAAACATTTCTCTGCAGAGGAAATTAAGCCTTTTTACAAAATGGCGGATTTTTGCATAGTGAGTTCTTTGCATGACGGGATGAATCTTGTAGCCAAAGAATATGTAGCTGCAAAAAAAGATTTGTCCGGGTCTCTTATCTTAAGTCAATTTACAGGCGCTGCCAGGGAATTAACGAGCGCGGTTCAGTTTAATCCCTATGCGATCGAGGAATTTGCAGACGCGATAAAGTTTTCATTAGAAATGCCTCTCGAAGAAAAAAGAAAACGAATGGAGAGTATGCGTAAGACAATCACAGAAAATAATATTTACCGCTGGGCAGGAAGTATTATTACAGAACTCACATCTCTAAAAAAGGTGTAAAAATTTCTGCTGGAGCGACATGAATCATTTATTTTTTCAATTGAATAAGTTAAAAGACTCCTTGAAGGACAAATTTATTTTTCTTTTTTTAGATTATGACGGCACATTGACGCCTATAGTAGAGAGTCCGGATAAAGCTGTTATTCCAAGAAAGACCATGGAAATTCTTATGGGACTATCAAAAAACCCGCATTGCAGAGTGGCTATTATAAGCGGCAGGGCTTTGAAAGATATAAAAAATAAAATAGGCATGGAAGGAATAATTTATGCCGGCAATCATGGTCTGGAAATAAAGGGGCCAAAGATTAAATTTAAGGCCCCTATTTCCCAGGGGTATATGACAATACTCAAAAAAATTAAAGCTATTTTAAAAAAGAAACTATCAAAGATTAGAGGCGCGATTATAGAAGATAAAGGCCTTGCCCTTAGTGTTCATTACAGGCTTGTTGACACAAAGGACACGTGGCTTGTAAAAACAATCTTTCATGAGGCGTTGGTTCATTATATTGTAAGCAATAAAATTAAAATAAGGCCTGGTAAAAAGGTGTTGGAGATAAGGCCGTCTTTAGAATGGGATAAAGGTAAAATTGTATTATGGCTTCTTGCAAGACGAAAATTTATCCTTGGCAAAGAACCATGCGTTCCTATCTATATCGGGGATGATATTACCGATGAAGATGCCTTCAAGGCATTAAAGAATGCAGGCTTGACTGTGTTTGTAGGCGATCCAGGAAACTCTCACGCTAAATATTATCTGAAAAACACTCAAGAGGTAACCGAGTTTCTGGAGCAGATTTTAAAAATTAAAAGAGACGAGGATGTATGCCAAGATTAATCAAAGCCATAGAGCCATTTAGGTTCTATACGAGGCTGCATCTATCAGAATTAACTGGCCTTAGGGCATCAAATTTAAGCCAGTTATTGAGCGTAGTAAAACAAGTGCCTGGGGCATGTATTTACCACCATACACATAGATTCTTGCAGCAACACCAGTATTTATCTCCTGAACCGCCCAATGATTTTGCCTATTGGGTAAGTAAAGTGCTGGGAGAGGATGAACTAGGAGAGGAACTGGCCAGTATTGATACGATTCAGTTTTCTACGGTTCGTAGTCTCAGGGATAAAATTATTGCGACCATTGAAGATTATCTGAAAAATAATATGTCAGCTAAGCTGAAGTTTGCCGGAGAAGGAGAGGAATTTCATTTTATAAAATCAGTTAGCTTTGTATTGCCGACAAATTATATCGCATATGATTTGATAGAATTTGTAGATATAGTTAAAAAAGTAACCATTGACTCCATATATTTTCATATCTTTGAATCGCGGTTAAGATTGGAGAGAAAAACAAATGATTTTTCAAACTGGGTAGAAACTTCTATAGGTGATAAAGAATTGTCAGATAGTATTTCAAGGCTTGACCCTTATATTCATACCCTGGAAGATCTAAGAAAAACAATCATTAATATAGTGGAGCAGAAGTTGAGAGATTAATAATGGCCAATATAGAAGAATATACACCAATAGTAGGGCAATCCATTATAGATGACCTAAGGCTATTGGCTGAAAAACTTAAAGGTAAGGTTATCCAGCACATTAATTCAACAGCGGTAGGCGGAGGAGTCGCTGAGATACTTAGCTGTATGGTGCCTTTGCTGAGAGAGCTGGGAGTGGACACTAAATGGGATGTTATAAAGGGCGGAGAGCATTTTTTTGAAGTAACGAAAAAATTTCATAATGCTTTGCATGGAAGACCGGAAGAAATAACGCAGCATGATTTTGATATATTCCTGGAAACCAGTCAGAAAAATATAGAGGCATTAGATATTTACGGAGATATTGTATTTGTGCATGACCCTCAGCCNNAAACAATAGATTCAGTATTAAGAAAATATAACATTAAAAAGGATAAGCCGATTATTACCCAGATTTCCCGTTTCGACCGTTTAAAAGATCCTATAGGGGTTATTGAGGCGTATAAGCAGGTAAAAAAATACTTTGATTGTCAGCTTATCTTAGCTGGCGGCGGCGCGGCTGATGACCCTGAAGGCGCACAGGTTTTAAAAGAGGTTATGGCGAGATCGGAACAAGATAAAGACATGCATATTTTATTGCTGCCCCAGGATGACATAGTAGTTAATGCCTTACAGATGGCTTCCGACGTTATTGTGCAGAAATCTTTAAAAGAGGGTTTTGGCTTAACTGTTGCTGAAGCCCTGTGGAAGTCAAAGCCGGTTGTAGCTTCTAATGTAGGAGGGATTCCGTTACAAATAAAACATAAATATTCCGGTTTATTGTGCCATTCCATAGATGGCGCTAGTTTTGCTATCAAGCAGTTTCTAGCTAATCCGGAATATGCTAAAAAGTTAGGGCAGAATGGCATGGAGCATATAAGGAATAACTTTTTAATTACGCGTCACATTAGAGAATATATACTGTTATTTCTTTCGCTGTACCATAAAGAAGATATAGTTTATTTATAAAAGGGGCGATATCTATGAAGCTTAGCGGTTGGGTATTTATGATATTTTCATGGACGATGATTTTGAGCCTTGGGATATATTGTTTTAGCAGGATATTAAAAAAGAGGAGGTATTAATATCATGAATAATTCAGTGGCAAATTTAATAGTCGGGCTTCTTTTGAGCGGGGTTTTAACATTTATTATATATATCATGATTGTCAGCAGAAAGCAGGAGAGAGAAGAAAAAAATAAGGATAAGAAAGGAGGAGCGCAATGAGAAACAGGTTAATCACCATTGTTTTATTGGGGATTTTTCTCTTACCTGGATGTTCTTATATTCAGAAAGCTCGCAGAACTGATGAATTAGAAGTAGAAAATGCTAATCTAAAATATAAAATAGCTCAATTGAAGAAAGAAAAGGTTAAGGCAGTTGAACAAGTAGCTGAAGAGAAAGATAAAAAACTTTCAGAACTAGAGTGGGCAAAGCTGGAACTTGAAAAATCTCTGAAAAAAGAAATAGGGGAATATAAAGCAAAGCTTAAGATAACCGAACGAGGCCTTGTTATAACATTTTTATCTGAAGTTTTCTTTGATTCCGGGAAAGATAATGTAAAAGAGGATGGCAAACTTTCACTTCAGAAAGTAGCTGAAGTTTTGAATAAAGATGTTCCTAATTCTAATGTAGCAGTAGAAGGGCATACTGACAATGATCAGATAAAGTATTCTGCTTGGGCGTCTAACTGGGAGCTATCTTCAGCCAGGTCATTAGCAGTTTTACATTATCTTGTTGATGAGTGCAAAGTACGGCCGCAGCGATTATCAGCTAATGGTTATGGCGAGTTCCGGCCAGTAGCGTCTAATGATTCACCGGAGAATAAACAAAAGAATAGAAGAGTAGAAATAGTTATATTACCTTCTCTGGTAAGCAAGGTTAAGGCAGATTAACTAGGAGAGTAAAGCTTTATGAAGTCTGCATTGATTTTCTTTTTAATCGGTTTAGTTATTGTTCTTGGCTTTAATATCTATACATCAAGAAAAGAATTACGAGATACCATAGAGCATGCCAAATTTATGGAAGAAGGAAATAACAAATTGCAAAGAGACTTAATGCGTCTAAGTAGAGCTAATAGCGAAAACGAACAGATGCTGAATGAATTAGATCAAAGCCTAAAAGAATTCAATAGCAAAGTGCCTTTTGCGACTATGAAGAAATATATTCCTAAGCGGGTATGGAATGACATAAAGCCTATCATTGACCGACTTCAGGTTTTTCAAGAGACAAAAGAAAAGCTTTCACAAGGTAGTTCCCAATAGCAATAATTAATTGAAGGAAGCGAAGATAGAGGACAGAGACATCATATTTAGGGATATTATTTAAGTTCTGGCATTGTTCGAAGCGATAGATTTTAGCCAAAAATGTCGTTTGTTATCAACATTGACTAACTCGGGGAGCCACATAAATCTCTCAAAATCCAGATGGAGAGATAAAGATTACCCTGATTAGCGATGCTGATCAGGGTAATCTTTATCTCTTTACCCCAGCCACCAAATGCCTGTAACAAAATCTTAAAATATTTGAAAGAAAATCGTCTCGAGATGTGTCTTATATTGTAGGATATGGCGTCTTCACAAAAGGGCAAATAGTTAGAAAGTCTAACTTGACATACTTTCTAACTATGATATACTTATTAGTGGAGGTGATTATATGACAATCACGACTTTAAAGGCAAAGAACCAGCTTACTATACCAGCCGAGATAGTGAAAAAGATGCATCTCAGGCCTCGCGAACTTTTCGCGGTGGATGTGGTGAGTAATTTTATCAAATTGACTCCGGTAGAGGTAAGCCCGCGCTATACCGCAGAAGAGCTAAAAGCTATTGACGCTATAGTAGCTTCTGAAAAGGCCAATGGAAAACAGTTTAAGCCTGGTAAAGATTTTGCAGGGTATTTAAAAAATATAAAATAACGATGAAAAAGATAGTTATTTTACCATCTTTTGAGCGATCCATCAGAAGGTTTACTTCTATTGAAAAGAACCAGCTTGTTATAGCCCTGGAGAAATTTAATGATTTTTTAGTTACAGGCAAGATTTCTTCCGGGCTTGGATTTAAAAAGATCAGACATGATATATTTGAATTTAGAATCGATATACGCTTAAGGGTAATAGTTAAAGATGAAAACGACACGCTTTATATGGTAATAGCCGGAAGCCACGAAGATATTAAAAGATACCTCAAGGATTTTCGTTAGACAATTTTTTACTTTTTGAGCTGGTTTTTAGTATAAGTGAGATTGAAAAAGCGGCAAGGATCATTAAAAAAATCAGGAGGTATTATGAAAAATACATTAGCTGTCTTTGAAGACTTTAAAATTCGTAGAATTTACGATGAAGAAAAAGAAATATGGTTTTTTTCTGTGGTTGATATTATTGGCGCTTTAATCCACCAGAAAGATTTTCAGTTAGCAAGAAATTATTGGAAAGTGTTGAAAAACCGTCTTAAAAAAGAAGGAAGTCAAGTGGTTACAAAATGTAACCGGTTGAAAATGTCTGCGGAAGACGGGAAGATGCGTTTAACGGATGTTGCTAACCCGGAAACCCTGTTAAGGCTTATTCAATCAGTACCAAGCCCCAAGGCTGAACCGATTAAGCTATAGGAGAAAGGGGACGTCCTATTAAGGACACCCCATATATAGCTAATGTCAGGGTTCTTATATATGACATTGTTTATCTCTTTATATAGTATAGAGTTAGAGATATTATAGCCAGAGAATAGCGGACAAATCGGACATATTATCGCCTATAAAAGCGCCTCTAAATAGCTTTATTCTCTTGATATTCTCGGAATTTTTTACTATAACAGGGACTGTAAATTGAGAGATTATGTTGACACTGTTACGGCTTAGCGGAGCCACTAATTCTGCTGGAAAATTACAAGCAGAGAATTTAACAGCCTTGATTGGGTACCCCGATCAGGGCTGTTTTGCATCTTACAAGGTATCAAAGAGTTAGGGCATTATTTTTCTTTAGGAATTTTGAATAAGCCTGACCTTACTCCTTTCTTTGCATTAAGGTGAGGATTACGACAATTAAAAGTGATCTATTGTACCTTGGTACAATAGACAAATTTTATCCTGTATGCTCTAATAGTATAAAACATTTCTGAACTAAACTACCTGGGAGTTTTTCCTATATAACAGTATTCATTAAAGGAACTCTGTGATTTTGAAAAAGAATAAAGTTTATATTTTGGATGACGATGAGTCGGTTTGTCGCGCTATTAAGATTCTTTTAACGACTTTTGATTTTGAGGCAGAAACATTTAATTCTGCGAAAAGTTTCTTTGACACCGTTTCTAATGATGATCCCGGTTGCTTACTTCTCGACATTCATATGCCGGAATTTGACGGCTGGGCAGTGCAAAAAAGAATCATGGACTCTGGATCGAAACGCCCGGTTATTTTTATTTCTGCAGAGAACACGGACATTATCGAAAATCGTGTTTTGAAAACGGGGGCCGTGGGTTTCTTTCAAAAACCGATTAATTACCAGAAGTTGGTTAATCTTATTAATACGGCGTCAGAAGATACGTACGGTATGGTTAAATGAAAACAATTGCCAGAGCAAATCAAACGAAAGAACCCCTATTGAGAAAAGTAATCCATAACAACCTGGAAGAGCAGATCCGTCAGCTAACGGATGAGCTAAGAATTAGAAAAAGGCAATTAAAGCAAGGAGTCGATAGAGAAAAGCTAGGAGCCGATAGGGAGAAGCTAGGTGCCGATAGGGAGAAACTCGCAGAAGAGACGTTTCGTCAACAAACGGATGAGCTAAAAATTAGAAAAGGGGAATTAAAGCAGGGAGTCAATAGAGAAAAGCTAGGAGCCGATAGGGAGAAGCAAGGGGCTGATAGGGAGAAACTCGCGGAAGAGCAAATATATATTCAAACCAAGGCTATGGAATCCACAGCGGATGGGATTTTTATTATCGATGCCACGAAGCCTGATTTCCTTATCATTTATGCCAATCCGGCTTTTTATAGTCTTACCGGTTATACAAAAAACGAAGTCATTGGAAAAAATTATTTCTTACTTCATGGATTTGATGTCAACATGCGTGTCGCTGAAGAAATAAAACAATCTCTGCGCCAAGGGAAATCTTTTAATGGAGAGATGCTAAACTCCAAAAAGAACGGCGAAAAGTTTTCGAGTTCACTTCGCATTGCTCCGGTACGCGATACAAATGGCGCCATCACTCATTATGTGGGGAGTAAAACCGATACTACATTGATGAAGCAGAGAGATTTAGAGCTTGAGGAGCAGCGCGAGGAGCTTTTGCATGTCACGAGGGTGGGAAAGCTCGCTGAATTTGTTTCGTCTTTAGCGCATGAAATCAGCCAGCCCCTTACGGCCATTCTTGCTTATGCTCAAGCGGCTCAGCGGATGTTCGCAGACAGGGAGCCTAAACTGCAGGAAATCTTGCAGTACATTATTAGTGATGATCAGCGGGCCGCTGAGGTCATTCGGCGGCTACGGGCACTGTTAAAAAAGAACAAGCCCACATTCGAGTCTCTCGATATCAATGTCGTTATTAATGATACAGTTGCGCTTATTATGACGCATATCACTGTAAGGAATAAAGTTATTAAATTTGAATTGGATAAGGATCTCCCGCGCATCCAGGGTGATCGCATACAACTGCAACAGGTGCTCTTGAATCTTATCAGTAATAGTTTAGAAGCGATGGATGAGCGCAGTGATTCCCGTGAACTGTTGATCAGGACATCGCGCAAAGATAACGACACTATCATGGTGGATGTAACGGATTCGGGATGCGGCATTTCAGCGGAAAATATGAACAAGCTCTTCTTCCATTTTTTTACCAGCAAGGTCGATGGTTTGGGTATGGGATTATCTATCAGCCGCTCCATTGTGGAGGATCATGGCGGTCATTTGGAGGCAAAGAATAATCCTGATCATGGCGCAACCTTTTATTTCACACTTCCTGTTAATATGAAGAATAACCAGGAATAATAAAGATGGCTCTATTTAATTTCCACTTGGCTCAGTTTTTTAGGTAAATTTCAAGTTTAGCGGAGCCATTAATGATGATTCAGGCTATCTTTATAGATAGGCTGAATTTTTTTGTTTTATAACTATAATAATGATGAATATATTAAAGCCGGATAATTTTAAAAAAGAACATTCACCGTTCAAATTGCTCCTCATATTAATATTGTCGATATTAATATGTGAATTAGTCATTAAGTATTTGTTCATGCGTCTATCCGCATCAGGCTCGCCAAACATACCATTTATAGATTCAGTAATGTTTATTATAATGTTATCACCCGTACTTTATTTATTCTTCTATAGACCACTGGCTATGCAGTTTGACAAATTAAAAAAAGCAGAAATTATACAAAGAGAGCTTGCGCTTATTGACGAGCTTACGGGATTATATAACAGAAGAGGTTTTTTATCATACGCAAGCCACCTTTTGAAATTGTCCAACCGCACACAAAGAGGGCTGATGCTTATTTACGCAGATTTGGACGGCCTGAAACAGATTAATGATGACTTTGGGCATGAGGGCGGGGATAAAGCGATCATATGCGTAACAAAAGTGCTTCAGGAGACATTTCGTAGCTCGGATGTGATTGGTCGAATAGGGGGCGATGAGTTTGCAATATTTGCTTTAGAGGCAAAAGTAGAAAGTTTGGATATGCTCCGTAATCGCCTAAAGGAGAATCTCAAATTAGCCTCGCATAACTCTGATTCCAAATGTAAACTCGCATTGAGCCTTGGCATTATATACTATAATCCGGAAAAACCGCAAACTATTGAAGAATTACTTAATAGGGCAGATGCGTTAATGTATGAAGAAAAGGGCTCCAAAGGAACTATTTCTTCACAAAAATAATTTTAAGAAGGTAATTGACAGTGCCCATCGTTTTTTAGTAAAATAAATCTTAAGAGGAGTTTAGCCACAGAAAATAAAATGATAAAGAAAAAGCAATCTAAGCTTAAGCGAAAGCCACGAAAAAAGCTCTTATCGGGAAATAGAGTCCGGAACGTAAATCGCGTGCGTCTTGAAAAGTTAGTCCGGAAACAAGCTGGTGAGTTAAAGATTAAAAATGGGCAGTTGAAGACTGGGATAAAGAAGCAGATAAGGTCAGAAACGCAGATCCAGATAGATACTGCCTTGATACTGGAAAAAGATATAGAGATTATTAAGCAGCGCGAGGAGCTTTTGCATGTCACTAGGGTAGGAAAACTTGCGGAATTCGTTTCGTCCTTGGCTCATGAAATTAGCCAGCCTCTTACGGCTATTCTTTCTTACGCTCAAGCTGCCCAGCGGATGCTCTTAAACAGGGAACCAGAAATACAGAAGATTATTTCGTACATCGTTAATGATGACAAACGGGCGATTGAGGTCATTCAGCGATTGCGCTCACTCTTGAAGAAAAGCGCGCCTGAAATAAAACCGCTAGGCATAAATGCCCTTATTAATGAAACTATTATGCTTATTGCTACTGATGCCGCTGTAAGGAACAGTGTCATTAAAACTGAGTTGGACGCTAATCTTCCACTTGTCCGTGGCGACAAAATACAACTGCAGCAGGTTCTCCTTAATCTTATTAGCAATAGTTTCGATGCCTTGGAGAGTAGTCAAAATTCCAGAGAAATATTAATTCGCACATCGCGTAAAGATACGGACACTATTATCGTAGCGGTAAAGGATTCCGGATGCGGAATCCCTGCGCAAAATATGCCCAAGCTCTTCACTCACTTTTTTACTAGCAAACCAGATGGTTTGGGCATGGGGTTGTCTATCAGTCGTTCCATTGTTGAATCGCATGGTGGACGATTAGATGCAGAAAATAATCCTGATAGCGGCGCAACCTTCTATTTCACTATTCCTATTGATATAAAGGATGTTTAAGTGAATAATCCCGGACATACTATCTATATCGTTGATGACGATATCTCTATATGCAGGGCCCTATCCTTATTGTTAAAATCACACGGGTTTAAGGTTGAGACGTTTATGCGTGCAGCAGACTTCCTGGCATTCAAGCATCTTAAATTGCCATCCTGTTTGGTCTTGGATATCCAGCTGCCGGATATCAACGGACTTGCTCTTCAAGATGCAATGGCAGGCCGGAAACTTGCCATCCCTATTATCTTTATCACGGGGCATGGGGATATCCCGATGAGCGTGAAAGCTATGAAGGCAGGAGCAATAGATTTTTTACCCAAGCCGTTCACTGAAAAAAAACTGCTTAATGCCATTACGCAAGCCATCTCAAAAAACAAAATTCAAATTAAAGAACTCGCAGAAATATCAAAAATAAAGCGGCGCATTAAGACCTTGTCTCCGCGAGAACTGGAAGTTTTTCAACTCGTAGCTAAGGGGATGCTGAGTAAACAGATTGCCTTCAAGCGGGGAATTACCCTCCAAACGATCAAGGTTCACCGCAGCCGGGTCATGCAGAAGATGCAGGCTAAAACCGTAACGGAACTTATCCATTTCGCCCAGAAAATAGGCTTTACTTCCTCTCAGCACTAATTTCTTCTCAGGCACTTCAAAGACAAAATTTTCTACACGAGACCGCAAAATCCTAAGATGATACCTAGGTACAATTGATTTAATTACTGTCGATCCTATAATGATACCATGAAGCCAGAAAAATTGTGCCTTAAACAAATTTTTATTGTAGATGACGACGAATCAGTGTGCCGCGCGCTCAGCGTCCTTTTGGCTACGTACGGGTTTACTGCGGATACATTTAATTCCGCTGAGGAATTTTTTCGCGCTGTGCCCAATAGCATTCCCGGTTGTTTGATTTTGGACATCCATATGCCGGGACTGGACGGATGGGAAACGCTGCAGCATCTTTTTGTATCAGGATCTAGTCGTCCGGTAATTATTATTTCGGCGGATAAAAATGAAGGGCTTCAAGAGAAGGCTTCAAAAGGAGGGGCCATAGGTTTTTTACAAAAACCGTTTAATGACCAGGCGCTAGTCGATTTAATTAATAAATGCAAAAACTAAAAAACAGAAAGAGAGGTGTTCTATGAACACAAATTATTATTCAAGGGTGCTTATAGCGGTTGTAGCCGCGCTACTAGTCACCAGCGTGCCTCTGGCCGCTTCAGATAAAGCAGAGAATGTAAAAGTTGTCCAGGTTTCTGGAAAAATTGCCGAGATCGATGTCAAGCTAGGCAAGCTGCAGCTGGAACTAGATGCATCCAAAGACAGAAAAGATCCAATAAGGTATAACATTAATAAGAATGACACCCGTGTAGTTGACCCCAGAGATGAGAAATTTCTAAAACTTGAAGATTTACGGGTAGGTCAACATGTCAAACTCGAATTTAATTATGTTCAAGGCGAGCTGGGGATAGAACCGGTTGCTCAAAAGATTATTGCTGAATCTATGCCGGAGCCTATTATCCAGGAAGCTTCTGGCGAACTCAAATCTATAGATGCCCAATCCGGAACATTCACCATAGAGGAGAAGCCGGGAACTGGCAATTTGAGTTATTTTGTTTATGAACCAAAAGACATCATAGTCATGCAAAGTCCAAGCATGGAACCTGTACGATTAGTGCTAAAGCCGGGTGATTTAGTGAAGGTTGAATTTGTGGTAAAGAGTGGAAATAGGTATGCGCGCTCCATTACGTTATATCCAGCATCATCTATAACTGAAAGCACAACTACCGTAACGACAACGAGCACAACTGTAATACAGTAATTGGTAATAATGAAAAGGAGTAAGCAAACATGGGACATAATACTATAGGATATTGGGTATGGTTTCTCTTTATCGGCGGGGTGATTGGGTGGTTAGCTGGGATTATCACCATAGGCCGTGGGTTTGGGATTATCGGAGACATCATAATCGGGATTGTCGGAGCTATGCTTGGCGGATGGATAGCCGGAGTACTGGGACTATATACCAGTAGTTCAGTAGGCGCATTTTTAGTGGCCCTTGCAGGCGCAGTAGTTTTAGTGGGCCTGACGCGTTTCGTCGTAAGGCACGTATAAAAGGTAAGGAAGGAGGGAACTATGTCGCGTAGAGCAGGTGCATTTATTGTTATAGCTATTATTGCAGCGGTGCTTGGATTTACGAAGATTGGGAATGCTGGTATATTTTTTGCCAGCGCTTCCGAGAGAGATGATCGCATTGAGTTATCCGCCAAGAAGTCTAAAGCATTTAAAGTAGACCTTAAGGATGATTTGATTACGGTTCGGTCCAGAGATGGCGTTGTTATTTTGACAGGGACTGTTGCGGACGAATCCCATAAATTATTGGCACAGAAAACTGTGGAGAAATTGCGTGGAGTTAAAAGCGTAGACAATCAACTGAAACTCGAAGGCGAACAAGCTGAAAAAGATTCAGATGGAACGCTTAGCGTGAAGTGGTAAAGTTAAAAACTAAACTAATGAGGAGGGGAGTTATGGTAAAAAAGTTATTGCAAACGCTACAAATTTCAGTCTGTATTGTTTTAATTGCTCAACTAGTAGGTTGCGGCACTCTTATGTATCCTGAACGCAGAGGACAAAGAGGCGGAAGAATAGACGCAGGGGTTGCTATTTTAGATGGTATTGGGCTATTATTTTTTATAATACCTGGTCTCATTGCCTATGCTATTGACTTTTCTACTGGAACGATTTATTTGCCCGGGACAGCAGGTTCTCTGGATGTAAAAGATATAAAACAGGTAAAATTTGATCCCAAGCATTATAACGCTGCAACAATTGAAAAAATCATTAAAAGAGAAACCGGGCATGCGATAAAATTAAACCGGAATAACATACAGGTTTATAAATTGAAATCTTTAGATGATATGATGACGCGTTTTGCAGAGGTTTTACCGAGGATACAAAACACCCGCATTGCTTTAAACATGAAATAGTAAACAGGGTCTAACTGATTACGGCTGGCTGGTACTAGGAAGAGATTACTAGCTGGCCGTTCTCAATATTATAAAAGGAGAATGATATGAAAAACCTTGCTTTATTAATGCTAGCAGTTTTATTTTTAATTATTTCAACAGTAAGCTGTAACGCAACGAGAGGCGCGGGAACAGATATAAAGAGCGCGGGACAACATATTGAAAATATTGGTAAATAAGGAGGGCGTATGGGAGGCATATTAGGGGTACTAGTTCTGATTCTAGATATTATCGCCATTGTTGATGCTCTAAAAAGTTCCATGGACACAGGTAAAAAGGCATTGTGGATTATTCTGATACTTATTTTACCTGTTGTCGGTATGGCGCTTTATTTTTTAATAGGCAAGAAGCAATAACTTACGAGGAGGATATGTGAATAAGAGTATGTCAGCTGCACTTCTGGTTATAGGAATTATCTTGTTGGTTTTTGGGTTTAACGCCTATCACTCTGCTAGTTCTGATATCTCGCGCTTTTTTACGGGTGCGCCTACAGACAGGGCACTCTGGCTTCTGATAGGTGGATTTGTTGCTGGTATAGTTGGTTTTTTAGGGTTAGCTCGAAAGTAAAAGAGGGTTCTATAAGGAGAAAATTTCTTGAAAACCGATATTAAGGCAAGAAAAGAGATTGCCAGATTTTTAATTGCTGGGACCATTGCAGGCGCAACAGACTTCGGCATTTATTATTTTTTAATTCACTTTTTATCTTTTCCCCTGGCGAAAGGAATCTCTTTTACGTGCGCAGGTATTATTGCGTATTTGCTTAATAAATATTGGACATTTAAATACAACGAGCCGTCGTATGCCGAGGTTGGCCGGTATACGCTGGTTAATTTTTTAGCTTTAGGAATTAATGTTTTAACAAATCAAAGTATTCTCGAGCGTTGGCCCGGATCTGTTCTTTTAGCTTTAGTCATCGCCTCGATGTTAACAGGTTTGTTTACTTTTGTTTGTTTTAAATGGTGGGTTTTTAGAGCCTCGTTGCAAGAGGTGGTTTATTTTATGTGGTGGAAATGGCTTCCGTGGAGATTTTTAGTAAGAAATGCCGCGACTAGTCAAGGTTTTTTGGACCCTATTAAAATTATTTCTCAGCTGCAGAATTTTGCGCAACCCTCAGAGGTAGTAGCTCCAATGGAGCTGGTGCGTTCAGGTGTTGTCTTACACGCTCGTGGTTTGATCAATAGTTTAGCTATCCAGCATAATCTTGATTGGATCTGGCCTTATTGGGTCGAATGTCAATATAACCCTCGAAACGAGGCGTTTATTCCACGATCTTTTTCGTTAACGCAGATTAATCTTACTCATAGAAACTGGACAGCTTTAGGAGTTCCAGACGGCATTGAATTTCCTCTTGTAGATCCTCGAGGCCTTGTTACTCCTCACTACGATAGCTGGTCTATCGATGTTTGGATTATTCCAAGAGAGGGAAAGCCGTTAATTCCGTCGCGCAGCCCAAATGTATCACAAAAGATGGGTATGGATGATAATCTTTGTGTGATTACAGAATCAAGCCTTGGCCCATTAAAACTTCAATTAAAAGCGCAGGTTATTGGTTCTCCAGCATCTCTTTGCCAGATTAAAATCACAGGATCTGCTTCCGTAAAGGCGTGGTTAGTTGTTTCTCTCAGGCCTTATAACCCAGAAGGCGTGAGCTTTATAAATAGCATCGCTCTCCTTGAAGATTCGCTGGGTTGGCAGGTAAATCGAGAAAATTTTATATATTTTGATAAGCCTCCGGATCAATGTGTATTTTCGGATTATTATCGAGGCGATGTTTATAGTCATTTGTTATCGGAGGAAAATGAAAAAGAAATTTCATGTAAAGTCGGTATGGCTAGCTCTGCAGCGTTATATACATTGGAAGCAGGATTTTCACAAGAAGTTACCGTTTCAATGCCTTTAACGAAAAGCAAAATTGAAAAAGAATCCTATCTGAATTATCAAGAGACTGCTCAGATGTCTTGGAAAAAAAGCCTTCAGGGGGCGGTTCAATTGCAAATTCCCGATGAACATTTTCAGTTTCTTTACGAAGTCTCTATCCGCACCATGATTTTGCACTCTCCTAAGGAAGTTTATCCCGGGCCGTTTATTTACCGAAGGTTTTGGTTTCGCGACGCTGCTTTTATATTATATGCCTTGTCATGTGTCGGGTTAAAGGAACGTGTTCTGCGGGCTTTGGATTGTTTTCGCTCCCGTCAGACAGCTCAAGGCTATTTTCTCTCTCAGGAAGGGGAATGGGATTCTAACGGCGAGGCTTTGTGGATTATGCGTCAGTATTGTGAGATAACTGGAAATGTTCCGCCAAAAGAATGGAAAGAATCGATCAAAAAAGCGGGTAAGTGGATTTGTAAAAAGCGCTTGCCTGGTAATTTGCAATCTCCTCATGCAGGCTTATTGCCGTCTGGATTTAGCGCCGAGCATTTGGGGCCGAATGATTTTTATTATTGGGATGACTTTTGGGCTGTTGCGGGATTAAAAGCAGCGGCTTTTTTGTGCGCTGCTTACAAAGATAATGATGAGGCTATTTATTTTGAAAGCCAAGCACAAGCATTGCTGGAGAGCATCAATCAAAGTTTAAAAAAAGTAGACGTACGTTTAAAAAGACTTGCGATGCCAGCCTCTCCTTATCGCCGTTTGGATTCTGGAGCGATCGGCTCTTTGGTTGCCAGTTATCCGCTTCGTGTTTTCGAACAGAACGATCCAAGGATTTTAGACACGGCTGATTTTTTAATGAAAAATTGTTTATTTTCCGGCGGATTTTTTCATGACATGACGCATTCAGGGATCAATCCCTATCTTACGTTGCATTTAGCTCAAGTGCTTTTGCGTGCGGGTGATCCCGGGTATTTTAGTTTGATGACAGCGATGGCTAAACTGGCTTCACCGACCGGACAATGGCCTGAGTCTATACATCCGCGTACAGGCGGTGGATGCATGGGAGATGGACAGCATGTATGGGCCGCAGCGGAATGGGTAATGATCATAAGAAATTGTTTTGTCAGAGAAGAAAATAAAGGATTAATTTTATGCTCAGGAATCCCCCGTGTCTGGATTGATAAAAAACAAGCAATCACCTTTGGCCCTGCGCCGACAAATTTTGGGGATATTAAGATTTCCATAAAGCCTCAAGCGCAAAATATTCTTATCGAATGGAGCGGAAAATGGTTCGTGAATGAGCCGCCGATTGATATTCAATTACCTGGTTTCATGAAAGTGAGAGTTTCACCAGGAACTAATTCTATTGAATTAAAATATGAGGCGGATAAATGATAGAAGTCCTTACAGCTAGAGTTAAAGATTTTATCATATTAAATTTTGGGAGGAAAATTTACCCGGAAGAGATTGAGGCGTTTTATACAAAGGTTGCCCCTGTCAAAGAGATGTGCGTTTTTACAGTCTCTGGAATGAAAGGCGCAGGAAAATCGAAAGTTCTTTGGGCTGTCATCCAGCCCGATCTTGATAAGTTCAGAGAATTCAGCGAAGTGAATCTGCGCTTTGTCCTTAAGGAGAGATTTGATAATGCTTCGCAAACTCTCCCAACTTACAAAAGGCTTAAAGGTTTTACTATTGCGCTTGAGGATCTGCCGCATAATCTGTTCGGTAAGTTAGAAAGATATGCGGTCAAGAAAATATATGAACCCAGGGTGATTAAGGGGATAGAAGGCGCTCTCCCTGTATCAGGAGAGCTTTCAGCAGATGACCTTCTGTTGATAGAATCTGAAACAGGCGTAAAAATTTTGAAATGTCTAAAAGAGCAATGCATAGAGGAGCAATATGATATTAAAAGACCGATAATACTCGAGGATTCTTTAGAACTGGATCTTGGCATAGATTCATTAGGCAGGGTAATGCTCGCTACGCGCCTTGAAATAGCTTTTAACGTAGATATAAAAGATGAGGCAATCGCGGAAGCCTTTAGCGTAAAGGACCTTATTCTGGAAATAACAGATGCGTTGATAGGAGCCAAAAACATTCCCATTGAGGATCAAAAAGTATCTTTAGGACCAGGCTATTGGAAAGAACATTTACAGGTGCTGCCGAAAAAAGAAAGTCTGGAAATGCTAGAATTGAGTACCGGTTACTTCGCCTGGCTGTTTCGATTTATCTTAACAGCCATAGATTGTTTAATTTTCAAATCATTTTTCAGTATTAAGGAAGAAGGAGCAGAGAATGTGCCTAGAGAAGGAGCTTATATTATATATGCCAACCACACGAGTTTTCTTGATGGGCCGGCAATTGGCGCAAGTCTGCCGCGCAGACCAGTGTTTCAACTTTTTTACTTCGTTTTCGGGCCATATTTTTTCAGGCCGTTTGAAAAATCCCGCGTATTAAGAAATTTAGTAAAGATGGGAAGGTTTATTCCATTTGATTTTTCAGCGCATTTTCTGGAAGCGCTGCGCAGCTCTTATTTTGTATTACAACGCGGTAAAGGTTTGTGTTTCTTCCCGGAAGGATTACGCAGCAGTACAGGCAAGATTGGAGAATTTAAAAAAGGGTTTGGTGTCTTAGCCAAGGAGACTGGGGCAAAGCTTGTGCCTGTGGCTATAGAAGGAACTCATGAGGCATGGGCCAGTACGGCAAAGTACCCCAGATACCACTCGATTAGAGTGAGATTCGGCAAGCCGCTTCTCCCTGAAGATTTGGAAAAGGAAGGTTTAGCCATGGGTTCGCAAAATTGTTACGAAGCGATATGCGTGGCGGCTAGAAAAGCGCTCATAGAATTAAAGGATAAATAATGAGAATTCTCATGATGACGAATACCTATTTTCCGATTGTAGGAGGGTTAGAACAATCGGTCTATTCTTTTAGCGAAGAATTTAAAACTTTAGGGCATGAGGTTTTGATCGTTACCCCGGCCTTTGAGGGAATGCCGACAGAGGAACCGGGTGTTATCCGTATCCCGGCTATCCAAAAATTTAACGGGACTGTTTTCTCCGTTAACTTTCCAGTTTCCGGACTCTTAACGCGAGTAATGAAAGAATTCTGTCCGGATATAGTGCATAGCCATTGTCCGTTTTTCATGGGAGACCTTGCGCTCCGCCTCAGCCGACAGCACGCTATACCGCTTGTATTTACTTATCACACGATGTTTGAGCAGTATATGCATGATTGGCCGATCCAAAATGAGGGAGTTAAACGATTTATTGTAAAGCTTGCTGCCGGATATGCCAATTCGGTGGACCAAGTGATTGTTCCCAGTGAAAGCATCCAGGAAATCTTGTTTAAAAGAGGTGTTAAGACCCCCATGGAGGCTGTTTCGACAGGGGTAGATTTGGAACGTTTTTCAAAAGGCAATGGACAAGCTTTTCGCCAGCAGAATCAGATCCCTCTTGATGCCTTAGTGGTCGGCCATGCTGGGCGGCTGGCGCCAGAAAAGAATTTGGAATTCTTGACAAATTGTATGGTCGAAGTGTTAAAAAAAGACCCAAGGGTTCATGCTTTGATCGTGGGCCTTGGCCCATTAGAAAAAATGATCAAGGATACCTTTAAGCAAGCTGGCCTTGAAAAAAGATTGCACTTAACTGGAGTCTTGCATTATCAACATTTGGTTGATGCTTATTTTGCCATGAATGTTTTCGCATTTGCCTCATTAAGCGAAACTCAAGGGATTGTTCTTATTGAAGCCTTGGCAGCAGGCATTCCTGTGGTAGCATTGGATGCGCCTGGAGTGCGGGAGGTCATAGAAGATTATCATAACGGTCGATTGCTCAATGAGATGGATCAGCAAAGTTTTGTCGATGCCCTTATCTGGGCTTTATCTCGAACTCCTGAAGAGCTGCAAACCATAAAGCAGGTCACAAGAATGATGGTACAGAAATACCCGATCAATGCTTCTGCCAAGCGTATGTTAGAAATTTATGAAAACGTTAGATCAAGAAAATCTATTTCCGTGGGCAAGAGAAATAGTTCTAAGTTCCTATTTCTGTGGCGCATGAAAGCGGAATGGGATATTTGCAGTAATTATATTAAATCCGCAGCCACATCAGTATTCGAGGGAAAATTTCAGGAAACAGAACCTATAAAGATTTGCGATACGACTGGCGACCTCTCTAAAGGTGCGATGCCTTGTCCTGCGAGAGAAAGTGAACCTGATCGTTACGTGATGACCACGGATGGGAAACGCATCGCCTTTAGTCATGTTAAAGGAGGGTTTTCTAAG
The DNA here is from genome assembly GCA_003485765.1 of Candidatus Omnitrophota bacterium. Lineage (GTDB taxonomy): Bacteria > Omnitrophota > Gorgyraeia > Gorgyraeales > Gorgyraeaceae > UBA10183. The sequence goes on along the minus strand of DNHS01000030.1, from coordinate 2,067 downwards.
GTTGTTATTATCGCGCACGGCTTTTACACCAATAAAGATACGGTTTTGTTTAAAAAAATGGCCGATGCATTTAATAAAGAGTACGATGTTATTGTGTTTGATTTTCGAGGGCACGGCAAGAGTAATGACGTGTTTACGTGGACAGCGCATGAACAAAAAGACTTGCGAGCAATCACTGCCTACGCTAAAGAAAATCACTATGCGAAGATCGGTGTGATTGGTTTTTCACTTGGCGCGGCAATCGCATTGATTGAAGCGAGTTGTCATCAGAATATAGATAGCGTGATAGCTGTCAGCGCTCCAGCAGATTTAGGAAGCATCAATTACCATTTTTGGGAAAAAGATATGTGGAAAGATCTTGTGCTCAATTTTGGGGTCAAGGGGAGAGGGAAGGGTATCAGGTCTGGTAGCCTGTCTTTACAAAAGATTCGGCCTTGCGATATAGTTGATAAGATATCGCCTACGCCGGTTCTTTTCCTTCATGGTGAAAAAGATTGGCTAGTCAAGCTAAGCCATAGTCAGATTTTGTTTGATAAGACAAAGGACCCTAAGGCCCTGACAATTATTAAAGATGGCGGCCATGCGGAAAGGATATTTGATGTCTTCCCTGATCAATTTATGAAAATATGCTTAGACAGATTTAGGGAAACTTTATGAGGCGAAACTATGAAAAATAAAAACGAAGAATTACTTAAGGGAAAGAAGTTTTTTGAGGGAATAAAGTTTTGGCAGAAACAGATATCAGAGTTGGGCAATTTAAAAGCTTGTCTCGAGCGTAAGAAATCAGAATCTAAAAAATTCCCCCAAAAACTTCAGAATAAGGTAGAAATTCGCACCGCAGCAGAAAGAATGATTATTAAGCAGCTTCACCAAGAAATTGAACAGCGTAAGCAAACAGAGCTATTAGCTCAGGAGGAACGCAACTATGCCGAGAGCATCATAAACACCGTACGCGAACCCTTAATCGCTCTGGATCAAGAATTAAGGGTGGTCACGGTCAGCCGCTCCTTCTATGATGTTTTTAAGGTAAAGCCTGAAGAGACTGTAGGGCAGCTTATTTATGACTTGGGCAATAAACAGTGGAATATCCCCAAACTGCGGGAATTGTTGGAAACCATCCTTCCTAAAAAGACAACCTTTGATAACTATGAAGTTGAACACGATTTTGCTGTTATTGGCAGGCGTATAATGCTTTTGAATGCCCGGCAAATTCAAAGAGTGCTGGGTAAAGAGCGGATCATCCTCCTGGCTATCGAGGATATTACCGAGCGTAAGGAGATAGAAGCCGGCCTGGAAAAGACCAGAAAAGAATTGGAAGCAACTAAAATATCCGAAGATGCTGCCCGTAACTATGCCGAGAGCATCATCAACACCGTACGCGAACCCTTAATCGCTTTGGACCAAGATTTAAGAGTAGTCTACGTCAGCCGCTCCTTCTATGAATTCTTTAAGGTAAAGCCTGAAGAGACTGTGGGGCAGCTTATTTATGACTTGGGCAATAAACAGTGGAATATCCCCAAACTGCGGGAACTACTAGAAACCATCCTTCCTCAGAAGACAACCTTTGATAACTATGAAGTTGAACACAATTTTGCTGTTATTGGCAGGCGTATAATGCTTTTGAATGCCAGGCAAATTGAAAGAGTGCTGGGTAAAGAGCGAATCATCCTCCTGGCTATTGAGGATATTACCGAGCGTAAGGAGATAGAAGCCGGCCTGGAAAAGACCAGAAAAGACCTGGAGGTTATTAAAAAATCCGCAGATGAAGTCAGTGAATTTTCCGAAAGCGTCATCAACACTGTACGTGAACCCTTAATTTCTTTGGATAAAGACCTCAGGGTGGTCACGGTCAGCCGCTCCTTCTATGAATTCTTTAAGGTAAAGCCTGAAGAGACTGTAGGGCAGCTTATTTATGACTTGGGCAATAAACAGTGGAATATCCCAAAGCTGCGGGAACTGCTGGAAACCATACTTCCCCAAAAGACAACCTTTGATAACTATGAAGTTGAACACAATTTTGCTGTTATTGGCAGGCGTATAATGCTTTTGAATGCCAGGCAAATTGAA
>DNHS01000039.1 GCA_003485765.1 Candidatus Omnitrophota bacterium | reverse complement strand
CGTATTTATTCCCATGTCGCTCATTATTATCTTTCTGCTCTATTATTTCACTTTTAAGTCTGTTGGCACAACCCTGCTTATTCTATTAGCTATGCCTTTTACTGCTATGGGCGCAATCTGGAGTGTTTTTTTCCTGCGGTTTAATATGTCCATTGCAATCTGGGCAGGAATGATGGAGGTTGTTGGCATTGGAGCGGCATTGTGCGCCTTAATTTCTACCTTTATGAATGAGGCCTATGAGAGAAGAAAAGAAGAAGGAGGGATAACATCNNCGCGGAGTTTTTAAAGCGTTATGCCGCCCCGATTATCTTCGGACTTTTTAGCGCCGTGATTCTGGGGCTAGTTATCTTACCTACATTCTATGTAATATGGAAAGGCGATTTCGGAATCTTAAAAAATAAAAAGGCCAAAAATGACCCGTTCGACTCCGCTCAGGGTCATCCTGAGCAACGCAAGGAGTCGAAGGATGACTAATTGGTGGCAGGCAGATATTCAGGAAACAGAGAAATCTCTCAATACTAATTTATCCAGCGGCCTTTCTTCCGGTGAAGCTAAGATTAGGTTAGAGAAATTCGGGCCAAATCAGTTAAAAGAGAAAAAGGGTTGTTCGCCATTAAGTATATTTTTTGAACAATTCCAGAATTTCATTGTCTGGATTCTGATTAGCGCGGCATTGGTGTCTGGATTCTTAAAAGAGTGGGTTGATGCTTTTGCAATTATAGCCATTGTTATCCTTAATGCAATCTTAGGTTTTATCCAGGAATATCGCGCTGAAAAATCCTTAGCTGCCTTAAAGAAGTTATCCTCGCCCAACTCAAAGGTCATCCGAGATGGTCAGCATGCCGTTATTCCTTCATCAGAATTAGTTCCAGGGGACTTAATTGAATTAGAAGCAGGAGATAATATTCCCGCCGATGCTCGTCTTATCTGGCTTACCTCTAATTTTGGCGTTCTGGAGGCAAGCTTGACAGGAGAATCCACCCCAGTTTTAAAAACAACCCTTAGTTTAGAAGAAAAAGATATACCTTTGGCTGACCGGGCAAATATGGTTTATATGGGCACTTCAGTATCTTCTGGTAAGGCAAGAGCTTTTGTGTGCGAAACCGGTATGCAGACCGAGCTAGGCAAGATTGCAGGGATGATTCAAGGGATTGAACAAGAAGCAACGCCTTTGCAGAAAAAATTAGAGCAGTTTGGCAAGTGGATAGTGTGTCTCTGTTTTGTCTTAGTAGGAATTGTATTTCTATTAGAGTGGCTGCGCGGCGGAAAGATTATTGATGTATTTTTGACTGCGGTGAGTCTTGCAGTTGCGGCTATTCCAGAGGGCTTGCCAGCAGTAGTAACCATTGCCTTGGCTTTAGGTGTCCAGCGAATGGTGAAACGACATGCCCTGATTAGAAAACTTTCCTCGGTAGAAACCCTGGGCTGCGCTACGGTTATCTGCTCAGATAAGACCGGTACTTTAACCAAAAATGAAATGACGGTTCAGGCAGTTTTTGCAGGCGGCGCGCTTTTTAAGGTAACAGGTATTGGCTATGAGCCAAAGGGAGAATTTGTTTATAACGATAAGACAATTAATCCTAATGATTATCAAGAGTTAAACAGGGCATTAAGCTTAGGCGTTTTATGCAATGGAGCCCAGCTGATTAAGAATAACAACAGTTATAAAATTGTGGGAGACCCTACCGAAGGCGCTCTTTTAGTGGCTTCTGCCAAGGCCTGTATCTGGAAAGAGGAAAAAGAGAAAGAATTTTCCTTTGTGGATGAGATACCTTTTGATTCTGAACGCAAAAAGATGACTATCGTGCGCCGGGATAAGGATAAACTCACTGCTTTTGTTAAAGGCGCGCCCGATGTGCTTTTAGATGATTGTATGAATATTGAAGAAAAAGGCATAAGCCGGGAATTAACTGACGAAGACAGGGAAAATATCCTTAAGGTAAATGGTGAATTAGCCGATCAGGCGATGCGTGTATTAGCAGTAGCATATAGGGCATTGGATGATGCTCCCGATAAATATGAGGCAAAGTCAATTGAAAGAAACCTTACTTTTGCAGGATTAATTGCCATGATTGACCCACCCAGGGAAGAAGTAAAAAAAGCAATTGCAGAATGTAAGACTGCCGGCATAAGAACAGTAATGATTACAGGTGACCATAAAAATACTGCTGTAGCCATTGCCAAAGAATTGGGATTTTTTAAGCATGGTTCTCTGGCTTTAACCGGCGAAGAGCTAGATAGGTTAAGTGAAGAGGATTTCAAAAAAGAGGTAGAAAATATTCCCGTGTATGCCCGGGTCTCGCCAGAGCATAAACTTAGGATTGTGCGCGCTTGGCGCAAGCGCGGTGAGATCGTGGCAATGACTGGCGATGGTGTAAACGATGCGCCAGCGGTAAAAGAGGCAGATATAGGCGTGGCTATGGGTATAACCGGCACTGATGTTACCAAGGAAGTCTCTGATATGGTTATTACCGATGATAATTTTGCTTCTATTGTGTCTGCTGTGGAAGAAGGCAGAGGCATATACGATAATATCAAGAAATTTATTCATTATCTCTTATCTTGTAATGCAGGAGAAATCTTAGTTATGTTTGTTTCTTCGCTTATAGGTCTACCCGTTCCATTATTACCTATACATATCTTATGGGTAAACCTTGTTACTGACGGGTTGCCCGCTTTGGCATTAGGCGTAGATCCTGTTGCCCCCAATATAATGAAGCGTCACCCCAGACCCACCAATGAAGGTGTAGTAACTAAACAGAGGGTGATTTTGATGCTTGGGCAAGGCGCTTTTATTGCTTTCTGCAGCCTCCTGGCTTTTATTTTTGTGCTTTTTGTTGAGAAGGAAGGAATAGTTCGTGCCAGAACCGCTGCCTTTATTGTTCTTGCCTGCAGCCAGTTATTCCATTCTTTTAACTGCCGGAGCATGACTGAATCTTTATTTAAGATAGGAGTGTTTACTAATAAAAAGTTAATTTTAGCAACAGGGATATCATTCTTATTACAGATGGCAGCGGTCTATGTGCCGTTGTTGCAGAAAGTATTTAAGACAGAGCCGCTAGGAGCATTTGATTGGTTTCTGGTGGTAATTATTTCATCTTTTCCACTTTGGGCAATGGAAATTGTGAAGGCAGCAAATAGGAAAATAAAAATTTACGCTGTTTAAAATAGCGGAAAGGAGTGGTAGAAAAATGAAGAAAGTTATTTGTTTAAGTTTAATAGGGGTGGCGGTGTTGTGGATGACTAACTCAGCATCTGCAATGATGATGTGCGGTAGTAATTCAAAACACAGCGAGCATAATATGCAGGTTGCTCAAGCAAGCGGTAGTGGGCATAGCCACGAAGAGATGTCAAAATCCCAATCTTCTCCAGAAGAGGCTGCTGTAGATGTTGGGAATAAGATTTGTCCTGTTTCCGGTGAAAAGGTCGGAGAAGGCATGGAATCGGCAATCTATGAATACGAAGGTAAAATCTACAACTTCTGCTGCGCAGGATGCATTGACGAATTCAAAAAATATCCTGAAAAATATATTAAGAAAGTAGATGAGGAACTTGAGAAAGAATCTGAAGCGAAATCAGATGAAGAAATGATGATGCCGGAATCCAAGATGCCAGGTGGCATGCAGGGTGATCATCAAGGTCATTAATCGCAAGCAGTAAGTCGAGAGTCTCGTAGTCTAGGTAGTCTAGGGACAGACACTATTTTCCTACCATATGCTACTTTCCAAATTAGCTATTCCCATACTCATTGTATAATAATGCAAAATTTTTGAAAGAAATCCACCCTTTCCTGTGTCTATAATATGAGAAGCTTTTAACAGAAAGGGAGGATATTATGCCACGGATAGCAAGGATAGTAGCAGTTGGATACCCCCATCATGTTACTCAAAGGGGCAATTACGGACAGACTGTTTTTCTTGATGACGGAGATAGGGAGAAATATCTTATGTGGATGCAAGAATATAGTAATAAATTTGGAACATCGCTATTAGGGTATTCTTTAATGACAAATCACGTTCATTTTATAGGGATACCTGATAGAGAAGATTCGTTAGCTAAAACATTCAGCGCTGCACATATGAGATATTCGCAATATTTCAATAAGAAAATGGGCGCAAATGGACATTTATGGCAGGGCCGGTTTTATTCTTGCGTGTTAGATGATAATCATCTTATGGCAGCGGCTAAGTATATAGAGCGAAATCCAGTAAGGGCAAAATTAGTTGAAAAGCCATGGGGATGGAAATGGTCAAGTGCATCGATACATATTGGGCGTGAATGCAATAGAATAATTGAAGTAAAAGATCTTTTTGGGATTATAGATATTAAAAAAGAAGAGTGGAAAATATATATAGATTCTGAAGATAACGAAGAAGATATAAAAGAGATAAAGAGGTTGACTATGGTAGGTCGTCCATTAGGAGAGGAGCAGTTTATTAAGGATTTAGAACAGAAATTTGGGAGGAGAATTATAGCACTGCCAATAGGAAGGCCTAAGAAAGAGTAAATCGTAGAAAAATAGTGTCTGTCCCTATTTCTCCTATTTCTCTCTATTTCTCTATAATTAATAATTTCTTTAACTCTAAACCCTTAAAGAGGGGTATAGGATGTCTCTTCCCATTCCCGAATTAAGGAGAAG
>DNHS01000037.1 GCA_003485765.1 Candidatus Omnitrophota bacterium | reverse complement strand
AAGGGTTGCCGATATTGCCGCATATGATTGCGTCAAGCCCGGAGCTTCTAAGCATCTGGCCTATAAGGGTTGTAGTGGTGGTTTTGCCGCTAGTGCCTGTTACAGCAATTATAGGCGTAGACGCGGGGCACATTGTATAGGCTAATTCCAATTCGGTTATTACAGGAATTTTCTTCGCTTCAGCTAATTTAATGGGCAGGCTATCGGCCCGAACCCCAGGGCTTACTACCATGTAGTCTGATTTTTTTATAAATTTATCTGAATGAGCGCCCAGTTCTATGTTTCCCGGCTTAATTACGCCTTCCTTAATCAATAAATCTCTGGATTTTTTTGCAGCTTCGTCATTTTTAAGCTCTGTGATAAAAACAGTGTTTTTGCGGCTTNNACATTGTTAAAATGTAAAGTTGTTGTACATTAGCGGAGTTTTAACGTAGAAAAACTGAGTAAAACTAGTATTATTGCGATTATCCAGAATCTTATTGTGACCTTTGACTCAGGCCAGCCGCACATTTCAAAATGATGATGTATAGGCGCTATTTTAAATATCCTTTTACCTGTAGTTCTGAAAGAAATTATTTGCAGCAGCACCGATAATGCCTCTACTACAAATATCCCGCCTACTAAAAATAACAGCATTTCCTTTTTTATAAAAACAGCTACTGTGCCTATTGCGCCTCCGAGCGCCAGAGCGCCTGTATCGCCCATAAATATCGTCGCAGGGTATGAGTTATACCATAAAAATCCAAGGCCAGCGCCTATTATTGATGCACAAAAAACAGTCAGTTCCGCTGCTTCAGGAAGATAATAGATACCGAGATATTCTGCGAACTTCACATGGCCTGTTACATAACTCATGCCTGTATAAGTAACTGCTGTCATTATTATTGTTCCTATTGCAAGGCCGTCCAGGCCGTCTGTAATATTCACGGCATTTGAGCATGCGGTAATCACAAGTATTACAAAAGGTATATAAAAAATGCCGAGATCTATTACAATATTTTTGAAAAATGGAAATTCAAGCGCCCTGGTATTGTCAGGATTCCAATATAAAAACAACGCTACCAGAAGCCCTATGAGAGCCTGAAAAAAAAGTTTTGTCCTTTTGTTAAGGCCTCTTTTGCCTGATTTTGTTTTTTTGTATAATAACTTTCTGTAGTCGTCTATAAAGCCTAAAACGCCCATATAAAGCGTAACGAAAAGCGCAAGAAGCAAATAAGGATTGTTCAATTCAGCCCATAGCAAAGTAGACGCAAATATTCCTATTAAAATCAATATGCCGCCCATCGTAGGCGTGCCCTGCTTATTCTTATGCTTTTCGTAGAGGTTAGGGCATTCCTCGCGCCTTACGTTTTCGCCTATCTTTAGAGCCGCCAGTTTCCTTATTATAGGCGGCGCAAAAATAACTATTATTAAAAATGCGGTAATACTGGCAAACGCTGCCCTGAAAGTGATATACTTAAAAACATTAAAGATTGTAAAATATTCTCTGAGCGGATAAAGCAAATAGTATAACATTTAATATTTTCCCTTTCTAGGCTAAACAACTTTACATTTTGACATTGTTGAAATGTCAAGTTGTTTTGAATTGAGCTTCGAGATCGCCTACGATTTCTTCCATTTTCATTGCGCGGGAGCCTTTTACGAGAATCGTATCGCCTTTTTTGATCAGGGTGGCGACTTTTTCCCTAGCCTCTTTCATAACTGCGCAGAGTTTTATTTTCCTATTGCTCATGCCTGCTTCCTGCGCGCCTTTTCCGACATGCTCTGCAAGTTTTCCAACAGCTACTATAAGGTCTATCCCTGATTCTGCCGCCTGTTTACCAACCAGATGATGGAACCTGCCTGAAAATGTGCCGAGTTCAAGCATGTCGCCTGCTATGAGTATTTTTCTACCCTCTGTGGTCATATCCCTCAATGTCTCTATTGCCTGTTTCATTGACTGAGGATTGGCGTTATAGGTGTCGTTTATTATTTTTATATCTCCGAATCTCTTGACCTCCATCCTCATATTAGGCACTCTGAATTCCTTTAAAGCGTCTTTTATCTCATCTATAGATATGCCAAAATCCCAGGCACAGGCTATAGCGCTAAGAGCGTTGTAAACATTATGCCTGCCAAGCACGCCGAGCGATATGTCCCATTTTCCATTTAGCCTGAAATTTACACCATCAGGCTCCAGGTTTATTTTATCAGCATAAAAATCAGCCTCTTTATCAAAGCCGAACCAGATGGTCTTAAAATTTGTTTTTATTTTTTTAAGGTATTCGTCATCGGCATTTAAAATAAGTTTTGCATCCTTATCCATATGTTCTAGTATTTCCACTTTTGCCTTAAGGACTGTGTCTACGTCTTCTAAGTACTCCAGGTGCGAAGGCCCTATATTTGTAATAATAGCTATTGTGGGCTTGGCTATTTCTGAAAGCCATCTTATCTCGCCCAAATGATTCGTGCCCATCTCTAGAACCGCTATATTGTGCTCGCTATTTAAGCGCATCAAAGTAAGCGGCACGCCTATATTATTATTCTCTGTGCCGAAATTTTTCAAGGTATTAAATTTTTTGCTCAGTATGGCTGCTGTCATTTCTTTGGTGGTGGTTTTGCCATTTGAGCCAGTAATGCCTATTATAGGTATAGTGAATCTAGACCTGTGGAAATTTCCAATATTCCCAAGCGCCTTTACGCTGTCATTGACCAAAATAAAGGAAACATCCGGCAATTTAAAATTTGCGTTTGTAATGCCTCCTTCCTGGACCAAGACGCCTCCAGCGCCTTTGGAAACAGCATCCAGGATAAAACTATGGCCGTCAAACCTATCGCCTTTTATAGCCAGGAAAAGTTCGCCTTTTTTTATCTTGCGCGTATCAGTGGATACGCCTGTCAGTATTTCTTCCATATTCCCTGACAAAAGCTTTCCTTTTACTGCAGTTAAGATATCTCTGACTGTAAACATAGCCCTGCCTCCTTTAAAATCCTTTTTACAACCTCCCTGTCGTCAAAAGGAATTGTAGTGTCCTTGAATATCTGGTATGTCTCATGGCCTTTGCCGGCAACTAACACTATATCGCCTTCATGGGCCTCAACCAAGGCTTTTCTAATAGCGTTAAATCTGTCCGGCTCGATTGCATAATTATCTTTTTGAGGGCCTATGCCCTTAATAATCTCGTTTATTATATCTATTGGCTCTTCTGTCCTGGGGTTATCGCTTGTAATAAAAACAATGTCTGAAAGTTCTGTTGAAATTTTTCCCATGGCCGGCCTTTTAGCCCTGTCGCGGTTACCGCCGCAGCCGAATACTGAAATAAGCCTATGCGGTTTTAATTCCCGCAGGGATTTAAGCACATTAGTAAGCCCGTCTTCTGTATGAGCGTAATCAACGTAAACTGAAAAATTTTGGCCGCAGCCAATGCTTTCGAGCCTTCCAGGAAGGCCTTTTAGCGCCTCAATGCCAATTTTAATATCTTTCAAATCCATTCCAATAGCAAGGCCGGCGCCAATACTAGCGAGGATATTATAAATATTATGGCGGCCGATTAAACTTGATTTAATTTCAATAGACGTGAAGCTTCGCTTCGCTGCTCCAAGCTGAAATTTCAGCCCATCACAGGAAAGTTGAATATTCTTGGCTGTAATATCCGCTTCGCGGTCAATGCTGTACGTAATTATACCTGCCTTGCCTTCGGATTTAACCTTCTGTATAATTTTTTCTGAAGCAGGGTCGTCTATGTTTACTATTGCAAAGCCGCCTTTTTTTATTTTCTCGAATAATTTAAGCTTTGCGTTCAAATAATCATCCATATTTTTGTGAAAATCCAGATGTTCCCTGGTAAGATTTGTAAATATAGCCGCGTCAAATTGCAATGTCTCCACCCTTCTCTGTTCCAAAGAATGCGAGGAAATTTCCATTATGCAATAATTTAACTTTTCTTTTTGCATGTTTGATAAAAGAGAATAAAGCTCTAATGCCCCTGGCGTAGTATTTACGCTAGGGATGGAGCGCTGGCCAAATCTATAATTCACAGTGCCTATTACCCCCACGCCCTCATTCCTGGACTTAAGCATGCTTTCCATGAGATATGTAATCGTGGTTTTGCCATTAGTGCCGGTAACGCCTATAAGGCTCATTTTATTAGAAATATCTCCAAAATAAGCCTGAGAGGCCTGGGCGAGGCCGTATCTGGCGTCTTTCACATATATAAAGGTATTGCCTCTTTTAAATATACCTGCGCTACCATCATCTAGTAAAATCGCATTAGCGCCTCTATCTATTGCCTCATCAATGAAGTCCGCGCCATTTACCTTCGACCCTTTTAATGCAATAAACATATAGCCATGCTTAACTGCCTTTGAATCGCAGGCAATGCCTGTTATTTCAAAGTTCGTCTTGCCGTCTACTCTAACTATCCCATCTAATTTTTTAATAATATTCTTTAATTTCATTAGCGCTCCCTGTCCATCTTCTCCAATGTTACAAAGTTGACACTTCTGACATTGTCAAAAGTGTCAACTTACTGGCTTTTTCTTCTTTTTTTCTGCCACTTCTTTTTCTTTTGGCCAGATTTTGTAGTAGCTCATAAGCTCTGCGGCTACTTTTTTAAATACAGGCGTACAAACTACTCCTCCATAGTAAAACGGCCTCGGCTCGTCCATTATTACAACTATAACAAACTTTGGATTATCAGATGGCACAAAGCCTATAAATGAGGCTGTAAATTTGCTGTGCGAATAAACGCCGTTAGGCTCTACTTTCTGGGCTGTGCCTGTTTTGCCTGCAGGAAAATATCCTTCAACCTCTGCAAGCTCTGCTGTGCCGCTATCGACAACGCTTCTTAATATAGTTCTCATTTCTCTGGCAGTTTCTTCTGAAATCACCCTCTGGGGTTTCTTTAGCTCAAATTTCTGTATAACATTGCCTGTAGAGTCCTGTATCATATCAACAATCCTGGGCTTTACGAGATTGCCGCCGTTTGCAAGGGCTGACATTGCGCAGGCAAGCTGAAGAGCTGTTACAGTCACTTCCTGGCCCATTGAAATACTGCAAAGAGAAAGTTTTGACCAGGTATTAGGGTGAGTAGTAATACCATTTACTTCACCTGGAAGCTCGATGCCTGTCTTTTCTCCAAATCCAAACTTCTTTATATATTTATACAGTCTGTCTTTCCCGAGCCGCTGGGCTGCTTTCATTGTGCCAATATTCGAAGAATATTTGATCACATCTCTAAATTCAAGCCAGCCATGAGGCTTATGGTCGTGATATGTATGGCCGTACCATCTATACTCGCCATTCTCGCAGAAAAACTTGTCGCTGGGCTTCACTACCTTTTCCTCCAGGAGGCTAGAGGCTGGTACTATTTTAAAACTTGAACCAGGCTCAAAAAAATCGCATATAGCTCTATTTCTTCTAAAGTCAGGAGGCGCGGCCTTTGCATTATTTGGGTCAAAATTAGGCCTATTGCTAAGCGCAAGGACATTTCCTGTGAAAGGGTCCATTACAATGATACACGCGCCCTTGGCGTGATATTTTTTAAAACCATTTTCCAGTTCGCGTTCTGCAAATGACTGGATTAAACTGTCTATGGTGAGCACGAGATTGTCGCCGTCAATCGGCTGTATTTCCTTATATTCATACCCAGGGACTTCGCGCTGTTTGGCATCTCTTATCGTATATCTATAGCCCGTAACGCCTTTTAAATATTTATCGAATTTCAGTTCCAGGCCTTCAAGGCCATTATTATCCATGTCTGTAAAACCAAGGATATGGCTTGCGATTACACCATTAGGATAAGCCCTCTGGGGCTCTTTGATAAAATCTATACCTTTAATATTAAGGGCCCGGACAATTCTGGCAGTATCAGGGGAAACTTTGCGGCCCAACCACACAAAACCTTTTTCCTGGTTAAGCTTCTTATATATTTCATCTCGGCTTAAACCAAGAACAGACGCAAGTTTCTGGCTGGCTATGCCTTTATCTTTCATCTTGAAAGGTTCGGCAAATATTGAAATCAGATTTATGTTTATAGCAAGTTCTTTCAGGTTACGGTCGTAAATTACGCCGCGCTTAGGGAGAAGCGGCACTACAAGCCTATATTGATTTGAAGCAATATTTGACAGGGATTTTGCTGCGCCTAACTGGACGAAGACGAGCCTGACACATAGGAGCGCGAACGCTATGATTAAAGTATATAGAACTTTCCTTATGCGAGAAGGAGTTCCTTTGTACACAATTCTTACCTATTTTTTATCGGCCGCTCACGAACATATTGGCTAAAGGGTCTTTTTTTGCTAAATTTTTATAATTTAAAACAAGCTTTTTGGGGGAATGATCAATCTTTACCACCTGCCATTTGGAAGGCATGGATAACTCTACTTCCTTGGCTAAGAGTCTTCTCTCAAGAGCAACAGGTGACCTCAAATTTAAAACATTATATACTAGAATTTTGTTGTGGTCAACCAACTTTGTATACACATCATTATTTTGTTTTACTTTCAGGCCCATTTGATATATCAAGGCCTGTTGATTCACATACATAACTGCTACAAAAGTCACCATCAAGATAGTTGCGAGAACTTTAGGGCAGTAATTGTTAGGGTTTTTATCCATTTTTTACAACCTCTCTCCGACTCGAAGCTTGGCGCTTCTGGAACGCGGATTTGCCATCACTTCGTTTTCATCCGTCACAATAGGTTTTTTGGTAAGAATATTAAAAAGGCCTTCGGCTTTAAACTTTTTGAAAGTATGCTTTGCGATTCTATCTTCTAAAGAATGAAATGATATAACGCAAGCCCTGGCGCCTTTTTCAAGGGCCTCTGGTAATTCCCTCAAGGCCTCGCTTATTGAGTTTAATTCGTCGTTAACCTTTATGCGAAGGGCTTGGAACGTCCTGGTAGCAGGATGAATCTTGTATTTATTATGGCTATAAGGAAGACTGCGTAAAATTACTTCAGTTAACTCAGCTGTTGTAGAAATTTCTTTTTTCCTTCTCTCTTCAACAATACGCCTGGCTATTCTTCCATGAAATCTCTCTTCTCCTAAGTCTTTTATAATAATAGAGAGCTCCCTTTCGCTCAGACCATTCACCAGGTCCTTTGCAGTAAGGCGCTGACTGCGGTCCATGCGCATATCTAAAGGACCATCATTTTTTATGCTGAATCCTCTTTGCCATGCCTCCATTTGGATACTAGATATGCCCAAATCAAATATAATTCCATTGGCTTTTCTGACTCCTATGTCTTTAAGTATTTCTTTTAGATACTTAAAATTTTTGTTTATCAATTTGAATGACCCCTCGAAAGGCCTCAGCCTTTCAGATGCCAGTCTCAATGTTTCTTCATCCCTATCAATCCCTATCAGCATGCCGCCAGGTGTGATTCTATGAAGGATTTGCTCGCTATGCCCTGCGCCGCCTATCGTGGCGTCCACTATTATCTGGCCCGGCGCAGGATTTAAAAAACTGATTACCTCTTTGATCAATACCGGATTATGCGAATAGCTTTTTTCCATTATTGCTTTTCAGTATCTTATAAATCTCCTCGCTAGCCGCAAGGCGCCTTGGGTCAATATTTAAAGACCGGGTCCTGCGTATGCACTCAACAGGGATATCAAAAAAATTTGTTTCACAAGCTTTACATTTTACAATTACTTTAGAATTATGATTGCGTAACATAAAACCTCCTTTACTATTCCTCAATTAGTTTCTCGGCTACATCTTCGAATGTATCTTTGGACTTGGAATAATATTCTTCCCAAAGTTCATGGCTCCATATTTCGATACGGTTTGATACGCCGATAATATACACCTCCTTTTTTATTTCTGCGTAATCTTTCAAGTACGACGGAATAAGTATCCTGCCCTGTTTATCAGGAACCATTTCCGAGGCGCCTGAAAAATAAAGCCTATTGAATTTTCTGGATTCTCGTTTCGTAAATGACATTGATTTAAATTTCTGCTCCTGGACCTTCCATTCATCCTCAGCAAACATAAAAAGGCATTTATCCAAGCCGCGGGTAATAAAAAAGCGCTCGACATAATGCTCCTTGAGCGCTTCCCTGAATTTAGCAGGAATAATAATGCGTTGTTTTCTGTCCAGCGTATGCTTGAATTCTCCGTAAAACATATGTTACTCCACTTTACTCCACTTTGCGCCACTATGTAATCAAAGTTTACCCTAATAGGGTTTTTATGTCAAGCGAAAATTTTATTTTTTTCGGGAAAACACTACATAGTGGGCTTTATATAACTAATAGACGCTAAATATAGTGCGACGCATATGCAATAACACAGCAACTTTACACAACCGACAATGTCACTTGTGTAAAGTTGTTTAGAGGGCGCGTAGAATGTCTTGTTGGATTTGGCGCTTGAGGGCTTTGAGGGATTTGAATTTTTTTTCATTTCTTATCTTTTGTCTAAATATAACTTCCATATCCCTGCCATAGATATCTTTATTAAAATCAAATATATGCGCTTCTATTATCTTGTGAGTACTTATATTTAATATGCCGCGATGGAGTTTCCCATCCAGCGCTATATCAACGCTATAAACGCCGCTCGGAGGAATGGCTTCATGGTGCGGGTCAATATTCGCTGTAGGAAAACCTATTTTTCTGCCGAGCCTTTTACCTTTTACAACAGTGCCTAAAATTGTTACTGGACGGCCTAATAATTTTGAAGCGAGCTTCAGCTCCCCGTTTTCAATCGCTTTTCTGATTCTTGTGCTGGAGACATAGTCTCCTCCTATCTTTAGAGGCGGAATGCTGTATAATTTAAAATTGTAAAGTTTACTTAATCTTTTTAATAACCTCACATCGCCTTTTTCTTTGAAGCCGAATAAAAAATTCTCGCCTGTTACAAGCACTTTGAGATTCAATTTATCTATCAGGATATTTTTTATGAAATTTTCCGGGCTGAGCTTTGAAAAGCTTTTTGTAAACCTCTCGACAAAAAAATAATCTACACCCATTTTTTTTATTAATCTAACTCTATGTTCCAGAGACATTAAAAGCGGGATTTCGGCGCTAGATTTAAGGACGTTTACAGGATGCGGATTAAATGTAATGACTACGCTTTTGAGGCGCGATCTTTTTGCCTCTTCTAAGACCTTTTTCAAAATCACCTGATGGCCTTTATGGACGCCGTCAAATATGCCTATCGTAACTGCTGTAGGATATGATATCTTTTTCATTTACATCATCCAGACTCTTTGAATCTTTTAATAAAAAGTCTCCTGAAGCGCTTCTTACCAGGCTTGACATGTGACTGGGAACTCCCAGCGATTTACCAATATCTTCGCATAAGGTTCTCACGTAAGTGCCTTTGGAACATCTGACCTTAAAGGTCATTTCTGGAAAATTAAAATCAAGTATTTCAATATCGCTGATTTTTATTTTGCGCGGGGCTCTTTCTACTGTCTTGCCAGACCTTGCAAGCTGATAAAGTTTTTTGCCTTTATATTTTATTGCGGATACCATTGGAGGAATCTGCTCTGTCTCTCCTTTAAAATTATCAAGCGCTTTTTTTATAGCCTCTATATCCAGACTCTCGATATTTGTTTCTTCAATAACTTTGCCTTGGCTATCCTGCGTATCGGTCTTTTTCCCGAAAAAGACCTTTGCGACATAAACTTTGTCATTGCTCGTGAATGTATTTGATAATTTCGTAGCTTTTCCTAAAAGCATCACAAGGACTCCTGTTGCCATTGGGTCTAAGGTGCCTGCATGGCCAACGCGTTTTATATTGAATTTCCGCCTGATAAAATCTACCACGTCGTGGGAAGTAATGCCTGAAGGTTTATTGACTATCAAAATTCCATCCAGATGCATAGTCACCTTTGAATTTACACGGTTTATTATTTGAACATTTCTTTTGCTTTTTCCAGGACTTTTTTCTCCACATCTTCGATTTTACCGAATACAGTGCAGCCGCTTGCAGTAGGATGGCCTCCGCCGCCAAATAACCCTGCAAGCTTATTTACATCCACCTTGCCTTTAGAGCGGAAACTTACCTTTACCCTGTCCTCAGTGCCTGTTTCCCTGAATAGAATCGCTATCTCTACTCCGTCTATCGAGCGGGCAAAGTTTATGATACCTTCTGTGCCTTCCAGAGACGCCTTTGTCTTTTTTAACATCTCTTTTGTAACCCAGAGCCACGCGATTTTTCCGTCCTCTGTAAGCTTCATTGTCTGGAGCGATTCGCCGAGAAGATTTGTATCCTGCACACTGCTTGTTTCGTAAATCTTAGTATGCATCTCATACGGCTTCACGCCTATATCTATCAATTCTGCGGCTATCCTGTGGGTCTTTGAAGACGTGTTAGAATACCTAAAAGATCCTGTATCAGTCATAATC
>DNHS01000041.1 GCA_003485765.1 Candidatus Omnitrophota bacterium | reverse complement strand
TTGCCTGTTGCCATTTCTTCCCGCATGCGTTCAAATATAAGAACGTTCGCGTCAACTGCCATGCCAACTGTCAGGATCATGCCTGCGATGCCAGGCAATGTTAGAGTAGTATGTATCCATCCCAGCGTTCCCAAGATTATTACAAAGTTTAGAAGCATTGCAAAACTTGCAATCATTCCTGCGAATAAATAATAGATTACCATGAATATAAAAACTAAAAGCAGCCCTATGAGAGAGGCTCTGATACCGCTATTTATGGAATCTCGCCCCAGCAAAGGCCCTATTGTCCTCTCTTCTTCTATGTAAATCGGGGCAGGTAAAGTACCTGCGCGTAAAATTATAGCCAGGTCACTCGCCTCTTCCACTGTAAACCTTCCAGTGATACTTGCCCTGCCGGAAGGAATTCTTTCGTTTATTCTAGGCGCTGAATGAACCTTGCCATCCAGAACAATCGCCAATCTCTTACCTACATTTGCCCCTGTTATCTCAGAAAAGACGCTGGCGCCCTTGGCATTAAATTCAATAGCTACATAAGACTCATTGAAACGAGACTGGTCAAATTTCACTTCTGCGTTTACAAGAGTATCTCCTGTAAGCAAAGTATCTTTACTCAATAAAATCTTTTCTTTTTCTACATCTTTTAATTCATAACCTTCAGGAACCTCTCCCTGCAAAGCCTTACCATATAAATCAGCGTTGTCTTCCACGATTTTAAACTCTAAAAGAGCTGTTTTTCCTATAAGCTCTCTTGCCCTGTCCCTATCCGTAACCCCAGGAAGCTGGACAACTATTTCATCAGCCCCCTGTCTGTAAACAGAAAGTTCCTTTACCCCAAATTCGTCAACCCTATTGCGTATAATTTCCAGGGCTTTAGCAGGGGCGTCTTCCTTTGCTTCTTCAGGAAGTTTTGACGTATCCACCTTAAGCAAAAGATGCATGCCGCCCTGTAAATCAAGGCCAAGGTTAATTTTTTCCTTAAGAGGCAGCATGCCCACTAACGCAAATATCAGAACGCCAAGGGCTAATGCTATCCTCCCTTGTAAATTTTTAGTCATTTGTGCCTCCGCGGCTCTTTTTCACATATCCAATTGCGTTTTTATTTATCTCTATCTTCACGTTGTCATCTATCCTAAGAGTCAATGTGGTATCTTTTACGTTCAATATAGTGCCGTGAATGCCTCCTGTAGTAACAACTTCATCATTCTTATTAAGCCCTGAAAGCATCTTTTCATAGTCCTTCTGTTTTTTCTGCTGCGGACGTATAAGCATGAAATAGAATATTACAAATATTAATATTATTGGTAAAAAATTTGTTATCATTGCTGCGCCTGAAGAACCTTGCATATCATCCTCCCATTGTGTATTGCAGGGGACGGTTTCAAACCGTCCCCTGCTAAAATGTTTTATCCTTAAATTCCTTTTTCAGTTCCAAAAACCTGTCCTCGTTAATTGCCTCGCGAATCCTATCTAATAAGTTTACATAAAAATATACATTATGTAAAGAAGTAAGTCTTAGCCCCAATATTTCTTCTGTATTAAATAGATGCCTTATGTATGAGCGGGAATAGTTTTTACAGACAATACAGCTGCAACTTTCGCTCAAAGGCCTCAGGTCCTTGGAATATTCTCCGTTCCTTATTATAAGCCTTCCTTCGTTCGTATACGCTGCTCCATTCCTGGCGTTTCTGGTAGGCACAACGCAGTCAAACATATCAATGCCCATCTCTATTGCCTCAAAAAAATCATGCGGCATGCCAACTCCCATTGTATATCGCGGCTTATCTAGAGGCAAATATCTCACAGCATTTTCCATCATTTCATACATAAGTTCAGCCGGCTCTCCTACGCTTAAGCCGCCAATAGAATATCCGTCGAAATTCATATCTACAAGTTCCTCTGCCGCCCTCTTACGCAAATCTGGATACGTGCTCCCCTGTACTATTCCAAATAGCAACCTTTCACCTTTCACTTTACACCTTTCACTAACACGGCTAAATTCTTCTTTCGACCTCTTCGCCCATCTATTCGTCAATGCAAGCGACTGCTCTGCTTTATCCTTAGCGCTAGGATAATGCAGGCACTCATCCAGCGGCATCATTATATCGCTTCCTAATTCATGTTGAAGCTGCACAACTTTTTCAGGCGTTAAAAAATGCCTAGAACCGTCTACATGAGAATTAAACTCAACCCCCTCTTCTTTAACCTTCATCAACGTTGCCAGGCTGAATACCTGAAATCCTCCGCTATCTGTGAGTATTGTCTTATCCCAAGACATAAATTTATGAAGCCCGCCCGCATTCTTAATAATCTCCATGCCTGGCCTGAGATATAAATGATAGGTATTCCCCAGGATTACGCTCGCCCCGCAATATTTCACGTCCTCGCTTGACAACGCTTTAACTGTTGCCTGGGTGCCGACAGGCATAAATACAGGCGTCTCAATATCTCCATGCGCAGTCTCTATTACCCCTGCCCTTGCATTCGTAAACTTATCTTTATGAATTATTTTGAACATATTTTAAATTATTAACATCGTATCCCCATACGAATAAAATCTATACTTTTCTCTTATTGCTTCCTGATACGTTTTAAATAAAAGTTCTCTTCCGCAAAATGCTGCTACAAGCATTAAAAGCGTTGTCTTTGGGAGATGAAAATTTGTCAAAAGCGCGTCAACAGCTTTAAATTTATAGCCAGGATATATAAACAAGCTTGTCCAGCCATTATGAGATTGCTTCGGCTTCGCCTCGCAATGACCACCTTCTACGTCATTGCGAGCGAGTGAAACGAGCGAAGCCCTTCGACTACGCTCAGGACTTCGTCCTGAGCTTTTGTCGAAGGACGAAGCAATCTCTTTTGACTCCAATACCCTTACGCTTGTTGTTCCAACAGCAATTAATCTGCCTTTTTTATTTTTTATAGCCTCTGTAACTTTTCTTTCTATCTCAAAATATTCTTTTTCCATTTCATGTTCTGTTATATTTTCATTACTAACAGGTTTAAATGTCCCATACCCAACATGAAGCGTAACATATTCCACATCCACTCTCTTTTCAGAAATTTCTTCCAAAAGTTTTTTTGTAAAATGCAGCCCTGCTGTAGGAGCTGCCACAGCGCCATTTTTAGACGCGTAAACTGTTTGATATCTCTCTATATCGGAATCATTTGTTTGGCGTTTTATATACGGCGGCAAAGGCATCTGGCCTAATTTATTTAGCGCCTTTTCTAAATTGCTATTACAATCAAACTTCAAAAATCTCCTGCCGTTTTCTATCCTGGTAACCTCGGCATTTAATTCTCCGTCGCCAAATATAATCTTACTCCCAATCTTGCATCCTCTTGCGGGTTTCAAAAGCGCTTCATATTCATCTCTTTCTCCTATGCCCTCTGCTCTATGCTCTATGCCTATATTCAAAACCAGCGCTTCTATCTTCCCACCCGTATCCTTCCTGCCCATCAGTCTCGCCGGCAGAACTTTTGTATTATTCAATACTAACAAATCTCCCGGATTAAGATATTCTATTATATCCCTGAAAATCCTGTGTTCAATTTCTCCTGTATCTTTATGTAAGACCAAAAGCCTTGACTCATCCCGTTTTTCAGTAGGATACTGCGCAATCAATTCCTTTGGGAGATTGTAGTCAAAATCAGATAATTTCATTGTTTGCGGCCCATGAAGAGCATTATAATGGAAAACGCGACGCTTAAAAGGATTGATGTTGCTAATGGGATAAAATGCCCCCTAAAAATATTAATATTTTCCCAAAACCAATCATTTTTTTAATCTAATGTTACAAAACGAGTATGACTTGTTTTGTAACATTGAGGATATTAAATCTTTACGCGTTCTAACTCTGAAAACACGCACCCGCAATATTTCTGCCTGTATAGATTTTCTTTTCTTGCCTGTTCTTGCCCGTCTTTAAAACCTGGCCTGAAGTCCTGATAGTAAAACTGAATGCCCTTTTCTTCCGCTATACTTTCACCTATATTTTTAACCTTTTCATGATTCTGATATGGGCTTATAAGAAGTGTGGTTGTAAAAGCGTCAAAACCATTGTTTTTTGCAAAATTCGCTGTTTCAGAAAGCCTTAATTCCCAACAAAGCGAACATCTTTCAGGAGAATCCTCCTTTAATAAAACAGCTCTAAAATATTCCTCCATTTTATATTCAGGATATATTATTTCAAATCCTGTAGGGGACAAGCATGCCTGTTCCCTACTTGCCTCATACAGAGCATCTTTCCGCCTTTTATATTCGCTGGGCGGATGTATATTTGGATTATAAAAAAACCCTGTGATTTTATCAAATTTTTTATTAAGAAGCTCTTTTACAGGATACAACGCGCAAGGCCCGCAACAGATATGCAACAATAATTTCATGATAAAACTTAATCCTAAACAACTTTACAAATCGACAATGTCAAAATGTAAAGTTGTTTACATTTAGCCTTCCAGTAAGTCATCAGGAACATCGAAATTGGCATAAACATTCTGAACATCATCATGCTCTTCAAGCGCTTCTACTAGCCCTATAACTTGCTTTGCCGCTTCGCCTTCCAGCTTTATGATAGTAGAAGGTATCATTGTAATCTCGCTAGATTTTATCTTTATTTTATTATTTTCAAGCGCCTTCCTGACAGTCTCTAAATCCCTTGCATCAGTAGTTACTGCGTACACGTCTTCTTCTGTCTGCATATCCTGGGCGCCGGCGTCCAGAACTATGCCCATTATCTTATCTTCATCAGGATTGGCTTTCCTGTCTATTTCTATGTAACCTTTTTTCTGGAACATCCAGCTGACAGAGCCTGCGCCTGCTATATTGCCGTTCTTTTTTGAAAATATATTCCTTATATCTGCTGTTGTGCGGTTTTTATTATCAGTTAAAAGCTCCGCCATTATTGCAACGCCTCCTGCGCCATAACCTTCTATGGTGAATTCCTCGTAAGTAACACCCTCCAGTTCTCCTGTGCCTTTTTTGATTGCGCGGTCGATATTATCCTGAGGCATGCTGGACTGCTTTGCCCTGTCAACAGCCGTTCTTAACCTTACGTTTGTAGTAGAATCTCCGCCGCCATTCTTCGCAGCAACAGTTACTTCCCTGATAAGTTTTGTAAATAGATTGCCTCTTTTTGCATCCGTTGCTGCTTTTTTGTGCTTAATTGTAGCCCATTTTGAATGACCAGACATGTTTAAGCCTCCTGTTCTTCTTTCCTTGTTTCCTGGTATTTTGCAATAATCGTCTGCGCTTGTTTCGCAGGCACCTCATCATAATGCGAAAATCTCATTGAGTACGAGCCCCTGCCNNTCTCCCATAAATTCTTCAGGCACAATAACATCCACATCCATTATAGGCTCAAGCAGTATCGGGTTTGCTTCAAGCACTCCTTTTCTCAAAGCCATTGCTCCTGCGATTTTAAAAGCCATGTCAGAAGAATCAACTTCATGATATGAGCCATCATATACAATAACTCTCATGTCAACTATCTGATAACCAGCAAGCGCTCCATGAGACATAGCATCCACAACGCCCTTTTCAATAGACGGTATATAATTTTTAGGTATTACTCCACCCACAACCTTATCTACAAACTCAAAACCTTTGCCTCTTTCAAGAGGCTCCAGCTGAAGCCAGCAATCTCCATATTGGCCATGACCGCCCGTCTGCCTCTTGTATTTACCCTGAAGCTTTGTCATTTTTTTTATAGTTTCTTTATACGCTACCTTAGGAATGCCTTTTTCCACATCCACGCCAAATCTCTTTTTAAGGCGGTTTATCATTATATCTAGGTGTAAATCGCCCATGCCTGATATTATAAGCTCTTTTGTCTGATCTTCCCTTTTTGACTTAAATGTCTGATCTTCATTGGTAAGCTTATGCAGCGCTATGGAAATCTTGTCTTCATCTGCTCTGGTCTTTGGTTTTATTGAAAATGAAATCGCAGGTTCTGGAAATTCAATGGGCTCAAAAATTATCTGGTCTTTTTCGTTACACAATGAATCTCCCGTTAAAGTATCCTTTAATTTTGCAACAGCTACAATATCTCCTGCAATTGCCTCGGTCACAGTCCTTTGCTCTTTGCCAAATACGCTTAAAATATGGCCTATTCTTTCTGTAGTTCTTTTTGTAGCATTATAAAAAGACGTATCTGCCTTAATGCTGCCTGTGTATACCCTAAAAATAGTCAGCTGGCCTACATACGGATCAGAAACTGTTTTAAATACAAATCCGCTGAAATTCCCGGTTCCGTCAGGCTTCAGTTCTTTATTCTGGCCTGTATTCGGGTCTTTTGCTTTCTTTATCTTCATATCAAGAGGAGAAGGCAGTATATCAAACATGTTAGACATAAGTTCTTTTATGCCTATATTTAAAGTTGCTGAACCGCAATATATAGGAAATAATTCTCTATTTGAAACTGCCTTTTTAAACCCATTTTTTATTTCTTCAGGGCTCAACTCTTTGCCTTCCAGATATTTTTCCAGGAGCTCGTCATTTTTTTCTGCCACAGCCTCGATCAGAGAATTCTTCAACTCTAAGGCCTTCTCTTTATATTCCCCGCTGAGTTTATCTGTAGCTTTTGTATCCAAAACGTCTACTACGCCTTTAAAATCAGGGCCTGTCTCGATCGGCATATTTACCAAAATACAGGATTTTCCAAATTTTTCTTTTACAGAATCCACTACTGCATAAAAATTAACATTCTCTTTATCTAATTTATTTAAAAATATAACCTGCGCCAAGCCTATGTCACTCGCCATTGACCACGTCTTTTCAGTGCCTACCTGAATACCATCATGGGCATCCACTAAAAGAACTGCGCTGTCAGCTGCATTTAAAGCTGAAAGCATCTCTCCCATAAAATCAGCATAGCCTGGTGAATCTATAATATTAACGCGCTTACCGCCATATTTAAAACTAAGGATACTGGCGCTTATGGAAACTTTTCTTTCTATTTCATCTTCGCTGTAATCGCTGACAGTTGTGCCATCGTCAACTTTTCCGAACCTATTAGAAGCGCCTGCGTTATAAACAATGGCCTCCGCAAAACTTGTCTTCCCGCTCCCAGCATGGGATATTAAAGCTATATTACGTATATCTTTAATAGTATAATCAGCCAAGATAGACCTCCTTATTTTGGAAAATTATAACATAAAATAAAAAGGGGCGCAATATAAATTGCGCCCCTTTAAATTTAACCGGAGCAACTACCTACTCTNNCCTCCAGTATTATCACTCCGGAATTCTTTAAAAATCAATAATGCTTGCTAAACCAACAAATTAATAAGTGGCCAAGCCATTCGGCAGATTAGTACCAGTCAGCTGAAACCCTTACGGGCCTTACACACCTGGCCTATCAACCTCGTAGTCTACAAGGTGCCTTATCTCCACGAAGGAAAGGGATATTTTATCTTAGGGGGGG
>DNHS01000019.1 GCA_003485765.1 Candidatus Omnitrophota bacterium | reverse complement strand
GAAAATTGCCTTTATCTATGATGTGGCCCATTTAATCATCAGCTTGAAAAGCATCTGATAACTAAAGGGATTTGAATGCAAACGCCAGAGGATATTTCATTCTTTTGTGGAATTAGTTGTTTCAGTGAATGGGGAATTTATCAATTGCTGGACAGGTACATTTTTTTCTTTTCGCTGAGACTTGTTGAAGTCAGCTCTCCGGGCAACGCATGATCGTCATGCCGGTTTATGTTTCAATTATAATACCTACAAAAAACGCGGGCGAGAGGCTCGACTCGGTCTTAAAAGGCATATTTACTAGCAAAGTCAATTTTGGATATGAGGTTATCGTTGTTGATTCCGGTTCGGATGACAACACCAGGAAGATCATAGATAGGCATCCCGTAAAACTTATTAAAATAGAGCCCTTATCTTTTAGTCATGGAGGTTCAAGAAATACCGGAGCAGATAATGCCGCAGGAGATATTCTTGTCTATTTGAGCCAGGACGCAATGCCGAAAGACGAAAGATGGCTCGCCAGTTTGGTCAGTGGTTTTAACGACAGAAATACTGCGGGCATATTTGGCCGGCAAATTCCGGATGGATCATCTTCAGCCCTGGAAAAGTTTTTTTTACAATATGTCTACCCAGATTACAAGATTATTAAAGATTCTGTAAATCCGGATAATTGCATCCTGCAGGATATATTTTTTTCAGACGTAAACTCCGCCATACGTAAATCAGAATGGGAAAATAACAGATTCAGGGAAGATTTAATAATGAGCGAGGACCAGGCCTGGTCCAGGGATATGTTGATGAAAAAGAAAAAGATAGTTTATGAACCGCAGGCCGCCGTATACCACAGCCACAACTATACCATACGAAAACTTATGCTGAGGAACTTTGATAGCGGACTTTCCTTGAAGGACATTATCCAGGCGCCCTGGACAAGAAATCTTCTATATGAAATAAAATACATAACAAGCGCCCTGCTGTATTTTATTAAAAACAGGCGCTATAGGTATTTATTTATTTTCCCCTTTTATGAGTCCTTCAGGCTGTTTGCTTTTTTGGCAGGGAGATTCAGCGCATTTTTGCCGATATGGCTTAAAGAGATACTCTCGGAAAATAAGGCCCATTGGAAACAGTTGAGAAAAGGTAATGTCCAGTCTTAAGAATTTTACGAGATATTCCGCCCAATTTTTAAAAAATACATTAATAAGGAATAAGCCGGAATTCCTTATTTTTTTTGTAACCTCTAACTGTAACTGCCTCTGTAATATATGTTTTTACTGGCGGGAACTTAATAAGTCTGACAGTTTGTCGATTGACGAAATAAGAAAAATCTCCAAGTCAATAGGGACATTCAGGATTTTATTGCTTTCAGGAGGCGAGCCCTTTTTAAGAGATGACCTTTCCGAAGTATGCCAGCAATTCATAGAAAATAATAAGATCTCGGCGCTTACTATACCAACAAACGGAGTCCTGACGGAAAAGATTGTCGATTTCTGCGGCAGGGTCTTAAGAGAATATCCTGAACTTATCCTTTCTGTCTCAATCTCAATGGACGGATTTAGAGACTTGCATGATTCTACAAGGGGAGTGGCGGGGGTTTTTGACAAAGCGACAGAAACGCTGAGAAAACTTTTGAAACTTAAAAATCATTATAAGAATCTGGAATTAATAGTAAATACCGTGATTACAAATAGAAATATTGACCAGCTGGGGCCTTTTATAGATTTTGTATTTGACAATTTTGATATTAATTATCATGATTTTGAGCTTCTGCGCGGCGACTATAAAGATAGATATATATATCTCCCGCCCCTTGAGGGGATAAAGAAGGCCCATAATCTAATAGTCAGAAATCGAAAACGATACCTGAAAAAGGAAAATGCAAACTTTTTGGAATATTTTGCGGCTATAAGCCTTCTAAGGCTTTCTCAGAGAACAAAAGAGCGGTTTCTGACCGGAAAAAAGCCTCTTTTTGCCTGCTCGGCGGGAAGAAATATAGCAGTGATAGATGCAAACGGCGATGTTAAACTATGCGAGCTTTTGCCGGCGGTGGGAAATTTGAAAGATACAAATTATGACTTTCCCGCTGTCTTGAATTTAAAAAAGGCCAAAGAGTTCAAGAGAACCATAAAAGAGACTAACTGCAGCTGCACCCATGTCTGTTTTATCAAGTTAACGGTCTCAAGCTATTTTAGAAGTATATTTTATTTGATTTATAGTTATATAATATATTAGCAAAACCCATGTACGATATAAGCATAATCATCCCATCACATAACAGGAGTAAACTTCTCAAGAAGACGCTTCAGCTTCTAAACGAACAGATATACCCGCGCCACAGGTTTGAAGCGATAGTTGTAGATGACGGAAGTACCGATGATACTGAAAAGACGGCAAATGAGGCTCAAAATAGCGTAGATTATAAATTAAAGTATATAAAACAGGCGCCCAGAGGCCCGGCCTCAGCACGTAATAAAGGAATAAAAGAATCAGCGTCAGATTTTGTCTTATTTACAGGCGATGATATCTTCCCGGCAAAAAACTTGATAGAGCAGCATATAACATCGCTTAGGCAGCATCCGGAAGCGGCTGTGCTGGGCTTTGTCGGCTGGAGTAAGGAGCAGGAGGTTACTGATTTTATGCACTACCTGGCGCCGAACGGTTTCCAATTCAGGTACGGCACAATTAAAAATCCGGACGATTGCGGTTTCCGGCACTTCTATACAAGCAACATCTCCCTCGCAAAAAAATGGCTGAAGGAAGAGTTATTTGATGAAGGCTTTCCCTATGGAGCGCTGGAGGACGCCGAGCTCTCCTACCGCTTAAAAAAAAGAGGGTTGCGGATTATATTTAATAACAAAGCTATAGGTTATCATTTCCATCCCATGACAGTTGAATCTTTTTGTCATAGAATGAGACTCACAGGCGTTTCTTCTGCGATAATGCTCAAGAAACACCCCGAATTAAAGCCGATACTGCTGCCGATAAATAGGACAGCCGCCGGCATAATTTTTTCCATCCCGATAAAGATACCATTTATGGAAAAAATAAATAAAAGATTCTACTGGTATTGCAGAGTGGTAAATTCCTACCTGGAAGGAATTAAAGAAGGCCTCGCTAAGAAAATACCCACGACGACTTAAATTATCAGGATTAGAGGAATGGGGTCAGGAATGAGTCAGGAATGGGGTCAACAGGAATGGGGTCAGCCACTATTATTTGCTTTCGGCCTCCCTACCTTCCTTAATGTCTGCTCAAGGCTAAATCTTTTTATTACACTTTTTACCCAGCTATCATCACCGTAAGGACTACCTTTAGTAATTGAT
>DNHS01000052.1 GCA_003485765.1 Candidatus Omnitrophota bacterium | reverse complement strand
ATAAATTTATATCTATAAACGGCTCTGTCAATCCCCTGAGCGCAAGGCCAAAACATATGGCTGCCCTTGCAGGCACAACGTCTGAGGCAACCTTTATCCCGCGCAGAGGGTCTCCTACTTCTACTGGTATCTGCAATTCCTTGCCCACTATTTCATGCCAATTCTCCAAAGGTAATTTACTGTAAATAATTATTTTATCTATAACTTCGCTTGGGAACTGTTTTTCATAAAAATCAAAAGAAAGCTTTATCTCTGCCAGTATCTTTTCAAATACAGGCTCAAAGGATTTGTCTTCAGCAGTAATTTCAAAGAGAGGGATATCCCTTATTATATAAGGAACACCGCTTCTAAGGATATTGACATTAAGCACATTAAGATTTATCTCTACTATTGCGGTATTGACTTTGGTGTCTATCTGCTGGGCTGCATTAAAAGCCCTCATAAGGCTAAAGGGCGCAGGCTCTACTATTACAGGCTTAAGCCCTGCAGCATTGAGTATATTTAAATACTGCTCTATAGTATTCTTTCTCACTGCGACAAACACTACATCCATGCTATTCTGAACAGATTTGCTTGGCAGCACCTGAAAATCTGAAACCACCTCTTCCATGCGGAAAGGTATGTATCGCTTCGCTTCGAAATTAATAGCTGCCTCTCTTTCCTGTTTTGGGATCTTTGGCATTTGAAAATACCGGACCATGACTTCTTCGCTAGGGATAGCGGTAATCACATCGCCAGGCTTTATATTATTTTCTATGAGAACTTTTTTTATAGCTTCTATGATATATTCTTCTTTTGTCTTAACCTTCTTGGATATCTCATCATTAGAAGACGCTGCATTGGCGGATACACTAGCCGTCTGAGACTCAGGAATAATTTCTCCGCTATGCTGATCCTTCTTGGGATATATATATGCCTGGCCGAACTTAATAAGCTTAGGGCCTCCAAGGCCTGATTTAAGCACAACCAAATCCACAGTATCCTGGCTTACATATAAGCCGATAACTTTTTTAGGATTAAAAATGGATAACATATTTTTATTCAGATGCATAGGCGCCTTTGAATTTTGCAGGTTTGAAATAGCAGCCTGCAAAATTAATTAAGGAATTTATGTTCTAGCTTTAGCTTCTACCATTTGAGAATTCAACCACTCGTCAACAGACTTCTTATCAAACCTCCAGACATGGCCTACTTTTATGCCTGAAATCTTCTTTTGATGAAGCCAATTGTAAATAGTCTGTTTCTCTAACTTAAGGTACCTGGCTAATTCATCTGTATCCATGAGTCTTGACATTATAATACCTCCTAATAGATTTACCAATTTTATAGGTGAAACCAAATATACCATAAAGAACTTACTTTGTCAAGGAAGAGGCTAAAGAATGTGTAATGTGTAAAGTATAATATATAATGTAACATATTGTAAATAAATTAGTTATGTAAATATTAAAAATAGACAAAAAAATAAGGAAAAATAAAGCATGTTTTCAATATTTTTCCTTAACTTATTTAATTATAAATAGTTATGTAAAAATTATGGTACTTGTGTTTTAAGATATGTAGCCTTGGACTTTATTGTATATCTGCCAGATATAGGTCCTGTTGCCCACACTCCTACAGTAATACCGCTGTTCAGAGAGATGGGACATGGACTAATTTCATCATAAGCAGCAACAAATGCTGATGCATCAGTCCTAAGCTGATAATAAGCATAATGAATGCCTGATTCTGCTGAAACCATGGCCTTTAGCCTTCTTGTCTGGCCTTCGCAAATATTATTATAGTTATATGCTGTCAAAAGAACTGCGATAGTAATCAGAGACAAAAGAAATAAAAGCATTATGGTTACAAAAATAGCTATACCTTTATTATTATGACTATATTTTTTCATAAATAATGTCCTGAATTTAAAATTATAGAGATTTTGGCAGGTTAAAACCTGCCCTACAATTTCTCGGCCTTTGCCTTTACTGCAATTCCCCTATTAACGTCTCAACTGCTTCGGATATAAGATGCCAGCGTTCCTGGCTATGTATCGTATATTTCTGTTTTCTTTTCCAGCCGTTATCTGATTTCTGCCATAGATACATAGACAGACGCTTATTGCCCCATGATTCAACCAGCACTACTGCTGACCACCACCCAAAACCCCTGCTGATGGTCCTGTAATCCAGGACCTTTAGAGGAGGAGCTATGGGCAATTTTTCCTCTTGATGTTCATTTATAATCTTTTCATCAGACATACTTGCCTCCTATTTTTTATTATAACTCCCGCATCTTGGGCACTGTGACATATTAGTGTGCCTGCTATCTATGTATACATAAGTACATATAGAACATTGCCATAAAAAATTCTTTTCCGAAGAAAACTGTTTTGGCTCTTTTCTGTTTTTAAATACAAGGACCAATAATATAATACATGTTGTTAAAATAAGGTACAGCGCAACTGCTAAAGAAAATTCAATTTTGATCATCTTTTTTAAATAGGGACAGCGACCGTTTTTCTACGTTTCCTATACAATATTTTGGAAAAACAGTCGCTGTCCCTATTTAAAGCTAACCCGAACAATCCCTTCCTGGTTATCCTCGCTAGCTGGCACAAACTGCCACTTCCTTACGTACCTCATTGCTGCCTGGTCTATTTCAAAAAAACCGCTGGATGTGACGCATTCTGCATATTTAACAAATCCGTCTTTTGATATTCTGAATTTAATATTCGCGCTGAAATCTGAATTGAAATCTGAAGGCAGCATTGTAACTTTATCTAAGTCCGGCTTATATATAATTACCCTGCCCCTGGCGTCTCCTTTGATAAAAAAATCATAAAAATTAACCCTTGCGGCTTCTTTTTTGCGGTATATGTTTAAATTTGAAGGGCTGCGATCTCCTGAAGAGTATGAAAATTCCCTTTTCTCAGGCTGGATATTTATAAAACCTGAAACACTAGGTTCAAATTTATCAATTTTATTCTCAAGAAAAATCTTCTTTGGGCGAAAATTCCTGATAGATTTTTCTTGATCCTGAGACCTATAGGCCGAAGGAACTTCAGCAATATAACTTCCCACGCTTTCAAGAATATCCCCAAGAAATGCTATTGAAGTATTGTGCTCTAATATATGACCCGTTGGCAATACCGGCTTAATTGAAAATATAAGCACAAAGTGCCATAAGGCTGAAACTAATATTGCAATATTTAAAACGCGATCTTTAAATAATGTCATAATTTTATTAAATCCCTACTTTACCTCCTGATTCGTAGCTATATTAACCTGTTTTATACCAAGGTCTCTGCAAAAATCCCATATATTGACTACTTTGCTTAGAGTTACATCCCTGTCTGCTTTTATTAATATAGGCTCTGCATTAGAGGCCTTTTCAAGTTTACTTTTAAGCTCCACTAAAGTCACAGGCGTTTCGTTTAGATAAAATCTGTTATCAGAGGTAACAGTAATTACAATTGTATTTCCTTGCACAACTTCACTTGTCACTGCCTTTGGAAGGCTTATTTTAATACCTGACTGGGATATAAAATTTGAGGTTAACAGAAAAAATATTAAAAGTAGATATACACAATTTATTAGAGGCACCATATCTATTACGCGTGCTTCTATGTGTAAGTTCTGTTTGAATCTCATAACAAGTCAGCTCACTTTCTTCGATTAAGATCGAACATCAATATCCCTCCACCCTCTGCGACAATATATTTATGAGTTCTGTTGCGGTATGCTCCATCTCAAGTACAAAATCATGGACCCTCGCGGTTAGATAATGATAAGCCACTATCACAGGTATTGCTACAATAAGACCTGAAGCTGTAGTCAAAAGCGCTTGCCATACGCCGCCTGCCAAATCCCCTGCGCTCACAGGATTAAGCGCAATTGTTTTTACCTGAATTACCTGAAAAGCCTTTACCATTCCAACAACAGTTCCCAATAGCCCTAGAAGAGGAGAAATATGCGCTATGGTGGCTAAAATTTTTATATACCTTTCAAGCTTCGGGACCTCCTGATGGCCTGCGTCTTCTATTGCTTCCCTTATCTCCTGTCTGGGCCTGTCGTACTTTAAAAGCCCTGCTTTAACTATACGCGCGATAGGGCCCTCAGTATCCTCGCATATCTTCACGCTTTCTGCAATCTTATTGCGCTTCAAAGCACCCTCTATATTATGCATAAAAGCCGCTGTATCTATCCTAATCTTACGAAGATAATAAAGTCTTTCCATGATTATGCCAAAAGCTATAATAGAACATAACATAATCGGATACATCACAGGCCCGCCTTTTTGGATGAATTCAAACATCATGCTCTCCCATAAGCAACCTCCATTGGAACTTATTTCTTCTCTTCCAAAACTCTTAGTCTCTCTTTAGCAAGCGCTGCTTCCTTTGTATCCATCTCTGCTATCTTTTTATAAAGCTTTACTGCTTCATCAATTTTATTCTGTTTTTCCAGCAGCCTGCCGCATAAAAGAGTCGCATTCGCGACTATTTCAGTAGAGTCAGGATATATATATCCTACTTTCATATATTCTGTAATCGCGCTCTCAACATCCCCTGATTCCTCATAAAGTTCGGCTATTGTAAGTTGTACGCTGGCATTAAAATCTCCCCGCTTGGAATCCAGAGATTCTTTGTAATAATTGATAGCATCTTCAATTTTTCCTTCTTTTTTCATGATATCCCCAAGATATTTGGAAGCCACTTTTACAAAAGCAGTATTCTTATACTCTGTTGTAAGTTTTAAGAGCCTGTCCTTTGCTTCGCCAGAATCATCCTTTTTCATAAGGATATCTATTATCTTAAGTTCAGCCGTAGGTATAAGATCGCTATCTGGATAACTTGTTTTCAAGTTTTCCAGAGCGCTCATGCTTTTGTCCAGTTCGCCTTTTTCATAAAAGATTATGGCAATCCTGTATGCGGCGTCATCCGTAAGACTAGCCTCCGGATATATCTTAATCAAGTCACTAAAATATTTTTCTGCTTTAATAAAATCTTTTCTGTTTGCATAATATTCCCCTAACCAGAACCTCACATCCCCTGCCAGTTCATCTTCAGGATACCTGGTTATATATTCTTCAAACTGGTTTAAGGTCTTTTTGTTATCTCCCATTTTGTAATAACACCACCCTATTTCATACAATGAGCGGCGGCTGAGCTGGGTGTCAGGCTGCCTGGAAGCTATGTTCTGGAATGTGCCCAAGGCTTGCTTATAATCAGAAGTATTATAAAAAGTGCTTCCCAACTGAAACTCAGCATCATCTTTGTATTTTGTATCTTTAAATTTTTCAAGAAATACCTTAAATTCCTGAGCTGCCTCCTGAAAAGACCCTTTTTTGAAATATGAAGAGGCAAGCCCGTAGCTGGTATCTTCTATATATTGAGACTCGGGATAATTTTTCAATAAACTCCTGAAAGCAAGAATCGCGCCCTCATATCTTTCTAATTTAAACTGTATCCTGCCTATCTGATACTGGGCATAATCTACATAACCGAATACTGCATCAGGATTCACATTGGCTTCTTTTAAAACCATGTCATAAGCCTCTGATGCCTTGTCTAATTGATTCAGCTGGAAATACGCATCGCCCAGCCTGCAATACGAGGTTATGCGGTAAATATCTTCGTCGGTACTTTTTATTACTTTGCTGAATTCTTCTATTGCATCATCATATCTGGCTGTCTTAAAATAAAGCCAGCCAAGATTATATCTCATGTCATCCGTATAACTAGAGGATGGAAATTTCTTTATGCCATCCCTAAGAAGGTCTATGCCATCATCATATAAACCGAGTTTGTAAAGCGCTTCTGATTTGTCAAGGTATGCTTTCGTTATCAGGCTGCTCTTAGGAAATTTTTCTATAATTTCGGTAAAGCATTTCAGGGCCTCGTCAAATTTATTCATCTTCATGAACGCCTGGGCCTTGCCTCCCAGTATAGCATCCATAAGGCCATCGTCTTTCTTAATATCTTCAAGGCGGCTGAATTCCTTGACAGCGTCTTCATACTGCTCTAATTTCATATAACTCCACGCGGTATCGTATACAGCGTAAAAATCTATATTCAAATCTGGAGCCATTTCAAGCGATTTTTTAAATGAGGCTAAAGCATCTTTATAATTATCCTGATAATAGTAATCTTCTCCTATATAAAAATATGCGAGCTTGGCTTTTTTAACATCTTTAGTTCCCTGGATAAACATGGATAACTTCTCTATAGATTCATTATATTTCTTAAGCCTGTAAAACATCTCGCCTATCTTTAATTCAGAATCCTCTTTTAATTCGTTTGCAGGATATTCTGATATAAACGCGGAGAACTTATTAATAGACTCCTGATATTTCTTTTCTTCATACAAAGACCATGCGTATGCGTATTTTACATAAGGCCTATAATTAGATTTTGGAAAGTCTGTTAAGATAGCATTATAAAGTTCCCTTGCTTTTTCGAAATCCCTGGTCCTGAAATATATCTCTGCTTTCCAGTACATTGCCTCATCTTTGAAATCTAGGTTTGTTTCTGAATTTATAACAGCGTCTAATTCTTGCATGGCATCGCTGAATCTATTAAGATACACGCGGGACTCCCCTAATAAGAGCCGCGCCTCTAAGGCGTCAGAGTTTGCAGGTTCTCTAGATAAGAATTTTTCGAATGACTTGGCAGCTATTTCGTAGAAACCGTCCTGGAAAGATTTCTTCCCTAAGATAAAATCGGAACTCTCTTCGGCATTTAAAGAAGTAGCTAATACTAATATAGCCGATATAATAATAAATATATATTTAATATTACGCATCTTGACTATAAATATACCATTGGTAAGACTAATATTCAAGAGAAAAATTAACTTTCTGCCTACATAGCGCCCCCCCCATGAGTCAAGCTGGGGTCATTCGGCACTGAATCGTTTCGCCGTCCGCTACGGTTTATGGTTCGTTCTTCTGTCGACTATCGTATTGTCAACCGAACAGAACTCACCATAAATCCTTGCGGACTTTTGCCGAAACGATTCTAATGTGCCTCAGACCCCAGCTTGACTCCATAGCTTTATTTCTGCTCTAGCCATAAGGAAGGCCTGCGAGCGAATTGAAAATTTAGCCTTTTATGAGCATTTTGGCGGTTTATATATGCCACATTTTATGAGGCAAAAAGGCTCGAAACTGTCCGAACCCGACACAGTTTCTGTGTCGGGTAAGTTTTTCGAGCCCCGCCAAAATGCGATATAAAAGGCGACCTCGAGACAGCCGGTGGGCTTTAGTATATGCTGCGAGGGGTAAATTTTCATCTGAGCGAACAGGCCTTCTTTATGGCTTTAGGTATTCTTTCAGGTACTGGCCTGTATACGATGAATTAACTTTAACTATTTCCTCAGGTGTGCCGCAGGCAACTATTTTTCCGCCTTCGTCTCCTCCGCCAGGCCCAAGGTCTATTATGTAATCTGCTGACTTTATGACATCCAGGTTATGTTCTATTATCAAAATGCTGTTTCCGCCTTCTATAAGCGCATGCAATACTTTGAGCAGCCTATCTATGTCAGCAAAATGCAGCCCTGTGGTAGGCTCATCCAGTATATAGAGAGTTTTGCCTGTCCCGATTTTACTAAGTTCAGTGGCAAGTTTTACCCTTTGCGCTTCTCCTCCCGAAAGAGTTGTTGCGGACTGGCCCAGCTCAATATATCCAAGCCCTACCTCGCAAAGTGTTTTCAGTTTCTGATGTATATGCGGGATATTTTTAAAAAGCTCCATTCCATCTTCAACTGTCATCTCTAACACATCAGCGATTGATTTACCTTTATAAAGAACCTGCAGTGTCTCGTGATTATACCGCCTTCCGTTACAAACTTCGCATGTTACATAAACATCAGGCAAAAAATGCATTTCTATCTGCTTAATCCCATCTCCCTGGCACGCCTCGCATCTTCCGCCTTTAACATTGAAACTGAAGCGGCCTGGCTTATACCCCCTCATCCTGGACTCTGGAAGCCTTGTAAATATATCCCTTATAAAAGAAAATACGCCGGTATATGTAACTGGGTTTGAGCGCGGGGTCCGGCCTATAGGCGATTGGTCAACAACAATAACCTTATCTATCTGATCTGCGCCATCAATTTCATCGTGCGCCCCGGGTTTTTCCTTTGACCCATAAAGTTTTTTTGCAAGGGCTTTATACAGGATATCGTCTACCATTGTGCTTTTGCCTGAACCAGACACGCCTGTAATGCACACAAAAAGCCCAAGCGGTATTTCAATATCTATATTTTTAAGATTATGCTCTTTTGCGTTCCTGATAATGATAGATTTATTCTTTAATGTCTTCCGCCTTTTTTCTGGAACATTTATTTTTAATTCTCCGCGCAAATAACTGCCTGTCAGAGATTCTTTTGAGTTAATAATATCATCTATTCCGCCTTCAGCCACTATGTATCCGCCATGTTTTCCTGCGCCTGGGCCAAGATCTATAATACAATCTGCATTTCTTATTGTAGCTTCGTCATGCTCAACAACTATCAGGGTATTGCCCATATCTCTCAATGCTTTAAGCGTATCAAGAAGCTTTGCATTATCTCTTTGATGAAGCCCTATACTAGGCTCATCCAGGACATAAAGCACGCCCACAAGGCCTGCGCCTATCTGAGTTGCCAGCCTTATCCTTTGCGCCTCTCCGCCTGAAAGAGTAGAGCTGATCCTATCGAGGGTTATATAATCAAGGCCTACATTGGCCATAAAACTAAGCCTCTCTAGTATCTCTTTCAAAATCTGGCGGCCAATATTCTCTTCTGTTTCTGTAAGTTTTAAATTCGAGAAAAATTTCTTAGCATCTCTTATTGAAAGACCTGAAATATCGCTTATAGACACACCTTTTATCTTTATTGAAAGCGCTTCAGGCTTTAATCTCTTGCCTTTACATTCAGGACAGGTAGAAATGCTTGTGTATTTATTTATTTCAGCCCTCATAAACTCGCTGTCTGTATCTTTTAACCTCCTCAATAGATTCGGCACAATTCCTTCAAAATGAATGCCCCAATCTGAGCTTTTTGAACCGTAAAGTATGACATCCTTTATATTTTTTGGAATTTTATTAAAAGGCGTATCTATGTCAAAACCATATTTCTGGCCAAGCTTTCTTAAGAGCCTTCTATAATGAAGTACTATCCTCATCCCGCCTACGCGCCAAGGCCTTATTGCCTCTCTTAAAGATTTTGTCTTATCAGGTATAACAAGATCAGCTTCTATATCCATTATTGTGCCCAGGCCATCGCACGCATGACAGGCGCCATAAGGGCTATTAAAAGAAAACATCCTGGGTTCTATCTCTTCATAGTTTATCCCGCATTCAGGGCACGAGTATAATTCGCTAAAAAGCTCATCTTCGCGATTAGCCTTATTCACCAACATTAATCCTTTCCCTACTTTCAATGCTGTTTCCACAGAATCAGCCAATCTTTCTCTTATGCTTTTTTCGATTACAATCCTGTCTACCACAACCTCTATATTATGCTTTTTGAATTTTTCCAGTTTTATCTCCTCATCAAGAGAAATTACACTGCCATCTAACCTTATTCTCACGAAGCCCTGCTTCTTTAATTCACTGAACAGACTATGATATTCGCCTTTCCTGCCTCTTACCAAAGGCGCGAGTATCAATATAGATGAGCCATCCGGATATTTTAAAATCCTGTCTATTATCTCATCCTGGCTCTGCTGTTTTATTTCGCGCCCGCATTTGTAGCAATAAGGTTTCCCTATGCGGCTAAAAAGAAGCCTTAGATAATCATATATCTCTGTAGCTGTCCCGACCGTGGAACGCGGATTCCCGCCAGCTTTTCTCTGCTCAATAGAAATAGCTGGGGATAGGCCTTCTATATGCTCTACATCAGGCTTCTTAAGCTGTTCCAAAAACTGCCTCGCATAGCTGGACAAGCTCTCAACGTATCTGCGCTGGCCTTCTGCGTATATCGTGTCAAAAGCAAGCGAAGACTTCCCCGATCCGCTAAGCCCAGTAATCACCACAAGCTTATTTCTTGGAATCTCAAGGTTTATATTCTTAAGATTATGCTCCTTTGCCCCGAATATTTTAATCATTTTATCTTCCATCCTATCATCCCATCCTAATCCCCAGCAACTTTACACTTGTGACAATGTCAAAAGTGTAAACTTGTTTATGATAGATTGCTCATTATTAACGCATAAACCTTTGCTGTGTTTACAAGGCTGCTTATATAAACAAATTCATTATCGCTGTGCCATTTTTCTCCGCCGCTTGCGCTGTAACCAATGCTAGGGATACCTTCCCGCATAAAATACCGCATATCAGTAGCGCCTGGCATCACACTAAAATTAGCATATTTACCTGTTGTAATTTCTACAGCCCTAGAGACTATTTTAAAAAATGCGCTATCTTTTTTGGATATAGCAGGATTTTCCTGCGAAACAAATCTTATATTAACTTTTGAATCTTTGTATCTAGCATTAAATTTTCCAATTACAGCTTCTATTTCTTTTTTTGCGGCAGATATGTTTTCTTCTGGTATTAATCGCCTGTCTATGCTGAATTTTGTAATTCCAGGGACTATGTTTACTTTCACGCCTCCTTCTAAAAGCCCTCCCATTACAAAACTCGGGTTTTTAGAAATAGCATCTCGCATATTATGCCGCGTCTTTCTTTTTAATATCTTATTTTTCAATCTTTCAAGTTCATTTACAAGCATATTCATTCTTTCAAAAGAATTTACACCTTTATAAGGCATAGAGCCATGCGCTGATTTGCCTATAACCTCTACCTCAGCCCATAGGACACCCTTATTGCCGACTGAAACATAATTTCCTGAATACCCCTCACTCATTGCGTAATCTGCTTTTACAAGCATCTTTTCAACCAGATACCCAAGGCCTGTCTTGCCTCCGATCTCCTCATCAGGCGTAAAAGAAAGCTGTATATTTATTTTTGGCTTCATACCGCAATCTTTCAATGCCTTTAATGCGAATAAAACGCTTGCAATATTGCCTTTCATATCTTCTGAGCCTCGGCCATAAACCCTGCCGCCTTTCACTATTGCCTTAAAAGGATCTGTCTTCCAATTATCAGTAGCAGGCACTACGTCATAATGAGAGTTTATATGGAGTATTTTTTTGCATCCTGTGTTTAAGTCTGCAACAAGGTTTACCCGCTTCGAACCGCCATTAACTCTATGTTTATCAAGAACTGACTTTGGCGTAATATACTTCCTGGTAACTAGTTTCAGTTTTCTGCATTCCGACTCAAGAAAAGCCGCCATCTTTTCATAATTCTCTCCGGGTGGGTTTACAGTAGGGATTTCTATCAATTTCGAAACTAAATTTATTACATATCTTTTATTGCATCCCAGATATTTTAGCAATTTATTTTCCATAATATGTCTTCTGCGTTTTTCCGCGATTTTTATTTCCCTTCCAGCTTATCAGCTTCATTATATTCTGCTGCAGCCTTTTTTAAAAGCCCTTTTTGCTTATAGATATCGCCTAGAATTCTATGGCCGTCTGTATTATATGGGTCCAAAACTAGATATTTTACAAATTGCCTTGCTGCTTTTTCTGTATCTCCTTTTTCAAGATACACAAGCCCAAGCATATAAGACGCCTGCCTTAAATAAGGATTTAACCTTGCAGATTTCTCTAACATTAAAAACCCATCTTCTTTTTTGCCCATCCGTAAATAAATTGCCCCAATATTGGCATAAAGCTCTGCTGATTTAGGGTAGTATTTCAAAAATTTACTTATAACCTTAAGCGCCTCTTCAAGCCTTGAGCTATTTATATAAATAACTGCGAGGTTATTGCCTGCCTCTAAAAATATGGGATTAGCTTCTAAAAGCTTGCTATAAACTTCTTCTGCTAATTTTTGCTCGCCTATCTTTTCAAAAAAGCTCCCTACGCTCAAGGCTTCATCTGATTTTTCGATTTTCTTTTTACTGAAATCTATTCTAAATCTTTGTATCGCAGCTCTATTTTCAGGTGTATCATGTAAAAATACAGCCGACCTTTCATCGTAATATACCAAAGCCCATTCTTTAGCATTATACAGATATTTTAACAGTCTGTCTGTGCCGCCAAACAAATGCCTAAGAAGCGCAATATCAAAATTATACCTTTTCTGAAGGCTTTTCCATTCCTCTGGATAATTCTGGGCCCTTTGATACAACTGGTAAAAATCGTACTTATACAGCTCTGTCCTAGTGTCTATAAACACCCTTTTCTCAGGATAAAACCTATACGCTATATAATGCCCGAAATCAATGCTATTAAACATGCGGCCTTTTATATTATTATTCTCTAAAAAATCACATGCCTTGGATGGCGTTAAAAGTTCTGTCATTTTAGATTCTGTTTTTCTAAACGCAGACTGTTTTGTAAATATATAGTACCTATTGGAAATAAAAAAATATGCCGCTGTCAAAATAATCAATATTGAGGCAATATAATATTTTCTTTCAATTATGCTTTTAGTCGGCCTGGCTTCATTTAAGTTAATAGCAGCTAATGGCATAGCCATAAATATGAAAATAGGCATGTTTCTTACAGCCATATAAGAAGCTATGAATGAACCCAAAAAAATTAGTATATGCTGCATCTTGGCTTTCTTAAGATTCACTATAAACGTGACGCTTGACAGGATAACTAAAACCCAGAAAAAAACATATCTACCGAAATCGGCATTGATAGGCATCATTAATTCATGGACAGTCTGCATATAAGGCTGTTGCCCGCTAAAAATACCCGCTAATATTTTTACAGGATACAATGCGCCTTTATAAAAATATGGATTCGCAAGGCACGCTAGGCAAGTTGCAGCGAATAATCCGCCTAATCTTTTGGCCTTTATGAAATCTCCGGAAATGAGCTCTCCTATGAAATATAAAAATATCAAAATAGGCCCTAGTATAAAATAACCGTGGATATTTACCCATAAGATTTGCAATAAAGGCAGGATAAATAGTCTTTTTTTGTCTTCAAGCGTACAGAAAAACAGGCATAATAATAGATAGGAAAATATCTCTGGCCTTGCAAATGACCTATAACCAAACGCAAGAACGGAAAGCAATACAAAAAATATCGCATAAATAATCTTTTTATATTTAGAAATTATAAAAAATATCAAGATAAGAAAACATAAAGATACTACAATAGCCTTTAGAATATTAATCCCTACCCAGCCAAACTTAGCGAAAACTAGATAGAAGAAACTCTGAGAAAGCCATTCGTGGTCTATCCATGCCTGGTTTTTTAATGTATAAGAAAAAATATCTATCTGCGGGATATTAAAATTTTTTACAATATACTCGCCTGTTTTAAAATGACACCATAAATCAATATCCACTATGGTATTTATTTGGGATATAAGAAGGAGCGCAAAAAGCAGAATCAAAACCAGGGATCGCATTTATCGTATTGTGTATTTCGGAGTCCGCCGCTCTGCTTCGCAGAGCGGCGAGACGCGAATTAACCCTTCGACGCGTTCGGCGCTCTGCGCCTCACTTGCTCAGGGTAAATGTGCTTTTTATATTAGAAAATATTCTTGGGCACATTTATCTTTTTTTCTTTTTCTTTCCGCCGCGGGCCATCTTTGCTCTGGAAACATCTCCATGCTTGTCAATGAAATAAAGATATCCCTTTTCCTTCTTTACTCCGCATTTCAGTACTTTTTCCATCTTTAATCACCCCCTCCCATTTTCACCCCGTTAGATAATTTCATATCTAACGGGGTTTAGATTTAATTTTTTAGTTGTAACATTTCTTTCAATTTAGCAATTGCCGAAAATATTGCAAGCTTACTGGTCTTTGGATTAGCCTCAGAAGGCACATTCTCGGTCTTTGTCCAGAGTCTACCAAACTCTCCAACCACTTCTATTTCATGCGTATTTTTTGTGTATTCAGGAGAAGTAAATATCTTTACATTTGTGCGATCCGCTCCCAGCCCGCATATACTCAATGTAACAGCTACGTTTATATTCTGCGGAAAATACCTTATAGCATCCCTTGCAGTGCCTGAATATAAAAGAGTTTCTTTGTCTATTTTTTCTATATCTATATTTTTTTCTTTTAAATACGGAGAACCTGCCAGGCCTTTCAAAGGTTTTCTTGTAGTAATGGTTACGCTTTTTACTGCGCCTGTCATTGCAGATTTTAATCCATCCAAACCACATATGGCTCCGCTCGGAATGTGAATACGAGAATAACCTGCGTTGATTTTTTCAACAAGGTGTTGTTTTTTCAAAAGCCCGCCTGTGCTCATGATAAGCGCGTCTTTTTTTAAGAAATAGGCCTTTTCCGCTATTGCACCTGAAACCTCCAGAGATGCGGCTTCTATTATGAGATCTGATTTATTTATCAGTATGTCTATTGTTGTTATCAAAGGTTTTGGTTTTATACTGTTCGAAAGCTTTATTGCTTTTTGAGAATCAATATCAGAAATCGCTACTATTTTCGATTTATCACTAAGATTCTTAGATATGTACTCTGCTATCTGAGAACCCACGGCCCCACAACCTATTATCCCTATCTTTTTCTTCATCTTAATAACCTGCTAGACTAGCCTCTGGGCGTTCTCCTGAGACCTTTAACATGCGCTCCAGCGCCTTGTACGCTTTATCTCTTATATCCCCGTTTATCTTAATTTCTTGTTCCATTGCTTCAAGCGAATGAGCAACCCAGCCCAAGGTAGTCAGTTTCATTGTAGGACAGATCAATCTTTCTGTGGGCACATAAAACTTCTTATCAGGATTATCTTTCCTTAATCTGTAAAGCATGCCGGATTCAGTTGCTATAATAAACTCTTTTGATTTTGAAGACTTCACATAGCTAAACATCCCGCCTGTAGAGCATATGTGATCGCTAACGCTCAAAACATCAGGATTGCACTCAGGATGCGCCAGCACTTCAGCTTCAGGATGAGCTTCTTTTGTCTTTAATACCTCTTCTTTTGAAACCCTTATATGCGTAGGGCAGAATCCTTCCCATAGGATTATCTTTTTATCAGGTACATACTGCTGGACGTATCTGCCCAGGTTTTTATCAGGTACGAATATAACTTCTTTGTAATCTTTCAGGGATTGGGCGATTTGGATGGCATTTGAAGACGTGCAG
>DNHS01000006.1 GCA_003485765.1 Candidatus Omnitrophota bacterium | reverse complement strand
TGATTCTG
This sequence comes from Candidatus Omnitrophota bacterium, assembly GCA_003485765.1. GTDB lineage: Bacteria > Omnitrophota > Gorgyraeia > Gorgyraeales > Gorgyraeaceae > UBA10183. The sequence goes on along the minus strand of DNHS01000006.1, from coordinate 3,177 downwards.
AAGGCCCTGCCCTCTATGGGCAGTAGCGCAGCCCGATATAACCACGCTTACTAAAATTACAATCCTTATTCCTCCCGCGCGCATTTTTCCCTCCTTTTTATCATCAAAACGCTTGGCTGACTCCCTCCCCCTTTTTCAACAACATACCACCAGGCATAAAACCTTTCGATTGGAAGGCTTTTTTACATCAATTTTACCATTGTGAAGAAAATGCCTTTTAAAATATCTCAATATATTTTCTGAAACTCAATTCCCTGAAAATAATGCCTCAATATTTGTTTGTAATCGCTTCCGGACTCTGCCCTACCCTTAGCTCCTGTCTGGCACATTCCTACCCCATGGCCCCAACCGCCGCCGTAAAAGATAAATTGCCCGGGCTTTTTATGCGCGTCGTATTTAATTTCTACTTTGAACATGCTACTGCGTAAATTTCCCAGAGCGTTACGGATAACGAGCTCTTTTTCTAAGATACGCGAGCTATTGCTCCCTATTAGTTTAATTTTATTAACGTGTCCCGATGTATTACGGCCAAGGACAATAATTTTCCTGATTTCTCCGATATTAGCTATTTTACCGAGCATCTCTTTTAATTCCTCAGCCGTATAAATCCTCACCCAGCGAAAGGCGCTGTTTGCAAAATTACAAAATACGCCATCTACCGGCTGTTTCAACCAGCATTCCAAATCAATTGGCGAAAGAGGAAGCCCTAAAGGATATTTCTCATCGGCATCGATTCTTCCTCTTAAATAAGGGACATCTTTTCCCTCACCAAAAATATTATCCTGGGTATGCCCGCCGCAGTTACTGGAATAAAGCGCGTCAACAGGCTTTCCCTTGTATGACATAATTATTCCTTTAGTTCCATCTACGGCACTATTCGTCTGTCCGGTTTCTTGTTCCACTCCATTATAAGACTGACAGTGCACTTCAGCGCAAAGGTGAAAGCCTTCATCCTTATGCCTGCCCAATTTTGCCATTGCCTCTGTGCGCGCGGCAATTGCCTGCGCCTTTAAGGCCTCAATAACCCATTGAGCGGGCATCTCTGAGGGAACAACGCCATAAAGGTATTCTTCCAGGCTCAGCGTATTGATGACTTTTATCCCCGTTGGATCATTCACTATTTCAATTGATCCCCGATACGACCTATCCTGTCTTCCTGACCAGAAATTATCCTTGCCAAAAGAAACATTAAAAATGGTTATGGTCGCGTCGGCTTTTAGAGGCGTGACGTGAACTGACTCGTTAATCAGAATATCCTCTTTATCCTGGCTCGATACAATCAACGCGCCGTCAACATTTCTTGCCACAGAATAGTTTTTGTTTTCCAGGCCGTGAGCAAAAAAAACTTTTCCGCCGGCTGTTTTGATTTGGAACGGGCACGAACACTTAAATTCAATCGCATCGGAATTACGAATAATGCCCACCCCCACAGTAACTATTTTCTTAGATGAAATATACGGTTTCACCAAAAGTACTTTTTGCTTTCTACGCGAGGCCGCTTTTTCTCTTTCTTTTTCTAAATATTCTTTACCTAATTTGTTATTGATCTCGGCGATTCTCTGTTTTACCATTGTATTATCCGGCTCAATAAGCTGTATCTTACTATATATTTTTAATGATTCCTGAAAACTGCCAACCCCATAGAATAGCTCGCCCAATGCTTTCTGAACCCTTAAAATGCTGGCATCAATTAAACTCACCGTCTTATATTCATTAATGGCTTCCTGTAATTTTCCTTTTTGGCGGTAAAGGTCTGCCAGCGAAAGATGGGCTGTAAGGCTGCTTTTGTTTAAAAGCGCCGCCTTTTCAAAATACTCCCGCGCTTTTACATCATCGCCTTTATCGCCGTAACACAATCCAAGATTCGTATTCGCGTTTATATCGTCAGAATCGATCTTGATTATTTTTTCAAATACAGCAATTGCTTCATCTATTTGATGCTCAAGATAATACAGCCTTCCCAGGAGGGTTAAGATTCTTATATCATCGCCAAATATCTTACGCGCGCCGCGCAATACGCTTATCGCCTTTTCATAATGGCCTAAATCTTTAAAGACCGCCGCGAGATTAAGAGATCCCAGGATATCGCCATTCTTAATCAACTGCTTACAAGATCTAATTGTGTCTGAGAATCTTCCCTTATTGTATACAAGAGACAGCTCCTGCATAAAGCTATGCGGCGGCAGGTTGGCCGCATAGGAAGCCGTGAACAAACATAACAATAATATTAAAGCGATTATAAATTTTTTCATCATATCAAAAAGGCCGCCGCTTGACATTCGCGTCGGATGGCGGTCCGGCCTTTAAAAACCCCCGGAAATACCAACGAGTATCTCCGGACCCTAAAAGACAAATTTATGCGAAAGTTGTTAAAAGAAAGGTTGCTATTTCCACGTTGTGAAAATTTTGCGATTCATTTCGGGTGCTTTCTATAGTTAAACTATAAGCTATCTGAATTTGCCTTATTCTTTTTTAAGCGCAGGCGATAATTCAGCACCTCATCATGGATATCAGCCTCTTTTTCCTCTTCCGCGTATTTTACCGGAAGCCTTTGCGCCTTTTCCTTTTGTCTGCCAGGCCAAAAATGTTTCAGGGAGAGCGCAAAAAAACAACGCAAGAAAAAAAACGGCTATAAAAAACGCTATTATCCTGCGCATGAGTTGATCGTTTTCTTAAACGCGTTTACCCCGTTAGAAAGCCCCGTCCTTCCTAACGGGGTTTACTTCCCGCCAATAACTCTTCTATTCTCATTTTAAGATATTCTATCTCAAAGGGCTTAATGATTAACTCATCTCCTCCAAAACGCTTTATCTCGTCCCTGCTTAAGGAATGCGAATATACGGACATCGCGATTACCGGAAGCGACGGATAGCCGGCCTTAACCTTGCGAAGAATATTCAGGCCGAATTCCTGAGGCATATAAATATCCAGGATAACCAAATCCGGCGCTTGGCCTGACTCGGTATTGCCAAGACGCGAATAATGCGCTCCGGCGGCTACCCTGTACCCTTCTTTTTCAAGGATTGCCTTAAGGCCGTTAGCTAAATTCAACTCCTGTTCAATGATTAAAATTGTCTTTTTCGAGGCCATCTTTATTCAATAGGAATAATTATCTTCTTTCCCGCCTTAAGCTTGTTGGGATCCTTTATCCTGTCTTTATTGATTTCGTATAAATAC
>DNHS01000046.1 GCA_003485765.1 Candidatus Omnitrophota bacterium | reverse complement strand
GGCCGTTTCGGATCACTCAACAAATATTGCAATAGGCTGCCGGCAGGCGGATGATCCTTTAAGCTAACAATAGCGGAATAGCTATCTGGCGCCAAAGACTTGCGTTCAAAAGGCAGGAAATGAGCGCAAAGATTCAAAATCATAAGTATAATAATAAATAATACCGACTTCTTCACTTTATCTCCTCTTGTATATTATCAATATCCCTACACAATATCCTTAACGCAATGTATGATATATTTAACCTCTTTTTCTGTTAATTTCGGATATAATGGCAAAGTAATCGTGCTATCCCCTATTTGCTCAGCAATTGGGAACATGCCTCGGGTATACCCGTAAGATTTACGATAATATTTAAGAAGATGTACTGCCCGGTAATTAACTGCTACCCCTATACCCCTATCTTGAAGCTGATGCATAATTCGATCTCTTTTCCTGGGATCGACTAAGATTGTAAATAAATGCCTGGCGCTTACAGAGTTATCAACGATTTTTAAAATACGGACCTCTGGCATATTCTTAAAATGTTCTTCGTACATCCGGCAAATATCTTCCCGCCGCTGCCTGTATGTGTTTATATGCTTAAGCTGATTTATCAATAAAGCAGCGTGAATATCATCCATATTATATTTCCAGCCTAGAAAATTCATTTCCCAATGTTTGTATTTATTAGAATATCTATCTGCCGCTGATTTACTCATTCCGTGCAATCTTAATTTTTTTAAATCTCCGGCTAATCTCATACTATTAGTACTAATTGCTCCTCCTTCTCCGCAAGTTATATTCTTAGTCGCGTAAAAACTAAAGCAGGCGCAATTACTTAGCATTCCGACACCAATGCCATCTCTTTTAGCCTCAAGAGCATGCGCGGCATCTTCAATAATAGCGAGGCGGTATTTCTTAGCGATTATAGAAAGCTTGTGCATGTCGCACATCTGACCGTATAAATGCACCGGCATAATTGCTCTTGTTCGGGGAGTAATCGCCGCTATAATCAAGTTCGCGTTGATATTGCCGGTCTCCTTCTCAACTTCAACAAACACCGGCTTTGCCCCGGCATGAATTATTGAATTTGGAGTAGCAATAAATGTCATTGGGGTAGTAATAACTTCATCCCCTTCGCCAATGCCCAGCGCCTTTAAAGAAAGAAATAACGCCGCGGTGCAGCTCGTAACGCCAATTACATGCATAACGTTTAAATAGCGGCTAAGATTATTTTCAAATTCTTTGGTGACTGGCCCAGTGGTTAAAAAAGTTGATTTCAATACACTGCTTACTCTCTTTAATTCATCTTTGCCGATATTGTGCTTAAAAAAATCTATCTTCATAATTTTTCTCCTAAAAGATTTTTCCTTTCAAGCTCACTTCTTTTAAAATCTTATTGGCGTCAATAAGGTATTTATAGTACTCTAATGTCTTTGTTTTTAAATCATCATTAATGATTCCATTTTTTAGTCCGGCATAAATCTCCACAATTCCGTCCATAATATTCTTCTTGGTCTGATAATTAAGCACCTTTTTAATTTTATCGCAATTTACATTATAATTTCTTTTATCAGGATCTGAGGGAATAATTTCAATCGTTGTGTCAGGAATTACATTCTTTACCATCTTTGCAATTTGTATAATTTGATGATTTTGCTCGCTTGATCCTACATTAAAAATTTGCCCCTCTATCTTATCCGTAGAAGCTCCCATTACAGTTATAAAAGCAGCCGCCACATCTTCAACGTGCACGTTTGGCCGCCACTGCAGGCCTCCTCCTAATATATAAATCTGCCGCTTCTTAAACGCGCTCAAAGTCATTAAGTTTACCACTAAATCGAATCTCATCCTAGGAGATACCCCATAAATAGTGGCGTTTCTTAAAATTGTAACCGCGAATCGCCGATCAGATAATTTTAACATCGCCTTCTCAGACAACATCTTGGTAGTGGCATATAAAGAGACCGGCTCAAGATGAGATTCTTCGGTTAGGCCGATTTCATCTATACTGCCGTATACGCTACAAGATGAAGAAAAAATAAATCTTTTTACCCCAGCTGCCTTTGAGAGTTTAGCCAGCCGCAGCGTGCCCTCGTAATTAATAGATTTGGTTGCATCCTGGTCAATTTCACATGTAGGGTCATTAGAGATTGAGGCAAGATGAATCACGGCATCAACCCCACGGATCTCTTTCTTTCCTATATTACGTATATCTGCTTTAATTATCTCGATCTGAGGATGGTTCAAGCTCGTATTTAATGTTTCTGAGCCAAAAAAAAACCTGTCTAAAACTCTTACCGAATATTTTAAATCCAAAAGCTTGGGAACTAAAATAGAACCAACATAGCCTGCTCCACCGGTAACAAGAATTTTTTGTAACATTTTATCTTCTCCTCAATTTACCCATACGTGAAAAGACACAACTACAGAATAAGTTAGAAATCCATTCTTCTGATAGAACCTCTGGGCATCAATAGTCCTGCCATGCGTCGTTACCATAACCTCAGATACCCCCTGTTGAGCGAAATAATGAAAGGATTTATTAAGCAGGGCCCCGCCTAAGCTCATTCCCCTATATTCATCTTTTACCACAATAAGCACAATTTCACCATGATGAGAGTTATTTTTGCATGTTACAAGGCCGATAGGTTCTTGCAAGCGGATATCCTTTACCATGAAAACTTTATTCGCGGCACTACCATTTAATGAATTCAGCAACCATGTTTTATAAAGGGCATGCACGCTACTTAGCGCAAAATTTCGGTCAAACGCGAATCTCGACGTCTCTGATAATTCAACGCTTAATTGCTCTAGATATTTACGGTCGCCTTTTTTTAGGCTATCAGATATCTCAAATCCATCAAGAAGCGTAATTATTTCCAGCGGATTTTTTAATTTTCTTTGAAGAGTTATTTTTACATCTGTTAACAGAAAACCTTCTTTAGACGCAACGCTAAGAGAATTAAAATCGTTAATATTAATATCGATATAAATACAGCGTATGCCTGTATCTTTGCACTCTTTTTTAATCACCCTGGCAGCGTCTTCGGTAAGAAATTTACCTGTAAATCTAGCGATCTTCATGCCAAAGACGCCGCTGTCAAAATCCAATACTTTAATTTCTTCCATAGTCAGAACTATTCAAAGCCTATTTTTTTATCTATGACGTAAAGTGGACGATTTTTAACTTCTGTATAAATTCTTCCCACATACTCCCCTATCATGCCTAATACGAACAATTGCACTCCGGATAAGAAAAAAATAGAAACAATCAAAGAGGCATAACCTGATACCGGTATTCCAAAAAGTATCTTCTTTGCTATCATATACATTGCCATAATAAAACTAAACAAAGCAATAGATATCCCTATAAAAATAATAATACTAAGCGGAGTCGGAGAAAAAGAAATTATAGCGTCCATCGCGAGCTTTTGCGATTTAGATATGTTGTATTTAGGTTTTCCTGCAAACCGGTCAGCGCGTGGGGTTTTTACAACGGCGGATGAAAAACCCGCCCAACTCATCAACCCTGTTATAAATCTTGACTTTTCAGGACAATTACGCACCGTGGCTACGACTCTTGGACTTATAATTCTAAAAATACCTGTATTCGGAGGAATCTCTATTTTAGTTAATTTTTTAAAAATTTTGTAAAAATAATCTGAAAATAACCTCTTAAAAAAATAAACCTTTTGTGATTCACGCTCCGCGTAGACTATATCATATCCTTTATTAAATTTCTCAAGCAATCTCACTATTTGCTCAGGCTCATCCTGTAAATCACCATCCATAAGTATTACTCCGTCCTGAGCCTTGACAAAATCAAGTCCGGCTGTAATTGCGATATGATGTCCGAAATTTCTGCAAAGTTTTATAATTTTGACATTTTTTTTATCTTTATGTAACCCGTTTAAAATCTCAAATGTGCTGTCATTGCTGCCATCATCAACAAAAATAACCTCATAGGCTACTTTTAATGAATCCATTACTTTGTTTATTCTACCGGATAGTTCATGAATGATTTTTTCTTCATTCAAAACCGGTATTACAATAGAGTATTCTATCTTTTCACACATAACTGCTCGCTTTTAAAATGCTAGCTATATTCAAAAAATCTTTTATCTATTGATGGTTTTACGTTTTACGAGCGACTAAAAGAAAACTGCCTCCGAATGGAAAATACAGACCTAAGCGAATTAGCCCGCGCTCAAAATCTAGTATCTTTCTTAATAGAGAATTTATTACAGAACCAAATTCTGCTATTTGCGTTACATTATACTCTTTTAAACTGCTCCGCTTTTCCCCTAAGCGCGATATACACAAAAGTGGAAATAAAAGAGAAACGAAGGAGGTTGTCTTCATTATCTCAAAACCGCTTTTTTTAACCCTATTCCTTAATTCTGCCGCGTTATAACGGCGCAGGTGACAAGAGGCTTTATCAAATCGACTCCATAAAAAATTATGCTGAGGGACTGTTAAAATTATTCTTCCGTCTTTCCGTAAGGCTTGATGCATTTGGGTCAGAACTAAATCATCTTCTTTAATATGTTCGAGAATATCAAAAGCCCCGATTATATCAAACTTGCCTTTAAAAGGGATTCTCCGGGCATCCATCAGAAATAATTTAGCCTGGCGCGAACGCTCTCTAGCAAATTTAATCCCCTCTGTATAGATATCGCTTCCATATAATGAAAAATACGGAAATGCCTTCTCTATCGCTGACATCACAAAGCCAGTCCCACATCCAATTTCAAGAAATTTACTTTTATTCGGACAGTATCGCTTTATTGCCCAGAGTATTAAACGATTACGCGAACAAAACCAAAAATTATTTATTTCAAGACGAGCAAATTGAATATAATACTCGGGCTTATAACTATCATTAGTGGTTATCATTCGAGTAAAAAAGCAGGGTGTCCATTTTTAACTCTAGACTTACCCTTTCATTCCGATATGATCATTTTGTCGCGGCGAAGCAAACCCCTTACAATCTCACACATAGGGTGATTCATCTCACCCATTACAAATTTCTATTCAATTTTAAAGCCAACGCTCTTTCCAGGCTTGGAACATAAGAACGCCCCAAAGGCAATACTGCCAATTACGCTTTCCTGAGATATGTTCAGAAAATTGCCTGCTAATTGGCTTGGAATTCAAAAAACCGTCTTGTTGTAATCTTTTTTCATTCAGTAAGTCGCCAGCCCACTCTTTAAGCGGACCTCGCAACCAGGAGTCAATCGGTATTCCAAACCCCATCTTGGGCCGGTCAATCAACTTCTCCGGCACATATTTATCCAGAAGCTTGCGTAATAACATTTTACCTTTGCCAGCATTATACAACATTTTATGAGGAAGTGAACAAGAAAATTCCACTACCCGGTAATCTAAGAATGGCGCGCGGGCCTCAAGGCTTACCCCCATGCTGGCCCGATCAACTTTGACCAATATGTCATCGGGCAAATATGATACCAAATCAAGGTACATCATTCTGCGCGCGAAATCAGGCAGCCTCGGCCAAAGCAACCGGTCAGTTACTATGGTTTTTGGCTCTTTTCCTTCAAAAATAATCTCTCCGGGATTATCATAAACGCTAACCAGACGCTGATAGACCGCGTCAGGATCAGGCATATTCATTACCTGGGCAATCTTATTAACCTTATCGGCAAAAGTCCCTTGAGTGCCATAACGGCTTAATGCCGGACAACACATCTTATGCAGTATGTTACATTGTGCCGGAGTTAGACTTTGTAATATTCCGGCAAGTAGTTTACGAAAATTAAAAGGCAGCCATTTTACATTATTCCAAATTGCCGGAGCAATAAAATAACGGTTATAGCCTCCAAATAATTCATCGCCTCCGTCTCCGGAAAGAGTAACCGTAACATGCTGCCGAGTCAAACGCGAAACCAAAAATGTAGGAATCTGGGACGAGTCCGCAAATGGCTCGTCATAAAGCGACGGCAACTGCGGGATAGCCTCCCTTGCTTCTTGAGCCGTAACGTAAAATTCGGTATGCTCGGTATGCAAATACCTTGCAATCTGCTTAGAAAAAACCGCTTCATTAAAACCCTGTTCCTCTAACCCGATAGTAAATGTTTTTACGCGTCCACTATTATGCTCTTGCATTAAAGCAACAATTAAAGAAGAATCAATTCCGCCTGATAAAAAAGCGCCAACCGGAACATCAGAAACCAGCCTTAATCTTACCGCGTCCAACAGTAGGCCCTCAAGCTCAGTGAGCGCCTGATCAAAAGTACCGGAAAAAGGTTTCCGGGAGCCAGCCCGCGCTATTTCCTTAGCAGACCAGAAAGTAATCATTTCTTGGTTTATTATCCCCCGCTCTCCCAAATCAAGCACCAACATCTTTCCGGGAAATAATTTATATATACCTCGATAAATCGAATATGGCGCAGGGACATAATTATACCGCAAATAAAGTGCCAAGGCATCACGGTCAACTTCAGGCTTAAAATCCTTGTGCTCTCGAATCGATTTTAATTCTGAGGCAAATAGAAAAATCTCCCCGGATTGCCCGTAATAGAGTGGTTTTTTTCCCAAACGGTCTCTTACTAAATACAATTGTCGTTTTAACCGGTCAAAGAGCGCGAAAGCGAACATCCCATTAAAATATCCCAGGGCCTCATTTATGCCCCATCGGTTAACCGCCTCCAGGATTACTTCAGTATCAGAATGCCCCCTCCAGGAATAATCAGCTTCTGCTTCCAACTTACTTTTAATCTCCGCGAAATTATAAATCTCTCCGTTAAAAACAATTATATATCTGCCGGATAATGATTCCATCGGCTGATGGCCAGAAGCAGAAAGGTCAATTATGGATAAGCGGCGATGGCCAAAACAAATCCCGTTATCCCGGTTTACCCATACCCCTGAATCATCCGGGCCGCGATGAACAAGAACCTGAGTCATGCGTAAGATATTTTCTTTCATTTCATCACTGTTTCTTACAGCAGAACAATCAATAAAACCGGCGATTCCACACATAAATTTTCTGTCCTTCTACTTTTCAATAGCCCCGGTTAATAAAAGAGATAGGCTATGCGCAACTGACTGCAGTGAATATTGCTGAATAGCCTTTAAGCGTCCTGCAGACCCCATGCTCTTCCTTAAATTTACATCCTTATATAGCGCGGCCAACGCGTTATACCATTCCTCGCTTGATTCAACAAGAAAGCCGTTTTTATTATTGTCTATAATCTCCTTATTTGCTCCAATACAAGAGGCAATGACCGGTAACCCGCAGGCCATATACTGGATCAATTTAAAACCACACTTTCCTCTTGCCCAGAGAGTATCCGGTAGAGGCATGATTCCTACATCAAAATCCTGGATATCCCTAATCTCGGTGTTTTCCGCCCATTGGCGGATCTCCAGGGTTAGATTCGGTATGTTGATTGGACCGGAACCTACTAAGATAATCCGAACATCGTGATCGCGGGAAAACTGCTGCAAAATTTTTCCTATCGTTTTAAGATAAACCGCGGTAGAAGGTGAACCAATCCATCCTATAGTAAATTTATTTTTGGCTGAAACGGTATATTTTTTTTCCGGGTAACGATTGGTATCTACCACTGTAGGAATAATCCGCACATTTGAATTTAACGCCTCTGCATATTGCGCCAAATAGCGGTTACCGGCAACAACTTGGCGGGCTCCACCTACAACCACCCCTATCTTCTTTCTAAAGACCCAGCGGACAATCCAGTATTTATGCTGGCCATAAGCATGGAAAATAGCGTCATCAAAATCAAAAACATATGGAATTCTCCGGAGCTTGAGGTATTTCTCCAGGATCGCGGGGAAATAAGGCAAAGCCTCGCAGTAAATAACCACCAGGTCATATTTCGCCGCCCATAGAACTACCCAAATCCTTTTTAAAAAGCCTTTTAAGATTTCAAAGTATAGGGTTTTTCCGGTTTTAAACTTAACCTTTAGGTAAGCCTCGCTTAAGAGCGGAACAACCGCGCAATCAATATTTAAAGACTTTAAATATGGAATATATTGTATAACCCGGTAACGAGTACTGGCTGCATTATGAGCGTATTTCGGCAGAAAAAGGATGCGTCGCGCTTTTAAGCTTGATTTTTTATGCATAAACCTTCCGGGTAAGCAGGGTGATGGTTGAGCCACCACCGAATAAATTTAATAAACCATTGACGGTCTTTTTGGCGAGCCCTAAAACCGGCAATTTCGATGCCAGCTCGCGTAAACGCTGTTCCTGATTAACGCAGGGATTATTTAAATTATAGTAGGCTTTTCCCGGATTGGGGCGATTTCTCTTTTTACCTTTAACTAAATTGTTCAACAACCCTAAAGAAATATTCCTGGTTTTTAAGGTTTTTACCGCGAGTTTAGTATGAAAACATACTAACTTTTTTAAAGCTTTGGGGGTAAAATAATTTAAATGCTCCCAATGTACCACGTACCAATCTGATTTCAGTATGCGGGAATCAATTGAAGCAAAATTCGGAGTAGTCAGGTAGAGCATTCCACCTAAAGCAAGCAATTCTTCTGCCCGGGCTAAAAAAGGCCCGGGACTGGCCACATGCTCAACTACTTCAAACAAAGTTATAACATTGAAGCTTCCCGGCTTAAGTTCCGGGGAAAATAAATCCAGGCACTGAACCGGTAAATTGAACTTCCTGCAAAGCGCCACTGCTGAAGGAGAAGTTTCAATGCCGCTGGCATCCCAGCCTTGTTTTGAGCAAACATCGATAAAATGGCCATCACCACAGCCCACATCCAGTATTCGCTTTCCACGGGTACCGCTTTTCTCAAAAATTTCGAGCAATTCTTTAAATGAAGCTTCTGTGGCCTGGCTATAGAGCTCATTTTTCTTAAGATGCATCCTTTGCCCATAATAATCATATAGCGCGATAGGTCCAGTTTTTTGCCAAGGCCTAAGAAAAACCATAGAGCAAATACGGCATTGTAAAAGCTCAATATCCTGCTTGGCGCAGGCCTTTTTAAAGAGCGGCCTTGGCGTATCCGCGCCGCAAGACACGCAGGTCAAATGGCTATTCGCTGTAAATTGAGTCATATAAGATTATCCCTTCCTGCAAAGAGAAATATTTTTTGGCGGCAAGAGCGCAACGGTTGCGAATTCCCGGCTCGGCAGCTAAAGCCACTATTTTTTTTACACCATCCTGATAAGCCTCAGGACTAAAATCCTTAATCATTATTCCAACGCCTTCCCCGGTCAAGATTCTATCCATATCGCCTACTCCGGAATTAGTCAGACAAGGAACACCGCAAGCCAAAAATTCACCTAATTTTGTAGGAGATGAGGCGCGCTTGGAAAAAACCGGCCGGATAAAAAATATCCCCGCGTCAAACTGGTTAATTTCACCTGCCATTAGGTTAAATTCAAGATATTTTACCTGAATTCCTGGAGAATTGAAACCAAAGGCTTTGATTCTTTCTAGAATAAACCCATGTTCACCTTTATTTAAAAAAGTTACGCGTGCCCGCGGACGCAATTTCTGCAGATATTTAAAGCACTCCATGACCGGATCAAAAAGGTACCAGCCGGTGACTGTTCCGGCATACCCCAGACTAAAACTGTCTGCGTCTACAAGGGTATGATCTTTCATAATTTTAAAAATATCTAAGTTGGTGCACGTAGGGATCACCCGGCACTTCAGACTGCCATTCTTTAAATACCCGGATTCCCGCAAGGCTTGGACACCGTTATGGGTCAGAGAAACCACCGTGTCTGCGCTGTTAAAAAGCCGGCGCTCAAAATATTTAGTCAGCTTAAAGCTCCAGGAATCCCTCTTCCAGATTCGAGCATCCGCGCGTTCATCAGCTAAAAATCCCCTCATATCAAAAATAAATTTTACCCTAAGTAAAGCCTTTAGCATCATAGCTAATAAAGCGGCGACATAGCTGCGGGCATGGACAATTTTAATCTTCCTGCGCAACGCTAAATAAAGGCTTACACAGAAACCAAGCACCAAATCACTAAACGTTGAGATTAACTCCGGGCTTTTATGGTATCTTAAGGGAACCCAGCAGATCTGCGCAGATTTGACTTTATTGATCATGCCTTCCCGTAGAGCTGAATTACACCAATCAGCCGCCTTTTCAAAAGTAACCAGGGTTATCTGGTGACTTTTTGCGAGCTGCTGAAGATACTGCCAAACCTGAGACTGCCCCAAAGGCTCCAATAATCCGTCATAACTTAGATAAAGTACTCTCATTAATGAATTAATTCCTTAATTCTCTCAAAGATATATTCAGCCATTACCTCGCATCCTTTTATGTTAAGATGCATCCCATCAAAACAAAAAGAGGTATCCTCGAGATGGAAAGAATCTCCGAGGTCAAAATAAGCGACAGAAGAGTTGCCGGCATAAGTCTTGTTTAACATTTCCCTGAGCGACTTTTGCTGGTTCCGGTGTGTATCGCTGATATACGGCTGCGTAATAATTATTACTTTTTTGTTCCGGCTAAGCGCATAGTCTACGGCTTTACGCATATAGTGCGTATACCAGGCCCAAGGGTCGTTTTTCAGCACATCAATATCAAAGTCGGCCTTCTCAGTTTTATTGATCCGCTTAATAATATTTTCAATAGCGCTATAATTTTTAAGGCTATTTTCAAGCGCGGAAATTTTAATCTGGTCCTTTGGTGTAGGTGTAAACGTAACCTTCTTGCTCCTGTAGGCATCTTCCAGATTTCCGCTATAGCGCATACACAGTATTTTTTCTTTGATAATTAGCGGTAAAATCGGCATATAATTGAACATGCGGAAAACCGGGTCGTTGTGCCGATAAACCACGACATTACCGACTCCTAGATCATTATACCCGTCATAAATGATCACGTAGTCATAATCCAGATAAGCAAAGTCCTGTAAATTAAAGTAAAAGGCGTATGCCCCTTCATTATTATAGGCTAAATTAATCACAGAATACTTTTTTTTAGTCTTACTGGCAGTCTGTGCATTTAATTTTTCCTCAAGGAGTGCCGGAATGGCCTGATTATATTGAACACCATACCCAAAAAGGCTGCTCCCCCCCAGCATCACGATACGAATTTCACTGGGTCGCTTCTTGCCTGAAACCTTACCTCGATAGCCACGGTAATTCAATCCTGCCCGATCAATATATTTTTGATGATACATTACATCTAAACCAATAAGCGCGATCACCGCAAAAATAAAAACCAAAAAAATAGCCGCTACCGTAAATAAAATATTTTTAGTACGCATCTTTTCCTTTCTTTTATTGTTGCCTCTCTTTCATAGGCAAGTTAAATGGCCTACTCACTAGTGCTCCGTTAACTTAATTCGTAATAGTTGCGGAAGTTAACTCCGCACTTCCGCTAGGGGGGCAAGCCCCCCTTCGGCGCTCACTTCGTTCGCTGAGCACCCCCCAAGCGTGGGGGACGGTCTCCCCCACGCCCCCTTTACTACACCGTTAACCAATAAGAATTAATTTAACGGTGTACTAGTTAAACAGAGCGTATTGTGTCACTAAATAATATTCTTCCTGGCTCTGTAATTCCGCACAACCCTAAGTGCCCCCCAAAAACTATATTTCGGATGAAAAAATGGCTTTTCGCCGATTGATAAAGCGCCAATCAGCGAATTTTTTAACCAATGTAGAAATTTAATTTTACGGAAACATATCACTGACCATTTTTCCGCCAGCGCACTTAAAAATGCCTGCTGGGAATATATGCCCAACCGTTCATTGGCACGCTGTAGCTCAAGAAACCAACTTTCAATATCGCGCAACTCAAACTCAATCCCCCCCAAAATAAGCGAATAATGCATCTTTACCTTATCCGCAGAGAAGTTAATCTTAAATTTAGATAATAATTGTACGGCAATTCTTTCCGAATTATCCACTTGCCTGGGATAAAATAAACGGCTTACCTGGGAAGAATGAATATGGCACTTCAATAGGACCTCCGGAATATTGGATAATTCCGCATATTCAGATATATCCAGCCACATCTTATAATCTTCTGTATAATAGTAAGCTGGATTATAAAATAGTCCATATTTGCGTAGAATTGAAGTCCTCATTATCACGGAAGGATGAATCAGCTGGTTAGCAAAAAAAAGCTTACAGCGAAGCATTTCGCTGTTTGTTTCCGTAGCTACCTTAATTTCCCCTTTTGCTCCAATTGCTGCTGCCCAGGATCCTGAAGCCCCCAGGCGGGGACGCTCATCCATAAATCTTACCTGCTTCTCAAGCCGGTTCGGCAAGCTTAAATCATCCGCGTCCATTCTTACAATATACTCTCCCTCGGCGATTTTAAGACCTTGATTGAGGTGGACCAAATATCCCTGATTATCCCTGCTTTTGAAATATTTTATTCTCGGGTCAGAAAAACCTTTAATTATTTCTTCACTTTTATCAGTTGAACCGTCATTAAAGATGAGGAACTCAAAATCAGGGAAGGTCTGATTAAGTATGCTCAATATGGCATCTTTGAGGTAATGATCGCCATTATAAACCGGCATAAGTACCGTAACTTTAGGAAACATAAGTTATGCTTAAGATAAAAATAATCCCTGGTAAGTTACTAACGGCTGTCCTAACCCCAGCCTGCTTCTTGCTTGCTCATGATTAACCTCTGCATCTTTTAACGCTATCAAATCCGCTAAAAGTAGCCCTTGATAGTCCTTCTTGATCACGCCTTCTATGCCGTTAAGATCTATGTATTCCAAATAATCAGAATGGGTTAGCTGAACAACAGGACAAGCCATAAGCAACGCCTCTTCAAGCACGGTAGTGCTCATGCCGATGACTACGAGCGCCTGCTCTATATCAGTTCTTAAAGAAATCCCTTTAGAAGCTTGAATAATGTTTTGCCGAATCTTTACTCTTAACCATTCTCGGTCACTTCCGCTTAATTTTGCCAAAGGATGGAGTCTTACCCTGATCGGGATTTCCTCTTTAGCGCTATTTAATAATTTTTTAAGTGAGGCGATTAAAACTTGATTGTCAAACTCAGGAAGCGCGCCTACGAAAAGATAATATTTACCTTTTTGTTTTTTAATTGACCGTACATCTTTCCAATGAGCATAGCGGTAACTGCATCCAAGGATAAATTTTGTGTTTTCAAAATATGGCCTAAGCAAATTAGCGATCTTATCTTCATAAACATACATGACTTCTGGAAGCATAGCGCCGCTCACTTTTTCTTCCGGGTAGCAGAAATACCAACGTTTCCCGGCTGTGATAGCAGCGTGCTGAATGGTATAACTTTTTAGTCCATACTTAAATGCTATCCTCCATACTATTCTCGCATAGGCGTGCATTTCGTGAATACAGCCAATTTTTTTGACCGGGTGGCGCTCCACCGCGTCAGAAAGCGATTTTTCAAAATAATAATTATTCAACCATTTAAGGCTTAGCGCCCAAGAGAGCCATTCTAATAATAATAAGTTTTTCTCAAGGACATTTCCTCTGAGCTTCAAAAATGCCGTTATACCGCCTTTTATTAAAAAAAAATTTATACGCGATTTATCTTTAAAAGTTAACTTCTTAACTCGATGTGTTTTTTGCTTGAAACGATCAGTCGTTCCAAAAACAAAAATCGCGTCATCTATTTGAGTAGGTATATATTGTGTTTTGAATTGGCCATCAGAAGCTTCAGATCCGCAAGATAATGAAACAACCAGAATTGTATCATTAATTTTACCATATAAAGCATATCCAAATGATCTAAAATTGGTGCTTAAACGCGCAAACCCTTCCACTAAACCAGAAATTACTGACCATAACCCTTTAACTATCAATTGGTTGATGTGCTTTTTACGATAACCGCTGTGCCAGATAAGTCCTAAATCAGGGCTTCGCGCGCACAATAATGATGAAAACACCAGGGAAATATTTTCCTGAGGAATTGATCGCGCAAGCAAAGCAACATATTGCGCGGCTAAATGTTCAAATGATTCATCCAACATATTTTTTTAATGTGCTACTCGTTACGCTAGCAGAGTCATAATCTTATTGAAAATCACTTTTTTTAGTGCTAAAATTAAAACATTATGGCCTTTTTACCCTATCGAAAACTCGGCAAAAATAAACCGTTAGTATACCTGTTAGGAATAGGAACAACCTGGTTTGGAAGGCCGTGGCCTCCAGACAATCACGCGTATACCTATCCATTATCTTTAGAAATATTTCACTATTTAGATGAGGTCTTCGCAAAAATTAAGAAAAATAACGCGTTGCTCATGGTCGATACTGCTGCCGCGTACGGCCAAAGCGAAAAAAAAATTGGTGCATATTTTAAAAAAAGGAAAGATTTACTCTCGAAAACATTCATTGCCACAAAGTGGGGCGAAGAATTCGATATCGCAAAAGGCATCTCTACTATAAACCATTCTAAAGAACAACTGCAAATTTCGGTCAAAAGAAGCCTGGCTCATCTCGGAAAAATAGACTTATTATACATTCATCAGGCGTCTAGCGAAGTTTTAAGCAATGTTAAAGTTATCGCTGAAATGAAGAAATTAAAAAAACAGCGTTTTAGCCATATCCAATATCTCGGGGCTTCTTTTTCCAGTGAGGACGCCCTAAATAATGCTGTCCAAGATAACCTCATAGGATGTATGGACGTACTACAGCTGCCGGCCTGTATTTTTTTAAAACGGCCGGATTTAATACGCATCATCCGTCAAAATCATATCTCCATAGTGCTTAATTCTCCCATAAGAAAAAGCGAAGGCGCGCCACCCAAGGAAATATTTACTGACTTATTGCGCCATGATGAAATTTCGGTAATTTTAACCGGCACAAGACATCATCTGAAAGAAACAATCGGTTATTTTTTAACCTCAAAATAAGTTGTATTTGTAGCGCCAACCTTGGCATTTTTTATGTTAGTATAAACCAAAACATCCTCTCTTTTGTTTAGCTGGTCACAAACATTACAAAAGGGGAACTCAGAAAAATCGCCCTGCTCATGAGCACGCCTTAACTTATTATATTCATCACCACGAAATACCTCCTGTATGGATTGTGTATTAAGATCCCCTAAAATCATTTTGCTGTCATAATCAAAGCAGCAGGGCACTACCAGGCCATCCCACTGAACCTGCAGGGGTCCGGTGAAAGGACGGTTACAACTAACCTTCTTACCCAATGGACTACGATACTCCCTTCCATCTCCCCAATTATGCGGTTTCCATACGGCAACCGCATCGGTAACGCTTTCGTACTTGTTTAGAAAATCCCTCATCTCGTGTTTATTCTCTTGCATTAATAAAAAATACATCTCTATCCTGGTTTTGCTGCGCGGTGTTTGCTTACGCATGCTAAGCAAACAAGACACATTCTTCTGAACATCTTCAAATTTAAGCCCCCTATGAATCTTCTCATAAGTGTCTTTACCTATCCCGTACATGCTAATGCGAATAACATCAAATAATTCTAATACCTTTTTCCCTTTTTCTTCATCGAGCAAAGAAGCGTTGGTAATAGTAAGAGTTTCTAAGCCCTTTGATTTTGCGTACGCTGCCCGCTCAAATATATAAGGGTCAACAAACGTCTCTCCGAAATTTTCTAATGAAACCTGTTTAGCCCCCACGTCCACGGACTGATCAATAATCTTCTTAAATAGATTCAGATCGCCAACTCCCTGAGAGCGCTTCATTTTCTCGCGCGGGCACATAACACAATGCGCATTGCAGATATTTGTCGGTTCAATCCTGATTTCAGGATTTAACAAAGTGAACCTTTTGCTTTTTTCTTCTAACACCACGCCAGACATATCCTGAAGTACCTGCTCATCACTATTACTTCTATCTTTCATCATCAAATTCTCCTCTTTCTTAATTTAAGCGCTTATTTGGCGGCAGAAAAAGCTTTCTTAAGTTTGGCGCTAATTCATTTAACGTTTTGCTTAAACCTCTGTTTTTCAACCTTAAAATAATATTACTATAGGTACTTAAGCGCATTGTTTTTTTCCAGGCATAATGCTTTTTAATCGCATTAATCGCGGCCTCTATTTCTTTCTTAGCCTCTTTATCATCACGCATATCCGTGAGATTAACCGAGAATTTAAGAATAACTTGCTGATCAAGATTCATTAAATACTCATCTTCGTTCTTGATAAAATTACCTTTAAGAGCCATTTTATATAACGCTGTTCCGGGTAAAGGTAAAGCGCAGAATAAATACGGCTCTACGCCAATCTCCTTGCAAAATGTGACCGTCTCTCTTAAAGTTTTCTTAGTCTCTCCTATATAGCCTAATATGATTGAAGCCTCAATAGTGGGTATATATTTCCTGGCTAAGGCAACCGCTCTTCTGGCCTGCTCAACAGTCGTGCCTTTTCCCATAACCTTAAGCATTTTCGCGCTTCCCGATTCTAAGCCAAACGACATCATGATACAGCCGCTTTTTTTAAGCCAGGTCAGTCTTTCGATATCAATCGTATCTACCCTTGAAGTAATCCTATATTTTATATCCAGCTTGCGATTGATTATCTCTTGACAGAAATTAACCAGCCATTCCTTATTGCTGGCAATACATTCACCTGAAATAGCAAAAAGCACTAATTTGTGCCCATACTTATGCTTTAAGTATTCAATTTCATTTAAGACATTGTTTACTGGACGGTAACGAACGTCCTTACCAACCACGCGAAAAGAATTAAAACAAAAGGTACAATTTGAGGGGCATCCCCTCTGGGCATGTATTTGAATTGCCCCTTCAGCATTTTTTAATAATGCCTCCATCGGAAACAAGGTATCGTCAAAAATCGGCACTCCATCTAGCGATGACATTAAAGGCCTCATCTCGGTAAATACGATTTTTCCATTTTCCCTAAAACCAATCCCGCGTACCTTACGCGGTATTCGGTTTGCGCTGAGCTCTTTCAATAATTCAATTAACGTAACTTCCCCTTCTCCGATTACCTCATAATCTATCGCGAATTCCTTAAAGCATTTTTCCCTAAGGCTGGAGGCCACCGGGCCACCCAATATAATCTGGGTGGCCGGCCTTAGCCTCTTAAGTTGCGGGATGAGCCAATGTAAATAAGGATACACCGTAACCAGCCCTCCGATACCGATAAAATCCGCGTCATTTTTTTCAATGAATTGAATTACTTCAGTTTTTGAATAACGATAGGCATCGATATCTAATATCTCGACAACATAACCGCACCTTTTGAGCTCCTGAGCTATATAGGCAATCCCGAAAGATGGAAATTTCGGGACATCTCCTACCTGCATAGGGGGATTAATCAATAGTACTTTCATTTTTTAAAAGCTTATTCAGGGTATTATTCCGCTCAATAAACTTCCTCTTATTATTTTATCATAAACAGTAAATCTGCTTTATTTTTGTTACCAGGCGCTCCATCCGCCATCAACATGCAACACTTCTCCTGTGATAAAACTTGAGGCGTCAGTGGCTAAAAAAAGGCAGGCCTCCGCGACATCACGAGGCGTACCCCATTTTCGCAGCGGAGTGCGCTCAACAGTAAATTCGTATAGTTCTTTATTCTTTTTAAAACTTTCAGCGTAAGCGGTCTCGCAAAATCCCGGCGCGATTGCATTCACTCTCAGATTATACTTGGCCCACTCAACAGCGAGACATTTCGTGAGCGTAATCATCGCGCCCTTTGACGCTCCATATACCGCAAGATCAGTAAGGCCGTGGCTGCCGATAATGGATGAAATATTCACGATTGCCCCTTTTTTTCTTGAGACCATATGCCTGCCAACTTCGCGGCATAAAAAATACGCGCTGTTCAAATTTGTATTTATTACCTTGTGCCATTCGTCGGTAGTAACGTCAAGAAATGATTTTCTAAAACGCATGCCCGCGTTATTTACAAGGACGTCGGCTTTGCCGAACCGCTGCAGCAGCTCTCGCACAAAGCTAACCACCGTTTTTTCACAAGAAACATCTCCGGTAAAGGTAAAAAACCGCTCATCCACACACCTCAATTCATCTTTCAGATCCGAGAGGTCCTTTCCAGTACGCGTGATCAAGGCAAGACAAGCTCCCTCCTCATAAAATAACCTCGCTACTTCCTTACCTATACCCTTGCCTGCTCCCGTTACGATACAAACCTGATCTTTTAACTTCATTTATCTCCTCTTATCAAATACTCAAAGGCTTCACGAATCATTGTCTCGGAAATATCGCTATAGACTTCACACTTTCCGATATCGCGGGGAAGAATAAAACGCAGCTTATTATCTTTCCGTTTTTTATCTTTTTGCACATTTATCATGCAATCATCAATTAGCGACATCCTATCAAAACCAATCGCCGGCGCATCAACACGTATGGGCAAACCGTATAAACGTAAAACCTCTTCATGTAAATCTAAAATTTCACTATTCTGGCTGAAATTCTTACGGGCAATATATGCCGCCCCGACCATGCCCAGGGCCACACCTTCACCATGACGGTAGACCTCTTCAAGCACGCTAGTAGACACTTCAATCGCATGGCCAATGGTATGCCCGTAATTCAATTTCAATCTTTTTCCCCGCTCCTGGACATCGCCGCTCACATGGTTAAGTTTTATCTCTATGGCCCGCGACATAATCCACAGCAATACTTCTTCATCCCGCCTGAACACGGATTCGCTTTTGGTTTTAAGATACTCAAAAAGTTCCTTATCCGCGATTATCGCGCATTTAAAAATTTCAGCAAGCCCGGCCCTTAGATCGCGAATTCCCAGTGTTTTGATGAAATCCATATCAATGATACTTAAGATCGGATGATAATAACTTCCTATTGCGTTAATGGTTTTTCGGAAATTAATCGCAACTTTACCGCCAATACTGCTATCTATCATTGCGGTTATGGTTGTAGGGACATGAATAAGGTTCATCCCTCTTAAATAAGTACTTGCTACGAAACCGGCTAAGTCACCGATAACGCCGCCGCCAACAGCGATAACGGTAGAATCCCGCGACAGGTTATTCGTTTCCAGCAATTCATATATTTTGATCGCCTGATTAATGGTCTTATTCTGCTTGCCCGCTTCCATAGGATAGAGATATATATTATATCCTTCCTGAATTAATTGAAGCCTCAAGATATCGTCAATCTCTTCGGCAAAATTGGCATCAAACAAGATAACGATATCTTTATTAGCCGTTTTATTCTTCAATACCTCAATCACCATAGAGGAAACTACCCCCCTCCCCAGGAAAATAGAATAAGGCCTCTCGTCCAGGTTTACGGTATATTCTTTATGCGCGCTTGTGGATTTTATCATTTTTAGGTAGTAAAAAAGCCTGTATTCACAATTAGCTCCGCAATCCGAAAGTCCTCAGTAGTATCAATATCATGCCCTTCAAAATGATCGATTAATTTAATGTATGGGTTATTAGAAATGCGTTGGCCGGTTCTTTCAAAAACCGCTCTTTTAAATACATATAGACTCGATTGCTCAACAATTACAGAATCAATATCCTGCGTGCGAGGTGTATTGATATCAAGGGAATAATTTAATGGCCTCCCCTTATACCAACAGAATTTTTTTATTTCATACGCGGAAAAAGCGGAATCATACTCACCTGAATTAACCTTCTTTATGCAATCAGAAACGGTTTCGGCTTTCAAGAATGGTGATGTAATATGAAAGAGGGCAATTGTATCCGCGTTTGTTTTCATTAAGAACTCTCTTATGATATCTTGTATTTTTGCTTCTTGCGTATCTAGATAACCGGGGCGCTCTAAAAACTTATATTTCAACCCGTGTTGCAGGTAATTACAGATGGACGGCTCTGAAGCAAAAATAATAATTTCATCAATGTCGGGTACTTTATTTAAGGTTCGGATAGTATAATTAACCAGGGGTACGCCCCCGAGATCTTTTATATTTTTAAAAGGAACTCTATCGCTCTTGAGCTTTGCGGGAACCAATGCTACCGTTTTCATAATAAACCCCCTCCTTTACCATTAGTCTGCTTAATTTTTATGGCTTAATGACTGCCGGATAAACGAATTAAATGATTCACGGTAATCTTGGTCATAACAATATTGCTTGATATCCATCTCTCGCGGGTTTACCGATTTAGTTTTGCGAATCATAAATTCCATGGCAGGCCGAAGCTTGTTGCAATTATTTACATAACATACCGGATATATGTCCTCTGAGTCATCCTGCTCAAAAATCCCGGTTTTGAAATGGTTATAGCGATTCCATTTATCATAAAGCAAGACGGGAATCCTGTTAATCAGGGCTTCGTCAATTGTTGTTGAGGAATAGCTGATTAATACATCTGTTGNNTTTTAATCTCTTCATTGCTCCAGGAGAAGCCGGGATGTAAGCGTATAACCAATCTAACGTTATTAATCGTATTTATTGCCTTAACCATATCGGTAAGCGCCGCAAAAAATTCATCCATGGTTTCAAGAAAATAAAAACGTTCGCCGTAACGCGGCTTAATCGAAACAGCCTGGGTAAAAACGCGGCAATCCCGGGGAATCCCAAGTTCTCTTTTATAGCGTTCCTTATTCTCCTGGCTAATATTCGTAAAGATAAGCGGACCGGTTCTTATCTCCTGATTAATAATGTCCTGGTATTTACCCTTAAAATAGCGTAAATGCGCCTCCTGCACCGGAGTGCACAGCGCAACATGCGTATAATCACCGAGCATAAAACTGCGGCAATGGTTATATAATTCCAACTCATGATACTCATCGATAGGCACCGGATGCGTCCCATGAGAAATAAATAACGATTTTTTCTTCATCACCCCAGCCAGTTCTCCAGCCACCCCCATAATTCCAAGACCAATATACGACATAACTAAACAAGTATCCAATCGTTTCAAGGCATACTCCAACGCGTATGAAAAAATAAGTATCCGCTCTAAATGCGGCCTTACGGAGCGCTCGACCTTGCGCCGAACCAAATCAAGACACTCAACTCCGGAATAGGAGAATATCGGTTCATACTCCTCATCCATAAACCTATTAACCAAGCGCGATAACGCATCTTGCTGGGCGCGTGGAATACGCGGATGAAAAAACGCGGCGTTAATAACACATGACGGCGCCTGCTTCTTTAGACAACATGATTTAAACAACAAAACTAGATTATATGCCGCGACCTTTGCCAGCCCTTCCTGGGAATCTATGGCTAAAAAAACAATGTCCTTGTTACGCGCAAAGATATCCTTAATCAACCCACGAAAAGGGCCGTCTACGCGCGGTACCAGAATAATTTTTTTTCCCCGCAAGAACCATATCACAATACTAAAAAACTTTTTTTCGAGAATTGGGAAACGCCTGATCGCTTTCTTTAAACCGGCTTCTTCCTCAAAATTTCGATTAATCTGAACAAAATACATCCGGTTATGCTCGGCAAAACGCTTTAAAAGAATCCCGCAATATCGCTCTTGCGCACCAATCAAGGGTTGCGCCGATATCACATCTCCTACAAGCGCATACCATTGCACATCACCATGCTGCTTGGCGATACTTGCGATTATTTCTAAGATTTTAAAGATATGGTTTAGAAATAGCCGCAGATAATGTAAACATTCCACCTGATAGCACCTCTTCACCCCATTCTCATCGGAAAAAAGGAAATTCTGACGGATATGCTCCATAGCTTCTTCAGCTTTAACCAGAATTCTTCTCTGGGAATCATTGTTAAAATAAGGAAGCGTATTCCTGTAGGAAATATTCTCTGCCTTCAGACGCGCCCCCACCTTCGGATCAAGGGCCACAATAAGGAAATCCTCGATCCTGTGATTGCTTTGGCGAAGATACTCCTTAAAGGCCCCAAATTCGTCAACGAATTCCAGCAAAACAATTTTTGTCATAATCCAATACTCATTTAAAATATTTCTGCCAAAACTCCTGCTGGAGCTTTTTAAACATCATATTGCCTTCATCGGTGAATTTTTCCGCGATGCTAATTTCCTTATATCTATCTTCGGGGAATTTCACATACAGCGTAAAGGTCCTTATCAAACCTTTTATCTCGTCCTGCGGAAATTGCGGCATATTTAGAACCGTGCCTTTTGTAATATTTACCGTCTGGGCATCCCGGGAAATGTATCCTTTCTTCACACAATATTCACGTAGAGGAGTTCCATGGTAGGGGGTAAAATAATAAGCGTTATGAGCATAAACATTAAGCTGCCTATTCAAATTAATAGTGTCAAAAGCCAGGTGGCGCGTCTCGTCCGGGAACCCAATCATATTGTTAACAGACACCATAATATTGCTCTTCTCCAGAACTTTAATTGCATCAATATAGGTTTTATTTGAAACCCTGCGTTTTAGAAGCTTGTACCTGAAATCTTCGCTTCCGTGCTCTATGCCAATAGAAAGGCTGTGGCAGTTCATTTCATTGAGGCATCTCACCGTTTCTTCATTGATCGTTTCTGCCCTTGTCTGGCAATAAAAAGGAACCCTAAATTTTTTATACATCCGTGTAAATTCCTGAAGGTAGTCTTTGCTCATAGCGAGGAATGTATCGGCAGGGAAATATAAATACTCAACACCGTATTTTTCGATAAGTAACTTTATTTCGCTGTAAACCTGCCCAACTTCCTTAACCCTCAGAAACCTCTCGCCGGTTCCTTGTTTGTACAAATCTTTCTGGGAGTTCGAATTGCAGAAAGAACATGTATACGGACAACCTCTATGCGTCTCTACGGGAGCCATTTTATAAAGCCTGCCCTTCATCGGTTTTAAGAACCTGTCTTCATGAAATATTGAAAAATCAGGAACAGGGTTCAAATTGATATTCCTGAGAGGGCGCATTGGATTCTTTTTTATCTGCCCATCCGCTTTCACCCAAAGGCTGCTTACGTCTGAAGTGTCCTCATTGTTCGAAAGCCTCCTGCAGACTTCAAGAAGAACCTCTTCGCCTTCTCCCACGCATATCATGGTAACCGCTTTTTCGGCAATTACGACCTCCGGAGCAAATGTAGGGAACACACCCCCGGCGATTACAGGAATACCAAAATCTTTTATGCTCCTTAACATGTCAACAGACAGCGGATACATGTCCTCGAGTATTGATATAGCTATCAAATCAGGCTTATATTCTTTAACCTTTCCAACAAGGTCTTCAAACATCTGTTCTCTTGTTCTCAAATGCTTGAACTTATCCCCCATACCAAAAGGCTTAACCTGGAGATTTTCCATTCTCGCTTCATCAGATGTAATCTCCTCTGTTCTGTAAAAAGTAGTATCAAACAGCTCTACCATAAAACCCTCTTGCTTTAATATGGCTGAAAAGGTGCAGATCGCCATAGGAAAACCTGTTTGTAACATTAAGTTAGGATAAAGAAATAAAACTTTAAATTTAGACTTGAGCATATTTTCTCTTTATTTTAAACGCATTGATAATTTTTCTCGCGGAATGCTTTGTAATTATTTTTGCTTTCAAGCCTATAAAAACAAATAACACGAGATAGCTTAATTTGACCATATAAAGATTTATGCCTATTGGCCGTTTGGATCGCAAAACCAAGATACTTACCGTAGCAGCCATAATAACTGCGAATAAAACCAGTATAGTTTTCCATTCATATTTTATTTTATACAACTTCTGGCCAACGAATACCAATAAGCCATTCGTTACTAAGTAATAAATCACTATTGAAAAGCTAGCTCCTATTAATCCTAAGCGGGGAATAAGCGCAATGTTTGCTCCCACATTCGCAATCACTCCCAATACTGTAATAGGAAATATTAAATAAGCTTTTTTATTATAAGCATACTGCACTCCCGCATACATCCCAAAAACCTGAGTAGCCATAGCAGAACATATAATAACAATAACATCTATCGCCGCGTGGTATGATGCTGGGGCAATAATACTCACCAACTCTTCGGCAAAAAGGATAAGTAAAAATAAAGGTATTAGGGCGGCATATGAGAATATTGTAAATAACCTCCCGACAGAAACCGAAGCTTTATCACCCCGATCAAATACCTCCCGGTAGCATACCGGCTGCAACGAAGACCATACAGTATTCATAAGAAAAAATAACGAATTGCCGATTGTCTGGCCAATATTAAAAATTCCTACCGCCGAAATCGAAATCATGTTATTCAACATATATTTATCAAAAAACTTATTAACAACACCCGTTAACGATTTTGTTAATACCTGAAGTCCGTAGCGAATATTTTCCAGTAAAATACGCATACTAAAAACTACTTTCATATTTTTATTAAAATAAAATAATAGTGTTAGACATACAATACTAGTGCTGATAAGCAAGCCATAAATAAGCCCCATATATGACATTTTAAAATACCATACCAATAAAATATTTGATACCGCCGAACATACCGCCAGCATCGTTGCAAAAAAAGCATTCAATTTGGCCTTTTCCATATTCTGATACTGGCTAAGATAAAAATTGACAATCTGGCCTAAATATGCCGCGATATACGTTATGAAAATAGCCATTCCATAGGTGTTATTCTTCATAGTAAACCGAGAAATAACATCTTTCAAAAAAAATACCGCCACCGTTGAGATAATTAGAAAAAGGTATAAAAATACTTGCGCTGAAAAGTAAAGCGCGCTAAGCTTCTCCTTGTCTTCTCTATATTCAAAATAATATCTCTGCGCTGCGGGAGTCAGTCCGCAAGTAACAAAACCTACCGCGACAGCCGGAAATATTGAGGCAAGAATCACCACGCCGAAATCTTCCGGAACGAGGATCCGCGTAAGTATCGGCAAGGTTACAAAATTAATACCATACCCAAGAAATTTAGGAACCGCGTAAATTGCGATATTACGAATATTCTGCTCACTAACTGCCACAGGGCATCCTTTCCATCTTCTCTCTATCCGGGCGCATTATAAGTGTCTCCGCATTATTTACTTTAAGATCCCACTCTTGAATATACTTTTGATTCGCATAGCGCATTGCTTCTTCCCTGCCTAAACCTTGGTTAAACTTTTCAAGAAGGCAACTTATGTATTCCCCCATCCTTAGTGAAGCATTTCCGTCTTTAAATGGATCTTTATCTTCAAGCCATGACGAGAGGTCGCCGAAACCAGATATACTTGCTGAGTTTTTTCTAAATTTTTGTATCGCTAAAAATAACGCATCTAAATTATTAAACACGACCTTATCTTTTCCTTTTTGATAAATAGGGTTGGAATACAATCTTTCCAAATCTAAGAAAACCGTGGGGATGTGGGATAGGTATGCTTCCAGCGCAACAGCCCCGCCAACCAAAAGGGCTACACAAAGATCAGCGGCCTGCGCTGCCTCAGAAGGGTATCTTTCGGTGAGATATCCTCCTTCATCAACAAAAACGCATCTTCCGCTCGCCTTAACAGCCTCAATTAAACTATGTATAGGGACTAATCTTTCACCAAGGGTCCTCGGGTATCCTGGTTTACAAATCAGGCCAATTGTTTCATCCTCTAAGGTTCGTTCCAAAAAATACTTATATATTTCTATAGACCTCTCATTAGAAATCAAGCTCATTCTATCATCAGAAGAATTTTCATCGAAATAACATAGAACAAACCGCGCCCCCTTTTTTAATAATGATTCCCGCAATTGGAGCGCGTTGGCACGCACTTCCCTAAAAGAATAATCGGTAATATATCCACATGAAACATAATTTTCTATTATGGAATGGTTTTTCTTCCATACCCATTGATATGAGGGGCGAAATAAAAACATAACATCCGCGCAGCTACTAAACCTGACAGAGGAAAACCAATAATTAGCAAATTGATACGAAACGCTGCACCCCCCGCACTTTTCCAAGGCGGCGCTCTGAAGTATGTGCTGCGCCGTGAAAATATTAGGATTTATATTTACTTTAATATTGTGGGAATAAAAAAAATCATACCAATAGGCGTAATTCTTTGCAAAAGCTAACATTTTAAAAAGATAAAACAAGGGGACTCTTTTTATATGCGTGATACCGGACAAAATAAAATTTCTAACGATTTTGCCGAATAAATATTTTTTAAGTTTTTTGCACGATTTGGTGGGATGCCAGATAGGGGAGATTACTTGCGCGCGCGGTTGCGCCAGAAAAATGATCTGCATCCCTTTTTCTTCCAATAAATCCAAATCCCTTTTCAATACCGGTATATCCTTTCTTTCAAAGTAAAGTAATACATTTCCATGCTGAATAGAAGATTTCAACAGCCAAAAAAAATCGCTTCTCTTGTCCAGATCAAAAGTTAGCGATTTACCGGTATACCAACTCGCGATAAGAGGCCCCTGCCGGGATTCTAACGCTGGAATGTCCACATCCTCTGTATGACTTTTTCCGCCCATACCGCTGGGCACGCGGGTAATTTTTCTTTGTAATTTCGCGCGCACCCCCTCAATCACCCTAACCAGATACTTTAACAGAGTGGGCTGTTTTACTACAGGGTAGGCGACGGATTCAATCCCGAAGCGCCGGGCATAGTCTGCCAGATATCGCGACCACAATCCCTTTTCCATGAAAAACACAATGACCCCGTCAGCACAATCCACCTGATTACGCGCATGCGCTTGCGCAACATTTAAATATACGATTATGTCGTGTATCTCTTGAGCAATAATTTTTTCTAAATAAAGAGTTATTTTATTGAAATTTAACTCTGGCGATAATCTTTTTAAAAAATAATTTGGTGAAACTTCACGATTGCTAATCTTAAAACATACATCCATTGTATCTTCCTCGATTTTCATATACAGCAAATTACCTGAAGCATCACGTATATCATCCATATGGAAACTAAGGGCCCGCAAAGAGGCTTTCAGTATGCCAAGCTGCTTTAAAATCCTCGCAAATTTCTCGCCTCCAATAGCAGCATTCAAATAAAAAACAGAGTTACTATTTTTTTGCGAAAAGACAAGGGCCAAAAGCGACCATATTGATAATCTGTCTACATATACTAATCTCATGCCAATTGATTTTCTTAAACAACCAATATTATATTATCTCTCACCGTGTTATAAATCCAGCGGCTAACAATAGCTCTCCAAACAACTTTAATACTTATTAGAAAAAGACACTCTTTCTTTTATCTCGTTAAAAAAAGAAAAGCCTGCCAAGGGCGCAAAAAACTTATATTCCAGATCCTTATTTTTCCGCCATAACCAATGCGATATCCGACACAAAGGCATCACGATCAAATACTCAAAAACACTAAGATGCCGCTTTAAAAAAAGACCGAAAACAACCCACGAGAACCAATCAATATCGGCTTGGCGCTCTTTTGAATAACTCCAGTAAAGATCATTAATGTACAACGTGCAAAACATGCCGGCGAAATGCATAAAAAACGGGGGCGTATTATGAGCATACGTCACCGTAGCATGCTTAGCCGGATCAAGCCACCAATCTGCGAAGCCATATTCGTTATAATATTTTTCGTAAAGCTTAGTCTTAGGAAAAGGAATAGGTGTAGCTGTAGTCGTAAAAAACTTAATGTTCTTTGGTATCTTTTTCAATTCGTGGACAATATCTCTGTAATGCTTCTTGGTTTCCCACGGAAAACCAACAATATTATTAAACGATATATAAATCGGCTGAGCATCGGACAAATACTGAAAGTGCTTATGAATCGTATCTACAACATATTTCTTGTTGATCTTCAATAAGGTTTCATCATTCCAACTTTCAATGCCAAAGCTCAACCGGGTAATCCCAGCCTGCCTGGCTTGCCTCAACAGCTTAGGATCAATACTATCTATACGCGTCCTAATAGACATTTTCAGCTTTAACCCCGAGTCAATAAACAATTTACAAAAAGCAAAAAACCGGTCTTTATCACAAAGAATCTCGTCATCCTGAAAAGCCGCTGATTGAATCTTATATTTATTCACCAAGTCTTTAATCTCAGTGAACACATTCTGCGCGCTCCTTAAGCGCATCGTCCGTCCGAACACATTATGGCTTGAACAGAAAGTACAGTCAAATGGACAACCGCGGCTTGAAAAAACACTCCAGAATATCGGATTCGACATCGAGTCATCACTACCGGAATAGTCGCGGATCGGGAAATCCTTAAAATCCGGAAATGGCAAAACATCCAAATCTTTGATCAACGGCCTTGCCGGAGTGAATACGGCCTTACCCTGCTCATCCTTAAAACATATCCCGTTAATGGTATTCAGCTCCCTAAATCCCTGAAAATGCTCCGCCAGCTCGACAATCGTCTCCTCTCCTTCACCTATACACACAATATCCCCGCCATTATTAAGCGCCTCCTGCGGACAAGCATTAGGATGAGGCCCCCCCAAGACAATCGGAATATGTAAACCACGTAAGCCGTTAATGAACTCGTAAGAAACCGGCACATAAGTAATCGTAAGCGTGATTCCAATAAAATGCGGCCGATATTCCCTAATAATCTTTTTGATCTCTTCCTGCGGCTTACGTGCATATGGCGCAGTACCATCTACGATGCGCACATCGTGGCCGCGCCCGCGAAGCACCGCGGCCAGATAACCAAGATTTAACAAAGGTTCCGTAGAAGGCGCTGCCGTAGGCGGACTTAACAATAATACGCGTAAATTATTCATACTTTCCTAAAATCAATTTAACATTCTGTTATCCAGCCTGCTTCAATACCACCCGGTAATGGAAAAGGTAATCAACGAAACAAGATTAGTAAAATCAATCCCGTGAACCTCTTTTCCGGAAAGATAATCTTCGATCAGTCGATTCATATAAACGAGGTCAAAATACCCAGGATCCAGAATCGCCTTATAGGGCCGCTCCCGTAATACCTCCTTAAAATACGCCGTGGCGCCCGAACGATAAACTATCTCCGCCAAAAGAGAAAACCCTTCAATGACGTCATAAAGATAAGCATGCGGGCCTTCTTGCAATAATTCATAAGGAAACTTGATCTTGTTTTGCGCGACCCATTTAATCGGATATTTCGTATGATTAAAATCCAGCCCACGGCCCCATGACTCCGGAGCCCGAGATAAAACTTCGACCAAGCGAAGATCGTTAAATGGATAACGCCACTGGTGGCCGCTATGTTCCATTCCATGTTTTAAAATGTTAACCGTAGACCCTTGAGAATGAAAACTGTGATAAAGATGAATAATCCAAGCATAAATATTCTTCTCATTAACACTCTTAAGAACTTCTGGCATATATTCTCGCAACGGAAAAGCCCGAACTCGCTTTCTGGCAATCGGCGTAAGAACAGGGTTATCCATTGTCCGGGCAAACGGTAAACGCGGTCCGCCGTAAAAAAGCGGCAAAAGATAACTCTCCAGCATCGACAAACGGTCTTTCCAGCGTGAATCAAAAACAACATTACCCGACATTCTCTGGAATATTTGAAAAACCCTGTCATTCTGGTATGTCCCGTCAAAAACCTTCTTCAGAAAAGACGGCCCATAGAGGTAACAATTCATCTTGTCCCCGTATTCCGTAAAAGATTTACAAGTATGAAAAAAAGCAACGAACTGCGAAAATCCAAAATTATGAAACGAATCCGAGGTTTCACCATTAAAAACA
This sequence comes from Candidatus Omnitrophota bacterium, assembly GCA_003485765.1. Taxonomy (GTDB): domain Bacteria; phylum Omnitrophota; class Gorgyraeia; order Gorgyraeales; family Gorgyraeaceae; genus UBA10183. The sequence continues at coordinate 11,246 of DNHS01000046.1, read as the reverse complement.
ATCTGCCCAGGGCCAGACAAATTCGCAATCGCGCCGGCAATTCTGGTAAAACTATACCCTGTCAATGTATACATATGCCTAGACTTTAAGAACGACACGATTCGTTTCCAGTCCCGCGCGAAATTCTTACTGATAAAATCGAGCCCGATAAACTCCGGCTTGATTCCGTAAAACTTACCGATCATATTAATCTTATCAATCTCAAACTTATTTATAAGCCCCGACTGTTTCGAGTAATGCATACTACCGGACATCATCCGCACACGCTTAGCGCCATACATATCCACCAGCATACCGAGAATAAGCGAAGAATCCCACCCGCTGGAGCTAGAGACCCAAATCTTGTTTGTATCGGAACCCACCCGAGTCTCAATCGAATCCTGCAAACATTTGTAATATTCCTCAAGCTGGGCATGGCCGCGATCCTCTATAGATAAAGGTTTAAACGGTATAATCCGTGACAAAAGCCCATCCTTACCAACAGTTAAGATCTCCCCAACCTTAAGACGACTGACGTTCTTGTAGATCGTAAGTCCTTTAGGAGCATACCAGCCATACACTAAGAATAGATGAGAAAGCATGCGTTGATCATATTCCGGCCTAATATAACGAAATATCTCTTCTATATCAGAACTTAAATAAAATTTACTTCCCTCGAAGGCATAAAAACAATCCATTCGCGCGTAACGGTCAGAGAAAAACTGCACTCTGCTATTCGCTGAAGAAAGATATATCCCAACATATTGCCCCTCCATGCGGGATATTACTTCCTCCAATGAATAAGATGAGAAAATTTTCCTCAAAAAAATCGAGGAGATATGCTTTTTAATACCGCTGCCGCTGCGCCAATAAAATATGCTGCCAAAAATATAGATTTTAGAACCATTGGCTAAGGGTATACTGACGTCCGCCGCAGATAAATCTCCAGCCATTTCAATACTGCGCTTTCCAAGCGGGGCACCTTCGTTCTTTGTTAAATTAACCGTAATTAGCATCTATCCCTCCTTTAATTCGCTGAATAGTAAACCGTATCTTAAACTATCATAATAGTGCCCGTTTAAAAAAAAACTTTCCCGCAACCGGCCTTCTTGCTTAAAACCCACTTTCTCAAACATCCGTTGAGAAGCAATGTTACCATCAACCATGCCGGTCGTAAGCTTATGTATTCCCAATTTCCTGAATGCGTGCGCAGCCAGTATCGCCACAGCTTCGTGGCCGTAACCACGCCCACGGCAGTCTTTCTCACCAATTAAAATGCCAATCTCAGCGCTCTTGTTCTGTGTATCAATATAATGCAATGTAATATTGCCAATATGCCGGCCATCTATTTTTAAAAATATACCCAGAAGAAAATCATTTGAAGAATTATACTTTTTAATATAATCTACTAGCATTCTAGCAGTAAGAGGGTACCGGCCAATAGCCATATATTGAGTAGTCTCCTCATTGTTAACCCAACGCTCATAAGCAGTTAAATCATCCTGAGGGTCTAATACACACAGATCAACTAGTTTCCCTTTTATCAAAACCACCTTCACGCCATTCCCTCTCTTTCTTCTGATTTACCGTCTTTTAAAAGATCTTGTGCTAAGCCAGCATCACGAATAATCCTTTGATTAATCAAACAAATATCCGGATGCTTATTGATAATGCACAAAATATCCTGCCAACCAGCAGTAATTATCTTATCACGCCCCAAAAATTCTACCAATCGTTGAAAAAATATATAATCATCCATTTCGTCAATCACCCAACGATGAAAAGATAAATTACTCGAAGCCGGAACGTTAATTCCGGAAAACTCTGAGGTTGGATTATCAAAAATCTTTTTCCACATCCATATCACCACATGCTGCCTTTCGGAAAACAATAAAGCCTCGCGATTAGCCCGTTCCAAAATCTCTCTAGTAAATACAGAAATATCCAGGCCGTCAGGCCAAGTCGGTGGCTTAACATTAGTAACATAATCATATTTTCCGGAAATAAAAATTTCTACCATCTGGTCAACAATCTCCGGATCAACCAATGGGCAATCCGCTGTAACCCGAACTATAGCATCCAAGCCAAACTCCTTAGCAGCATTAGCGAAACGCAATAAAACATCACTCTCTGACCCCTCAAAAGAACCAATCCCAAAACGTTTTGCAGTATCCAAAATTGGTTTATTTTCCTGTTTATCTCCGGTAGCTAAAATGATTATATCAGAACTTCGCGCCCGCTTTAACCGCTCAATGATAATATCCAAAATTGGCAATCCGGCTAATTCATACATAACTTTACCCGGTAAACGCACGGAAATCATCCTAGCCTGAACAATAATTCCAATTTTCATATTAACTAAGCTACTCAATTCCTCCGAGTCCATACATCCTTTATGATATAGTCATACTTAAAGATACTCTGCTCAAGGCAACTTCTAATGACCTACTTACAAATTTTTCTCCATTTTTAACAGCAGTTGCAATAGAAACTTTCATTTTTTACTATATTTAGCAATGCCACAGACAAAAATCAAATGGTCCTTAGCGCCATTAATACCGCATAAACTAAAGCAAACTGACCTTTACCCGCGCTCTATTAAATTATCCATTTCTTTGAATATTTCACTAACAACCCTTTTATCATATCCTTCACCAATCATCTGGAAATTTAACCTCTCCACTAATTCTATAGCTTTTTGCATATATACAAGATTTTTCTTTCTAGCCCAGGGTCGCACACGATCTATTGAATCAAAAATATCACGATGATCAAATTCTCCCCATTGATTAAGTGTTTGCGGAGGCTTAAAACCAAATTTAATTGCATCTTCGTAAAGTTCAGTTCCTGGTAAAGGAATATATTTAAATAATGTACCAAAAGGATAAGGTGAATACATAGACGTACGCGCAAGATCCAGTATCATCCTGAGGGTTAATTTTAAATCTTCCATAGTTTCACGTGGCGAGCAAACCATAAAATTGTAATTTTTATAAAACTTATATCTTGACAATACTCTATCAATGCGATAAATCTGCTCTATGGTTATATTCTTGCCTAAATAATCAAGGATTTTCTGCGAACCAGATTCAGGAGCGAAGCCGATGGCGACTACGCCATGCTCCTTCATAAAAGAAAAGGTTTCTTCTTTTAATTTAAGCAGTAGATCAGCTCTAGCAGCGAATCTATATTTTACAACAATGCCTTCTTCTCTGACCGCTGATAAAATGTTAATGAGTCTTTTCTCACTGTATAAAAAACCATCATCAGCAAATGTAATCATATCCGCGCCGTATTCTCTAACGAGAGTTTTTATATCATTAACAATGTTATCTATCGTGTGAAACCTAATTTTCGTATTAGGCCATAGAACACTTGAATTACTACAAAATTTGCATCTAAATGGGCAACCTCTTGATGTTAATATAGGAAATTCCTTTTCTGCACCGATCGCAAGCTGTCTGGAATATTTACTCATATCCAACAAATGATACGGCAAGTGAAAAATTTTAAGCAAGTAAGAATAACCAGCGTTTTTACCGACTATAATACTCTTTTTATTCTTAAAACCTATGCCTGGCATATTAAACAGAGAAGCGTTGTTATTGCTCTTAATTGAATCCAGTAAAGGAGAAATTGTTTCTTCCCCTTCTCCCCAGCATATATAATCAACCAGATTACTCTCTAATGTTTGTCTCGGTAACGCGGTTATGTGAGGTCCACCCCAGATCAAAGGAACGCCGATATATTTTGTTTTCAATGCTTTTGCAATCACCACCGCATTTATTAGTTGCGTACCTGACATAGTAGATATGCAAAAACACAACAAATTCTTTGAGATTATTTTTTTAATCTCAGCTAGCGCTTTTTCATTATCGGTATTAATAATCGAAACATTGTATCCGGCATCGAGCAGGGCATCGGCGATATAAAGAGCGCCCAGCGGAAGAAACAGCGCGCTATTCCGCATCTGCGAAAGTAAAGGCAAAGGATTAATAATAATAACTTGATTCTTATTGTAGGACGGAGTAGCAGCGCGTTTAGAATTATTCCTTTCTTCAATCATGTTTCCACCTCCCACCTTAAACCGTACGCTGAAATTCAGTATTTATTTTAGATTTCATAATCTCTGACTTAAAAACACGTCAATGTCCCTCTTATAAAATTTTCATTAATTTATTTACAATATTCTTTAGTTGTCCGCGTCCTATATAGTTATTACCCTNNCCCTTATCCGGACGGCATAAGCAGTTAAAAGCTTCCTCATATAGCAAATAGCTTCGCTTTGATGGTGTTACCGAAGTAATACACTCCGCCATGTATTACTTCGCTATTACTATAACTTGTCTCCCTACCAAAGGATATTTCTTTTCTAAAACAATGATATTTTTATACGCCGCCGATAATTCTTGGGCAATTGTCAATTCGATTACACGAGTGCCAGTAATTGCAATATCAAATTCTCCCATTTTTATTTTTTGTTTATAATCTCCAGATCAACTATTAAAACCCTTTATATATCTTTTCTTTTCCGCCACTCCTTGCCGAGGATAGACAATACCCAGGAATCCCAAAATTTTCCATTGTAAAAACAATTCTGTCGCAAAACTCCATCAACTGACATTCCAAGGCTATCATAAAGATTTTTTTTAAGAGTGTCAAAAACATAAATCTCGGTCCAAATTTTATTTAAACCTAAATCATTAAACCCATAATCAAAGAGTAATTCACAAGCCTCCAAAGAATAACCTTTATTGTCTATATACACACCATTCCATCCAATATATAAAGATAAGTCCGCATGTTTGTACACAGGATGCATATAAACAAGTCCGCAGCAACCCAAAAGTTCATTATCCGAAAGGCGCCGAATTCCAAACATCAAAGTGCTCGGGTTAGAACACACCGATTCGTTATACCATTTGTCTTGTAGTTCAAGATTAATCTCGCGGTACTCACGAAAATGCTTCCGCATTTCAGGCATATTTCGCCACTCCAAAAGCTGTTTTAAATCACCGCGCTCCAACGCGGCCAATGCAACTAGCTTTCCTTTTAGCATATCAAATGTCCTCCCACAAAACACAATCTTGGTCTTTAACGTTTTTTAAAAGCCTTTTCCCGATAATTTTTTTAATTTCATAAGGAGGCAACGCGCCTTCAGGAATCGGCCTTAAAGGAAAAATATCATTCTCTTTTATAATGTGGTTCTTGCAAAGATCACTTTTATATCGCAAAGCTCTTTTTTGTAAAATCGATGTTTCCCTTTCATTATCCTCGATCCTTTTAACGCCATCCCCAAGTGCACGATAAACCTCATTCGCTTTTTCAACCATCTCGCGCCACTCTAAAGGAGAAACTGAAAAATTGTGGTCAGGCCCTTCCCGACTCTTATCGTCAGTAAAATGCTTCTCGAATACCCGCGCTCCTAGCGCCACGGCACCGAGAACCGTCGAACAGCCAGGACTATGATCAGAAAGCCCAAGCACAACATCAGGAAAATGTTTAGCATATCGTTTCAAAACATTTAAATTAATATACTTTAAATTATCGACCTTCCCTGAATAGTTAGTGTTACACTGCATAAGTATAATTTGCTTAGAGAGCTTCCGTAAAACTCCTATCGCACTTTTAACCTCATCCCAAGAAGCAGCTCCTGTTGCCAAAAGTACCGGCTTACCCTTGCTAGCGATATATTCAAGCATCTGGTGCCAAGTGATATCGCCCGAACCAATTTTATACGCGTTTACATATGGATCAACATGGTTAACAGATTCAAAATCATAAGGGGATGTCATATATTCAATTCCGACCAAATCACAGTGTTTCCTCAGCTTTTCTGTCCACTCTAAATCTATGCTCGCATCCTGATAAACCTCAAAAACCGGTTTTTTCCAAGTAGCCTGATGACTAAACTTTCCACCAAGCGACTCAAATCCGCAGCGACTTACAATCTTTGATGCTTGAAAATTTTGAAACTTAGCCGCGTCAGCGCCAGATTCTTTAGCCAATTCTACTAACCGCAACGCACGGCCAATGTCACCATCATGATTTGCGGCTATATCCGCTATAAAATAAAGCGATTCGCTATCACCTATATATCGCTTTCCTATTTTTATTCTCACAAGGACTCCTATAAACTCTTTAAACCGGCCGACCGCAAAAAATAAGAGTATCCGATAACCGACCGCGATCATAAATGTACTGAAATTGATTCATTGTAGCCGCCAATAGGGAAGCTACGCGATCATCCTTTAATTTATAAAGTAACTGAGTTATCATCTCGTAATGATCCATTCCATAATACCATGCTGCCACGGGCGCGAAACCTGTATATTCATATGCCGAAATCAAAGACGTCTCTGTAAAACAATTAATATGTCCCAGAGGATCCAGATGTCTGACAACTACATCCGGGAAAGCCGTTTGAATAACCGTACTCATACAATTCCAGTGCGGGACCTCACAAACCACAAGGGCATTTTTATCGCCTAATATTTGACGCGCACTTTTAAGCAACGCATTTGGTTCTGTAACATGTTCAATAACTCCCCAGAATGTAACCACATCGTAACCACGAAATTCTTTCCAATTTCGGGTAATATCACAAGACCTCAGATCCACACCAAGGTTATCCCTAGAAAAAACCCTGGCAGAGTCATTCAACTCGACGCCTTCAGCTTTCAAACCAAGATTCCGACAAGCATAAACGAAATGCCCAGCACCAGCTCCAATATCAAGGATAGACCTGGGAGCCTTACCATATTGCTTTTTGAATTGTTCAATAACCCATTTAGCTTTCGGTACAGCAATTTGCTCAATTCGATTCCGCGAAATACTTTTATCTGTATAAGACAAGTGATACGATATATTACGAGCATAAAAATTATTAATTGCTCCCCTACTCGGACGATTAACAACAAACACATGCCCGCAACTACTACATTGCCGATACTGAGCTCCATAGATAATAACTCGATAATCGATATCTTTGATTAATGTATCACAGATCGGACAATTGAAAGACCTAGCCTTGCGCCCCTTAAAAAGTTTCTGTCTGATACAACGAATATTCTTTACAGAAGCAGTAAAATCTTTGGATTTTGCGGACTTTAAAGAAAAAAGATCAACCTGCTTGCCTGTATCTACATACATAGAATAAGATCGCAGAATTTTGCCCTTCGAATTATCAAGTTCCCAGGTTTCAATATCCTGACCCGAACCAAACCGGTCAATCGGACCCCGCCGCATCCATTTTTCATGTTTTTTTCTTACTAAATTTCTAATCTTAACAGCCATCACAACCTCATAGAATCAATACCGCTGGATGCACTTCCTCAGCAGCGCAGGAATACCATTAGCCCTGTCTGCGAAGAATCGTCCCACGCTCTCTTCAATCGTAGGTACCGGATGCCTTAACAAAGATTCTAATCTCGTAACATTCAAAGAAAGGTTTTTCGCCCTCACAACACGTAAGGGAGTCTCAACAATAAAACCCCTAAGAACATTATCTTCTGCAAAACCGGCGCCACGAGCAACCAGCCTTAAAAAATCATACTTTGACAAAGCTGAATGCGCACCAAAATTATAGACACCTTTAGGCTTATTATCTAAAAACTCTACCAATAAATCCGCGATATCCGCGGTATATAGTGTCGAAAACATTACATCCTGAAACCCGGTAACAATTTGGCCTTCTTTCAATTCAGCTATCACCCATTCCGCCAGGCTACGATGAGTTATCACATCCCATCCAAATAAATTAGATCTCAAAACAAGCCCTTGAGAATAAATAAGCACAATATTCTCAGCTTCAAGTTTGGTCGAAGCATACACGTTGAGCGGATGTGGCACATCTGTTTCGCAACAACTATTAGTGCTGCCATCATAAACCTGATCAGTAGAAATATAGACTATGGTAGCAGACAAACGCCTCGCAGCACAAACCACATTCTCCGTTCCGACCACATTGACCTGCCTCGCCAAAGCTGGATCGTCCTCACAGCGGTTTATATCTGCTAACGCCGCGGCATGCAATACTACATCCGGGGAAAAAGCATCAAAAGCCTTTACAAGCTCGTTAAGATTTAAAATATTAACCTGTTTAATTTGTACCCCTGCCGCTTTAATAGAGTTTTTGTAATATAATCCCAAAATATCATACCGATCTTTAAGAAAAAACAAAAGATTGCTACCCAAAAGCCCGCTAGCCCCTGTTATTAAGAGTCTTTTCCTTGTTAAGCTATTATTTGTTATATCCATAGCTAAAATTTGGGCCAAAACATCGGATTTAAAATATTTTCTGGTATATTTTCGAAAATATTTTCATCTATCTTCACGAAATTTTTTTTAAAGAATATCCTTAAATTATCCATAAGCTGTTGAACACTTTGCGCTCCGAACAAAACAAACGCACTCGGCCACCTGGTAGCTGCATAACTTAAAACTAACTCCTGACGGCTTAAATTCATAGCAGATGCTATCTGCTCTAACCGTTTTAGATAAAACAACACATGATTCATTGATAGAGGAACGCAATCTATGGGCATCAATAAAAGACCCTGAAGAAAAACACTGCGCACAAAAACTTCTTTGCCGTGTTCTTGAGCTTTTCTAAAAACTCCGGTATTTTCAAACCGCCGATCGAGAATATTCGCCGGCACCTGAATCATATTGATTCCGTCAATATCTAAAGCAGTGAGGGCTTTTCTTGGTGTATAAAACGATGCTCCAATCAACTTCACCTTACCCTGAACAACCAGCCTCCGCAACACACCACCCAATCCTTCATCCCAAAATCGCATCCCGTCTTCGTGATGTATTAACAAGCCTTCGAGCCGGCCTATCTTAAGCTTTCGTAAAGAATCCGCGACCGATTGCTGAATAGCATCTTCATTACGCAAATCAAGCCCAGGATGCAGCTTACTATAAACCTTGACCTGCGCGCCTAACTTGAGTTTATCAAAAACCCTGCCCAAAACCTCTTCACTGTCCCCGTAAGCCTGAGCTGTATCAAAACGCGTAATACCCTGATCAAAAGCCGTCTTAACAATATCGCGCGCACTATTAAAATCCGGCTTGCCTGTCCTATTACTAATACCATATGGCACGCCAAATTGAACAGTACCAAGAACCAATCTATGCATCGCTTATGTAATCCGCTTGAAGCCTGAAGCTGACGGCTCTCCTTTTAGCGCTGCCCGCAGTCCGCCGGTATCTTTTAATTGCCTAATATGCCCAAATACCTCATTCACCGCTGTAAAATACTCCGCAACATGTTCCTTGGTGTGCGCAAACATTGAATAAAAAAGATTGGACGCCAAGAATCCTTTTGCCAGCATTTCTTGCACAAAAAAAGCTTTCATTACCGCGTGTTCCTTATCGTCAAAAATAAAATGGCTTAACGGATATATCCCTGAAATCTTAATCGGCACCCCATGACGCTTGCCAGCCAGTTTCCAGCCTTCCTGAACGGAGCGTCCTAATATCATAAGATGTTCATGCGCCTTAACCGCCTTAAATTTCTTAATCGTGGCCAACGCAGCAACCGGGCCGATGCGTTCCGTCCACATCGTGCTACTAATAAAACTTTTCTGCGCCGACTCCATCACAGCAGCACGTCCAATAACAGCTGCAATAGGAAAACCATTACCCATGGCCTTTGAAAAAACCGCTATGTCCGGCTTCACTCCATAAAGAAGATGTGCCCCGCCACAATTAACGCGAAAACCTGATGAAATTTCGTCAATAATAAATACCGCCCCGGCCTTATCCGCCAATTGCCTCACGCCCTGCAAAAATCCCGGATTGGGCTGAACATTACGTACCGGCTCCATAACAATAGCCGCGATCCTATCAACATTTTTCGCCACAATTTTTTTAAGGCTCCCAATATCATTATATCGAAAAACCAGTGTCGTGCCAATAAGCGCGCGCGGAACCCCAATTGGGCTCAATCCAGGAATAAGGTGCTCCCCCAAAGCATTCTCCGTGCCAATATTAGCAGCCAGATACCAGTCATGCCAGCCGTGGTAACCACAGATTACCGCAAGATCGCGTCCGGTATGCGCTCGCGCAATACGCACAGCAACAGCCATTGACTCTCCACCGCTGCGTGCAAACCTAACCATCTGTGCCCAAGGATGCATCTGACACAACTCTTCCGCTAAAGCCACTTCCTCCGGACAATTAAGCGATGAGCTCGAACCTCTCTCAACCGCTTCAATAACCGCGGCATTAACATCTGGGTCTGCAAAACCGAGAACATTCGCTCCGATACCGCCAATGCTCATATCAATGTACACATTTCCATCCAAATCCCAAACCTTGACACCTTCAGCCTTACTGTAATATCCCGGCCACACACCAAGAGAAAACATATCCGGACGTTTGCTCAATAACTGAGACATGCCAGGAATATACTTTTTAGCTTTCTTCTGTAATGCTTGTGAGTTTATATTACCCATTAAACATTCTTCAATAGCAGTACTAAACTTATACCGGCTTTACCCCTTTTACCATGTCATGCAACTGTTCAACATTCAACCATTCTTTATTCAGATCGCTCCTATACACAAATCCATCTGTTAAAGTCGACATATTACTATACTTCATTCTTACTTCCTCCATGGAAGTAAACTGCGGAAGAACAATAAAATATTTATCAAACTCAACAGTCTTCCTTGCCTCATCTTCAGATATCAATGTTTCATGTATTTTTTCTCCCGGCCGAATACCGATACGCATAAAGGTGCAAGCCGGCTCTATCGCTTTTGCAAGCTCAACCACACGCATGGAAGGAACTTTAGGAATAAAAATCTCCCCGCCAACGGATTCCGCAATCGCCCTAAGCACTAGATCAACCCCCTGTTGCAGAGTAATCCAAAACCGAGTCATGCGTTCATCAGTAATTGGAAATTCTTTAACGCCTTTCTTCTTAAGCTCCATGAAGAAAGGAACAACGCTTCCACGCGAACCAACAACATTCCCATAACGCACCCCCGCAAATTTTACCCTCCCGCCGCCATAAGCGTTGGCCGCGATAAAAAGTTTCTCAGCGACCAACTTAGTGGCGCCATAAAGATTAACCGGATTAACGGCTTTATCCGATGACAAAGCAATAACCTTCTTGACTCCCGCGTCAATCGCCGCGTCAACAATGTTGTCGGCGCCATCCACATTAGTCTTGACTGCTTCGGTCGGGTTGTATTCCAGCGCGGGAACCTGTTTCAACGCGGCAGCATGAATGACATAATCAACCCCTTCAAACG
>DNHS01000015.1 GCA_003485765.1 Candidatus Omnitrophota bacterium | reverse complement strand
AGTCTAAAGTAGATTTTACTAAATGTTAATTAACAGAGGAGGCATAGTATGAGATTTATAAATAGAGAATTAGAACTTCAATCACTTAATCAGAACTGGAAAAAAGGTAAGCCTCAGCTTATAGTTATTTATGGTAAACGCCGAGTGGGAAAGACAGAGTTAAGCATTCATTTTGCGCAGGGGAAACCACATATTTACTTTTTATGCGATAGGACGTCTATGCATAAACAATTGCAGAAATTTACTGAGATGGCAGGGAAGTATTTTAAAGATGAGTTTTTGCCGCCGGAAGGATTTAAAGACTGGATAGAGGCATTCAAATACATATCTCATAAAAACGAAAAGATGATTATTGTAATAGATGAATTCCCATGTCTGGCAGAAACTGATAACGCGATACCTTCTGTTTTTCAAAAGATATGGGATTTATATTTAAAGGATTCAAAGATTTATTTGATACTTCAGGGTTCAAGTATAGCAATGATGGAAAAGACACTCCTTGTTTATAATGCTCCGCTATATGGAAGAAGGACAGGGCAGTTCCTTGTAAAGCCTTTTCAATTTAAAGAAGTGCTGGATATGTTTCCAGACAAAAGTTTCGAAGAGGTTTTATCTATTTATAGCATAGCTGGAGGGACGCCTCTTTATCTTAATAAGTTTATAGGCAAAAGTTACATAGAAGTGGTTAAAAAAGAGATTCTTCAAAAAGGGCAGCCTTTATACGAAGAAGTTGAGTTTTTGCTTAGAGAGGAATTGAAAGAGCCCAGGAATTACTTTGTTATTTTAGAGGCATTATCATTGGGCAAGCGTAAATTATCAGAGATAATTAATGAGACAGGCTTTGATAAAGGCACTGTTTCCCGTTATATTTCAATTTTAGATACTTTACAGATAACCCGCAAAGAAATACCTGTAACCGAGAAGATCCCTGAAAAGAGCAGAAAAGGGATTTATAATATAGATGACAACTTTTTCAATTTTTGGTTCAGGTTTGTGTTTAGAAACAGATCTTTCCTTGAAGAGGGCAAGGTAGATGAAGTGGTGATACAGATACAAAAAGCAATGCCTGTGATTTTAGCGCAAAATTATGAAAAGGCAGCCATAGAGGTTTTACGCCGGCTTTTCAGCAAACATAAGATTTCTTTATCATTTGAGTCTTATGGCAGATGGTGGGATAAAGATAAGGAGATAGACCTTGTAGCAACAAATTATCATACGAACGAGATACTCTTTGGCGAGGTAAAATGGTCTAATAAACAGATCGGGACAAATATATATGAGGATCTGAAGAAAAAAGTTCAGACTGTAGAATGGGGCAAGAAGGATAGAAAAGAATATTTAGCTATCTTCAGCAAAGCCGGCTTTACAAAAGATATGGTAGAGCTGGCAGAGAAGGATAAGGTTTTTCTGATCCATAAGGATGAGTTAGTGCAATTTAAAGAAGTAGGATAAGCGATGTATGGATATGATTATAAAGAAATTATGAGGCAGTTCTACATGGCGCAACATTTCCATAGACAAACTTTCCTTTAGATGTAAAAATATACCTGATGGATAAAAGGCCATTAGGTGTAATTAGTGTGTTCTTTATAATTGGTATTGTTTTAGGCCGGTTCCTGCAGGATAGCGTTAGGCTCTATCATGTATTCGTAGTTGCTCTAATTCTTATAACCCTCACCCTAACCCTCTCCCTTAAAAGTTGTGCGGTAATATGTCAAGATGAAAAATAACAAAATTTCTTCTGTAGCAAGAGACAAAAATTCTGTAGAGCAAGAATTAGATAATGGTTTTATATCTCTTGACTCAAGATCGTTTAACCTGGCTCAAATGAGAGCCTGAATATTTATCCGATCTTTGACAAATCTTCAAAAGAGCAATATCCGGGCTGATAAAGCACTTGTCTGGTGAGCAGTGTCCAAACAAGCCTTACCAGCTTACGCGCTGTCAGGACTAATGCGCGCTTGTGATGATGTTTGGTTGCCTCTTTATACTTTTTCTCATAGAAGGCTTTGTAAGTAGCGTCGCATCGTTTAACGCTATTAGCAGCTTCTACGAGATAGTACCTTAAGTATTGATTCCCTGCATGAGACATCCTTGTTTCCTCAGCCTGGAATCTACCGGATTGGTGCTTCGGCCATGTAAGGCCGGTAAATTGCGCCAAACTGGAATCGTTAAGGAAACGGTGAACATCGCCGATCTCAGCAAGGATACCAGCGGCATACACAGGACCAATGCCTGATATTGAATCTAAGGTATGCCTAAAGGCCTTAAGGTTTTCCGCGATAGCTTCATCCACGAGTTTCACTTGTTCTTTGTAGCAGCGGATATTGTTGAAGGTAGAAGCAAGAATAAGGTTAACCGTTGGAGCAAGTTCCGGCTTTAATCGGTAAGATTCCCTTGCTACCCGCTTAAGGTTATCCACGATTTCAGCGGGTTTGGAGAAATGAGATTTGCCTTTTTCGAGGATAAACTCAGTTAATTCTTCTACGGGCATAGCGGCTAACTCATCAACTGAGAAGAAGTCGTTGATTACGCTCAAGCTTGTTGCCGAGAATGTTGAACCAAATGGCGAGACCCGCGAGTAGGCGCTGGCCTTAAGGAAAAGGTTGGCTAAAAAGAAGTTTTTCTCACGGGCTATCTGCTGCATCAGGTGGAATCTAAAGCGGGTAAGCTTACGCAGCGGCTGATATTTAGTATCTGGGATATACTCTTTAGGCAGCCGCCCCATTCTTAGCCGTTCAGCGATAGCAAAAGAATCAATGGGGTCACTTTTACCCCTTGGCGCAAGGCTCTTTTTGAAGTTTTTGATCCATTTGGCATTGAAGCGGTAGAGCTTGAGATTAAACTCAAGCGCAAGCTTGCTTTCGGCAAGGTATTCCAAGAGGTGCCAGTCATACATTGATGTTGCCTCAGTGCCGATAAGGATATCAGATACACAGTGTTCTTTGGCAATACTATAGATTCTCTCAACAAGGGTTTCAGCGCCTAATTGATTATTATCGGCGTTGAATAATTTAGCTGGCTGCGAGCCATCGTCTAACATCAGCCAGACCGTATTATTCTCTAACGATACATCGCAGCCGCAAAGCATGTTTTTTGACATATTCATCAACTCCTTTCGTTTGGGATTGATGGAGCAACAAGAGTAAGAGAGACCCTCTAGGCCTAAAAACCCAGCAGCCTCGCGTAAGAATGAGCACTTCGCCTGATCTCGCTTTCGATGCCTCTTAATTACTGCTCTATTAAGAGAAGCAGGCCAGGTCTGTAGCATTGTGCGGGTTAGCAGTTTTAGTTTTTAAGCCAGAGACACATACTTTTTTCAGAGGTTTTTAACCTCAAGGAGAAACAAGATATTCCCTCTTCTTATCCATCAAGGATAAGTTTAGCAGGGTCTCTCTTAATTTTCAAAGAAATAGTTTATTATTATTGATTATTCACATATTCACAGTATCAACAAAGAAAGAAAAAGTAGCAAAAAGAAAGAAAAGCTACTACTACGAGTTTATTAACCAGTAACATATTATACGAGGGAGAGGGGAGATAGAATAGGCTCCAATAAGCGGGAGAGGGAAGCGCATGTCTTTTTATTTTTATCAATAATTTCACTGGGCGCGCTTTTGTATTTAAATTCCAACATATTCCCGCCAGATCATATCAGCTATCTTCTGGAGAAAGATAAAATTAAAGCGGAAATAATAGGTGTTATAAAAGGCCCTGCTGAGGCAAGGGGGGTTTATTATGGGAAGGTTACGCGGACAGATTATTAGTTAAGGGAACGATAAAGAGGCCATCATTGTCTAATGATACTTCTCGACTTCGTCCCTCGCTTCGCTCGGGACTTCGCTCGAAGAATATTGTTCGAGCGAGGCCAAAGGCCGAGTCGAGAACCAACTTTAACTACAAACAATATTTAGAAAACCGGAATATCTTCGCCATTATAAACGCATCAGAGAAAAATGTTACTTTATTGGCGCATAATTACAGAGTAAATCCTGTTATTAGATTTGCTTATGTCGTCCGTGAAAAATTAAAGAACCAGTTCCTAGAAAAAATGCCTCTTGAAAGCGGTGCATTTTTGAGAGCGATTTTACTTGGCGACCGGTCAGAACTGCCTAAAAAACTGAACGAATCCTTTCGAAATTCAGGCACAATGCATATCCTCCCAATCCAAAACACGAAAAAACTTAATTATCCATCTTAAAGCAGC
>DNHS01000005.1 GCA_003485765.1 Candidatus Omnitrophota bacterium | reverse complement strand
GAAGGATACCGCAAGCTGGACCTCACCCCAGACCAAAGAAGGCGAGGAATACTGGGATAAGCTGTATAAGAAGGCTAGAGAACTCTTTGGAACGGAAAACATCACCATCCCCACCCTCACCCGCCCCTGGATAGTCCCGGATGAGATTATTTTAAGAGAATCTCCGGATAACAGCGCCTATATCTACAAGGCTACCTTAAAGGTGATGCTGGAAGAAGGTTATCTGACCAGTAGGGGCGGAACGCGTTCCGCCCCTACGCCTGACCAATACACCTTTTCCGATCCCAGGTTACAAGAACTCAATAAATACTCAACTCAGCTGATCAAAGAATTGATTATACCTAAGCTCACCCGGGAGATAAACNNAAACTCCAGCAAGAGATACGCCCCGCTTAGGCAAGTCTACTACTCTTTAATCTTAGCCCAGCATTTTAAAAATAAGTTTAGCCAATCAACCGGAGAAAACCCCTATGTCAAGTTGATTGACTCCAGAGACCTATCCAGTCTTACCTCAAAAGAACCCTGGGATAAGCGGGCCTACTTTAAAGATTACCAGAAGTCTTTTCAGCAGGGAGAATACAGCCTCAAAGCCACTCAACCTACAGCCTACGGCCAGAGCGTAAGGAGCTATATGAGCGGGGGAGTGATAGTGGATATTGCCTCTTCCAGTGTTAAGATAGCTAAGGTAAAGGCGAACAGAGAGTTAAAGCTAATAAGTAGTAGCGCGCTACTGGGGCCGATTAAGGTTAAGGGGCCCACGGTTAGTAGAGAGAATATTATTCCAGTCCCTGCGCCCTATGGATTTAAGTATAATGAGGCAGGCATTCTGGTTCCTGTTCCTAAGAAAAATAATAGCGATAACGCATCCAATCAAGAACCTAAAGGTCATGAGCCTACAGAAGATAAAACAGAGCCGGAAATCATNNATTCTTTGGAGTTGTCCGGGAAAGGAATTAGCCTGCCTGTTGGGTATGAACTCCTTTATAAAATATTCGTTTCTGGCCAAGAAGAAGACATCCGGGAAGAAATGAAGCATCTTAGCCTTGAGGAAAGAAAACAATTTGATCAGGCAGTGAAAGATTTAGAGAATCTGTTTATCTTAAGAGGAGTATTTGAGAGGTTTAATACAAACAATAAAGAAGATATACAACTTCAGCTTCTAAAAATGGCATATACCTTTTTTAAGAAGTTAAAACAAGCAGGATTTAATTATTCTGAAGAGTTTGCTGAAAGCATATTTGAGGGATTAGAAGGAAATATTAAATTGTGGGGGGCAATATACGATGAACTGCAGATTCATTTACGCGTTGAGACTGAAAAGGCCGGCCTCTCCCACCCGGAGGAATTATCGCGTTATTATTATCGGGAAAAATTCAAGCCTTATCTCGATGTTTGTAACCAACTCCTCTCTTTGAGCGTTTATTGGGATGCCTCCCGTAAAGCAAGGCTGTTAGACAACCTTGAGGAGTTGGTGGTTGTTGAGGCAATAGAGGAATTTTTCTGGGTTAAGGATATATTCAGCCAAGAGCAAGACCCAGAATTTAAACTAAGATTTAAATTGATTGAGCCTTTCTTCGGCAAGGTATCTTATGAACCTCTTGAGCATTTAGGTCCGCAAGAAGCTTTTGGCCTGGAACTGGAAGAGAGTTACACTGAGGAAGTTCGCTCAGGTAAACTTTTAAACACTTCTAATGGCTGGGAGGCTTTAAGAAAATACTTAAAAGAATACCAGCCGGACTACAATAATACTATGCATATCCATATAGATAGAGGCCGGGGGGATATTAATCCGAGAAACCAAGAGGTTTTATATCTTGTAACTAGTTTTCTGGAAGGATACCTATTGTCACTTAGTACTTCTCACGCTATAGATTACCTGATGATAGGAGCAGATGCCCGATATTCTTTAAGGTATGATTACCTCTCATATTTATTTAATACTACGGAACACGGCAAAATGGTTCAGTTCAATATGCAGGGCAAAACCACCATAGAATTTCGTTTTGCCATGCCGCCGTTGAGGCATTTAGCCTTAAGCGAAAAAGCCAGGATAATTTACATCAAGGACCTGATTACTCTCTTTGCCGCGTTAAAAGAGATAATAATGCATCCTGAAGATAGGCTATCTTTAAAATATCTTGGTCTTCCGGTGCGAGTGGCTAAATATAAACAAAAGATTAATTTTAACCATTTAAATAGGATATTAGAAGTAGTCTTCAGGGGACATCCCCAAGCTAAGGAATCGTTCCGGAGATTGATGTTATTCAGCCAGCGCAAGAGTATTTGTTCTTATCGCAATAGCAGCAATGAGCAAATAGAGGAGAATGAAGCAAAGGCTTCCTTGCGGAAAGAGATAAGGGATTTTTACTATCTGCAAGGGTTAGGTCTGCTCTATGCTATTCATAGTGAATCAAAAGAAGGTATATCCCTGAATGTAGATGAAGACATAAAGGAAAAGATAGAGCAAGCAAAAACTCGTAAAAGAGGATATCCTCTTTACCATGAGGTCGCCATGTATTTACTCCGGACAGTAGCCGATAATTATGAAAATGAAGAAACAGTAAGGACTATCTTGGGGGAAATGCAAGCTGATGAATATATAGTGGCCTTAGACAATGCTAGTACTTTTGTTGTTCCTATTTTAGATGGAATCGGGAATAAACGAAACGTTTTTCTAACATACGGTCTTCCGGCTTTAGTTCAGAGAGTCCATTATAACTATGAGATGTTTAGCCTCGCTTTAGAAGCCGCTACCGCCTTTAAAGATAGGGAAGAACGAAGCTGTTTTCTGAAGTACAGCATCCTGTACCTGCCGGAGATGAGCAAAGGAGATGTAGCTAAGTTTAAGAAATTACTTGAGCTTGTTCAGCAGAGAGCCGTTGCCTTTGAGCCCGGGGTAGAACGAAACAATTTCCTAAGATACGGAGTCAATACTCTGTTCTCCAGAGCCAATTATAACTTTGAGATATTTGCGCAGGGTATCGTGGCGCATAATACGTATACAGCAGGAGAAAATGGGTCGTCTTCTTCGTTGGAAGAAGCAAACATTCCCAAGTTAGCAGATGATGATCTAGAAAGAATACTGCGCCAAGATGAATTATCAGAAGCAGATATAGAAACACTATTCACGCAAATACCAATTTTTTTAGTCAAAAAATATCATTTAGTGAAGTCGTTTAAGTTTGATCCTATTATTGATGGAATAAAGGCAAAGCTTCGTGAACAATTGGGCGCAGATATTTATGAGAAAAGGTTAATGGAAGTCGTAATGAACTCCAAGAAGATACTTTATACTAATAAGGCGAAAGAAATATTTAAGGAACGGATGGAGCTTTTAAAGAAAGTTTTAGCTTTATCTAAAACAAATTTAGTGACCATAAAAGAGATAGAGCATGGAAATAAAGGAAAGCGAACTATTCAGTCTATTGATGGGCATGCCTTGCCAACGAAGTTTTTGCAAATCATCGCCTTGACCATTTATGATATTATGAGAGAAAATTTTAAGAATAAGATAGAGGGTATGGAACTTTTTGGTTCGGTTGCCAAGGAAAAGGCTAAATTTGGTTCAGATATAGATGGACGATTATATTTAAAGGAAAGAGTCTCAAAAGATTCTGAAATAGAATATGTTAAGTCGACTATTGTTTGGTTTATTAGAGAGATTATAAAAGAGGAAAATTTTAGTGGAGAACATATAAAAATATTAGGAGGTGAAAGTATATATTCCCTCAACAAAGTCGAGGCGCGAGAGGACGTTGAGTATTACAGAGAATCGCTCGAAAAAATTAGAGAGATATTAAAAGATAGAAGAATAGTTTCCTCTTCGCTTACAGCGGGTGACCAAGAATTAGGCGGCATTGACCTTACCGCTCTGCCCATAATTACCCAATCTCACTTAAATCAGTCTTTGACGGTTAATATGCCCGTAGTCAGCTCGGCCTTAAATCTCAATATTAATTTGGATAACGAGCTCAAGCAGATTCAAGATATGCTTAAGGCCGGGATTATGCCCGCGAGC
>DNHS01000002.1 GCA_003485765.1 Candidatus Omnitrophota bacterium | reverse complement strand
ATTGCATTTGAAATATCAAAGAGCCTGTTGCCTTCTATAGCCTTTTCTATTCCAAGGTACAAGGCCTTTTCTGTAACCTCTACGAGAGAACACGCCTTTTGACTAACTTTATCTCCAACCGGTATCGTAAGCGCGCTATCTGCGTAATACCCATTCTTTTCAATGCCTACATCTATGCTTAATATATCTCCGGAAGAAAGAACTGTATCTCCTGGAATACCGTGCACTACCTGTTCGTTTAAAGAAGTGCATATAACTCCTGGAAATCCCCTATACCCAAGAAACGCAGACCTGGCATGAGATTTCTTTATTATCTCCGCTGCCTTTCTTCCAAGATCAGCAGTAGTTACTCCAGGCCTTGCTGCGTATTTAAGTTCCTCCAGAATCAGTTTAACTATTTTCCCTGCTTCAGATATAAGCTCAAGCTCATTTTCTGACTTTATTTCTATCATCTGCTTCGCAGGCGTTTAATATCTCGGATAACTCGCTGTAAACCTTTGGGGCTTCCAGGTCGCCTGAAACTTCTTTAAGTATCCCTTGAACTTTATAATAATCTATAAGTTCTTTTGTCTTAATATCGTAAACTTCCAGCCTCTTTTTTATAGTTTCTTCGCTGTCATCTTTTCTCTGATAAAGCTCTGAGCCGCACTTATCGCACACGCCCTGTTTTTTTGGAGGCATGTTTGTTATATGATAACTTGCGCCGCATTTAGAACAAAGCCTTCTGCCTGTGAGCCTCAAAATAACAGTTTTTATGCTGGTCTTAAAATATACAACCATGTCTATTGACAGCTTAAGTTTATTTAATTCTCTATCCAGATTATTTGCCTGATATACGGTCCTGGGAAAACCGTCCAGGATAAAATCCTCTTGGCTTCGCGCATTCTTTATAGTATCAAGCATCATCTCTATCACAATATCGTCTGGGACAAGCTCTCCTTTATCCATGAAGGCTTTTGCTTTTTTGCCTATAAGAGTCCCGTTTTTTACATTCTCTCTTAAAATATCTCCTGTGGAAAGATGTAAAAATTCTTTTTTATCCGCAAGCATAACTGCCTGAGTTCCTTTGCCTGCTCCTGGAGGCCCTAATAATACTATTCTCATAACTATCTTCTCCCGCGAATCCTTCCCTTTTTAAGGAAGCCTTCGTAATGCCTCATTAAAAGCTGGGATTCTACTGCTCTCATTGTGTCAAGCATAACGCCTACTACTATCAAAAGCGCTGTGCCTCCGAAGAAACTTGCTATGAGATACGGTATTTTAAGCCACGCGCCAAGCATATCAGGAAAAACAGCTATGAACGCCAGGAATATTGCGCCTGGAAGCGTAATCCTTGTCATTATAAAATCAAAATATTCCGCAGTAGGCCTGCCCGGCCTTACGCCAGGCACGAACCCTCCGTATTTCTTCATATTATCAGCCACATCCGCGGGATTAAATGTAATGGCTGTATAAAAATAAGCAAAGAATATAATCAATACGCTATAAAGAACAGTGTATAAAACCTGGCCTCTCATCAAGGCTTCCGCGAATCTCTGAAGGCCCGGATTAGGTATAAAACCTGCGACTGTCGCGGGAAAAAGTATTATTGACTGCGCAAAAATTATAGGTATAACCCCTGCTTGGTTTACTCTTAAAGGTATATAAGTGCTCTGGCCGCCATATACCTTTCTGCCAACTATCCTTTTAGCATACTGCACAGGTATTTTTCTTTGGCCCTGGGTAATCAATATAACAGCTACTACTACAGCAACTCCAATTACTGACATAAAAGCAAGCGTAAAAAACGGATATTTGATTACACTTTTTGCAGGAACAAATATTAATGTAAAAACTTGTTCTAAAGCTGTAGGCAGCCTTGAGATTATACCTGCTGTTATAACAAGAGAGATGCCGTTGCCTATTCCATGTTCCTGAATTTGTTCCCCGATCCACATTATAAAGGCAGTGCCTGTGGTAAGAGTGACGACTGTCAAGAATCTAAAACCCCATCCAGGATGATCTACAATCTGTAAACCCTGGAATCTGGCAGGATTTTCAAGCCACATGCTTATAAAAAATGCCTGGATAACAGCAAGCACTATTGTACCGTAACGTGTATATTGTATCATCTTGCGCCTGCCGCCTTCGCCCTCCTTTGAAAGCTTCTCAAGGTAAGGCACTACAGTGACAAGAAGCTGCAATATGATAGAAGCTGATATATAAGGCATTATACCAAGCGCGAATATGGTAAGGCGCGTTAACGCGCCTCCTGAAAACATATCCATAATACCGAAAAGTCCGCCGCCCTGAGACCTAGCTACATTATTAAAGAACTGGATTAATCTAGCGCCATTTACGCCTGGCGTAGGTATATAAGCGCCGATTCTATAAATCGCCAACAATAAAAGCGTAATAAATAATTTTTTCCTAAGATCAGGTATCTTGAAAGAATTTATAAATGCTTGCAACATATATTACACAATTCTCCTGTAGGGGACAGGCATGCCTGTCCCCTACATATTTTTATCGATTATTTCGCACTTTCCACCCACTGCTTTGATTTTCTCTTCTGCTGATTTTGAAAACGCGTGAGCCTTTATATGCGCAGGGACCTTTATTTCTCCCTTACCCAGTATCTTCAAATAATTAACAGCCCCTTTTATCATTCCTTTTTCTTTTAATAATTCAATCGTTATTAACGCCTCTTTTTTTAGTTTTGAAAGCGTTTCAAGATTTACAATCGAGTATCCTGCCCTTGGCCTTCTCCTGAATCCCCTCTTGGGCAATTTTCTTATCAATGGCATCTGCCCGCCTTCAAAACCAGGAGATCTTCCAGCGCCTGAACGAGACATCTGGCCTTTATGGCCTCTTGTGGAAGTCTTGCCATGGCCTGAACCAGGGCCTCTGCCTACAATCTTTCTTCTTTTTCTAGCGCCTATCGCAGGCCTTAGATCTTGTATCTTCATGCTCCACTCTCTGACATGTCGCGTTCCAGCCTTAATCTCTTTAAGCCATCTATGGTTGCCTTTGTGACATTTATTGGATTCGCAGAGCCAAGCGATTTAGTGAGTATATCTTTTATTCCAGCTGCATCGCATATGGCGCGCACAGACCCTCCTGCAATAACGCCTGTCCCTTCGAGCGCAGGTTTCAAAAGAACCTTCGCGGCCCCGAAATGCCCTATAATCTCATGAGGTATTGTCTGGCCTCTGACAGGAACCTTGAAGAAATTTTTCTTTGCGCTAGAAAGGCCTTTTTTTATCGCGCTTGCGACATCATTCGCTTTTCCGTAACCGCATCCGACTGTGCCGTTGCCGTTTCCTACAGCGATTAGCGCGGTAAATGAAAACCTCTTTCCGCCTTTTACAACCTTGGAAACCCTGTTAATGGTTATCACTTTTTCTATATACTGGTCTTCTTGAGCCGCGTCAAGTCTTCGCATGAAACTTTCTTTTGCCTGATTATTTTCTGCCATAATGTATTGTCACCTCTGAATTTTGCCCCGATATACAATCGAGACAAAATTGGTTAAGGAATTCATGATTTAATTTCAATGGTAGGGAACGGTTTTAAACCGTTCCCTACATCTTGCGTATCTCCCTTGTCCAAGAGTATCTTAAAGTCCTGGTTCAGGTTATCATAGCCCAGATATCTTAAGTGTAAGGGCCGAAACTTATCGCTTTGGAAAACAGTCTTGCCGGAATTGGCAAAGTAATGGGA
>DNHS01000056.1:192-119096 GCA_003485765.1 Candidatus Omnitrophota bacterium | reverse complement strand
CCGTTTATAGATATAAATTTATGCAAAGAAAAATTACTTGTTTATAAAAAGAAAGAGTTGTTTCTAAAGGTGGTGTTTCTCGAGGCATCTTTGGCAGTATTTTTATTAATCGTATTTAAGGTATTTACCATTAGGGCCGCCGCGCCTCTTACTGATGAATTAAATAAGACATTGTCTGAAAGGCCAAAGGTTGAAGTCAATGTGAAAAGCGATAACATGCCTGACCTTGAGAAAATTAAGAATGAGATGGAGACAAGAAAAGATCTTTTGGAAAATCTGATATCCTCTAGGACTTACTTGACCCCTAGATTAGAGGATATAGTAAAAATAATACCCAAAGATATGTGGCTCGCCGAGGTAAACTTTGAAGAAAAGATAGATAAAAAAAACCAGGCCAAAATTACTAGATACCTTAGCATAAAAGGTTATTATATAATAGATGAGAAGGCTGGCGAAAAAGATATCGTGAATATCTTCTTGAGCAAGCTGAAAAATGCAATCGGGGTAAATAATGGCATGTCAAGAGCTGATATAGTATCTGTTAAAAGAATAGATATGGAAGGAAAAAATGTTTCGAGTTTTGAAATATCTTTCACGGGGCCATAAATATGAAAAAAAAATCCGAGAAGCAAACAGGAAATAAACTTATAATAGTGAGCGCTATCATTATAGTATTGGTATTAGTGATAGGCGCCATGTTCATTTATTTACCTTTTACCCATAAGAACAAGTCCCTGAGAGTTGATATATTAAAGGAAAGAGATAAAAATTTACTTATAGGCAAGATAAAAGCCTTGAGTAAATATATAAAAATTTATGATAAAAAGATACCTAATGCTGAAGGGGTTTCATGGCTTTTAAGCGAGATATCCAATAGGGCTTCAAAAGAACGTATAGAGTTATCATCTATAAAACCTGGAAATCCGGAGAATTATGGATTATATGCGAAACTATCTGTGATAGTTGATATGACTTCCACCTATAATCAGCTTGGCAAGTTTATTGCAGGAATAGAATCGTCAGAAAAATTTCTGAAGATCGAAAGTGTTAATATGAAAAGAATGGATATTGATGAGAAATTCGAGAAAGGTTCTGGAAAATTTAAGGCATTCGATATAAAGGCGAGTATTGTTATAAGCACAGTTGTTTCAAAGGAATAGTTTATGGCAGATGCAACGCCCAAAAAACAGCATACTATAGAATATGTAGCNNATAAGAAATGGAAAGAGGTGGAGATACTGGAGGCTAAGGTTCCCAAAAATGAAAAAGAAATAGTTTATGCCATAGAGGATGACAAAGCCCCTTTTAAAAGCCCTTTTGATGAGATAACAGAAAATAAGGGGCCAGAGGAGGAGAATGTAGTACTTCCAGAGATGAAGTTCCAGGGTATGGTGTGGAAAAGTTCAAGGCCTCAGGCAATTATAAATAGTAAGGTATATGATATAAAAGATGTTATTAATGTAGGTGCAGAAGGATTAGGGGAAGAAATTAAGATCAAGGATATAACGAAAGACGGTATTCATTTAATATATAAAAATAAGGAATTCATCGTAAGGCCAAAATAGGAGGTGTTTATATGAAAACAATTAGGTTATTTATCGCTATTATATTTGCAATTTTTATCTCAACGCCTTTTTCATTTGCCGCTAGCGCGTATACGAAAGATATGTCTCCTGGCAAAAGCAGCCGGGTTTCTATGGATTTTCAAGACGCTAATCTTAAAACAGTGCTGAAGGTTTTTTCTCAGCAGTCAGGCCTGAATTTTATTGCCAGTCAGAATGTCCAGGATAGGACTGTTACTGTCTATTTTGATAATGTAAAAATAGATGACGCCTTGAATTATATAATTAATGCAAATAACCTGGTTTATGAACAAGAGCCAGGCACTAATATATTCATAGTAAAGGAAACAGGAAAACCTGAGATAGAGACTATTACAAAGATATATGAATTAAAATACACTCAGCTGTCCACGCTTGTTAAAACGCAAACTGACCCATCAAACCCAGATAAGTCTGGTTCTTCAGCAGCAGATTCTAATAATACAGATATAGTATCAATTGTGCAAAGTATGCTTTCTGCAAACGGAAAGGTCGTAGCTGACAAAAGATCCAACAGTCTTATTATAAAGGATGTGCCGAGCCAGTTTTCTATAGTAGAGGATTTACTGTCCAGGTTAGATGTAAGGACGCCTCAGGTGATGATAAAGGTAGAAGTCCTGGAGACCACTACAAAGGCGGTAGAGAATTTAGGAATAAATTGGAGCGGGGCATTTGGGACATATACAGGGCCTGTGCATAACACTATATTTCCTATGAATAATAGTATAGGAAGAAATAACTCAAGCGGAGAAGGTATTAAAACAACAGGTTTATTTGGCATGGATGGCGTGACCGCAGCTATAACCGCATTGCTAAATAATACTGACACAAAAATTCTTGCCAGGCCTCAGGTTATGGCTATGAATAATGAGACAGCAAGAATAGAACTTTCTTCTAAAGAGAAAGATACTGAAACAGTCACATCTACTTCATCAAGTACTGGCGTAGGCACTACAGGCAAGACCTATACCTCCCAAGACACAGGAGTTATTTTAGAAGTTACGCCGCAAATCAGTAAAGACGGATATATAACTATGAATTTAAAACCCAGTTTTACTGAATTAGAGCTTTCCAGGTTTACAAATGCGTATGATACTCATAAAAGAGCCACAGAGACAACTGTTATTGTTAAAGACGGAGAAACAGTTATTCTTGGGGGCCTTATTAAATCCAAACATGAAAACGGCGTTAAAAAAGTGCCATTTTTCGGAGATATACCTATTTTAGGCGCAGCATTTCGTTATAAGGCTAAAGATAACAGTGATAGGGAACTAATAATATTCATTACACCGAATATCGTTAAAGATATTTCTTATGCGCTTAGCAATATCCCTGAACGGGAGCAGGAAAAACCAAAGGCAGTAAGGGAAAAAGAAATTAATAAAGTTTTGGATCTATTCGGCGGATAAACTAAAATAAGGCGCGCAATGAAAAAGTCGAGAGAAAAATTAGGCCAGATATTATTGAGCGAAGGCCTGATCACAGAGGAACAATTAGAAAAGGCCATTGAGATTCAGAAGAAAGAAGGCACTAGGCTTGGAGAGACTTTTATAAACCTTGGGGTTGTGACAGAGAAAGACATTGTCATTGCAATGGCAAAGCAGCTGTCAATACCTTATGCCTCTTATGCAAAAGGCCTTTTGAAGCCGGCAGAGGACCAGGACTTTGTCAAATTAATACCGGAAGATTATGCCCGCAGAAACATGATTCTTCCTATTTCCAAGCATATGAATTCTCTTACAGTTGCTTTTATGGATCCTCTGGATTTAATTGCCATAGACAATTTAAAACGCATGACAAGTTGCGAGATAAATCCGATTATAGCCACTAAGACAGACCTCCAGAGAGCTATTAATGAATTTTACGGCAAAGAGGACCTATTGAAAGATGCTGTAAGCGATTCATATGAACTAGAGGAATTTAAAGTAGAAAAAAATGTAGAAGAAGACCTGAGCTTAGATGACCTTATTGCAAGGGCGGAAGAAGCGCCTGTTGTAAAGCTTGTGGATCTTATATTGATGCAGGCTATAAAGGACAGGGCCAGCGATATACATATAGAGCCTTATAAAAATAAGATTAATATACGATATAGGATAGACGGGGTTCTGTATGAGATACCGCCTCCTGCAAAACATCTGTTGCCAGCTATTATTTCGAGAATAAAAATACTTTCAAATCTGGATATTGCAGAGCGCAGACTTCCGCAGGATGGCGTATTTTTTGTAAAAGTGGATAATAAAGGAATTGATATTCGCGTATCCACTATCCCCGCTATATTTGGCGAGAAGGTGGTAATGAGAATATTGGATAAAACCTCTACGCCTCTAAATCTCGGAGAACTGGGATTCGATCCAGAAGAACTGGAAAAATTTAGAAAAGCTATAATTAGCCCGCACGGCTTGATTTTACTTACAGGCCCTACAGGAAGCGGCAAAACTACAACGCTCTATGCGGCGTTGAATGAAATGAAAAGCCCGCGCAAAAACATCACAACAGTAGAAGACCCTGTGGAATATAAAATGGAGGGCATAAATCAGGTTCAGATAAAGCCGAATATAGGCTTTACTTTTGCCAGCGCGCTCAGGGCGTTTTTAAGACAAGATCCTGATATTATAATGGTCGGAGAGGTTAGAGATCTAGAGACTGCCCAGATATGCATAAGGGCATCTCTTACAGGGCATCTTGTTTTAAGCACTTTGCATACGAACGATGCGCCAAGCGCAATAGCCAGGTTGATAGATATAGGGCTTGAACCGTATTTGATAAGCTCTTCGCTGATTATGGTAGGAGCTCAAAGACTCGTTAGAAAGCTGTGCCCAGAGTGCAAAGAAGCTTATGAGACAACTCCTAGTTTAGTCAAGGATCTTGGGATAAAACAGGAGCTTTTGTATAAGCCAAAAGGGTGCGATTATTGCGGCTATACTGGCTATAGAGGCCGAATAGCTATTTATGAAATAATATTGATGAATGATAAGTTAAGGGAATTGGTTGCAAAAGGGGCTCATCTCGGGGAGATTAAGGATAAAGTGAGGGAAATTGGTACAAGATCTCTTGTCCAGAGTGGGATAAAAAAAGTAGAAGAAGGCATGACAAGCATTGAAGAAGTGCTCAGCATAACGCTGGTGGCTGGAGAAGGGTAAATGGTTGGATAGCAGGCGAAAGCCTGCTCCACGTGGAGCGGCCTTTCGGCCGCTATCCTACTACACTTAAGGTATTTAAACAGGAGCAAATATGCCGTTTTTCAGGTACGTAGCAAGAGATAGGTCTGGTAAATTAATAGATGAAGTAACAGAGACTATAAATGAAGAGGATCTAGTGAATAATTTGCAGGCAAGAGACCTTCTTGTAATATCTGTGGGGCCTGCGCGTGAAGTTAAATCAAAGAAGGAAGTTGATAGAAGGAAATACCATAGAGCGGTTAAACCACATGATCTTATAATGTTTTCAAGAGAACTGGCAACGCTTGTGGGGGCAGGTGTGACTCTTATAAAGAGTTTGGATATATTATGCAAACAGATAGAATCTCAGACGCTTCTCAGGGCAGTAGAGCAGATCAAAAAAGATATAGAAGGGGGGTATACATTTCAGAATGCGTTAAAAAAGCATGATAAGATATTTTCTTCTTTCTGGATAAACTTGGTTGAAACAGGAGAGGCCTCAGGGCATCTGCCTTCAAGCCTTGATCAGGTGGCTGTTTATCTGGAGGAGAACGCTGATTTGAAAAAAAAGATAATGTCAGCGCTTCTGTACCCCGTTATACTGGTAGTTGTGGCAACAGGCGCAATAGCAGTATTTTTACTAAAAATTATCCCTATATTTTCTGAAATATTTAAAGGTTTTAATGTTGAATTACCAGCCCTTACCCAGATAGTTATTAACATAAGTAATATAGTGAGGAAGTATTTTTTTCTCGTAACAGGAATTCTCATAGCTTTATTTTTTGTTATAAAAAAATACATATCTACGGAAAAAGGCAGGTGGCAGTTTGATGATATTACGCTCAAATTACCTGTTGTAGGCCAGTTAATGCAGGAAATATCTACAGAGCGTTTTGCAAGCGGCCTTGCGACGCTTATTAAAAGCGGAGTGCCTATACTTCATGCGCTTGAGATAACTGAAAAAACAGCAGGCAATAAAGTAATGGAGAAAGCGCTCAGAGAAGTAAAGACAGCTGTTAAAGAAGGCAAGGGGATGGGCCAAACCATGCAAGGCAGCAATTTATTCTCTCCACTTGTTGTTCAGATGGTACTAGTCGGAGAAGAGATTGGCGAATTAGGCAAGATGCTGGACAGGATATCTGTATTTTATAAGGAAAGAGTAAATACATTTATCTCGCGGCTTACTACAATGTTTGAACCTATAGTTTTAGTTTTTATGGGTATAGTAGTAGGAGTTTTAGTAGTAGCAATGTTTATGCCTATATTCAGCATGTCCAGCGCTATAAAGTCAGCTGGTTAAAATGTATTGTAGATTTATTGTAGATTTATTTGACTTATATTTATTTATAAAGTATAATTAATAGTAGGAAGACTAAAAGGAGGAGGTAGAAATGAATAGAAAAGGTTTTACGCTGGTAGAAGTTTTGATAGTAGTTATTATCATAGGTATACTTGCTGCTATAGGTATACCTCAGTTTGCAGCTTCCATTGAAAAAGCAAAAGGTGGAGAAGCCAGGGCAGGCCTTGGGCATCTCCAAACAGGTGAAAAGGTATATTATGCGGAAAGCGAATATTATACAACTAACACAGCTGATCTTGATATAACTTTAACCCAGAAATATTGGGCATTTACTATAGCTACGCCTACTTCTACTACCTATACAGCGACAGCTACTCGTTCAGGCGGTAGTTATAGCGGCCAGACTTTGACTATGGATCAAGCCGGCACAGTTTCTGGAAATTGGACGTATAAATAGTTTATAATTTTCAAGGAGGGCTTTGGTATGTTTAAAAAAGGTTTTACCCTTTTAGAGGTCCTTATAGTTGTTATAATTATAGGGATTCTTGTTGCAATAGCCTTGCCGCAGTATACAACTACTCTGGAAAAAGGAAAATCTGCAGAAGCAGCTACAAACGTTGGTAGTATTAGGTCAGCTTTAGATAGATATTGGTATCAGAATGGCGCTATCACTACTACTATATCTAATCTAGACATAGATGACCCGAACAACATTACTAATAAACTATATACTTATACTGTTACGGATGGTGGAACCACTGCTACTACAAGGATATATACCGTGACTGCAACTCGTACCGCAGGAGGTAATACTTATACAGTAAGCTGGCAACAAGATTCTAATGTTAGCGGTAAACTTTTAAGAAGCTCTAATCTTGGAGGCCCTACGTCTTGATTAGCAATAATCATGAGTTCAAAGGCGGCTATTCATCTGGGTTTACGCTTTTAGAGCTCCTGATTGTTGTTATAATTATAGGTATACTTTCTACGATAGCCCTGCCTCAATACACACAAACCATAGAAAAGGCCAGATCAGGGGAAGCAATAATAAATATTGGCGCTATAAGAGTAGCTTTAGATAGGTACTGGTATCAAAATGGGGCCTTGCCTGCCAATGATAATTTTACAGCGCTGGATGTGGATAATCCAAATAACATTACAAATAAATTATATCTTTATTCATTCAAAGATAATGGGACCACCAGTACAAAAAGAAAATACAATGTTAATGCCATAAGATTAGGCAATCCTGATACGTGGGTAAAGTGGAACCAGACAGATAATGTTACTGGAAAGATTACTAGAAGCGAGAATCTTGGAGGCCCTACGTCTTGATTAGCAATAATCACGGGTTCAGAGGCGATAACTCATTTGGGTTTACTCTTATAGAGCTACTGATCACAGTTCTTATTGTTGCTATACTAGTTGCTCTTAGCATACCTATCTTTACTAAGAATATGGAAAAGGTAAAAGCTGGAGAGGCGGCAAATAATCTGAATCTTACCAGGATGGCTGAAAAGGATTATTTTTTGGATAATAATACATATACTACGGACTTCAGTCTTTTAAATATGGACAATCCTAATGATTTATCAAGCGCAAATAGATATTTTGATTATACGATACCAACAGCAGATGCAACTACTTTTACTGCCAGGGCTACAAGAAATAATGGCCCATATACAGGGGATTATTATACAATAGATCAGACCGGGGCTATAACTAGCAATGGGAATTTTCAATTATAAATTAATTATAAATCATGAGTTCCTTAAACAATTTTGCCCCCGTTGTTTCGCTTTGCGAAGCAAAGCGGCTGGGGCAAAATTCAGAGTCGGCTATTCATCTGGGTTTACGCTTACAGAGTTATTGATAGTTATTATTATCGTTGGGATACTTGCCACTCTTGCCCTCCCAATGCTTGTTAAAACACTGGAAAAGGCGAAGATAGGCGAAGCTACCAGTAATTTAAATCTTATCAAGACAGGCCAGAAGATATATTTTTTAGAATATAGCCAATTTTCCCCAAATATAACTGATTTGAATATAGAAGATCCAAATAGCGTTTTATCCCGTTATTTTTACTATGATCAAGACAATACAGGGATAGATTTAACAGTTAATTTTAAAGCTCAAGCTATAAGGGCTGGAAGCGGAGCTGTAACCGCTCCCGAACCCTATAAGGATGACAAGTATTATGTCCAAAAAGATGGCACTATTCACGGAAGATTTACCACCAACGAAAATCCTTAAGGCATTAAATAAAAAAGGATTTACGCTCACAGAATTATTGATAGTTGTTATCATTGTCGGGATACTTGCCGCCTTTGCCCTCCCGATGTTTGTTAAAATGCTAGAGAAGTCAAAGACAGATGAAGCTACTAGTAATTTAAATCTTATCAGAACAGGCCAGAAGTCATATTTTTTACAATACAACCAATTTTCTCTGAATATAACTGATTTGAATATAGAAGATCCAAATAGCGCTTCACCCCGTTATTTTTATTATGATCTAGACAATACAGTACCTGTAGGAACTAATTTTAAAGCTCAGGCCACAAGAGGTGGAACCGGGGCTGTAACTGCCCCAGAACCTTATCAGGATGACAAGTATTATATCCAAAAAGATGGCACTATTCACGGAAGATTTACCACCAACGAAAATCCTTAAGGCATTCAATAAAAAAGGGTTTACCATGACAGAGGTAATTATTGCTGCGCTTATTGTGGCGATACTTGCCGCAGGCGTAGCTAGCGCATTTTGGGGCGCAAAGCATTTTCTTAACCGCGCAAGGCATAAAGTGCAAGCGTATAATTTTGCAGTTGAGGCTTTGGACAGGCTGAAAAGTAATCACCAATATTTATCAAATCCAGCTATGGTGATAGGTATTGATCACGATCAAACAGAAATTGATGCAGGAGGCATTTTAAAGGGAGATATTACAAGTTTCGGTGGAACGCTTAAATATGATGTTACAGAGCCTCAGACTAATGGATATAAACAGGTTACTATTAAGGTGCACTGGGATGAGCCGGCTTTTTAGAAATAAAACAGGCATAACGCTGATAGAAGTAGTAATAGCTGTGCTTCTAATGAGTGTTATATTTTTAGGAGTATCAAACCTTTATGTTGCAAGCCGGAAGTTTTATATTGCTTCAAGCAATAAGACTATCATAGGCAGCGAGGCGCAATACGCAATACAACATATATATAAAAATGTTATGCAGGCCATAGGCGATGAAACATCTCCCCCAGGCACATCTGCCATTTATGTGCCAAGTGCTGAAAGAGTGGATTTTATGATAAATAATAGCGACCCTATTACAAGAAGCAATTACAGCACCGTGACAATGTATAGCTATTACAAATCAGGAGATACTCTTGTATTCGATGATGGCGTTACTACAGAGTCATTAATTCCAAAGGTGACTGTTACAGCTGTTAATTTCACAAAAAGCACAAATGCTTTAACAGGATATATAACCGCAAGTTATAATGACCAGAGCCTAACGTTTTATTTTGCCTGCTACCCCCGCCTGGCGTCGTTTAATTAATACTTTAAAACTATACATTCGCGGCCGCAAAACTGCGTCCTTTAGGACGCGAATAAATAACGGCCGCTCAGTATCAATTTTGAACAAACTCAGGCCTTTAGACCAGAAATTGATTTCCAATGCAGTTTAAAAATGGTATAATTAAACTTACTTCGTAAAATTTATTGGGCCTGTAGCTCAGATGGGAGAGCGCCTCGTTCGCAACGAGGAGGTCAGCGGTTCGATCCCGCTCAGGTCCACCATGGTTCGACGCGTCCTTCGCTCTGCTCAGGACTTGCTCACCATATATAATAAAAGGTATTCTATGCGCTTTTACGTTCCGCCTGATATGATAGCCCCTCTAAAAAATACAATAGAGATAAAAGACAAAACCGAAGTCCATCATATACGAGATGTTATGAGGCTTAAAAAAGGAGATATCGTTGATATCTTTGATGGCCAAGGCAGGGAATTCTCATGCTTTATTGAAGAAGTGAAGAGAGATGCAGTAATTATAAAAATTAAAGAGGCGCTGCCCCCTAAATACAGCCCGCCTTTTAATATTACTCTATATCAGTCAATCCCTAAAAAGACAAAGATGGATTTTATAGTTGAAAAGGTTATAGAGCTGGGGGTAAGCCAGATAGTTCCCATAATAACCGAGAGGACAATCCCTGAGATTAGAGATTTTACTAAAAAAGTAGAGCGATGGAAAAGAATAGGTATGGCTAGCTCTAAGCAATGCGGCAGGACAATACTGCCTGTTATATCAGATGTCATGCATTTTGATGGCGCTTTAATAGATTCAAAACAAAAGGCAATGACGGTTTTTGCCAGCCTTGACAGAGATTCTAAGCCTTTGAAAGACATATTGAGAGGATTGAGCCCGAAAACAATAGCAGTTTTTGTAGGCCCTGAAGGTGATTTTAGCCCTAGAGAGGTTTTTATGGCAAAGGAAAATGGGTGCAGTATGTGCTCGCTGGGCAGTCTGGTTCTTAAATCAGAGACAGCAGCTATATACATATTGTCATGTTTATCATATGAATTGCAATAGGCTAATTATGAGAAAGCATATATGAAAATTACCAAAATAACGCATATATTATTCATATCGCTTATCATTGTTATTGTATTTTCTAGCTCCCTTAATAACAAGTTTGCATGGGATGATAAGTTTTTGATAATAAATAATCCTCATACAAAAGATTTTATGTATATATCTAAGATATTTAGCAATCAATTATATGAGGGCGGCGGAATGCATAGTAATTTCTATAGGCCTATTCAGCTTCTTTCTTTTATGATGGATTATCGCATATGGAAATTGAATCCGTTTGGATATCATTTAACGAGCTTATTGCTGCACATATTTAATTCAGCGCTGGTGTATCTCATTATACTCGCAATCAGCTTGTCTCCATGCATAGCTTTTATTACAGCCTCTTTATTCGGCATTGCGCCAGCTATCTCAAGCATTGTATTTTACACACCTGCAAGATCTGACTTATTAATGGCATTATTTTTATTTTTGTCTTTATGGTTTTTTATCAGATATAGGCAAAAAGGCAAAAGTATGCTGTATGCGGTGTCTATAGTTTCATTTGCATTATCGCTTATTTGCAAGGAAATGGCGATGATGCTGCCTTTATTATTAGTCTTGGAAATATCTAGAAATCCAAAAGAAGGAAAAGCGCAATTTAAGATTTTAGTGCCTTACATAACAGTATTAGTATCATACGCGCTTCTCAGAATAACGGTATTGAACTTTGCAAAAGGCACTAACCCTATTATAGATTTAAGTTTTTCCGCTACTTTGCCGCTATGGATACGCCTTCTCACGGATTTCAAAGTGATATTTTTATATCTTAGAATATTAATATTGCCGCTAGGGCTTCATATCGAATGGTTTGTAGAGCCTGTCAGGAGCATATTCCAATCAGGTATATTGCTATACATAGCCGGATTTATAATTATTATATTAGTTGTTAAAAAAATATCCGATAAACACAGGCTTATACTTTTCGGAAGTTTATGGTTTTTGTTTACGCTATTGCCTGTTTTGAATATATATCCAATATCAGTGCTTTTTGGAGAAGGATGGCTTTATATCCCATCAGTAGGTTTTTTTATTGTGTTAAGCGTTATTTTTCAGGATATTATAAAGCCTAAGCTAGGGAAAATTTTTAGCGCAATCTTAATAGCGCTATTTTTAATTTATTATGCATTTTTTACTATTGCTTATGGAAAGGTATGGAAGGATTCTGTAAGCGTATTCACCAATGTATTAAAATATGAAAAGAACAGCCCTTTTATTTATCTTACTTATAATAATCTGGGAATGGCATATAGCGATAAAGGAGATATTGAAAGGTCTATTGAATATTACAAGAAAAGTATATCGTTAGACCCGAATTATTTTGAGGCTTATAATAATTTGGGAGTTAGCTATGTTGCATCAGGGGAAATCGTAAAGGCTATAAAATCTTTTAAAAGAGCGATAAGGTTAAAAAAGGATTACATGTCCAGCTATTCCAATCTAGGCCACTTATACACCCTTATAGGTTTTAAAAATAGAGCTATAGAGGTTTTAAATGCAGCAATAAAAATAAATCCTTATTATTATAAGGCATATTGTAATCTTGGGTATGTGTATACGGATAAAGGAGATACAGCTAAAGCAGAGGAGTTTTTTAAAAAAGCTAGCTCTCTGAGAGAAGAAGATTATGAGCCGCATTATTGTTTAGGCACTGTTTATATAAAGAATAAAAATTATAAAAAAGCCCTGGATGAGTTCAATAAAGCATTAAAGCTTGGGCTGCATGATTCAGAAATTTATAACAAATTAGGGTTTGCTTATATAGGGAATAGTAGATTTAAAGATGCGGAGGCGGCATTTATGCATTCATTGGCATTAAACAAAGATCAATTTGAGCCGCATAATAATTTGGGGAATATGTATTCCGCATTTGGTTATTTTGATTTAGCTATTCATGAATATAAAGAAGCCTTGAGGGCAGAACCAGGCAATAAAGGAATAGTTGATAATATAGTCAAAGCAAAGAAAGAATGGAAGGGGTTTTTAAGAAATAAAAATGCAAAATTTTAAACCTTTTGTATCAATTATTATACCAGCATTTAATTCTGGGAAAATGCTTGGCCAGGCTATAGAAGCATGCATAGGCCAGGATTACCCTAGAGATAAATTAGAGGTAATAGTAGTTGATGATGGTTCAATAGATGATACAAAAGGTGTGGTTAAGAATTTTGGTGTAAGTTATATACATCAGGAAAGCTCAGGCCCGGCTTCTGCCAGGAACAATGGTTGGAAAAATTCAAAAGGTGAAGCAATTTTTTTTACAGACGCGGATTGTATCCCAGGAAAAGATTGCCTTGCTGTAATGGTCAAGAGTCTCTGCGATAAGAATGTAGACGCAGTTGCAGGAACATATGATATTAAAAATATAGAAGATATAATGGCGAGGTGTATACATGCTGAGATTATGTTCAGGCACTTACGTATGCCGGATTATATAAATAGCTTCGGGACATATAATGTCCTTATAAAAAAGGCAATCCTTGAAGAGTTTTCCGGATTTAATGAAGATTATTTGACTTCAAGCGCAGAAGATTCAGAGCTCTCTTACAGGATGGTAAAAAAAGGTTACAGGATATATTTTGAAAGAAAATCAATAGTAAGCCACTTTCATGAAAAAAAATTGCACAGATATCTTAAAAAACAGTTTACTCGGTCTTTTTGGGCAATAAAATTATGGAGGCATCACCCGGGATTTGCGTTAAATGATTATTATCTATATTGGAAGGACCTGGCAGAAATACCTGTGGCAGTTATGATTATTCTTACGCTGCCTTTATTATTTTTAAATTTTATCAGGATATTTTTTATTGTATTGTTGGCTGCATATATAGCTCTCCAAATTATCATACCCTTGAAGATATATTCCAAAAAACTTTACAAGAAAGACTTTTTTTTCATGTTTTTTATGATGTTTGCCAGGGGATTTACAAGAGTATTCGGAGGAGCTTTGAGCCTGATAAAGAATCGAAGCATAAAATGAGCCAGTATCCGAGAGATTATTACAAAAGATATAAGAATTTTAACCATGCCAGGCTAAAGCGCTTGATTCTAGAAGAAATAAAGCCTTTTATTGATTTAAGGCCTAAGGGGAAAGCAAATTTAATAATAGATATAGGCTGCGGTATCGGAAGGCTGACTTCAGTTTTTAAGGATTATGCAAAATCAGTGGTAGGGCTGGATATTTCTTTAGATGCCATAAAACTTATAGATAAAAATGACAAGGGAATTTTTTTTATTAAAGGAGATGCTTTGCGTATACCTGTGAAGGGCAGGGTTTGCGATGTATGCACTTGCATACATGTTATAGAGCATGTAAAGGATTTTAACCTGCTATTAAATGAGATACACAGGATCGCAGCAGATAAAAGCAAGGTGATTTTTATTACTCCTAATAAAAAATGGATCAGATTCAGCCTGCCATTTTTAAAGGATAAGACGCATGTAAAAGAATTTACCATTGATGAATTAGGAAAAGCTGTATCAGCTTATTTTTCTGTTGAAAAGATAAAGGCTGTTTCAATGTTTACAAGTTTTGGCTTCCTCAATCCTGTTATGAACGCATTTTTTAAGCCGGATATCTACATATCTGCTGTAAAGTGTAGCAATGGTACTTCTCAAGCTCTGGCAGGTTTTGAGAAAAGCCTCGCCGATTCGAGCGGGCACGGTGTCCTGCCTTCAGGTGGGGTCATTCGGCACGAAATAATTTTGCCGTCCGCTACGGTTTACAGCTCGTTTCTCTGCCGACTATCGTTTTGTCACTCGATCGAAACTCGCTGTAATTCCTTGCGGACATTTGCCAAAATTTTTCTAATGTGCCTCAGGCCCCACCTGAAGGCAGGACGAGCGAGAATCGGCGCGGAGCGAAGGACGCCACGCTGGGGCGTCCAAGCGTCTTTTCGAAAGCCTGCCAGAGCTTGAGAAGCAAGTAATGGAGAAAAGCAGAGCTTAATATGAAAGTATTATTTCTTAATCCATCTTATGGAAGAGGGTTTTGTAAGACTGCGCGCTGGTTTGCAAAGTCTAGGACAAGGGAGCAGAGGCATCCAGACTATATCTCGACAGCTATAGCAGAGCTAGAAAGAGACAAACATGCGTGCAAGTTCATAGATGGAGCAGCAAGAGATATTTCATTTGCAGAAACAAAAAAGATATTTAAAGATTTCAAGCCTGACATGGTGGTTATAAATGCCACAACACCTTCCATAGATTCTGACCTTACTTATGCGAAAATGTGCAAGGAAGAATTAAGCGGCAGAGTTATCACTGTAGTAATCGGCGCTCATGCGAGCGCTGAAGCGGAAGATACCATTAAAAGAGCAAAAGGTTGTTTAGATGCTGTTGCAAGAAGAGAATATGATTGGACGTTAAAAGATATTGCCAGCGGTAATGAGTTTTCAAGTATACAAGGAATATCTTATTCTGAGAACGGAAATATAATACATAGTCCTGACAGGGAGTTTATTCAAGATCTTGACAAATTGCCTTTTCCTGCATGGCGCCATATAAATCCTAACGACTACTACAGCCCTGCAAAAAGAAACCCATTCCTTACTTTGATTACAGGAAGGGGGTGCGAAGGAAAGTGCGTTTTTTGTTTATTTCCGCAAGTAATGTATGGTAATCAGTATAGATATAGAAGCCCTGAAAATGTTCTTGATGAAATAGAATACGACATAAAGCTTTTCCCTGGCTTGAAAGAGATAATGTTTGAAGATGATACTTTTACTTTGATTAAATACATTCTCAGGCTGGAAAAGATATGCAAAGGTATTATCGATAGAAATATAAAAATTTCATGGTGCTGCAATGCAAGGCCTGAGATATTGGATATTTCTTTATTGAAGCTGATGAAAAAAGCAGGCTGCAGAATGATGTGCGTTGGGTTTGAATCAGGCGATGATATTATATTGGGAAATCTGAAAAAAGGTATTTCTACCAGCAGGATGAGAAGCTTTACTGTTCTTTCCAGGGAGGCAGGCATTTCTGTGCATGGGTGTTTTGTTATAGGTTCTCCAGGAGAAACGCCTGTCTCAGTTAATAGGACTATAAAATTTGCCGCCAGTCTCCCTATAGATACAGTTCAATTCAGCGGATTATGCGCTTATCCCGGCACAGAGTTTTATAATTGGTGCAAGGAGAATAGCTATATTATTGCTAAAAACTGGAAAGAGTGGGTGGATGAGAGAAAAGAACAGAGGGCTATAATAGATTATCCTAGCCTTTCCTGCAGCGCTATGAATAAGGCTGTGGACAGAGCGTTGTATAGCTTTTACCTCAGGCCAGGCTACATATTTTCTCAGGTAATGCGGCCAAAGTCATTTCACGATATTAAAGCTAGATTAAAGGGTTTATTGCAGTTTGGAAGATATTGCTTAAGAAAATAGTGCCTGCTGAGCCAGATAGCATAAAATCCAAGCTTTTAACTTGTCAGCCTTGACAAATCAGAAATATGTGGTATACTTTTTTCATATTCAGATTAATTCCTCAAATTAACTTATGTCTCAAATAAAATTTAACTGGGTTGATATTTTTTTTGTAATTATTTTATTTAGAACATGTTACGTAGGTTTTAAAAAGGGGCTTTTATCTGAATTTTTCAGGCTTTCAGGTCTTTTTTTAGCGTTTGTTCTTTCATTTAATAATTATATATTAATAAGCGATTTTTTGGCAAAACACGCTAAATTAACAGGCCTAAAAGCAGATATAACAGCTTTTCTATTTATATTTTTAATAATTATTTTTATCTTTAAACTGCTAGCTGTTCTGGCAGATAAAATTTTGGGAGTTTCTGAAAACGTTTCCTTGGCCAATAAAATAATTGGCCTTGCATTAGGATCAGCAAGAGGAATTCTTTTAATAGGGCTTATTTACATTTTGTTTATCCACAGCCCTGTTAATTATTTTTATAAAAGCGCAAAAGAAAAGTCTTTTCTAGCTCCATACGCCTCGCTCGTGGCGCCTTTTGCGTATAATACAGGGATGAGTGTTTATCCTTTCGAGAAACACGAAACACTGCTCG
The DNA here is from genome assembly GCA_003485765.1 of Candidatus Omnitrophota bacterium. Lineage (GTDB taxonomy): Bacteria > Omnitrophota > Gorgyraeia > Gorgyraeales > Gorgyraeaceae > UBA10183. Next base: position 102,388 of record DNHS01000056.1, on the reverse strand, counting down.
TTAAACTATTAGGGAAATAATAATAAAACAGGAGGATCAATTGAAGCTTATAGACATCTATAGGAACGCGGTGCTTTTTGGAATGGAGCAAGATCCAAGGGGCAAGGATAGCGTAAAGAAAGAACTTTTAAGGGCAAAAAATGAATACGAAAAATTAAGCGCCAAGGATAAAGAATTTTACGACAAGGAAAGGTTTGATAATCCTTATAGCGACACAAGGATTCTTATAGGTAAAATGAATAGCGAAACAAAGACAATACTAGTGGGTGTGGATATAGAGATAGGAGAGATAATGCTTGCTGACAGGCTGAAAGAAAAAGGCGAAAAGATAGACCTGGTAATGGCTCATCATCCAGAAGGCCTTGCCCTGGCAGGATTTTTCAATGTGATGTATATGCAGGTGGATATATTAAATAAGATGGGCGTTCCTATAAATGTTGCTGAATCGCTTATGCATGAGAGGATACAGGAGGTCGAGAGAAAGGTTATGCCTGCAAACCATACACGCGCAGTTGACGCAGCAAGGCTTCTTGATATTAATCTTATGAGCTGTCATACTCCTGCTGATAATTGCGTTGCTTCATGTTTACAGAATTTGATGGATAAGAAAAAACCGGATACGCTCAGAGATATCGTGGATATATTAAGAGAGATACCTGAATATAATGCCGCAGCCAAACAGAATGCAGGCCCAAAGATAACTAGGGGAGATAATTCCAGTAAGGCGGGCAAGATTTTCGTAGATATGACAGGCGGCACAGAAGGCTCTAAGGACATATTTAAAAAGCTTTCAGAAGCAGGCATATCTACTCTTGTGTGCATGCATCTCAGCGAAGAGCACTTTAAGAAGGCGCAGGAAGAGCACATGAATGTGGTGATAGCAGGCCATATTGCAAGCGATAACGTAGGCCTTAATATTATACTCGATGAGCTTGAGAAAAAGGGAAAGTTAAGGATATTGGCCTGTTCTGGATTTAGAAGATTTTCAAGGAAAAAATAAATGGGCAAAATACCGGAAAACATATTGAACGAGATTCAGGATAAATGCGATATAGTTGAAGTAATTTCAAGCTATATCCCGTTGAAGCCTAGCGGCAGAAATTTTAAGGCGTGCTGCCCTTTTCATCACGAGAAAACCCCTTCTTTTGTAGTGAGCCCTGACAAACAGATATATCATTGTTTCGGATGCAACTCAGGCGGTAATGTGTTCAATTTTTTAAAGGAATACGAAAAAATAGATTTTATTGATGCTGTAAAGATGCTGGCTGAAAAGACAGGCGTGAAACTGCCTGAATCGAGAAGCCACAGCGATCAAGACGACTCTCTTGTAAGTACTTTATACTCAGTAAATGATATTGCGGCGAATTATTATTCCAATCTTTTAGAAAAACTAGGCTCGTCTTTAGAGCCGAAGCGGTATATAGCAAAAAGAGGGCTGGACGGAGCTATAATCAAGAAATTCAGGGTTGGCTATGCAGATTCTTCATGGAAAGCTCTTCTGGACTATTTATTAGGCCGGGGCGTAAAGCAGGATATAATTCTTAAGGCAGGGCTGATTATAAAAGGAAAAGACAATTCTTATTATGACCTTTTCAGGAACAGGGTTATATTTCCGATATTTGACGCTAGAGATAAGGTTATAGGTTTCGGCGCCAGGGTCATGGATGAAACCTTGCCAAAATATATAAATTCTCCGGAAACAGCTGTTTATAAAAAAGGTCAGCATCTATACGGCCTTAATTTTGCAAAGACTCATATAAAAGAAAGGAATTTTGCAATAATTACAGAAGGTTACCTGGATGTAATAACGTGCCATCAGTACGGCTTTAGCAATATAGTAGCGTCTCTTGGCACCGCGCTTACCACGGAACAGATAAGGCTTTTAAAGAGATATACTCATAATGTAGTTATGCTTTATGACGCTGATCAGGCAGGAGAAATGGCATCATTGAGGGGCCTGGATTTGTTCCTGGAAGAAGACATGAATGTAAAGATAGCTACTTTGGAAAAAGGCCATGATCCGGATAGCTTCTTAAGGAAGTTCGGAAAAGAAAAGTTTGATGAAATAATAAAAAAGTCAAAAAGCCTTTTTACTTATAAATTAAATATATTGCAAGGCAGGTCCAATAACCGAGAGCCTGAGTCAAAGGCGGAAACTATAAAGGAAATGCTTTCCACTATTAATAGAGTTAGAAACGCGATTATAAAGGCAGAATACATAAAACTCCTGGCGCAGGAACTTTCTGTAAGAGAGGATGCGGTATGGGAGGAGCTGAAGAAAATTAAGAAGGACAGGGTGCCGCATAGAACAGAGAGCATAGGGCATGGAACAAAGAAACTCATTGAGATATCTCCTGCGGAAAAGATACTCGCAAAATTGATGTTAGAAGATGTTAATATTGTAAGAATAGTAAGGGATGAGCTTAAGCCGTCTGATTTTAGGAATCAAGACATCAGGAATATAGCTGAGGCGCTTTTTTCCATTAATATAGAGGATGGACTGATAGATGTAAGCAAATTAATAAATTCCATAGAAGACAAGGTTCCTCAAAATATCATATCTTTTATAGTTAACGAAGAAGTGGAGATAAGGGACAAAGAGAAGAATGCCTGCGATTGCATAATGACCATAAAGAAGGAAAACAGGTCTATACTCCTTAAAGATATACAGAATAGGCTTTACGCAGCTCAGAAGAGCGGTTACGAAGAAGAAGAAAAGAGGCTCGTAGAAGAGTTTAATCAGCTTATAAAAAGGGGGCTTTAACTATGAAAAAAGAAATAAAAGGCAAAAAGGCATTAAATATTGAAAGCCAGTTTGGTAAACTGGTGGCGCTTGGCAGAAAAAAAGGGCGTCTTACCTATGAAGAAATAAATGATTTTCTTCCTGAAGAAATTGTTTCCCCTGAGCAGATAGAGAAGATTTTTGTCATACTAGAGAAGGAGAACATAGAGATAATTGACTCAGAAGAGGAATTAAAGCCTGTAAATAAAGAAGAAGACGCTGGCGAAAGTAAGCAGTTTGATACAAACAGGCGGAATGTTACAGAACCTGCTGAAGGCCGCGAGGTAGTAAATATAGGCATAGAAGACCCTGTGAAGATGTATTTAAGGCAGATGGGGCAGATACCTCTTCTTTCCAGGCAGGATGAAATAAGACTTGCCCAGGAAATAGAAAAGGCAGAAGAGGATTGCAAGAGGTCTGTGTTGAGTTCACCTTTTGTAAAAGAAGAGGTTCTTGTGCTTAGCAACAGAATTCTTTCCAGAAGCATTAACATAGAAGAGGTTATAAAAGAAGACCCAAAGGTAAAAACAGAAATCCTAATATTTAAGAAAATTACAAACCTTGCGGCCAGGATAAGGGCTGCCAGAAAAGGGTCCAATATAATGGAACTGTGCCTGGAGTTTAATTTCTGCATCTCTATTATAGACGATATGTCTAACGGCATTAAAATGGCAATTTCTGAGATGGACGCTATTGATAAAGAGATTCAGAGAATGAGAAGGCGCAGGATAAAAGGCAGCATAAAGAGTTTTGAGAAAAGAAAGAAAGATATAGAGTCCAGATTTGGGGAAAAGTTAGATGATATAAAAAAGGATTATGCCATTATCAGAAAAAAGGCCTCGAGATTCAGTAAGGTTAAGAAGGCAATGGTAGAGGCTAACCTGAGGCTTGTGGTTAGCATTGCAAAGAAATATACCAACAGGGGCCTTTCTTTTCTGGACCTGATTCAGGAAGGCAACATTGGCCTTATGAAGGCAGTTGAGAAGTTTGAATATAGGCGCGGATATAAATTTTCTACATATGCCACGTGGTGGATAAGGCAGGCAGTTACACGTTCAATAGCTGACCAGGCCCGCACTATCAGGATACCTGTTCATATGACAGAGACGATCAATAAACTCATAAGGGTTTCCAGGATTCTTGTCCAGGAAAACGGCAAAGAGCCGGCAGCTGAGGAGATTGCGCACGAGATGAGGATGAGCGTTGAAAAGGTCAGGAGCATACTCAAGATCGCTCAGGAGCCTATTTCTCTGCAAACACCGATAGGCGATGAAGGAGATACTAATTTTGGGGATTTTATAGAAGATAAGAGAGCTGTTTCTCCTGCAAACGCCACTGCTTATACGATTTTAAAAGAAGAGATGGATAATATCCTTAATACTCTCACAGAAAGGGAAAAGAGGGTATTAAGGCTAAGATTTGGGATAGGCGACGGTTATCCGAGGACGCTTGAAGAAGTTGGCAGTATATTTAATGTAACCAGGGAAAGGGTCAGACAGATAGAGGCAAAGGCATTGAGGAAGCTGAGGCATCCTACAAGATCCAGGAGGCTCAAGAATTTCCTTGAAATAGCTTTTAGCCAGGAGTAGTTTCGTCGCTCGTCGTTCGGTGTGAATCGTGGTTAGTTTTAAAAAGGGCTGGGATGGGGATATAATCCAGCCCTTTTTATTGTTTAACAACAGGAAATATTTATATGCGTAAAACAATAATAATCACCGCAATATTTTTTCTATTAGCTTCGCCTTGTTTTGCGGATTTTAGATTTGCTGTTATGGGCGATACGAGGGATTATAGCGGCGATGGTATTAACGTTAAGACGATGAAGGCTATTCTTGAAAAAATAAAGTCAGAGAAAGTGGATTTTATAGTAGTGACAGGTGATATGATAACAGGCTCTGCAAAAAGCAGTATCCATGGGAATAGATTAAAAAAATGGAAAGGCATTATCGAAAGATACGGGATACCTTTCTATATAGGCGTCGGGAATCATGAGATAGAATCAGAAATGTCTGAAAATATAGTAAGGTCAATTTTTGAAATGCCTGAAAATGGGCCCGACGGCTTTAAAGAACTGGCTTATTCTTTTGATTATAAGAATGCCCATTTTATAATGCTTGATACAGAGGCCTTTAATAATTTTCATGCAATAGGCGAGACGCAGTTAAAGTGGCTTAAGGAAGATGTGGAAAAAAACCAGAAAAAAACTATTTTTATTTTTGGCCATGATCCTGCTTACCCTGTTTATAACCACATAGGAAGTTCCCTGGATAAATATGCTGTCGAGAGAGATAAATTATGGGGCATATTTAAAAAATATAAGGTTAGCGCTTATATCTGTGGCCACGAGCATTTATACAACATGTCTATTCACGACGGTGTTTATCAGATAATTTCAGGCGGAGGCGGCGCTCACATATCTGCTCCAGAAGAAAAAGGCGGGTTTTATAATTTTGTAGTTATAGATGTAAAAGACGACGAGGCAATCAATATTACCGTTAAAGATATAAACGGTTTAGTAAGAGATACTTTTAGCATTGAATATTAAATGACTGTATAACAAGAACGCAGATTATCTAGTAGTTACCTTAAAATAATGCTATAATACTTCATGCATACGGTGTTTTAAATGAATCCATATGGAGGTTTTTAGATGGATTTGCTAAATAAAATCCCTAAAAAGGACAAGAATCTTACCTGGCGGATAATTGATGGCGAAGCGGTGATAATGCCCCTTGAGGATCAACCTAAAGAGGTAGAAAAAAGTAAGATCTACAATTTTTACCTGAAGACAAAAGGCGGCACGGTTCCTTTGAGTGGTAAAAGTATGTACCCTGCTTTAAAAGAAGGCTGGAGGGTAAAAGTTGTTTCAGAGGATGCGAGTAATATAAAAGTCAGGGATATTATTGTCTTTGGCAAAGAAGGCCTTACATGTCATAGGATTATCGGAAAGATTAAATTTTTTGGCCGATATTATTTTATTCAAAAAGGCGATAATTCTTCTGTGGGTGGGATAGTCAAGGGAGATGATTTAATAGGCAAAGTAGCAGAAGCCTTTGACGAAGAAGGTAAGAATATTAATATATCAGAATGCCTAAAGGCTGATAATAAGAATATGAATATTTTTGCTTACTTCTATTTTATTGCTTATTTACTAAAACGTTTTATATGGCGCGACAGTACAAACGCGATTACGCGTTTTGCAAGACGTCTTTATTGGAAGTTTATCTGAAAATATAAAATGAGTTATGCTATAGAAATATCTGGATTAACAAAGGAATTCCTGCCTCTCAAAAGTATTTATAGCTTTATCTTACGCCCACTTAAAAAAGAAAAGCCGTTTTTAGCAATTAATAATGTTAGTTTACATATCAAGCAAGGCGAGATATTCTGCCTAATGGGGCCAAATGGCGCTGGCAAGACCACGCTTATAAAAATATTATCATGCCTTCTCTTGCCTACCAAAGGAAGGGCAGAGGTTATGGGCTATGATGTATTAAAAGATGAGGCTAAGGTTAAATCTTCTATTGGCTTAATAGGCGGAGACGAGAGGAATTTCTATTGGAGATTGACACTAAGACAGAATCTTTATTTTTTTGCTAAACTTTACGATCTTTCTAATTTTCAAATAAAAAGAAAAATAGAAGAATTAAGCCATCTTTTAGAGATTAATGGCTATTTAGACAAACGATTTCAAGAATGCTCTAGCGGTATAAAACAGAGGCTTACAATTGCTAGAGGCCTCTTGAATGATGCCAAGGTTTTATTTATGGATGAACCTCTGAAAAGCTTAGACCTTCCAAGCGCTAGAAATGTAAAAAATTTTATTAAGGAAAAATTGGCAGGAGAACAAGGCAAAACAATTTTTTTTATTTCCCACAATCTTAATGAAGTGGAAAATTTTGCTGACCAAATTGCGATTATGCATAAAGGTGAGGTCAGGATTTCTGGAACATTAAGCTATTTACGCAATAATGTAAATTCATCGTCATTAAGCTTAGAAGAGATATATACTAATATTATAAAGGATAGTTGAAATGCATATATTAGAGAAGATGTTAGCTTTTATAAAAAGGGATTTTTATATTCACATAAGTTACAGGATTGCTTTTATATTCGAATGGATAAGTACATTGACTACAGTTGCAACGTTTTATTTTGTTTCTAAATTAGTTGGCCAAACAGCAGCGCCTTATCTTAGCGAATATCAAACAGGGTATTTCCCTTTTGTTCTTATAGGCATAGCTTTTTCAGGTTATCTCAATACATCGTTACAGAGTTTTTCATCCAATATAAGATACGAGCAGCTCCTTGGAACTTTAGAGGCAATGCTGGCTACCCCTACTAAAATTTCACATATTATTATCGGCATTTCTATCTGGGATTTTCTTTTTACGTCTATAACCACTATTATCGCTTTATTATTTGGAATATTATTTTTTAAAGTGGATTTAAGTCAAATGAACTTTTTTGCCAGCTTGGTAATTTTAATTATGACCATTGTTTCTTTTAGCAGTATTGGAATAATATCAGCGGCATTTATAATGGTGCTAAAAAAAGGTAATCCAATTAGCTGGTTGGTTAGCACATTTGCAGGATTGTTTGGTGGTGTTTTTTTTCCTGTCGAGATGCTGCCAAAAGGCCTGAAGTTAATCTCTTATTTTATCCCTATTACTTATTCCTTAAGAGGATTAAGGCATGCTATTTTACAGGGATATAGCTTTAGAATGCTTCTGCCTGATATGATAATACTTTTATTTTTTTGCGTCACTTTATTTCCGCTAAGCATATGGGTATTTAAAAAAGCCGTAGAGCTGGCAAAGGTTACAGGAAGCCTGACGCATTATTAAATAACTTAAACTATAAAGAGATAACCGATAAACAAACAAAAGACACGGCATTTCTATTTTGACTTACATCTCCGACATCTCTGAAATTTCCTCTTGTCATATTATAATCCAGATGGTATAATTTTTAATCTACGGGCCCATGGTTCGACGCGGCCGCTTTAGGCGGCCTTGTGCTTCGGCTAAGCTCAGCATCATTCGCAGCATCCTGAGCAATGTCGAAGGACTCACCATTGGGCTTTCAAAAAATAAAGTAATCGGGGCCCATAGCTCAGTCGGTTAGAGCACCTGACTCATAANNTCATAATCAGGTGGTCCAAGGTTCGAGTCCTTGTGGGCCCACCATGTTATTTTAAAATTAGAGTGCTCGTAAGGACTCGAAGTGAGTCCCGATAAATGCGACACTGCTATTGCGACGAATAGGAGCAATGTTTAGCAGGCCAGCCGAGATGTGAGGCTGGCAGGAGCATTTGTTTATCGGGACGAGTGGCCGACCCGTAGCGAAGCGGAGGGCGCCGAGTCCTTGTGGGCCCACCGCGGGCGATTAGCTCAGCTGGTTAGAGTGCTGCCCTCACATGGCAGAGGTCACTGGTTCGAGCCCAGTATCGCCCACCACGGTTCGACGCGTCTTTCGTTACATTCAGGACTTGCTCCCGAGTAAGTGAGGAGCGAAGCAGAACAAGGGAAGGAGCTTTCTTGGAACAAAAACCAATCAAGGAACAAATAGGGTTGTTAATAGGGCTTCAGGTTATAGATAGCCAGATATATGTTTTGAGCAAAGAAAAGGCATCTATGCCAGACCATCTAAGATCGATCGATGAGATGATTGAATTGAAAAAAACAGGCATAAAACAAGCAGAAGATAATTTAAAAAATACCCAGTTAAAATTAAAAGAAAAGGAAGGGAATCTCCAGCAGAAAGAAGAGCAGATAAAAAAACTGCAGGGGCAGCTTTATACATTAAAGACAAATAAAGAATATTCTACTATGCTTACAGAGATAGAGGGTATAAAGAGCGATAATTCTTTGACAGAAGAAGATATTATTAGGCTTATGGACGAAATAGAGCTTGCTAAGAAAAAGATATCAGAGGAAAAAGAACTTTTTAAGGCAGAAGAAGCAAACGCTCAGAAGGAAAAAGAGAACATCAATTTAAAGGCCAAAGAGATAGACGCAAGGCTTTCAGAGCTTAATGAAAAGAGAAACGGCATAGCCCCTAATATAGAAAAACAGGTTATTTCCAGATATGAAAAGATCCTGAAAAATAAAGATGGCCTGGCAATAACGTGTATTGAAGATGGTTCCTGCGGCGGGTGCCATCTGAATCTCCCGCCTCAGGTTATAAGCGATGTAAAACTAAGAGAAGATATAGTTGTTTGCGGCAGCTGTTTAAGGATACTTTACATAGAAGACAATGTCGAAATCAGTTAATATATTTATAGACGGCGCATCAAGAGGAAATCCCGGGCCTTCTGGCATAGGCATAGTATTTTGCGATGATCAGAATAATATTATTAAGAAGTTATTTAAATTTATAGGGAATGCTACCAATAATGTCGCGGAATACTCCGCGCTTATATACGCTGTGCAGGAAGCGTTGATAGACAGGTATGACGATGTGAAGGTGAAATCTGACAGCGAGCTTTTGACAAAGCAACTGACTGGAGAATACAAAGTAAAGAATGATAACATCAGGCTTTATTACGATATGTTCCAGCATATTGCAAGAGGCTTTGATAAAATAGAAGTCATTTCCATAGACAGAGAGAATAATTCTATTGCGGATAAACTTGCAAATAGGGCAATAGATTCCAGATTCGACAGTTCTTTAAAAACAGAATAGGCGCAGGCTGGATGGTCGCGTCCCGCGTAGCGGGATGAGGAAAGTCCGGGCTCCAAAGGGCAGCGTAGTGGGTAACGCCCATCCGAAGAGCATTTGCTTTTTGAGGATAAGAGCAACAGAGACGAGTTTGGGAAGCGTAATAGTAACATACGAAGCTTAAGCATGTGTTACTGCTTCTCAAGGTGAAACGCGGCAATCTCTACGCGGAGCAAGACCAAATAGGTCCAGCTTAAAGAGCTGCCCGCTCGCAATAGCTGGACGGGTAGGTTGCATGATTCTGGCAGTGATGCCAGAACACAGATAGATGATCATTATCCTTTTTTAAAGGAACAGAACCCGGCTTATAAGCCTGCGCCTATATTTAAAATTATGAAAAAAATAATATTGATTTTAATGCTGGTTTTTGTTTCAGCTAGTCTCTATGCCGATACTGTTATTTTGAAAAACAGGACAAAGGTGAAAGGGCTTGTAGTGGATGAGTATGTTGATAGGATTGCCTTGAGTACCATTGATGGGGAAAAACATATTTTGCGTAAAGATATAGATAAGATTGAATACGATGCCCCTGAGCAGAATTTTATGCAGCTAGGAAGAGCCTATGACGAGAAAGGTTGGTATGACAAGGCCGCATTCTATTATAAGAAAGCGATGGACATAAACCCTGATTATAAAGAAGCTATGGATGCTTATGTTGCCAGCCACGCGAAGATGTGGCGGGAAGAAGAGAAAAGGACAAAGAAGGATATAGAGCTTCATAACATGGCTATAGAGTGGCGGACAAGGAAAAACAAGAAAATAGCAAATGTCGTAAAAAGTAAGGAAAGTTTGGTTAAGGAAAGCGTAGGGCTTAGTCTTGTCGAACATGATGGTGTTTTCAGGATAAATGAGGTAATTCCTGGTTCAAGCGCATCCCAGGCAGGCATTAAAAAAGGCGATTTTCTTATAGGCATATGGGGCAGGCTTGTGCGTTACAGCAAACTGGAAGATGTCCTGAGCGAATTAATTGGCCCGAAGTATTCGGAAGTAAAAATCCTGGTTGGGAAAGATATTCCCGTCCCTGTAGAAACACGGGTGAATATGTATAAAGAATCAGGCGTATCTCTTAGTTTTGAATATGAAGGACTTGTAGTAAAAGATATTATATCCGGCAAAAAAGGCGAATTGGCAGGCCTTAAGAAAGGGGATTTTGTAATAGCGATAGATAATAATATTACAAGATATCTGCCTATGGACAGCGTTATTGCCCTGATGAATAACCCTAAGAATAATAGAATAGTTTTTACAGTAAGAAGAAATATAAATTTAAGAAGAGAGGGGGAATAATGCCAAGGCCCATTTTGAGAAGAAGAAAATATATAATAGAAAAGGGTTTGCAGTTTCGTTATATAGGGCTTGTTTTCGCTCTGGCGCTTATAGCTTCAATCGTTACAGGGTGGACAGTGTTTGCGACTGGCTGGCATTTTCTTGGAGAAAAACTCGCCAGCGTTTATCCTCAAGGAAGGCTTGCGTATGTCCTGAGGGCTACAAATCTGGCGCTTGTCCGCAATCTTCTTCTGATTTCGCCGCTGATTTTTATACTAGGGCTTTTATTTTCTCACAGGATAGCAGGCCCTGTTTACAGGATCGGCAAGACACTGAGAGATATTTCGAAAGGGAACCTTGGCCTTAGAATAAGACTAAGAGAGGGCGATGAACTCGTAGATCTTGCAGATACGATAAATAACCTGACAGAGAATTTCAACAAAACCATAATTTTAGATAAAGATATAGTGATAAAAATAGAAAAAGACCTGGAAGAGATAAGAAAGCTTGCTTCCAGCCAGCCATGCGATTGCGCGAAGATAGAAGCTCTTATAAATTCCCTTCAGGAAAAATCAAAAGAGTTATCCTTATCATTTAATAAGTGGACAGCCGCATGACACTATGTTGACAACAGGGCATTTTTTTGCTACACTAACAGACACTTATGCGAATATGTCATGTTATAACAAAGCCTGAACTTGGCGGGGCGCAACTCTCCACTTTAAACCTCATTTCCAACTTTCCAAAAGATAAATATCAAGTATCTATTATTACCTCTCCTAGCGGCATATTGAAGCAAGAATTTAAAAGCCTTACGAATGTTACCGCTTATTTTTCTCCATTTCTAACAAGGTTTGTAAATCCCATAGTAGATATATTAGCATTAATACATATATTTATTATATATAGATGCAATAGGTTTAAAATAATTCATACTCATAGTTCAAAGGCAGGAATCATAGGTAGATGGGCTGCCCTGTTTGCAAGAGCGCCTGTTATCTTGCATACAGTTCATGGCTGGCCTTTTAATGATTGTCAATCGCTTTTAGTAAAAAGATTTTATATTTTTCTTGAGAGAATTACAGCGCCTTTTACTACAAAAATTATATGCGTTTCAAAAAAAGACATAGAAACAGGCTTGAAATACAGAATAGCGCCAAAAGAGAAGTTCGTCTTGATAAAATATGGGATACCGCTTTATCAGTTCAAGAATTCAAATTGCAATAAAGAGGAGAAAAAGAGAGAGCTTGGAATTAATAATAATGACCCTATTATTGGAATGATTTCCTGCCTTAAGCCTCAGAAGTCTCCTCTGGATTATGTTAAGGCATGCGTAGATGTTTATAATAAAATACCAAGCATTAATTTTTTATTAATAGGAGATGGTATTTTAAAAAAGAGGTGCGAATCAGAGCTTAGCAAATCTTCACTAAATGGAAGGTTTATTTTTACAGGCTGGAGAAGAGATGTTTCTGATATCCTGGATATAATTGATATAGTGGTCCTGACAAGCAAATGGGAAGGCCTTCCTATTGCAATAATAGAGGCGCTCAGTAAAGGCAAACCAGTTGTCGTAACTGATGCCGGAGGCGGCCGGGAACTGATAAAAGATGGGGTTACTGGCTATATTACAAGGCCAGGGCAGTACAGAGATACAACTGACAGGTTATTGAGCATTCTCAGAGACAAAGATTCTCTTTTAAAGATGAGCCAAGAAGCGGCTAAATCAATAGATGATTCGTTTGATATTAAGGCCATGGCTCGTAATATAGATAATCTATACAGGAGTTTGGCGTGATTTTATTTTGCATAACCCTATGCTCTTTTATTTTAAGCCTTTTATTGACTCCAGTTACCATTAAGATAAGCGCGAGGTTTAATATATTGAAGCCTGCGAAGAGCGAGCATGGGAAACCTTGCATAGGGGGGATAAGCATTTACATAGCATTTCTTGCGGCAGTTTTATTCAGCCTGTTTTTTATTAAATTACCAGCTATAAAATTATCAGGAGTTATATTATCTTCTTTCATAATATTGCTGCTTGGCCTGATAGATGATATAAAAGACCTGAGGCCCCTGTTAAAAATAGCAGGAGAACTATTGGGCATATTTCTCTTAATATTTTTCGGATTTTTTACTAAAATAGTATTCATCCCTGGCTGGATAAATATCTTCATTACAGTGATATGGCTTTTATTTATAACAAACGCATTTAACCTGCTTGATATAATGGACGGTTTAACTTCAGGCCTTGTTATTATCATATCCTCAAGTTTGTTGGTGATCGCGTTTATAAATAAGGATATTTTTTCCTGCGTTATTCTGACAGCTCTTATAGGCGCTCACACAGGATTTTTAAGATATAATTATCCTCCTGCGAGGGTTTACATGGGAGATACAGGCAGCCTTTTTTCAGGATTTTTGCTAGCTATAATTGCTATAAATATCAGCTATGCTCCTATGGAAAGGAAGATCGCGCTTTTGACGCCTATTTTAGCTATGAGCTTGCCTATTTACGACACATTGTTTCTAATAGTCATGCGTATTAAAAAGAAAAAACCTATTTTTAATAAAACAGGAGACCACTTCGCATTAAGGCTGATAGCCATGGGGTGCAGCATAAAAAAAAGTATCTGGATAATGTATTTCTTCAGCATGTTTCTGGCATTTTCAGTAATAACGGTAGCATTTAGTAAAAATTTAATAAGCTTGATTGTTTTTGCGGTTGTGGGGCTGGTATTTATTTTAATGGGTAAAAGGATTGGAATGGTAAATATAGATGAATAGAGAAGAAACTATAATATTAGGCGCTGGCCTTGCAGGTTTAAGCGCGGCGTATCATCTGAAAAGCGGTTATGCCTTATTTGAGAAAAATAGTGAGATAGGCGGCATGGCCAGGTCAATACATAAAGACGGGTATATATTTGATTACGACGGCCATCTTTTGCATTTCAGAAATAAATATACATTCAATCTGGCTTCAGAGCTTTTAAATGGAAATCTGGCCCCGCATAAGCGTAATTCCTGGGTATATTCAAAAGGCATTTTCACACGTTATCCCTTTCAGGCAAATTTCTACGGCCTACCGAATTCTGTTGTAAAGGATTGCCTGATGGGCCTTATTAAGACTAGGCTCTTAAACATATCGCCTGCAAATTCAAACGGAAATTTTGAAAATTGGATAATAAAAACCTTTGGCGAAGGCATAGCAAATCATTTTATGCTGCCTTATAATAGAAAATTCTGGACAATTGAGCCAAAGGAACTGACATGCGAGTGGCTTGACGGGTTTGTTCCGATCCCGGATCTGGAAGATACAGTGACAGGCGCTATTTCAGATAATACAAAACCATACGGCTATAATTCCAGATTCTGGTATCCTGTAAAAGGAGGAATATCTGAGCTTGTGAAAGGATTCTCAGAGAAGGTCAGGAGTATACATGTTAATAAAAAGGCTGTTACTATAGATCAGCATAGAAAAGAAGTTGTTTTTGAAGACGCTACTATAAAGAAATTTAAAAATATGGTAACTACTATGCCGCTGCCAGAACTTTCTAATCTGCTCGTAGATATGCCGCTGGATGTAAGGCGCGCTTTTTCAATGTTGAGATGGACGTCTATATTTGTATTAAATATCGGCATAAAGAGCGATAATTTAGCAGAGAAACATTGGGTGTATTATCCTGAAGAAAACGTAATTTTTTACAGGATAGGATTTCCTACGAGTTTTTCAACGGATGTTGCGCCTTCTAACAGGATTTCTATTTACGCCGAGATAGCATATTCAAATACAAAGAAAATAGATAAAAACGAGGCTGTCTCTAAGGCTATGAGCGATCTTGAAAGGTGCGGTATTATTTCAGATAAGTCTAGCGTAGAAATTTGTTTGCCAATGGATATAAAATACGGTTACGCGCTGTACGATTCCAATAGAAAACACGCAGTTGGGGTTATAAAAGATTATCTGGAAAAATTTGGAATCTATACTATTGGCAGATATGGGAGCTGGAGATATATGTCGATGGAGGATGTGATTTTGGAAGGAAAGAAAATAGCAGAGCAAATAAAAGGGCAAGGTAGGGAACGGTTTAAAACCGTTCCCTACAGATAATTTATGGCAATTTATATATTGGGGATTTCTTGTTTTTATCATGATTCAGCAGCTGCGCTGGTAAAGGACGGCGAGATCATAGCTGCAGCGCAGGAAGAGCGTTTTACCCGCAAGAAGCATGATTTTAGTTTTCCTGAGAATGCTGTTAAGTATTGTTTGAATGAAGCCGGCATAGTTAGCAAGGACTTATCTTTCGCAGTTTTTTACGATAAGCCTCTTTTAAAATTTGAAAGGATACTTTTGACTTACCTCTCTTACGCCCCTACGGGCTTCAGGTCTTTTAATAAAGCAATACCATTATGGCTGAAAGACAGGCTCTGGATGTCCAGCCTTATTTCTGAAAAACTCAATTATGACGGAAAGATTCTTTTTACAGAACATCATGAATCTCACGCATCATCCGCTTTTTATCCATCTCCTTTTAAAGAAGCCGCTATACTTACAATGGATGGCGTAGGTGAGTGGGCAACTACGAGTTTTGGGGTGGGGAAGGATAATGATTTCGAGTTACTCTATGAGATAAAATTTCCGCATTCCTTAGGGCTTTTATATTCTGCTTTTACTTATTATGCAGGTTTTAAAGTGAATTCAGCTGAATATAAAGTCATGGGCCTTGCGCCTTACGGAGAGCCTAAATATGTAGATCTAATCTTAAAAGAGCTTATAGATTTAAAAGAGGACGGTTCTTTTAAGCTTAATATGAAGTATTTTAACTACTGCGCAGGCCTTACAATGACAAATAAAAACTTTAATAAGTTATTTGGCCGTGGCCACAGAAAACCGGAAACCCAAATTACCCAGATGGATATGGATCTGGCCAGGTCAGTTCAGGCAGTTACAGAAGAGGTGATGTTAAAAGCTTCAAGGTATATATATAAATTAACCGGCCAGAAAAATCTATGCCTTGCAGGAGGCGTTGCCTTAAACTGTGTGGCAAACGGAAGGATTTTAAGGGAAGGGCCTTTTGAAAATATCTGGATTCAGCCTTCTAGTGGAGACGCAGGAGGGGCGCTCGGAGCAGCATTAAGAATCTGGTATAAATATCTTGGCAATAAAAGAATAGCAGACAATATAAAGGATTCCCAGAAAGGGTCATATCTTGGGCCTGAATATTCAGATAGTTACATAGAAACTTATCTTAAAACTAATAATATCCCATACGCTAAGTTGACAAAAGAGGCATTGCTAAAAACAGTAAGCCAATATATAAACGATGAAAAGGTAATAGGCTGGTTTCAGGGAAGAATGGAGTTTGGGCCAAGGGCATTAGGCGCCCGCAGCATAATCGGCGATGCCCGTTCTATAGCTATGCAATCCAGAATGAATCTTAAGATAAAGTTCAGGGAATCATTCAGGCCATTTGCGCCAAGCGTCCTGGCTGAAAAAGCAAAAGATTATTTTAATATAAACTCCGAAAGCCCTTACATGCTTTTAACAGCAGATGTAAATAGCAGTCATTTGAAAAAGGATAATGTAAAAGAGCCAGAAGGCTTTGATAGGCTGAAAATTATACGGTCTGACATTCCTGCAGTTACTCATGTGGATGATTCAGCAAGGCTGCAGACTGTGTCAAAAGATACGCCCAACAGAATTTACTATGAGCTTATGAATGAGTTTTATAAAAATACAGGATGCGCTGTGATAATAAACACATCTTTTAATGTAAGAGGAGAACCTATAGTCGCTAGCCCTGAAGATGCCTATAGATGCTTTATGCGAACTGAAATGGATTACCTTGTGATGGGGAGTTTTGTGTTAGATAAAAAGTTACAACCGAAGCAGAAAATAGAAACTAAACAGTATTTCGAATTGGATTAATTATGCGCAAAGAACTTAGAAAATTTGGGTTTAGTTTAGGTTTAGGTTTAAATATCCTTGGATGCATAATGTTTTACAGGCATAAGGAGCATTTTGTATGGTTTTCAAGCATTGGCTCAATTGCGTTAATCCTGGCAATCTCATGCCCAGCAATATTAGCACCTGTTAAAAATATTTTGGAAAAGATTATATTTATTATAGGATGGCTTACCAGTGTAATTAGCCTATTAATAGCTTTTTATCTGATATTTACGCCAATAGCTATCTTGCTTAGGTTTTTTGGAAAAGATTTACTTAACGAAAAGATAGATAAAAAAGCCTCTTCTTACTGGATAAAAAGAAAAAAAACAGGCGGGTTAGCTTTAAAAGATTATTATGAAAGAATGGGATAGAAAGTATAATTTGGTGCGGGAGTTGGTGGTTAAGGATTTGAAAATCAGATACTCTAGGCCAATGCTGGGATTTTTATGGGCATTTCTGTCTCCATTTTTGATGGTAGTAATTTTTTATATTATTTTTGGCCTTATTTTAAAAGTGAAAATCGAAGAAGCGCCTTTTGTTTTATACTTAATGAGCGGCGTATTTCCATGGGTATTTTTTCAGGATTCTGTACTTAAATCTACGACCAGCTTGGTTGATAATAAGAATCTGATCAGGGAATCAGATTTCCCTCATTATCTGGTACCTGTTTCTATTGTATTCGCAAATTTTATTAGTTTTTTGCCGTCTTTATTGATCATGATAACAAGTTCTTTGTTTATTTTAAAAGGCCTGCCTATATTCATACTATTACTGCCTTTTGTTTTAATATTGCATCTAGCCATTATTATAGGATTGTCAGTCATTGCCTCTATTTTATACGTAAAATGGAGAGATTTAAAATATCTGCTGGATGCAATATTACTTTTAGTTTTTTATTTAACCCCGACTTGCTATTCTTTATCTGCAGTTAAAGATTCTTTTTCTTCTATATCGTTTAAGATCTATCTTTACAACCCTTTTGTTGGGATATTAGCATTGTATAGAATTTCATTGTTTAAAGGTTTTATTAAAGGCACAGAAAGGTACTTTGGATTATTTCCAGTTTTTATAATCCAACTTATAGTTACTATTGTTATTTTTGTAGCATTATTTTATTTATACAAAAGAAAAAAGAATACTATTAATGATTATTTGTCATACTAGATAAATGAGCCAGAAAATGGTTATCTTGAAATCTATAGGCAAGAAATACCCTGTTATGAAGAAGCTACATAAAGGCGTCAATCTGGAAGATTTTTGGGCTCTTAAAGATATCAATCTTGATATAGGCACGGGTCAGACCATAGGAGTCATCGGGAGGAACGGGGCAGGCAAGACTACTCTTTTAAATGTTATTGCAGGCGTCTTATCGCCAAGCAAAGGAGATTTATTAGTAAATGGCAAGGTAATGGGGTTATTTAATCTGGGCGTTGGTTTTCAAGATGAGTTGAGCGGCAGGGAAAATATTTTCTTAAACGGCGCAATTTTAGGCGCTGACCGCAGAAAAATAGAGCAGAGATTAGATGCTATAATAGAATTTTCAGAACTCGGCAATTTTATTAATATGCCGCTGGGCAGCTATTCGCAGGGAATGCGCCTTCGTTTAGGGTTTAGCATTATCGCTAATCTAGATTTTGATATACTCGTAATAGATGAGGTTCTTGCCGTAGGCGATGCTTTGTTCCAGAACAAGTGCTTTGAACGGTTAGTAGAGTTTAAGCGTTTGGGAAAAACTTTGATCATAACTACCCAGGGGATGGATCTTATTGAGAGGTTATGCAATAAGGTAATTCTTTTAGATCATGGTTCTTTATTGTTCAGCGGAGAAGTTTTAGAAGGCATAAATAGGTATAGAAATTTATTAAATACAGAAAAATTTTTCGTGGGCTTGCCTCAACAAAAAAGGCAGGATTTGGTAGAAAATACTAAGAAATGGGCAGATAACATATCGGATTGGGGCAATAAATTCGGTGGCAAAGAAATAGTAATAGACTCTGTAGAATTTATAAATAAGTTTGGTTATAAGGCCAATAGAATAAATACGCTGGATAATTTAAAGATAAAGGTATTTTTTACCGTAAGATATAAAGTAGAGAATCCGCATTTTGGGATTGCTATATTTAGAAATGACGGCGTGTACTGTTATGGGCCGAATACCGAATTTGATAGGCTTGTGATACCGGAATTAAAACAGGGCAAGGGGTATTTTATGTTAGATTATTATAGTTTATTGCTGGCGCCTGGCGGGTATAGAGTGTCTATAGCCATATGGGATAAAAATGAAACGCTGGCGTTTGACCATCATTATGGTTATTATGAATTAATAGTTACTGGCCCTGACAATAAAAGAAAAGAGCTTTTGAGCATGCCTTTCAGAATTAACTGCCCTAGCATAGGCCATAGGCTTGCTTATTTTTTTGCAAGTAGAAAAAATAATCCAGATATCAATCTGGATTTATTAGCGGATAAATTTGGGCAGATAAGCAATGATGATAATATAAAGATAGAGTGTATAAAAATTTTAGATCATAATGGAAACAGCAAAGATTTTTTCATGACAAATGAAAACATTAGCTTTGTCATTAGCTTGAATTATACCAAGCCTTTTAGTAAAGATTTGTATTTATGGCTTGGGATTTACAGGGATGACGGCGTCTATTGTCAGGGCGTAACTACGCTTCTATGTAATAGAAAAAATTATAATATCTTTTTCCCAAAGTTTTCATTATTACCTGGTTTGTATAACATCTCTGTTGGTATTTGGGATTCAGCTGGAAACAAATTTTTAATGTATCATCATGGAGTTTATACATTAAAAATAGTTTTTAATAGACAGGATCACGGGACGATTTTCTTAGAGCATAAATGGCTATGGAAGGTTGTTTAAAATGAGAGAGACAAGCCCATCCGTTAATATCGTTGTGGTAAATTATAATGGGAAGCAGTATCTGAAAGATTGTCTTAGTTCCCTTTTAAGACTCAATTATCCAGAAAACAAGATAAAAATCCTGATGGTGGATAATTGTTCAGATGACGGATCTGTGGATTTTGTCAAAGATAATTTCCAAAGCGTAAAAATCATACAAAACGATATCAATAATTATGCTCGCGCTAATAATTTAGGATTAAAGGAATCCAGAGGCGAATATATAGCATTTATTAACAATGATATAGAGGTTGACAAGGATTGGTTAATAGAGCTTTTAAAGGTTATGGATAAAGAAGAAAGAGCAGGCGCAGCAGGGGGTAAGATATTATTAAAAGATGGTAAGATTCAAAGCACAGGGCACGAAGAGTACCCTAATTTTTACTGGGGAGACCGCGGTTTCAGGCAGCAAGACAAAGACCAGTATGGAAAAATAGAAGAAGTTATCAGTTTATGCGGCGCTGCAATTCTATTTAGAAAGACATGCCTTGATGAAATTGGGGTTTTTGATGAGGATTTTGTTATGTACTTGGAAGATATTGACATGTGTTTTAGAGCTGCTAAGAAAAAGTGGAAAATTTTATATGTGCCTAAAAGTATAGTAAAACATTATTTTAGGGGGACTAGCGATTTCGAATCAGTAAGATATTTTTCAGAAAGAAATAGACTACTATTGATAGCAAAACATTTTTCTGAACAACTAGGCAAGTCTTTATATGGCAAGGGTTATTTTACAGTAGGCGAGCATAGTATATATGATTTATTACCACTTATTTTTTCAAAGTTATTAGCATGTCATGGGTTAAATATGGTAAAAGCAATTTTGCCGGATATTTTTAAAAATTTTAAAAATATAGCGGCTCTGGAAAACTGTATTTTAATGGACAGAATTGAAGAGTCTGAAAATATTATTAGCCAAAAACAAGCCTTTGCCGAAGATCTTAACCGCGCCAATTCCAAGCTCAACGACCATGTCCAAAAACTCTCAAGAGATATTGAATCAAAAGACTCTATATTGCGGGAAAAAGAAAGTGTTTTGAGTCAAAAAGATATTATGTTGCAAAAAACACGAGAAGAGTTAATAGATAGCAAAAACAATTTAGAAAGAATAATCAGATTTGATAAAAAAATAAAAATTCTTCTCGTAAAGCCTCAGCAAATTAGTATCCAAGATGTAGAGGAGGTAGCAAGAATTATAAAGAAAAAATATCCAAATTCCTCCATTTACTTGTTTGCAAACCTTTTGAAAGAAGACTATAAAAGATTATCCAAAAATAATGATATAGAAAAAGATCTAATTTATTATCTAAATGGCAGCAAGCTATTTGTGAGAATCCCTGGATTATTTAGCAAGCTTTTATCGAAGAGATTTGATATGGCAGTGGCGTTATTGGCTCATAAAAATATAAAAGGTTATACGGGCTATAAAAAAACCAAGCTTATTACTATACTGAGTAACTCCAAGAACAAGCATAGTTATTATGTAGACTAATAGAATAGAAAAGGATATTTATGAAGGTATTGTTAATAGATCCTCCTGGTTGGCAGAAGCATAGTTTAAATCTAGGATTGGCTTATCTTGCCGGATCTCTTCATTCAATAGATGTTGATATTCAGATATTGGATATGAATAACCATGTTTATTCTGAAGAAAGGCTTAAAAATACCATAGCTGATTATAATCCAGCTGTTATAGGGATATCTGTAAAAACAGCCACTGCTAATACATCTATGGAAATATTATATAAATTAAAAAAAATATTTCCAAAAGTTATCTATATAGCAGGAGGCCCTCATATTACTCTGTGCTGGAAAGAATTTATTGAGGAAAATAGAGATGTAGATTTTGGCATTATAGGCGAAGGTGAAGCCTCTTTGGTAAGCTTGATAAAAAACATAAGGGATGACAGAAAAGATTTTTCAAAAATAGACGGCATTTGTTATAGGAAAGACGTGGATTTAGTTATTAATATGCCTAAAAGTCAGGACATATCTAAATTATCTCACCCTCTTTTTGAATATATAAAGGATATGGATTTTACAGATTTCAGGTATCCTTTGTTAACAAGCAGAGGATGTTCTTATGGGTGTATATTCTGTTGCGTTGGCTTGATTGCAGGGAAGAAATGGAGACCGAGAGAGCCGGAAGATGTTGTTAATGAATTATTAGAGGCCAAAAAGAAATATCAGACAGTATCTTTTGAAATTATGGATGATAATTTTACATTTGATATTAACAGGGCTAAAAATGTATGCAGACTTTTAATAAAGAAAAAAGTAAAGTTAGACTGGTGGTGCCATAATGGCTTGAGGGCAGATAAATTAGACAAAGAGCTTCTGTCTTTGATGAAAAAGGCCGGGTGCAAGAGCATCGCTTTAGGGGTAGAGAGCGGGGATGAAGGCGTTTTCAATAATATTAATAAAGGGGAAAAATTGTCAGATATTATAAAAGCTGTAAAGATGATTAAAAAGGCAGGCATAAAATGCGTTGGTTATTTTATAGTTGGTTTGCCAGGCGATTCCATATGCAGCACAAAAAATACTGTCAGGCTTCAGAGAAGATTGGGGCTTTCAGACTATAAATATAATATACTTATTCCTTACCCTGAGACTGAGATGTGGAAGATTATTAAAGAAAGAGGCAGGATGTTAACAGATATCAAAGGTGTTTATCATTTCGGAGATGATATAAAGATACCTTTTGAGACAGATAAGATAAGCAGAAAAACGATAGAAGATTGCTACTACCTTGTTAATAACCAGGGTTGGATATACGGAGAAGATGATTTAGCAATGATAGAAAAAGATTTTAAATCCAGATTCAACAGAGACATCAAAAAAGTTATTTTTATAGCCAATGATTTTGAAAAAATGGCCAGGAATATAGAAATAAGATACGAAAATGTAAAAGTTTTGGAAATAAAACAGGATTTTGTACCTAATGAGGTAAAGGATAAATATTTAGTTCAATATAATGGCAGTAGCAGTTATTTTGATATTATTTTTAAATTGGCGGAAAAAGAAGGATATCAAATTATAGCGGATATGATTAAAAGAAAACTTTTTATACAGAAGGTTAGCAGCATCGAAGAATGCGTAAGAAGTGAAATATTGTCTAATGTATCGGAATGGGATAATTCTGCGAAAAAATATTTTGCCACCAGACTTAAATATCATTCTCCGGATGTAAACTCACCAAGAAATGGCGTTATTTATAAAGATAATATAGCTCTACCATACAGTCCTTCTCCTCAATGGGAAAAGATTCCCTGTGGCAAAATAGAAAGCGGCATAGCTTTTATTTCCACAGCTGCTTTTAGCTCAACGTCCAAGTATACAGTGGATTATTTATCTATAAAATCAGAGTACAAGGTAAAAGAAGTAATAATATGCGAAAAAGAAAACTCTGCGCTGGAAAGGATTATAGATGAATCTGATATTTTATTTTGTCCTGAGGCATTGGAATATTTTGCCCTTATGGTATCGCGGGCTAAAATGAATGCAACATATCATCACAATGGGCATGGTTCATTGAAGTATAGCGTATCAGAGCCTTTTTCATCAAAGCGTAACTACTATAATATTATTAGAAAAATGAAGCAAATATATTTAGATATAAGGCAAAAATACTCAGGTATTGTTATAAGCTCTTTAGTAACCATAAAGAAATGCCTAAAGGTATTTATATTATGGGTTCAGATACTGATTTTTATGGTATTTAAAAATATCAAAGGCCTGATTTCTCAAATAATAAGATTTTAACATTATGAAGATATTGCTTCAGAATCAATATGATGATTTATTAGGCGGGGTTGAGACGTATTTTAAATTGCTTAAAGACGTTTTAATAGAAAATGGGCATGAGGTTATAGCTGTATACACTCAAAGTGGAAAGAAAAATAATATTCAAAAAAACGGTTATAAGGCGTTTTACCTGCCAAATTTAGACCTGACAGAAAATATCTATTATCAAGGAACAAGGCAGAGGAATATAAAAGAAGATTTGTATTTTTTAAAGTCAATTGTTTTGAACGAAAAACCCGATATTATCCATCTTAATAACACCTATTACCCGCGCCAGTATACTTTTCTTAATAAATATGCTCCTGTAATTCAAACTGTCCATGATTTCTTTAACTGCTGCAATACATTAATAAAAATATTGCCGGATAGCGTATGCGATAATTCTTTCGGGGCAGATTGTTTTAAAAACAAGTGCATTTCCCCGACAAGCGTTATAGAATTATGGAGGTTTAAAACCAAATGCCTGAATCGCGAGGCAATGAAAAAATTTGAAAGGATATTAGTTACAACCTCTTACATGAAGAAAATGTTAGTTTGTAATGGATTTCTGGAAGATAAAATACAAGTTATTCCTTTATTCGTAGAAGATTGGGGAATAAATACAAATAAGGACGAACATATAATAATTTATGTAGGCAGATTTACTAAGGAAAAAGGAGTCATTCATTTTATACATATGCTGAAAGCGTTGTCGAGTAATTTTAAGGCTTTTATAATCGGTGATGGGCCGCAGAGAAATGAATGCGAAAATCTGGTTAATATTATAGGGCTTAATAATAAAGTGACGTTTACTGGATTTTTAAACAGGGATGAAATCAAGGATTATTTTGCGAAGGCGTCTATAATCGTGGTCCCATCTTTATGGCCAGAGCCTTTTTGTTTGGTTGGTATAGAAGCTATGTCGTGTTCTAAGCCGGTAGTAGCTTATAATGTGGGCGGAATTTCTAGTTGGTTAAGGGATAATTATAACGGTTATCTTGTCAGGAGGGGTGATATCCCGGGATTGGTGCATAGCGTGGAAACTCTTTTGAAGAACAGGAGATTAACGGAAGATATGGGAGAGAATGGCAGAAAATTATTTGAAGAAAAATTTTCTAAAAAGGCGCATTTTAGAAACTTACTATCTGCTTATGAGTCAGTTGTTATATCTCGAGAGGCAAGGAAGAGAGAAATTGTTAATGTAAAGTTTCCGATAATAGATAGATATAAAAAACAGAGATCTAAAGCGTGCGCTAATAAGGCATTAAAAGATTATCCGGGAAGATCGCCAAACGAGTCTCTTCCGGAATATAACAAAAGACTAATCATGTTCGAAATAAAAAATAACATATCTGTTGTAAAATCCTATCCGGAAGAAATAACCATAAGTACCACAATAAGATGTAACATGGAACCTCCGTGTGTTATATGCGAAAGAAATTTAAGAACGAAAGATTTAGAATATGATATAGACGCTAATGCCCTTGAAAAAATAAAACCTATTTTTAAATATGCAGATAGGATATATTTGCATTGCGGAGGAGAACCTTTAATGACGGATAAGGTATTCGATGTCATAGAAAGCGTCAGTCCTCCCACCAAGATAATATTCAACACAAATGGGGCACTATTTACTGAAAAAACCATAAAATATATGGTTGATTGCAATGTTGTTGATGTGATTAGTTTTTCTCTAGATGCTGCAACAGAAAAAACTTATAAAAGAATCAGGAGTGCTGATTTTAACAAGATAATCAATAATATAAAAATCCTGATAGGATATAGAAATGAAAAGAATAAAGATAAACCTTTATTGAGGCCTTTGATTTTAATGAATTTCTGCATATTCAAGCAAAATGTAATGGAGGTTCCTGATTACGTGCTGTTGGCTCATAAATTAGGGGCTGATGGCGTAGACTTTTCTCATCTAAACGATGGATTTGACTGGAAGCAGAAAAGAGATGACTATGTATTTGATTATAAGACAGAATCTGTTTTGAATATGGAAAATATAGAAGAACATGATAGGCTCATATCCAAGGCTTATGAATTGAGTAAGAAATATAATGTGCCTATAAATTTTAATGGAAATCCTTTTATTTCCAAGATAGATAATGATAAAGAAAAAATAAAGAATGAAATATCAGAATTAATAAAACATAAAAAAATATGTATTGCGCCATGGAATAGAGTTGTTATTGATGCAGATGGAAGAGTAAGAATATGCTATTTTCATCATAGTGGTTATGAAACGATAGGGAAGCCTAAGTCTATAAATTCAAGTCCTTATTATTTACAGAGTGAGTCATTTAAAGAAATCTGGAACGGAGAAGATGCTGTATTAGTGAGAAAAGAGTTTATAAGAAAAGGGATTGCGAAAAGATGCGTTACAGAAAATCCGTGCATATTTCAGAATAGGATCTAACCAAAGCAATGAACATTCTTCAAATTATACATTGTTTTCCTCCTGAAAGCATGACAGGTTCTGAAATATATGTCTATAACTTGGCAAAAGAGTTGTCTAAAAACCATACGGTAAATGTTTTTTACAGGATAAATAATCGGAAATACAAAGAATATGAAATCATAGAGGGCACTTATAATAGCGTGAATGTCTATAAAATTAATAGTACTTTAGAAAGATATTTTTCTTTAAACGATATATATAATAATGTTTATATAGAGGATAAATTTTGCAAGATTCTGGACAAGATAAAACCAGACATAGTTCATATACATCACTTATTATCTCTTTCAACAGGCATTGTGAGCCAGATAAAAAAACGCGGTATTCCTGTTGTATTTACTCTTCATGACTACTGGCTTATATGCCCCAAAGGACAGCTTTTAAAGCCCAATCTTACCTTGTGCGAGCAGCCTTTTTATTCAAATTGTTTTTATTGTCTTGAAAAAAGCTTAAATCCAAATAATATTATTAAAAAACTACGCAATTTTAGATTTAAAAATAATTTTTTGGGCAGGTCCAGAAATTTATTAGAAAAAATTTTTAAAGATATAGATTTATTTATAGCGCCTTCAAATTTTATTAGGAATAAATTCATAAAATTTGGCATGCCTGAAGAAAAGATAATTTATTCTGATAATGGCATGGATTTAAGTCTTTTTAAAGATATAGCAAAATCCAAAGCCGATATTATAAGGTTTGGCTTTATAGGAACTATCATACCTTCAAAGGGGTTGCATGTTTTACTAAAGGCATTTAACAGAATTAAAAATGCGCGCGTTGTTTTAAGGATATACGGCAAATCTCTCATGACTAATTGGATATTTAATTATTATCATAGAATATTAAGAGCTGCAGGCAGAAATAAAAGCATAAAATTTATGGGAACGTTTGATAATAAAGATGTAGGAAGAATTTTTAAAGAAATAGACGTGCTAATTTTTGCATCCTTATGGCAGGAAAATTCTCCTTTGGTATTACATGAGGCAATATTGACAAATACTCCTGTAATAGCTTCAGATATAGGCGGCGTGAACGAATTTATAAACCACCATAATGGTGTATTGTTTAAAGCCGGAGATGCAAAAGATTTACAAAAGAAGATGGAGCATATAATAAAAAATCCATGGGATACAGAAAATCTTAAAAATAATATGCCGAAGGTTAAGAGCATAAAAGATAATGCAGAAGAGCTTGAAGTAATTTATAATAGGTTACTTAAATCAAAGAAAGGTTTAGTAAAATAATTGAAAGCAATATCTATAATTATAGTTACCTCTAATTCAAGTAAATATATCGAAAGCTGCTTAGACTCTATTTTAATTCAAGATTTTAAGGATTATGAAATCATAGTGGCAGACAATGGTTCAAAAGATAATACCATAGCTATTATTAAAAATAGATATTCAAGCATTATCTTGATTGAGAATTTAAAAAATTTTGGGCCTTGCAAGGCTCGTAATCAAGGAATAGCTATTGCAAATGGCAAGTTTATATTATGTCTTGACCACGATGTAAAATTATTAGACAATTTTTTAACAAATGTTTATAAGGCAATAGAAACTAGAGATAATATTGGCGCGGCTGGGCCTAAGATTTTAATGTCGGATGGTAAAATTATATATAGCGCTGGTATCTATTTTTCTTACCTATGGAGATTTTATGATGTAGGAGATGCAAAGATAGATATGCCAGCGTTCGGGCATAAAAAATATGTTGCCGGGATATCAGCTGCAGCAGTTATTTATAGAAGAGAAGCATTGGAAACAATAAAACAGGATGGAGAATATTTTGACGAGGATTTTTTTTATCTTTTTGAAGATGTTGATGTGAGTTGGAGGTTGCGGAAAATGGGTTGGAAAATATTGTATACGCCATATGCAGCATGTTTACATGTCAGCGGCAAATCACGCAAAAAAGACAAATTTTCCCAATATCTATCCATGCGCAATAGATATTTGGCTATAATAAAAAATGAATCTTTATTTAGCTTGCCGAAATTATTTGTTATTTTTTTTATCTATGATTTATGGCGGAATATGTTTATGTTGATTACAAATGCCAGATATTTCTTAAGGGCATGTTATGAGACAGCAGGACTTTCTAAAAAAATGTTCAAAAAACGATTCATATGATATTCTTTTTTATAACTGTAATATTATGGATTTCTTTTATCCCAGCGCCTATTACTGATAGATATAAGTATACAATATATCTGGTTTTAATCATATGTTTGATATGCTCATTTATCAGGTTTAAGAATGTAAGATATTTTTTAAACGATAAATTCGATAAATTAATATGGTTATTTTTAATGTGGAATTTTTTCAGCGCTTTATTTGCTTATGATAAGAATATGGCGTTCGAAAGATATGTAGATTTTACCATACCCTTCGTAGCCATATATTTTATAGCCAGGAACGAGTTAAATAATAAAAGGATAAGATTGCTTATTTATGTTTTGTTTTTTGCCGGAGTAACAGTTGGAGTTATGGCTATTTTAGAATTTATATTTAAGAGCAATATTATTTATGAAAAATTAGTTTATAATCCTTTTTATAGGTGGTTTCTATTTTTATCAAGGGCTATGTCTACCATGATTCACCCTACAATATTAGGAACTTATCTCGCATGCTGCTTGCCGTGTTATTATTTTATAGCGGGCGTAATTAAAAACAAGACAAATAAATTATTAGCCATGCTGGGAGCCTTTTTCATATTTATAGGGCTTATGGTCACATTTTCAAGGACAAGTTGGATTGTCGCATTAACTGGAGCATTTTTTTATTTTTATAAGAAGAATAAAAAATTATTGCCAATCATGATAGTTTTTATAAGTTTATTCAGCGTTGCCGTTTTTGGTATAATGAAATTAAAACCAACGCTTCGAGATAGGATTGATTATAAGAATGCAGATAATTACATAAGATTAGAAAGATATCCGCTAACAATGAAAATGATAAAAGATCATCCTTTTGTAGGTGTAGGGCTTAATAATTATAGAATTGTTTTTGATAAGTATTATGGGCCTAATCAAGTAGATTATAATATTAAAATCCCGGATAACATGTATCTTATGATCGCAGGAGAATCCGGCTTAATTGGAGCTGGATTATTTTTGTTGCTTTTATTTTATATAATAAAAAGAGGTTTTGTTCTGCTTAAAGATAAAGAAGATAAAAACTGGGAAATGACACTAACGCTTTTTTCAGTAATTATCTGCATTTTAATACATATGATAAGCTATGAACTTTTTTACTGGACTGTTCCATTTTTTTTATTTTTATTATTGTTAGGAGGATTACTATCTTATCCCAAGTATAAGATTTCCAGATGTATTAAAACACCAGACCCATTATTGCCCACCAGATCAGGCCTGCTTCAGGAATAAAATAAATTATATCAATAAGATTATGCAAAAAAAAGATTAACGCTGCTAGAAAAACATAGCTTGATTTTAAAGCATTTTTAGTTATGAACGCGATTATTAAATAAAATATACTAATAAAACCTAGTATTCCTGTTTCTAACCATAATTGAAGAAATATATTGTGCGCATATTTAGTGCCAGTGCCCCACCCTAATTCATAATAGTTTAAAAACATTTGTTGAAAATTTCCAGGGCCTATTCCTATAAACGGGTGATCTTTTATTATAGCCATAGCAGTTTTCCAGTAATTAAAACGCATGGTTATGGAATTATGATGATTTCCTAAGTCTGTAATCCTATCCCAGCGGCCTAATATAATGAATGGCATTGTAATGGCTATGCATGCAAAAGAAATAATTAATAATACTTTGTGTTTTTTAAGAGCATTGTATGGGATAAAAAATAAAATGATAAAAATGGCAATGAAACTTATCCATACCCCTAGCGATTTAGTTAACATAAGAGCAATGATTATTAAAGGAGGCGCAAAGAACCATCTTTTATGCGATACTTGATTTTTTAATATAGCTAAAGATAGAAAAAATGCCATCAGTAAATAGCCGCCTAAAATATTTGGCGAAGGGAAAGTGCCTATAGCTCTTTTGTTTATTAAAATATTTTTGGCATAAATGTTATGAGGAGGGTTCAATAGGCTGCTATTTATTTTTTTGGCACACTCTATAGTGTGGGGGTAACCCCAGATATATTGGTATATAGAATAAACGCTTATTATCAAACTAGCTATGACAATAGTTTTTATGATGGATTTTTTTGGTTGGCATCAGTTAGAAGAACAGTAAAGAAAATGGCAATGTAGCTTGCAAATTTTAAAGTTTCTTTAATTGAATTCTGGATATTTATAGAAGTTATGGTAGAGATTATATAAGCTAATAAGAGCAATAAGATTGGGTATATATATATTGGTTCTCGACTCGGCCTGCGGCTTCTCTCGAACAATATTCTTCGAGCGAGCGAAGCGAGTCGAAAAGATTGCTGTAATTCCAAGGAGGGTTATTAAAATTTCATACCAGAATTCAAATACAGGGTATGAAAGCCCTGAAACAAAAGGCCTGATAAAAAGCAGGGATAATAAGGGAATGAAAATAAGGGATGATAACGCTTTAGAATTTTTATTTTCCATGATATAATAAGACTATAATATCAGTAATTATTGTAAATTACAACAGAGAAAATTATTGAAAACTGCATGGACAATATCATGGCGCAGTGTATTTAGAACATAGCTGGGATTGGCTCATTTCAAAAGGAGGAAGTCCTAATGGCCATTAAAAGCCCTTTTGTCAGCATAGTTATCGTGCATTTTAATAATAAGAAGCTTATAAAAAGATGCTTGGATTCGTTATGGAAAACAGGGTATCCTAAAGCAAGGCTAGAAATCATAGTTGTTGATAATGCCTCTACGGACGATTCTGTAAAATTTATCAAACATAAGTATAAAAAGGTGAAGGTCATAGAAAATAGGCAGAATAATTACTGCCAGGCATGTAATCTTGGTATTTTAGAGTCAAGAGGAAGCTACGTCGTTTTATTGAATAATGATGTTGTGGTTAAAAAAGGCTGGCTTTCAGAACTGGTTAAACCGATAGAAAAAGACAGATCTGTAGGCGCCGTGTCTAGCATGCTGCTGGAGAAGAGCGGGCTTATTCAGAATGCAGGCCTGTATGAACTGCCTAATTTTTATTGGGACGAGAGGGGCGCTGGCAAAAAACCAAAGGAATTCAACTACGTGACAGATCTAGAGGCTGTGTGCGGGGCAAGCGTTCTTTACAGAAAATCAGCATTACGAGACATAGGCTTATTTGATGAAGATTTTTTGATGTTTGGAGAAGATGTGGATATGTCTATTAGATTTAGAAAAAAAGGCTGGAGGCTTATATTTGCTCCCTCAAGCGTAGCTTATCATAAAAAACATGGAAGCTGTAATGAAGAATTTTCGCGCGAAGCAATAGAAAAGAATAGGTTATTGTTCATAGCTAAACATTATCCGGACAAGCTTGCAAAGTCGTTAATCGGGAATAGTTATTTTATTGCAAACAAAGATAATTTAAATAGCGGCAGATTTTTTGATTTAACGGCGCAAGTATTCCTGAAATTGCTCAAAGAACACGGCCGATTAATAAGCGATGGCATAATAAAAGATTTATTCGAAGAGCTTAAAAATATTACAAATTATGAAAATAAAAAGATGGAAATGGAATTAAAAAGTCTTTTGGACGATTTAATAGGAACAAAAAAAGATAGAAATTGGTGTAAAATGCAGGAGGAAAAATATCAAAAAGATATAGAATTAGATAAAAAGCAAATATCTAGTTTATCTAGTAATTTACATGACAAAGAGAATATCATTCAGGAAAAAGAACACAAAATAAAGCAGCTTTCCGAAGAAGTACTTGCCATTAAAGAAGAGCTTGGCGCTTACAAAGAAGAAATATCTAAGCTGACAGATAAATTGAAGATAAGTCTAGATGAAGGAACTGCTAAAGATGATATTATACTAGATAAAACTAGCCAGCTAAATAATGTTACAAGTAAACTAGATGAGGCTCGGAAACAATTATTAGGCATATATAATTCCGAAGGATATAGGTTTATATTGAGCCCGCTATGGAAGATTATGTGGCATATGCGGGCTACATTAAAGTATGCAGCAAAAAAGGCGGCTGTTCTTGTCTGGACAGCCATGATTTTTTTTATAAGCCCGATATTATTAGCTCATGCTCTGCTTTTTACTTTAGAGGTATCTTTGGAATTATTTTTTGGAAAATTATCGCGTTATTTTAGAAAAAAAAGAGAAATAGTGCATTTTGATAATTTAACTGTAAGTGTAGTTATACCTAATTGGAATGGCCTGAATTTTCTTAAAAAATGCCTGTCTTCTTTATGTGAAGCGGATGGCTTTAAGGAAGACGGATATGAGATTTTAGTGGTAGATGATGCCAGCAGCCAGAGTATAGCTATGGTCATCAAAGATGATTTTCCTAAGGTTAGAGTAATCAGAAATAGGGGCAACCAGGGATTTGGGAAAACATGCAATAGAGGCGTCAGAGAAGCTAAAGGGGAACTCATAGTTTTATTAAATAATGATATTATGGTCTCAAGGGGATTCCTGGACCCTCTGAAAGCGCATTTTAAAGATCCAGAAGTATTTGCTGTATCTCCGAAGCTTTATTATTGGGACATGAAGAGTTTTAATTATGGAATGCATATGGGGAAATTTAAGGATGGCTATCTTAATCTGTGGAATGAGGCTGAGACAGGCAATAGCGATAAGGTATCGCAGACTTCCCCTACAGTTTTCGCTGTAGGAGGCGCAATGTGTTTCCGCAAGAAAGATTTTTTATGGATGGGGGGTTTTGACGACATATACAGGCCTAATTGCTGGGAGGATATAGATGTTTCATACAGGGCGCAAAAAAGAGGATTGAAAGTTTTATATGAACCGAACAGCATAATGTATCATAAAGGCGCGGCCACGCTGAATTATGTAAGGCATAAAGAAATAAAGAATGAACTGTTGTTTATGTGGAAGAATCTAAGGGATAATAACATGGTCTTAAGCCACTTTAATAATTTGCCAAAATTTTTATTAAAAGGGCGCCATAGCACAAGGTTAACATTTTTAATAGGGTATGTCTGGGCATTAAATTATATAATACCTGCTTTAGTTAATAGGTTTAAGGAATTCAGATATGCTGAAGTAAAAGATAAGAGGGTTTTAGACAGAAGCTTGCTTTACTACAGGAATTTTATGCGCAATAACTTTGTACATTCTGATAAGAAGACAGTTCTTTTAATAACGCCT
Source organism: Candidatus Omnitrophota bacterium (assembly GCA_003485765.1). GTDB lineage: Bacteria > Omnitrophota > Gorgyraeia > Gorgyraeales > Gorgyraeaceae > UBA10183. The sequence continues at coordinate 69,241 of DNHS01000056.1, read as the reverse complement.
TTTATACCATATCCGCTTAATAGCGGAGGGAAGATAAGGATGTATAACTTATACAAGCGCCTGTCTAAAAACTACGATATAGTGCTCCTGTCTCTCGCGCATCATGAAAAAGATTCAGAATACGCTAAGTCTAATTCCATGAAAGATATTTTCAAAGAAATACATTTAATAGATAGGCAAACTAAGGTTAATGAATTTTTATTTCCAAACCGCTACAGGCATTCGTTCAGCAGTTTCTTAATAGAGAAATTAAATGAAATTCAAGGCAGGCTTTCCATAGATCTTGCCCACATAGAATCAAACGAGCTTTTGTACCTTACCAGATTTGTCAAGCATATTCCCATCGTATATACCGAGCACGATATCAGCATACTGTCGCCGCATAAGTCTTATTATAAAAAAAATACGAGATATGTTTTACCGGGTATAATAGATTACATGAAAATCGTACATAGCCACAACTCTTTTTATAAAAATCTCGATAAAATAATTGTTTTATCAAAAGAAGATATGCGCGTAGTCAGGGTATTTTCTCCTAATTCAGACTTTTCTTATGTGCCTACAGGAGTAGATATCGAGCATTTTGAATTTAAAGATAAGACAGGTAGAGATAAATCTCTGATATTTGTCGGACACTACCCTCATTATCCAAATGAGGAAGCAGCTGTATATTTCTGCCGTAAAATCTTTCCTTTGATAAAAAAATTAATCCCGGAAGCAACTGTTAAGCTTGTAGGGTCAGGACCTACTGAAAATGTGCTGAGGCTTTCAAGCATCAAAGGCGTAGAAGTCATAGGTGATGTGCCTGACGTTAAGCCATATCTTCATAATGCCTCTCTGTTCGTATGCGCTTCCAGGGTAGGCGCAGGGATAAAGGGCAAGATATTGGAAGCTATGGCTACAGGGACACCTGTTGTATCTACAACGCGAGGCTCTTGCGGGATAGATGCGGAAAACGGCTTTAATATTTTAATATCTGACAAACCCAAAGATTTTGCAAGATATGTAACAGAGCTTTTCAATAATGACGCATTGTATAAAAGAATAGCCAGGCAAGCAAGACTTCTTGTAGAGGAAAAATATGACTGGAATAAGGTAGTCCAAAAATTAGACAACATTTACGCTGATGTTATGGAAATAGATAGAATTGCAATAAGGCCCGAAGGTTCTGTTATCAAGCCTGTTGGCGCGGATAAGCGTTTACCGTCTTCAGATAGCATCATGAAAGATATTGTTAAAAAAACAGACGATATTATAAAACTGTCTCTTGATTATTTGAATAAAGAATATTCTAAGGATATTAATATGAAACCGGAAGAATTGCATGTCGAACTTACTCATTTATGCAACAGCAAGTGCATTACATGCGATATCTGGGACATTCATAAAAGAACAGGCAAAAGCGTAAAAGATGAAATTTCTCTAGATGATATCAAGAAACTTTTATCAGGTTCAAATGCGTTAAAGGGCATAAAGACCGTTGTCCTGTCCGGAGGAGAACCCTTTCTTAGGCCTGATTTTGTAGATATATGTTTTGCGATAAAAGATACGCTGCCGCAAGCATCTTTAGGAATTCTTACAAATGGCATAAATACAGAAGTCATAGTTTCGAAAATGAAGCAGATTCTTAAAAAGATCAAAACAAATGCTATATGGATAGGAAGCTCTCTTGATGGGCTTGGAGATGCTTACGACAAGATAAGGGGCGTTGATGGCGGATTCAGCGGTTTTGTGAAAACATTAGAATTCTTTAAGAAAGAGCTTCCGGAAGTGCGTTTTAGTCTTACTTTTGTTTTGACGCCTTTTAATACGGATCAGCTGGTGCCTTGCTGGGAATTTGCTGATAAAAATGGCATTGATTTTTTTGCCCAGTTTGGGGTGCCAAAAGAGTCCAGGCAAAGCGAGGTATTTAAATGGAGCAATAAAGATCTTGAAAGAATAGAGGGCCATATCGGGCAAATACTGGAACGCATTATCAGAAAGGTTTCTAGCCCGGAGGATTTTTATAATAATATGTCTACGGTGAGGGGTAAAATAAATCTTTTCACTAAAATATATTACTGGTCCCATCTTGTAGATTTCCAAAAGACAAAAAGCAGATTTGCTTATGATTGCAATGCCGGATTTAAATTTGTAATGCTCGATCCTTATGGAAATATGTTTTTCTGCCCGCTTTTAAAAGAAAAAACAATAGGAAATATAAGAGATAATAAGATGGACTATATATGGGATTCTAACAAGGCTTGTGAGGTAAGAGATTTTATAGATTCTGGTAAGTGTTCATGCTGGCTAGTTTGCACTGTATTCCCTATTATTGGTAAGGCCCTGGCTTTGCACGGAGATAAAGCTGCTATAGAGGTCTTAGCTTCAGAACAATCTGAGAATTTAACCTTTAGAAGGTAAAAATAAGAGAGAAAATTTTATATATGAGCTGAATATATAGCATATGAAAGGTATGAGTTATGCAAAAGTTTCTTAAAAGATAAGCATGATTTTCAAAGTTTTACGCGAGATCATAATTTTTACATATTTATTAATAGCGACCGGGTTTATATTATTAAAGTTTGGGTTAAGATATCTGTTTATAAATTTGGGATACAGTAAGGAGAAATAGTGTGGGCATGGATTTAAGACAGATTGATGTGAGGCAGTTTAGCTCCGACAAGATATTGAAGCACTTAGATAGGGTAAATGATTGGTTGAATGGAAAGAATACGCCTCCAATCACAGTAGAATTGGATATGACAAATATATGTAATCATAGATGCCAGGAGTGCGTTGTAAATTATTTCAGAATCAATGATAGAAGTTTTCTTACCCCCAGACTTGCTAAAAAAATTATCTTGCAGCTTGCAAAAAACAAAATAAAAGGATTAATATTTACAGGAGGCGGAGAGCCCTTATGCAATCCCTGCACGCTGGACATGGTTAAGCTTGCCCGCTCAAAGGGCCTTGACGTGGGTTTCATAACGAACGGGTCATTATTAGACCATAAGTCATCGAGCGTTCTTTTAAATAACTGCACATGGCTGAGGGTATCTTTGGATGCAGGATCGCCCGGAGTATTTAAACTGACGCATGGCCTTGATGGAAACGAGTTTAATAAAATCATAAAAAATATAGCTTTATTGGTAAAAATAAAGAAAAAAATAAAAAGTTTATGCAATGTAGGAATAGGTTTCTTAACTAGTGATTATACAAAACCGGATATGATGAAGGCAACGCTGCTAGCAGATAGATTAGGTGTTGATTATCTGCAATTCAGGCCTATGCAGATCCATAACGGAGGAAAGTTCAGGTATTATTGGGCAGATGTCCAGGATGAGATAGTAAATTGCCTTAAATATTCAGGCAACAAATTCAAGGTTTTGTATTCCCAGCATAAATACGAGATGGCACATGACTCTAAGTTTGGAAGGTATTATAAGAAATGTTACGGCCAGCAGTTTGCCACTGTGATATCCGCTACGGGAAAGATGTATATATGCTGCCACACTAGGGGTTATAATAAATATTGCATAGGGGACCTTAAAAAGAAAAGTTTTAAGTATATCTGGAATTCCGAAGAAAGGGTTAAAGCTATAAATAGGATAGATTTTCGCAATTGCATACCATTGTGCAGAGATAATACATTTAATCAGATACTTTGGAATGTTAAACAGCCTAGAGAACATGTCAATTTCTTGTAATAGTAAAAAGATTTTAATTATCAAATTAGCTTCAGCAGGAGATGTTTTAAGGACAACTACGCTTTTATCTGGATTAAAGAAAAAATATCCATATAGTCATATAACATGGATTGTCGAAGAGTTAGCGCTGGAACTTTTAGAAGGCAATGATAGCATAAACCGGATTTTGGTTTATAGCAAAAAGAGCGTTTTACTGCTAAACGGAGAAGAGTTCGATATTGTTATATCTTTAGATAAGGCTATTGAAGCAGCTTCTCTGGCTATGTCTGTCAGGGCTTCTGAAAAATATGGCTTTGGCTTGGATAAAAAAGGCAAGTTATGCCCTTTGAATAAGGAAGCGAGTTATTCTTATCTGTTAGGCATAGATGATGAGTTAAAATTTTTTAAAAATAAAAAGACCTATCAGGAGCTAATATTTGAAACAGCAAAACTTAACTATCAAAACAATCCTTATGAATTAAAGTTAGATAAAAAACATATTGATTTTGCAGACAGTTTTTTCAAGAAGAACGGGTTAGATAAAGACGATATTGTTATTGGCATCAATACAGGGGCAGGCAGGGTTTTTGCAAATAAGAACTTAGGAAAAAATAGGTTAGTTAGTCTAATAGAGTTATTGTGTAAAGAATTAAATGTGAAAATAATATTACTTGGAGGGCCTTTTGAAAAGGATATCCATAAATATATTAGAAAAGCAATGGATGGTAAAGTAATTGATAGCGGATGCGACAATAGCCTTAAGGAATTCACTGCATTGATTAATAATTGCGGGCTGATTATAGCAGCCGATACGCTTGCAATGCACATGGCAATAGCGCTTAAAAAACCGGTTGTTGCGCTTTTTGGCCCTACCTGTGCTCAGGAAATAGATTTATATAATCTAGGCTCTAAAATAATCACAGAAGCAAAGTGCGCCCCATGTTATAAGAATAAATGCGATAAGAAACAAACCTGTATGGATAAGATATCTATGGAAAAGGTAGTCGAGTCAGTAAAAGAGCTTATGCCTACCTCGCGCATAGCATGAATAATATCATAAAAATCTCTATAGTAATTTTAACTAAAAACCAGGAAAATATGATTGAAGAAACGCTTAAGGCTGTTTTTTGCCAGGAGATAAGCTGTGGTTTTGAAGTGATAATAATCGATTCTGGTTCTAACAGTAGAGTTTTAGAAATAATAAGAAAATATCCTGTTGTTTTGATTCAAATTTCTCCAGAAGAATTCGGGCATGGCAAAACTCGAAATTTAGGCATGTGTTTAAGCAAGGGTGAATATTTGGTATTTTTAAATGGAGACGCAACGCCAAAAGATAAGCATTGGTTAAATAATTTAATCAGGCCATTTTTAATATACGAAGATGTTGCCGGAGTGTGCAGCAGATTATGTCCTAGACAAGATTGCAACCCATTGGGCGTACTGGACATCTTACGCAATGATCGTATTTTTAGCGAGAGAATAAAGCATATTAAGACATTTGCGGAATATAAAAATAAAGACGTGGAAGAAAAAAGGAGATTTATATCATTTCATACAATTAGTTGCGCAATTAAAAAAGATCTGCTGTTGAAAAATCCATTCGCAGATATTGAATTTGGCGAAGACTTAGAATGGTCACAACGAATGTTAGAAAAAGGGTATAAGATCATATTTGAGTCTAGTTCAGAGGTTATTCATTCTCATGATTTACACAAGTCTTTTATTGGAACAATGAAGAGATATTTTGATGATGCAAGATTAAATCATTTGTTGCTTAAGCGATGGACTTTTTCAGCATTATTAAAGCTTCCTTTGATTTTTATTTTTAAGTCGATAAAAGATATGATATATATATCGCATTTAAAAAGAAACTTATCTTATAAATTGAGCTGGATTTTATATTCCCCGATCATAAGAATGGCGGAGTTGTTGGGAATATTTTTAGGCGCTTCATTATATTTACCTGCAATATTTACAAAGAAGATGTCGTTAGTAGAAGAAATAAAGCATAAGGATAGCTAGCTCAAAAAAGATGCTTAAAAAGCGATTCATCATAGCATTCTTACAGCCGCAATATATTATGGATAAAGTAATAAATAATTTTAAGTTAACAGGAGTAATAGCTTTGTTTTTATGGATATCGTTTTTCGCTCCGATTGTTAATGAATCTTGTCGCTTTTGGTTTTTTGTTGTGTTAATTATTTTTCTTTCAGTTTTGCTTTTTATTGACAGACAATTGTATAAGCTTATATTTTCCAGGGAAGAAATACCTTTCTGGATATTTTTAGCGGCTTTAATGGCAGGTATTGTGAATGCAGTGGAGTCGGTTACTATGTATAGGCATTTCTGGAGCTATATATTTCCTATACCATTTTTATACTTTTTTGCAAAAATCACATTTAAAATACAAAATACTAAATATATATTAAGAGTTGTATGTTTTATGGCATTTGTTTTATGTCTTTATGGAATAATAGAATTCTCTACAAGAAACAATATTATATATGAAAAATATTTAACAAGTTTATACTATGAGACGTATAAGGGCATTAGGATGATGTCTATACATATGCATCCAATATCATTCGGGACATACCTTTTAGCGATCTTTCCGCTTGCATATGTATTGTTCTTAAAAGAGGAGAAAAGATTTTTTAAAATAGCAGCTTTTATTTATGCAGTTACGATAGCTGTTTGTATTATTCTGGTATTTTCCAGGGGCGCGCTTATTGGCTTATTAACAAGCGTATTCATTATGACCTCTTTTTTTATTAGGCGGAAGAAGATAGTCTTTATACTGTGGCTTATATTATTTTGTATATTTTTAGTATGGGTTAGTTCTGTGCTGTTAGGCTACAATAATTTTGCATTTTGGCGTTACAGCCTTAGATACCTATCAAGCTGGGAGGTCTATTTAAGAAAGATTATACGTTTTTCAGCGCTTGAAGCCATACTCAAAGACCATCTTTTTTTTGGGATAGGTTTTGGACATTACAGGGTTTTATTTGACCATTATTTACCGGCTATAGCTAATATAACAGAATATGACCAAAAGATAGCGGATTGCATGTATATAACAATTTTAGCAGAGGCAGGGATAGTAGGGTTGGGAGGTTTTCTTATTTTTATTTTTTCTATTTTGAAGCGTTCATGCTTAAAGCTTAAGGCTAATTTAACCAGAGATAATAGGTTATTGTTGATAGGTTTTTTGTCAGGCCTTGCAGGTATAATGTGCACATTTTTAACCTATGATACGCTTTACTGGATAGTTCCCAGTTATATTTTTTGGAGTTATACCGGGATATTATCTCTTCTGAGCGCTAAAAAATGTCTTTAAAAATCGCATTATATTATCCTTATATCCATTTAAGAAGTGGTGTTGAGCGTACGATACTTGAAGTCTTGAAGCGCTCCAGACATGATTGGCATGTGTTTACCAATCTTTATGAAAAAGATACCACCTACCCAGAATTTGAGGATTTTAAATCCAGGATAACGGAATTTAAAAAGATCTCTGTAGAGAGAAGTTATTTTAATACCTTAAGGTCAGCGTGGGTTATCTTTAATCAGAAACTTCCTCTCGAAGGGTTTGATGCTTTATGCGTGCATAACGAAGGCCTGGGAGGCCTGATAAATTTCAAAAATAAGGATATAGCTAAAATTAGTATTTGTTACACCCCATTGAAGATTATATATGACGATGTTTTGAGAAAAGACTATGTTTTAAAAAATTTACATAAGGCCCCATTTTATTTTCTGTTTTATTTTTTATTCAAGGTAATAGATAAAAAGGCGTTTGAATTATATGACTTGTGTTTTTGTATCAGCAAGGAAGTCAGGGATAGGATTCTGAAAAATAACCTTCTGCCTGATTATAAATTAAAGGTTTTGAACCTTGGCGTTGACACAATGTATTTTTCGGGAAATACTGGATATGAGAATTATTTCTTCCACCCAACGCGTATAAAATGGTGGAAGAATATAGAATTATCAATAGAGGCGTTTAATATAGCGCAGATGGAACATGAAGGATTGCGTAATTTTAAACTTATAATAGCAGGAGAGCTGTATAAGACAAATAATAGTTATTATGAAAAATTAAAAAAGATGGCTGCTGCGAATAAAAATATAATCATTACGATAAACCCTTCGGAAAAAGATATTTTGAACCTTTACAAAGATTGCCGCGCAGTTCTCTCAACTACCCTGAATGAAGACTTTGGCCTTACTGTGCTGGAGGGGCTTTCTTTTTCTAAGCCTGTTATTGCTATTAATAACGGCGGGCCAAAGGAAATTATAAAAAATGGCATAACAGGATTTTTAAGTTCACCTGATGCAAGAGAATACGCATCTTATATGTGTAAAATAGCTATGGACGTGGAATTGACAATGCAAATGGGCAGCCTTGGCAGGAAAGATATAATAAAATATAACTGGAGCAATTTTATAAACTATATAGATGATTTTTTAGAAAACCTGTCTAATAAGGCTAGAAAAGGCATGGCCAAAAATCTAAGACTGTAAATAGCGGATGATACTTTTGAGGGAAATTCGATTGAATAGAAACGGCTGAATTCTTCCTCAGGTATAAGTATTATGAATTTTATAAGATCCCACAAGCGGTCATATAATAAAAAACGTAAAAATATATAGGCGTATTTTCTAAAAGAAGCAGATTTTATAAGTCTCGTAACGCCTCTATTCTTGACCCTATTTATAAATAATTTTAATAAAGACGCTCTTAATATACCAGGGTAAAACATCCCCAGTTCTTTTTCAGATATAGGATATTCAAATATTGTTTTAACAGAAACCAGGGAGTAATAGATAATAGAGTTTAGCCTGTTTAATCCGCTGTATTTTGATAGATACTCCCAATCTATTTCTTTATCGTATTTTTCCATTATTCTATAAATATCGTATATGGGCTTTAATGAGAATGGTGTGTTAAATCTTCTTAAATGAAGCGCAAGCGAGAATATCGTGTCTTCTGGAGAGAGGATGTTTAAAAAGGCGTTATTATGCTCAATCTTTTGCAATCTATCCCACAACTCAGGTAAAATAATTTTATTCGGCCTTGGAACTGCAAGATCCCAATGCAGTTCTACCATAGATGCTTTAAAAAAAGGCAGATGATGGTAATAATCAGTATAATATCTTTCTGAAAAATTTCCGAGAGCTGCTTTATAGCCAAGACCTTGCATGAGCTGTTTAGCTTTTTCCAGGTCATTTTTCTTTATTAAAATATCTATATCAGCCATAGGCCGGCTTAAATTATCTTGGAAAACATCAAATAATAAAGCCATGCCTTTGATAGGAACCATAAGTATGTCAGCGGTTTCAAAAGCATTGCTAATATCAATAAACTCTTTCTGTTTCAGCATATTATCCTTAACTGTCATAAAATAGCTATTTTTTAGACGAGAAAATGCAGGATGATGAATTAATTCTTTGTATCTATCCGATGTTTTTATAGTTAAATAGATAAGATTTGTAAGGCTATGGTATAAAGATTCTTTAAGGACTATCTCTAATTCAGCGTTATTTAGACTTGGAAGAGGAGAATTTTTATTCAATAAAAGACTGGATTTGGATAATGCGTTATGCATGATTATATAATAAGCTTATTATATATAGATTTGAAAATCAAGAAAAAAATGACCTTGCAATTGTTATATTATATGCTATAATTTATATCATAAAGGTAAATGCTTTCTAAGTTTTTAAATCACGGTCATAGCTACTAGAAAAATATTAATTTTATAATTTTTTCGAAAACTTTTAAAATGATAATACTTGACCAATTTTAATATATCTTTTATACTATTAATATAAGATAAGGAGGATGTATATGGACAAGAATAATAAAAAACAATATCAAAAACCAGAATACAAAAAGTTTTTTAAAGAACCGCAGTTGAAAAAAGAAGGAAAACTGAATAATCGGGTAGGCACGAGTTGTTCCAGCTGCGCCAGTTGTACCTCCTGCGCTTAGTTATATTAAACCCAAAGGATGTTTATAGAAAAGATAAAGAAACGCCATCATTCCTAATAAATCCTACCTGAAAACTTAATTATTTTCTTGATATTTCTTAATCTTAGCAGTATTTTATACTCAATAAGGTAAAGGGAGGCATTGTGCTTGACAAATACGTATTACCTGGTAAAAAGCTTCACTGTAGAATAATAGACGGAGAAACAGTTATTTTAAATCTAAAGGACAATGCTTTTTACTTTCTTAATCCCATGGGAAGCTTTATATGGAATTTGGCGGATGGCAAAACAAAGGTAAATAAAATTATAGACGCCGTACTTAAAGAATTCGACGTTAATTATGAGACAGCGAAAAAAGATGCCAGCAGCTTTATAAATAAGTTATCAAAAACAGGCGTATTGAGTTTATATGATAAACCCCAAACAGCGCTTAAGAGTTAAGCCGTCCATAATCTATACTGAACTGGATAACAAAGAAGCTGTTCTTTTAAATTTTGAAACAAAGTATTTTTATAGGCTTAATGAGGCGGGAGTAAGGATTTGGCAGCTTTTGGATGGCAAAAAGACTATTGGAGAAATAACCGATGCGATAGTGGATGAATATGACGTTGATAAAGATAAAGCATTCGCTAGCGTAAATCGCCAGATAAAAAAACTTATAAAAGAGAAGATGGTAGAAATTACAGCTTAATACATAGTATGGAAACCATACCTCATTATTTTGATTTTTTTCGCGCCTTTACCCTTCAGTGGCATATAACTGAGAGGTGTAATTGGAGCTGCAAGCATTGTTATAGGGAAAAAGAAAACATGAAAGAGCTGCCATTCGCTAAATTATGCGATATCTTTTTCCAGTATCTGGATTTGCTTAAAGCTTTAAACTCGCCAAAGGGCCATTCTTATCTTAACTTTGCCGGCGGAGAACCATTTATCAGAAAAGATTTTTTCCGGTTATTGAAATTTGTAAATAAATATAATAAGGGCAGATTTACCGTAGGCATTTTGACCAACAGCTCTCTTATTAACGAGAAAAATGCCTTAAAGTTGAAATCTTTGGGAGTTAAAAGGGTGCAGTTGAGCCTTGAAGGCATGCAGGAAAATAATGACAATATACGCGAAAAAGGCAGCTTTGATAAAGTAATTGAGAAAGCCAAGTTATTGGTAAACACAGGCATGCGAACCGCTGTTTCTTTTACGCTGACAAGGAAAAATATGGCTGATGTGCCTGCGCTTGTCCAGCTATGCGAAAAGCTAGGAGTTGGAAAGGTTGGCATAAGGAGGTTTGTCCCTATCGGAAAGGGCAAAGAAAACAAGTTTAACTTATTAAGCCCGGAAGAATTAAGAAAAATTTATCATTGGAAAAGAAAAATGCGCATTGAATTAAGGGCGAAACATAGCAAGCTTCATATTGCCAATGGATGCGAGGACGGCATATTTAACAGCGCTTTAACAGGAGACATGGCTCATAGGAAAGTGTGCTGCGGAGTGGTCGAAGGCAGGACATTGTCTTTGTTTCCTAATGGCGATGTTCTAGCATGCAGGCGGCTTCCTATAAAAGTAGGAAATGTCCTGCAAAAGAGCCTGCTAGAAGTATATTTTTCTTCAGATATATTATGGCAGTTGAGAAATTTGAATAATGCGCACTCTTTGTGCCAGAAATGCCGCAATTTTAAATTCTGTCATGGAGGAGCGCTGTGCATAAGCCATGCATACTTCAATCAATTATCCGCGCCAGACCCGCAATGTTGGCGAGTTTTTAAAAAGCTTCCTCTTCAAACAGCTTTTAGGAGATGGCCGGAAAAGAAAAACCTGCATATAAGTACAGCTTTTAGCCCATCTTTTACAAATGAAAATTGATTTTACACCATATTTTAATAAATGCTATAGGTTCACAGAAACATGTCTGATCGGAGGTCTATCTGTCAGGATAATGACAGATAACAGCTCTTTTTATAGAGCTATTGACAAAATGTATCTTGTCAAAGACATTGTTAAAAAAAAGCAACCTGATGTTACCATGGTAGTTATTTCAGTCAAGGACCTTTCTCAGATTCCTTTAGATATGCCGGCCGAAACAGATTGGCAGCCCGGCGTTTCTAAAGATTTTAAAGGGCCTCAGTATTTTAAAGATATCAAAGATGTAAGATATCTCAGGCATCTTGGAAACTATGGCGAAATTTCGCCCATGGCAGGGCTTTACCATCAAAATAAAATTTTGTTGTTTACTACAGGCCAGGTTAAACCAAGGAGTTTTAGAAATTCTATCCGCATTATGTTGATGTATTTTTTTAGAATCAGAGGTTTTTTCGCCTTACATGCAGCTTATTTGACAAAGGGCGATGTTAGTATATTATTTCCGGGCGATAGCGGATACGGAAAAACCACTATTTCTATAAATCTTACTAAGGCTGGTTTTATTTGCCGCGGAGATGATATATCGTTTTTATGCCGCTCAAATTCCAAGGTGAAAGTTTATCCGTTTCCAACCAGAATGCTGCGCAGGGATCACGAAAAAGGGACAGGGGTATGCGCAAGGCGTAAAGCTTGTTATAAAAAAGCTTCTGCTCCGAATTTTATTGTATTTCCTACGATAACGCATAAAAAGAAAAGTAAACTCATGCCTCTTTCTTCGAATGAAGCGATGATAAAGATAGTTGAAAATCTTATGTTCTCATCGCTTGAGCCGGTTAGAGATCATCATGTTGAAGCTATGGAGATTTTGAAAAAGCTGGCTAAGCAATGCCGCTCTTATTTGCTTCTTGGCGGAAAAGATATAATAAAGTCTCCTGCTAATTTATCTTTGATTTTAAAGAGGTTGATAAAACATAAATATGAAGATATGCATTATTAGCAAGTATCCTCCAATAGAAGGCGGGGTATCATCCGGAATATACTGGTTAGCCAGAGGATTGGGCGAATTAAATCATAAGGTGCACGTCGTTACTAACTGCATGGAGGTTGAAGGGGATTATCGCGAGGAAATCTTAGAAAATAAGCCTGGCCAATTTGAACCAAAGAACGTAAGGGTGCATAGCACAGCTTGCGATACGCCGTTTTTTATTCCTTCATACAATCCGTATATTCCAAAGTTAGTCAATATAGCTATTGAGGTCATAAGAAAATATGACATAGACCTTATTTATTCAGAATATCTTATGCCTTATGGAGTGGCTGGTTTGATGGCAAAATATATCACTAAAAAACCATTTATGGTTGCTCACGCTGGAAGCGATATAACCCGGTTATTTGATTCGCCGTCTTTAAAATCACTTTTTATAGAAATATTTAAAGGCGCTGATAAGATATCGACTACACAGCGACATAGCCGGAAAATTTTAAGGAGATGTAAAATAAGCCGGGATAAATTTATAATTGGATTGCGAAGATCTATAGACTTAAAAGCGTTTCATCCCGACGTTAAGCCATTCGATATGTCTTTATATTCAAGGAAAAACAAAAAAGAAAAAATGACTACATTTTTATATATAGGCAAAGTTTCAAAGCTTAAAAAATCATTTAATTTTGTAGATGCGTGCAGTAGCATAAAAAAAGAAAAATTCAGGCTGATATTTGTGGTGGGTAATAATGAAAGATCATTATTGCTGAAGAAGTATGTCCACTCAAAAGGATTAGGCGGGAAAGCCGTGTTTCTACCTTTTCAAGCTCCATGGAGAATGCCGGCTCTTATAAATTCAGCTACCTGCGTTGTTTCTCCAGAAACCTCTGAAGAGCCTTATCTTCCCAAAAACACGCATTATCCTAAGATTGCCAGGGAGGCAATGGCATGCGGCAGGTGTGTTATTATTGGGAAAGGCGTGGCTGAAAAAGGGGTATACCGCATGCTGCAGGATGGCGTAAATAGCTATATAGTCGATCCTGATAATACGAAGGAGTTTGCGCGAAGATTGCAGTCAATCGTAAAAAGCCCTGATATAGCGATAAAAATAGGCCAGAAGGCAAGGAAGTTTTCTGAAAAGACAGAGGATTTTGATGAAAGCATCCAGCAGTGGGTCATGGCTTGCAAGGCGCTTTTATTAGAGCATTCGCTCAAGTCAGAAGGCAGATCGCCATGAAAGATATTTTTCTTTTTGCAAGAGTTTCTTATCTATTTTTTATTCTGCCAGTCATAATACATATAAAACCTCTTCCTGAAATCCTTAAATCATGGACGCCTTGCAGGCCTCCTAAATTAAGAGAATGGAATATATCAAAGATAACAAAATATCTTGATTTATTTTTTAAGCTGCGAGCGCCATTTTTTAGCAGGCGAGGGACCTGTCTTAAAAGATCTTTGATTCTTTATAAATTTTTGAGGGAAAAAGGCATCGAAGTCAGGATTAATATAGGCGTAAAAGGCGACAGTGAAAAGATATATGGCCATGCCTGGCTTACGTTAGATGATAAACCATATCTTGCGCAGCTTCAGCCTCAGATGAACGAAGATTTTAAGGTATGTTTTATTTTTCCTCCTCGTAATATAATTATTTAAAAATTATGATATCAGTAATAATAGTAAATTATAATAGAAAAGATTTGTTGAAAGGCTGCATAGATTCTGTGATGACGCAGAGTTTTGGCGATAAAGAAGTAATAGTAGTAGATAATAGTTCTTTAGACGCTAGCAGTGGGATGGTTAATGCCATGTATCCTGAAGTTAAATTATTGCAAAATACAGAAAACTTGTTTTTTTGCAAGGCAAACAATCAAGGCATAAAAGAGGCGAAGGGGGATTTTATACTGTGCTTAAACAGCGATTGCGTGCTGGATAAGGATTATTTAAAAGAGGCGTTAAGTTCTTTTAACTTAGATAAAAGAATAGGCATGGTAAGCGGGAAGATTTTCAGGACGGATAAAAAGACAATAGATTCTACGGGATTATTTGTAGCCAGAAACAGAAAGCCATTAGAGAGAGGGTATGGGAAACTAGATAAAGGTCAGCACGAGAAACCAGAATATGTTTTTGGCGTAAGCGGCTCGTGCATGCTTATGAAAAAAGTTATGTTAGACGATATAAAAGATAAAAACGGGTATTTTGATGAAACCTTTGAGATATACTATGAAGACTTGGATTTATGCTGGAGGGCGCAGAAAAAGGGATGGAAGGCGTATTATAATCCTATGGCAACAGCGTATCATGAGAGAGGCGCGACGGCTGTTATTGAAAATAAAGATTGTTTTGGCCTACGGCCTCGCAATGACATCTTTAGAGGCATATCAGATGAATTAAAGAAAAAATATATAAGGAATAGATATAAATGCATGAAAAAAAATGATTCAATAGCTGGTTTTTTAATAAATTTACCGTTTATATTATTATACGAGATCAAGATGTATTGTTATATTATTGGAAATTTTTTCTTGACCAGGATAAAAAGGCATAGTATAATCTAAAATTGGAGGTTAAAAGTGATAATAAAGGAAAGAAAAAAAGAGGTAATAAAGAAGTTTGCTGAACACGAAAAAGATACTGGCTCTTGTAATGTGCAGATAGCAATACTTACAGAGAGGATCAATGGCCTTACAGATCATTTCAAGTCCCATAAGAAGGACTTTAATTCAAGGGTCGGGCTTTTACGTATGGTTGGCAATAGAAAAAGACTTCTGGATTATCTTAAAAAAGAAAACCCGGAAAAATACCGCGAACTTGCTGATAAGCTGAGTTTGAAAAAATAATGGAAGGCGGATTTAACGACCTGCTGTTAGTTTTTAGATTAGAAGGAAAAAGGTCTTTAAGTCCGCTTTTTTCATAAGAAAGGAATTATGATTCATAAAGTCGAAAGAAAAATAGGAAAAGAAACAATTATCATAGAAACAGGCAGCATGGCAAAACAGGCCAATGGGGCAGTGCGCGTGCAGTATGGAGGAACCATGGTCCTGGTTACAGCTGTTTGTTCAAATGAACTCAGGGAAGGCATTGATTTTTTCCCGCTTACTGTAGAATACCAGGAAAAAACATACGCAGCAGGCAGGATCCCTGGAGGATTTTTTAAGCGCGAAGGAAGGCCTACTGAAAAAGAGATTTTAACATCAAGGCTTATAGACAGGCCGATAAGGCCGCTCTTTCCAAAAGGCTTTGTAAATGATGTTCAGGTTGTTGCAATAGTGCTTTCAAGCGACGGCCAGAATGATTCTGATATACCTGCAATTATAGGCGCTTCCTGCGCATTGGCTATTTCAGATATACCTTTTACGGGGCCTATAGGAGCGGTAAGGATTGGATTAGTAGGCGGAGAGTTTGTAATTAATCCTACTTTTAAAGAGCTGGAGGAAAGTTCATTGAATCTAGTTTCAGCTGGGCTCAAAGACAAGATCATAATGCTGGAAGCAGGGGCAAATCAGATTTCAGAAGAAAAAATGCTTGAGGCAATAGAGTTAAGCCAGGAGTATATAAAAGTAAGCATAGAATTACAAGAAGAACTTAAGAAAAAATGCGGCAAGGAAAAGACTAAACCTGAATTGAAGCTTGTGTCTAGCGGGCTGCATGAAAAAGTAAGGAAGATTTCTATAGATGAGCTTAAAAAAATAAATGCTCTGCCTGCAAAAGAACAGAGAGAAGATGCTTTTAATATTTTAGCCAGGCAGATTATCGAGAAACTAACCCAGGAAGATGAAGGCTTGAGCGAATTTGATATAAAAAACGCGTTGTATGAAGTAGAAAAAACCGAGGTTAGAAAGTTTATTCTGGAGAAAAAAATAAGAATAGATACTAGAAAATATGAAGATATAAGGCCTATAAACTGCGAAGTAGGCCTTTTGCCAAGGACTCACGGTTCAGGCCTTTTTACAAGAGGCCAGACCCAGAGTTTATCAATCACCACACTTGGCACCAGCCAGGATGAGCAGAGGATGGATACGCTTGAGGGCGAGAAACTTAAAAGTTTCATGCTGCATTATAATTTTCCGCCTTTTAGCGTTGGAGAGACAAAGCCGATGAGAGGGCCTGGCAGGCGCGAGATTGGGCACGGCGCATTAGCAGAAAGGGCGCTCAAGGCAGTAATGCCTTCGAATGAAGAGTTTCCTTATACTGTAAGAGTTGTGTCAGAGATACTTGAGTCAAACGGTTCTAGCAGCATGGCAACTGTTTGCGCTAGCACTCTTTCCTTAATGGACGCAGGCGTCCCTATTACAAAGCCTGTTTCAGGCATAGCTATGGGCCTGATAAAGGAAGAGAATGAAGTAGCTATATTAACTGATATTGCGGGATTGGAAGACCATTACGGCGATATGGATCTCAAGGTAGCAGGTACTGATTCAGGCGTAACCGCGCTTCAGATGGACCTTAAGATAGATGGAATAGATATGAATTTAATCAGAAAGATAGTTAAGCAGGCGAATCCTGCAAGGGCATTTATCTTAAACAAAATAATAGAAACAATAAATGCGCCTAGAAAAGAATTATCAGAATATGCGCCAAGGATAACCACATTGATGATAGACAAGGAAAAAATAGGAGCTTTGATAGGCCCGGGAGGCAAAATTATAAAAAGGATAATTCAGGATACAGGCGCTACAATAGAAGTGGATGATGAAGGAAAAGTTTCTGTTGCTTCTGACAATGAAGAGGCTTCCAGAAAAGCGATTGATATAATAAAGGGTATTACAAGCGAGCCCGAAGTCGGCACGATTTATGAAGCTACTGTAAAAAAGATTATGAACTTTGGAGCGTTCTGCGAGATACTGCCTGGCAAGGAAGGCCTTGTGCATGTTTCTGAGCTTTCGGATAAGTTTGTTAAAAACGCGGAAGATGTTGTTAAGATTGGGGACAAGGTCAGAGTTAAGCTCATTAAGATAGACGAGATGGGCAGATTGAACCTGAGCATAAAACAGGCAAGCCAATAAACTAAACGCTAATGTTACAAAACGAGTATGACTTGTTTTGTAACATACGGGGTTATGGGGTTATTTCAGGCTATAATTTCAGGGATCGTGCAGGGCGTGGCAGAGTTTTTACCTATTTCAAGCTCAGGCCATTTGGTTATTTTGCATAAATTAATGGGCCTTAATGAGCCTGAAATTCTTTTCGATTTATTTTTGCATCTTGGAACCTTAGTAGCCGTATTTATAGTATTCGGCAGAGATATAATAGAAAGTGTAACTACTAAAAAAAGAATAGGCGCATTAATTTTAGCAAGCAGCTTAGTAACATTTGTTTTTGTTTTGTTCTTTATTAAAAACATAGAGGCTGCATTTAGTAATGTAAGAACAGTCGGTATTATGCTTATACTGACAGGCATATGGCTTATTGCTGCTAATTTCATAAGACTTGGAACAGAGGGTATGACAGTTTTTAAAGCAGGTTTGATTGGACTAGCTCAGGGTATAGCAGCTTTACCTGGCATATCCAGGAGCGGCGCCACGATTTCCACAGGGTTATTTTTAGGGCTTGATGGACAGACTGCTGCAAAATTCTCGTTTTTATTATCTATCCCGGCAATACTAGGGGCGTTCTTATTTAAAATCAAGGAAACAGGGTTTAATCTTACAGGCGTAAATATAAATTATTTTATCGGACTTTTTATATCTTGTATTGTAGGGGTTGTATCATTAAAAGTATTATTAAAAGTGCTTTATAGAAATAAGTTTCATTGGTTTGGGATATATTGTATTCTGCTGGGAATAGCGGTTGTTTTAATTTTAAAACCATAGAATGAGCAAGGATAACAAAGACCTTATAGTTTCCATTGGATTGTTTGTTCTGGCGCTGTTGCTTTTGGCTGGAATGATTTCATACTCGCTTTATGATATCGGATTTGAAACATCCACTCCTAATATCCATATCCGTAATTATATAGGAATAATAGGCGCATATACTGCGTGGGCAATATTCAAACTAATAGGATATGCAGGATTTTTTATACCGTTTCTTTTTATAGTATGGGGCATAGGGATTTTAGCTGAAAGGCTGACAGGAAGGCTTTTATACAGAATTCTTGGCATTTTATTTTTATTCTCCGCAAGTTCTGCATTTTTCAGTTTAACAGCTAGGCCTGATTCAGTTTTGATGGTGGCTAGAGGAGGGCTTTTAGGATTTTTATTGACTGACAGGTTTCTCCTGGATTATCTTGGGGCTATTGGCGGATATATAGTGACGATAAGTTTAACTATATTGGCGCTTCTAGTTGCTACAGAATTTTTAATAGTGCCTGTAGTTTCTATTTTATTCATGAAAATATGGGCTGTAGCGGATAAAATAGGTAAGCGAAAAAGAGAAAAAGGAGCTGTTAGGGATGCAAAAATTGAAAAGCCTGCTAGTGGGCCGAGATTAAGGCCTGCGGTAAGGGTGGAGAAGAAAGTAAGCAGTGGAAACAAAGAAGAAGTAGAAGAAAAAGAAGTTAAAGCTGAAGAAAGGCCAAGGATAAATATAATGTCAAAGCCTGTAGCCAGGCCAAAACCCGCGCTTGTAAAAGCGGCAAAGGTTGAGCCGAGAGTTGTGGGCGGCTACAAGCTTCCAGGTCTTGAGTTATTGGATTCACCTACTCACGAGCTTGGAAATATTTTTGGGGAGAATCTTGAGGAAAGCGCAAGAATACTTGAGGATACGCTAAGGGATTTCGGTATAGAGTCAAAGGTTTTGGATATAAGCAAAGGACCTGTTATTACAAGATATGAATTACAGCCTGCGCCTGGTGTAAAGGTAAACAGGATCACAAGTCTTAGTGATGACATAGCCCTTACTATGAAGGCGACTACTGTAAGGATAGTAGCTCCTATACCTGGAAAATCCTGCGTCGGCATAGAAGTGCCTAATCTAGATACGTCTATGGTTTTCTTAAGGGAAATACTGGAATCCAGCGAGTTTCAGAAGATGGCAGCTTCTTCAAAACTGGCCATGGCCCTTGGCAAAGATATATCAGGCAAATCAGTGGTTACGGATCTGGGAGATATGCCTCATCTTTTAATAGCAGGCACTACTGGTTCTGGAAAGACTGTTTGCGTAAATTCCCTGATAATGAGCATGGTTTATAATGCTACGCCTGAAGAATTGAAATTTTTAATGGTTGACCCAAAGATGGTAGAGCTTGCAATATACAATGGCCTGCCTCATCTATTGTGCCCTGTTGTGACTGATGCAAAAAAGGCCTCAGGCGCGCTTAGCTGGGTTGTGAGCGAAATGGAAGCAAGATATAAAATGCTCGCAAAGATAGCCGTGAGAAACATAACAGCGTTTAACCAGAAATCAGAAGAGAAATTACCTTATATAGTTGTTATAATAGACGAATTAGCAGACCTTATGATGGTTGCCCAGGAAGATATTGAAAATGCTATCACGCGTCTTGCGCAGCTTTCAAGGGCAGTTGGCATTCATATGATACTCGCCACCCAGAGGCCATCTGTAGATGTTGTGACAGGTGTAATAAAGGCAAATTTTCCCGCTAGGATCTCATTTAAGGTTGCATCAAAGGTTGATTCCAGGACAGTACTTGATATGAACGGCGCTGATAAACTGTTAGGAAAAGGAGATATGCTGTTTTTGGAGCCTGGAAGGCCAAAACCGATAAGAGCTCAAGGCACATATCTTACAGACTCTGAAATAGAAAAGGTTGTGAATTTTATAAAGTCCCAGCAGGAACCTGTGTATGACAACGAGATACTTGAACAGCAAAAAAAGAGCGTATCAGCCAGGGGCGGGTTTGAAAAGGATGAATTTTTTGATGAGGCAGTGAAAATGGTGCTGGAAACAGGCCAGGCGTCTGTTTCAATGCTTCAGAGGAGACTAAGGCTTGGTTATACAAGGGCTGCCAGGATTGTGGATGCTATGGAAGAAGAGGGCATAATAGGCCCCTTTAGAGGCAGTAAGCCCAGGGAGATATTGATAGAGGAATATCAGGCAAAAGAGGAAAATACCAAGGAAGAAGTTAGCGGGGACCAGGGTTTAGCCACTCCTTAGCCAATTTTTTAGATTGTTTTTGCAATCTGAAAAATTCAAAGGCGACTATGCATCTGCCAGAGTCATTAGGTAAAATATTAAAAAGAACAAGGGAATCCAAGCATCTTTCCATAGAAGAAGTATCCGAGAGAAGCCGCATACCTAAGCATATAATTTCTACCCTGGAAGAAGACAGGCTGAATGAAATAAGGTCAGTTTTTTATGCAAAGAGCTTTGTAAAAACATACGCTGTTTTTTTAGGGGCATTGGATGAGCCTGGTATAAAAGAATATCTTGCTAAATCCGGCCAGCCGCCAACGATTTTAAAGCCAGTAGCCGTGCCTATTTCTGGAACCGCACAACAAAAATCTTTGCCTGCAAAAGAAATGCCGCAGTTAGGTTTTTCATGCATAATTAAATATAAGAACCAGATAATAGCTATAATTATAGGAGTATTTGTATTCTGGGTGTTATCGTCAGCTATTAGCCATGTTACTAAATTTATTAAAAATATATCTGTAAAGAAGCAAAATAAGATAGTTAAAAGCGCGCGCAAGGGTACGGAGCAAGCAACCCACCAACTCTCTGAACGAAAACCTTTAAAAGAGAAAAAAGAAGAAGCTGCAGCTGTAAAAACAGATGAAATTGAGATAGAAGTTTCTACTTCGGATAATACATGGCTCCGGATAATAGGCGACGGAGTGCTTATGTTTACGGGGACATTTAGAAAAGGTAGTTCGGATACGTGGAAGGCAAAAAAAGAAATAAAATTGGAAGCAGGCAATTCCGGAGTTATTAAGATAAGTGTAAACGGAAAACCCGCAAGTTTTTCCGGGAAAAAAGGCGAAAAAAAAGAAATTATAATTACGAAAGATGGAATAAAGAATTAAAGGCCTTTGCGACAAAATTGTAGGGCACACTTTAGTGTGCCAAGAGTTACGGGGAGATGCCCCGTTTTTTTATGGCAAAAACAGTCAGCATAATAAGTTTAGGCTGCCCGAGAAATCTTGTGGATTCAGAAAAGCTGGTAACCGAATTTATTAAAAAGGGTTACAGATTTCAGGAGGATATATTAAATTCTGATACTGTGATTGTGAACACATGCGCTTTTATAGAGGATGCTAAGAAAGAATCAGTAGACAATATACTTAGGGCGATAGACGCTAAAAAGGACGGAAATATAAAAAAGATTATAGTGGCTGGATGCCTTTCAGAAAGATATAGAAAAGAATTAGCCGGAGAATTAAAAGAAGTGGATGAATTTAGAGGTGTTTTGGATTTCAGGAAGCCTCAAAACCAGATCCTGAAACTTACTCCGCCGCATTATGCCTATATCAAGATTTCAGAAGGCTGCGCTAACAGGTGCACATATTGTGTTATACCTCGCTTGAAGGGAAATTATAAAAGCAGGCCCATTGGTTCCATAAAGAAAGAAGCAGTTAGGCTGGTAAAAAATGGAGCAAAAGAAATTATCTTAATAGGCCAGGATACTTCTTTATATGGCATAGATTTGTATGGAAAAAAGAGGTTGGGAGATTTATTAAAAGAGTTAGCTAAGATTTCAAAAGATGTATGGGTGAGACTATTGTACTTACACCCGGCGAATTTAGATAAAGAAGTCATTGAGGTTATAAGGGATAATGAAAATATATGCAGGTATATAGATTTGCCGCTGGAACATATTAATGATAGAATATTAAAGCAGATGGCTAGGCCGACAAATAAAAGGGAAATAATAGCTCTTATAGAGTATATAAGAAAAGAGATCCCAGATGCTGTTATTCGAACTTCATTTATAGTTGGTTTTCCAGGAGAAAAAGACAAGGAATTCAAGGAACTCGTATCTTTTATAAAAGAAATGAAATTTGAAAAGCTGGGTATTTTCAAATATTCGAGAGAGGAAGGCACCCCAGCTTATGAACATAAAAATCAGATTTCAGAAAAAGAGAAACAAAGAAGATTTGACTGCATAATGTCAGCGCAGCAAGGGATATCAAGAAAGATAAATGAAAGATTTAAAGGCAGGGCATTAAAGATGCTAGTGGAAGAAAAAGGCAAGGGTTATTATATAGCCAGGACAGAATATGACGCCCCTGATATAGACGGGCTGGTGTATGTTAAAGGCAAAAATCTAAAGATAGGGAATTTTTATAACGTTAAAATACAAGATACGCATGAATATGATTTAGCAGGCAGCTATGAATATAGCAAATAAGCTTACGATTTCTAGAATAATTTTGGCTGGCATTTTTATATGGTTTCTTTTTATAAAAGGCCCGAGCGCAAAGTTTATAGCAATGGCTATTTTTCTGGCCGCCTGCGCCACTGATTATTACGACGGTTATATGGCCAGGAAAACAGGCGACATCACTGCTTTTGGCAAATTAATGGATCCTATTGCGGATAAGATACTTATTTTGGGAGCGTTCCTGGCTTTTGTAGAGATGGAGATAATACCCGCGTGGATGGTGATGGTTATCATAGCAAGGGAGCTGGTGATTACAGGCATAAGGATTCTCGCGCTTTCGCAAAAAAAGGTTCTTAGCGCAGAGATGGGAGGAAAACATAAAACAGTTTCCCAGATGGTGGCTGTTGTCTCGATACTTATATTTTTAATAATCAGGGATCTAGGGTTCAGTTTCAGGTATATGGAAGATTTTAAAATAGCCGTGTATTTACTGATGCTTATAACAGTGGGCATGACTTTGACTTCAGGTATTTCTTATATGGCCAGAAACAAAGACATTTTTATGGGTGATAAATGAAAGACCGTTTATGTAGAATGATAGCAAGTGTTTTTTATATAGGCTATTTGCCTGTTGCGCCTGGCACACTCGGGAGTCTTGCGTCACTTGTTTTATATTATTTTATATGCCATGACGCATTAATAATGGCCGCGGTTATTTTAATAGTAATTATACTTGGGTTTATGACAGCTGGCAGGGTAGAGAAAGTTTTTGGAGAAAAAGACCCTGGGGAGATAGTAATCGATGAATTTGCTGGCATGCTTATAAGCTTATATCGCTTGCCCCCTACTATGGGCTATGTGGTTACAGGATTTTTACTATTCAGATTTTTTGATATAGTAAAGCCAAAACCTATCCAGAGCCTTGAAAAATTAAAAGGCAGTCTAGGGATCATGTCAGATGATATTATAGCAGGCGTATATGCCAATATAGCTCTTCAGATTATATATATATTTAATCTGTTATGCCATTAAATGTTCTGTAGGTATTTTTGTAAGATAATAGAATAGATAGCGCCTTTTGGATTAAGGCCGCTCTGGAAAAGCGTAAGTTTATCGATTTGTACATCATTCACTAAGTAAAAAGCTGTTTCCTTAAGCAGTTTTGTGATGTTTGGCATATTTTTATCCGACCTGACTCTGCCTAGCGTGAGATGGGGCTTGAATTCGCGGCTCTCCCGCTCAAAACCTAATTTTTCTAAAGCAATTTCTATTTTCTCATTAAGCGTTTTTAAAGATTCTGCGCCTTTATCAATGCCGAGCCATATGACGGCCGGATGATTCAGGCTTGGGAAAGCGCCTATTTTGGAAAATGCGATTTTAAAAGAATTAAAATTATCTGAGATATTGGATATTGCCTCAGAAATTCCCAGAACCTTATCTTTGTCTATATTCCCAAGGAACTTTAATGTGAGATGCATCTGGCCGTCGGTTATCCATTTAATATCAGCATTGGATTTTTTGAGGATGGAAACAAGCTCGGATATTTTTTGCCAGGTTTGATTATCAATTTCAACTGCTATGAAAGCGCGGATGGTAGCCATAATCTGAGCATGTTTAAGGCAGCTTGGGTGGATTTGTATTTTATGAGATTCCGGGTACCTATAAAGCGAAATTCTTTACAGATAGTTTTTGCTTTGGTTGATAGAGCTATATAGACAAGTCCTGTTGGTTTTTTGTTTGTCGCGCCTCCAGGCCCTGCAATATCGCTGATCCCTATACCATAATCTGTACTAGTCAGATCCCTTACATTTTTTGCCATTAATGCGGCAACTTGTTTTGAAACAGAGCCGTATTTTTTTATTGTATCCATGGGTATATTCAGGAGGTTATTTTTTGATTCATTGCTATAAGAAACAATGCCGAGCTTAAAATAACTGGAACTCCCTGGGATATCTGTGATTCTATTGGCCAGAAGACCGCCTGTGCAGGATTCAGCTATGGCTAATGTTTTCTTAGCCCTTAGAAGGTATTTCCCAACAATCTCTTCAAGCTCATCGTTGTCATAGCCAAAGATATAATTTTTAAGGCGCGATTCAACCTTTTTCTGGATTTTATTTATTATTAAATCAGCGGCAATTTCATTTTTTTCAGTTACAGTGATTTTTACATGTATTTCCTCAGGATGCGGATAGATTCCCATCTGGACATCTCCCGCTATCTGTAAAATATCTTCTATTATTTCATTTACTCTTGATTCAGCGAGGCCTGTTATTTTTATAACCCTGGATTTTATAATTTGTCCTAGGGAGAATTTCTTTTTTAAATACACAAGCGCGGTTTCTTCAAACATAGGATAAAGTTCAAACGGTACTCCAGGAAAAGCTATTAAGACTTTATTTTCCACAGGGATTATGAGGCCTGGGGCTGTGCCGATATTGTTATCAATTGGTATTGCGCCTTCAGGTAATAATGCCTGGCGCAGGTTATTAGCGGGCATTTTTATTTTACGTCTCTTAAAATGAGCTTTTATGCGCTCAGAGATTTTTTTATTAAAGATTAGTTTTTTATTTAATGCCTTCTGGATACATTCAAGCGTTATGTCATCAACAGTAGGGCCGAGCCCGCCGCTTGTGATTACTATTTCTGATTCATTGAGAACTTCCCTTATAGACGAGATGATAACTTCAGGATTGTCGGGTATATCTAGATGTTTGGAAGTTTTTATGCCTATAGAGGCAAGCTTATTTGAAATGAATTGGGCGTTTGTATTTGCAATATGGCCCAGCATTATTTCATTGCCTATGCAGATTACCTGAGCGCTGATTTCCATAGGGTTTATTATATGGGATATTTATTATATTGTCAAATTTTTGAAAGAAAATGAACGCGAGATGTGTCTAATGTAATGGAAGGGGGTGATGGATACTTTTGTGCTTTACTTTAACCTACTGTAAATGTATAATTTATATCTATAACAAAGGGGGTTAGCATGGTTAAGAAAGAAGAGAAAAAGGTAATTGCGGCAAAGTCTGATGATAAAGAAAAGGCTATTGAATCAGCTGTTTCGCAGATAGAAAAGCAGTTTGGCAAGGGGTCTATTATGCGATTAGGCCAGGAAACCAAGTTTGATGTGGATGTTATTTCTACGGGCGCATTGTCTTTAGACTTGGCATTAGGCGTAGGAGGCGTGCCGAAAGGAAGAGTTGTAGAGATATTTGGGCCTGAGGCAGGCGGAAAAACAACCCTTACCTTGACTATAATCTCGCAGGCTCAAAGAGCAGGAGGCGTTGCTGCTTTTATAGATGCTGAGCATGCATTGGACCCGGCTTACGCAAGGAAGCTAAAGGTGAACCTTGATGATCTTTTAATATCCCAGCCTGATACAGGCGAGCAGGCGCTTGATATAGTGGAGATGCTTGTGAGGAGTAACGCAGTTGATCTGATAGTAATAGATTCTGTTGCAGCGCTTGTGCCACAGGCAGAAATAGAAGGACAAATGGGAGACAGACATATAGGGTTACAGGCAAGGCTTATGTCTCAGGCATTGAGAAAACTCACAGCTATTATTGCAAAGACCCACACCTGCGTTATCTTCATTAATCAGATAAGAGAGAAGATAGGAGTCATGTTTGGAAATCCTGAGACCACAACAGGCGGAAGGGCTTTGAAATTTTATTCTTCTGTGAGGATAGACATGAGGAATATAGGAGCAATAAAGACAGGCGATAAGGTCATAGGAAATAGAGTCAGGGCTAAGGTTGTGAAAAATAAGGTTGCTCCGCCTTTCAGGAATGCAGAATTTGAAATAATACATGGTGAAGGCATTTCAAGGGAAGGCAGTATATTGGAACTTGGCATAGAGTCAGAAGTCTTGA
Source organism: Candidatus Omnitrophota bacterium (assembly GCA_003485765.1). GTDB lineage: Bacteria > Omnitrophota > Gorgyraeia > Gorgyraeales > Gorgyraeaceae > UBA10183. The sequence continues at coordinate 42,649 of DNHS01000056.1, read as the reverse complement.
CTAAGTCAGGCTCATCGATAATTTTTGGAAGCGAAAAATTAGGCCAGGGCATGGAATCCGCCAGAGAGTATCTTAAAAATAATGCAAAAGTCTGCAGTGAAATAGAGAAGAAAATTAAAGAAACAATAGCGAAAAAAGCAGCAGAGAATAAATAATCATGTAACCATGAAAGTTGATGAGATAAGGGAAAGGTTTTTGAGATTTCTTGAGGAAAGGGGCCACAGGATTTATCCTAGCGATTCGCTTGTCCCTCGCAATGACCCGTCGCTTCTATTTACAGGCGCTGGCATGAACCAGTTTAAGGAAGAATTTTTGGGCAGGGTTAAAGGCCCTAAAAGGGCTGCTACATGCCAGAAATGCCTCAGGACTGGAGATTTGGAAAATGTAGGTAGAACTGCCGGCCATCACACATTTTTTGAAATGCTCGGCAATTTTTCATTCGGGGATTATTTTAAAAAAGACGCTATTTCTTGGGCATGGGAATTTCTTACAAAAGAGCTTGGGCTTAAAGAAAAAGATCTATGGGTTTCTGTTTATAAAGATGATAAAGAGGCGTATGAAATATGGAGGGACACAGTAAAAATCCCGGAAGAAAAGATTTTAAAATTAGGAGAAAAGGATAATTTCTGGCCGTCTAATGCGCCAGCCGCAGGCCCGAATGGCCCGTGCGGGCCGTGTTCTGAGATATTTTTTGGCGGACCTGACGAGGTAGAGGTGTGGAATCTTGTTTTTACGCAATTTGACAGAAAAGGTGAAGGCGCGCTGGAGCCGTTGCCTAATAAAAACATAGATACAGGAATGGGGCTGGAGAGGATTGCCAGGGTGCTGCAGGGAAAAAAGACAAATTTTGAGATAGATTCGTTTCAGCCTATTATAAAAGCTATATTAGACCTGTCCACCTGCCAGGTGAGCCAGATGGCTCACATGGCAGGTGGACAGAAGGTAAATGCAATAGCAGATCACATAAGGGCTGTTGTGTTTGCAATATCAGATGGGGTTTTGCCTTCAAATGAGGAAAGAGGTTATGTAATAAGAAAACTGATAAGAAGGGCATTCTGGTATGGGCGAGGAATGGGCCTTGACAAGCCTTTTTTATACAGAATAGCCCCTGTAGTTAGCCATGTTATGAAAAAGCCTTACCCTGAACTCGTAGAACATCGGGAGAATATAAGCCAGATAGTGATGGAAGAGGAGAAAAGATTTAAAAATACCATAGATGAAGGGACTGAGAGATTAAAAGTAATGTTACTAGGATCCAAAAATTTAGGTATTTTATCTGGAGAGCATGTGTTCAGGCTATATGACACCTATGGGTTTCCGTGGGAATTAACTCAGGAAATTGCGGAAGGTGAAAATATAAAAGTGGATATAAAGGGTTTTGAAGCCCTTATGGAAAATCAGCGCTCCGCATCAAAACAGGGCAGTAAAATCGCAGGTAGCATATTTAACATTGAAGGAAATACTAATATAAAGTTGCCGGATATTTCTCCTTTTATAGAAGACAAGGAAGAGATAATGACCCATGTGCTTCAGATAGTTTCAGATGGAAATTTAAAAAACGAAATAAAAAAGAAAGAAAAAGGAAGCATTTTTTTAAAAGAGACGAATTTTTACGGCGAAAAAGGCGGACAGGCAGGAGATAGGGGCGAGCTTTTAAAAGATGGGAAGATAATGGCCAGTGTTATAAACGCCATTGATGTGGCAGGCAGGACTCAGCATGAGATTGAAATGAAAGAAGACATTCTAAAAACAGGGGACCGGGTTACAGCAAAAGTTGATATCGAGCGCAGGCTAGACATAAGAAAAAATCACACTGCCACGCATCTTTTGCATAATGCTTTAAGAAAGGTCCTGGGTTTGCACGTGAAGCAGGCAGGGTCTATGGTGGCTCCGGAAAGGCTGCGTTTTGATTTTACGCATTTCAAGCGAGTTACAGATGAAGAGCTTTTTATGATCGAAGATATTGTAAATGAAAGCATAAGAAAGGATAGCGCTGTCAGGATAGATGAATTGAGCCTGGAAGAGGCAAGTAAAAGAGATGTGATTGCTCTTTTTGGAGAAAAATACGGAGATGTGGTCAAGATGGTATCTGTGGGCGATTACTCTAGAGAGCTCTGCGGCGGGACTCATGTAACAAGGACAGGAGAGATAGACATCTTTAAGATTGTTTCAGAATCTTCTATTGCGAGCGGAGTGAGAAGAATCGAGGCAATTACAAGCAAACCAGCTTATGAAAAAATAAAACAGGAAGAGGGCCTGATAAAAGAGGTTGCGAAAGAATTGAATGTGAGGCCAGAGGATATAGCAAAGGAAATAGAAAAGCTTACAGATAAATTAAAGCAGATGGAGAAAACCCTGGAAGTTTTCATCAATAAAAATGTCCAGGATAATGTAGTTGATATTTTGGGGTCTATAAAGAAAATAAACGGCATCGATGTAATTATGAATGAGATTAAGAATGCAGATTCTTCTTTTTTGAGAAAAAATGCTGATTCAATAAAGGATAGGCTCGCGAATGGGGTATTTATGCTTGTAAGCGAGAAAGACGGAAAGATTGCTTTGATAGTTGGGATAGGTAAATTACTTAAGGCAGGAAAACTTGACGCAGTTGGTATTTTAAATGATATAGGAGCTGATTTTGGGATAAAAGGCGGAGGCAGGCAGGATTTTGCTCAAGCAGGCAGCCGTTCAGGCCCAAAGATTCAGGATATATTAAAAAAGGCAGAGGAGATTATAAAGGGGTATCTATGAAAATTTTAAAATTATCATCCAAAGAAATGCAGAAACTTTTCGAACGTTATTATACGAATAAAAGGCACATTGAAGAAAAGGTCAGGAGAATCATCGATGATGTCAGGAACGAAGGAGACAAAGCTGTTTTAAAATACGCAAAGCGTTTTGATAAAGTAAAGTTTACCTCCAAAGATTTAAAAGTAAGCGTAAATGAGATAAATAGTTCTTTTCAGAATATAGATACAGCTTTTATCACAAGCCTTAAGCATATCATTGAGAATATACAGAGATATTATAAAAAAGAACTTCCAAAATCCTGGAAGATAAAATATGATGACGGCGCAGAGCTCGGCGAAATATTCAGGCCTATTGAAAGGGTCGGCATATATGTCCCGGCTGGCACAGTGCCTCTTGTGTCAAGCGTTTACATGAGCGTAGTGCCTGCAAAGATGGCAGGGGTTAAAAAGATAATTCTCACTACACCTCCTAATAAATATGGCAATGTGGATCCTCATATACTGGCAGTTGCTAATCTTTTAAAAGTAGACGAGGTTTATAAAGTAGGGGGCGCTCAGGCAATAGCAGCCTTAGCGTTTGGCACAAAGACTATACCAAGGGTGGACAAGATAGTAGGCCCGGGAAATGAATATGTTACCGAAGCAAAGAGACAAGTGTTTGGCTTTGTAGATATAGATATGCTGGCAGGTCCGAGCGAAATCGTTATACTTGCAAATCATTTTTCAGATAAATCTTATGTTGCGCAAGACCTAATGGCTCAGGCAGAACATGTTAAGGGCTTGGTAGTGCTGGTGACAACATCTAAGAAGTTCGCAAAGACAATGAAAAATGAAGATATAAAAGGATATATAGTCCTGACAAGAAATATTGACCAGGCAGTAGAGGTTATAAATAGAATAGCGCCGGAACATCTTGAGATATTAATCAAAAGACCTAACAGGATAATGAAGAAAATACAGAATGCAGGCGCGATATTTACAGGGCCATATTCGCCGGTCTGCATAGGCGACTATGTTGCAGGGCCGAGCCATATATTGCCTACAGGCGGGACTGCGAGATTTTTTTCAGGGCTTGGCGCAAGGTCATTCTTAAAGAGTATTCATACTATTTCGTATTCTAAAAAAGCGCTTGAAAAAGAAAAGGTCGCTATTGAAAAGATGACCAAAATAGAGGGCTTAAATAAGCACCTGGAATCATTCAAAGTGCGATTCAAATAGAAGAAAAGGATAAATATGAAAAAAAGAACTGCGAAAGTAGCAAGGAAAACAAAAGAGACTAATATAGTTGTGAATTTAACAATAGACGGAAGGGGTAACGCTGAGATCAAAACAGGCATAGGTTTTCTTGATCATATGCTTACGCTTTTTGCAAAACATGGTTTTTTTGATTTAGGCGTAGCTGCTCAAGGCGACATGGACGTAGATATGCACCATACTAATGAGGATATAGGCATTACGCTTGGAAGCGCATTTAAGAAGGCGCTGGGAAATAAAAAGGGCATAAGGAGATTCGGAGATAGTTTTGTCCCTATGGATGGCTGCCTTGTAAGGGTGGTTGCAGATATAAGCAACAGGCCATCTTTGCATGTACACTATAAAACAAAACGCGATATCGAAAATCTATTGGCTAATCTGGCGATAGGGGACAGCGTAAAATATTCTTTCGTAAACATGGAACAGTTCATGCAGGCGTTTGTCATGAACGCAGGTATTAACATGCACATAGAGATTCTTGCGTTTGACAAGGACCTTCATCATTTGATAGAGGCTATTTTTAAAGCAATGGGCCGCAGCCTTGATGAGGCAACGCAGATAGATATTAGATCTAAATCTATACCGTCTACTAAAGGCAAACTGTAAAGTTGTTGGAATGTAAAATGATAGTTATTATTGATTACGGGATGGGGAATTTGAGGAGCGTTCAGAAGGCGTTTGAGAAATTCTGTTCAAATGTTATTGTGAGTTCGTCTGCAAAAGATATCCTTAAGGCTGATAAAATAATTCTGCCTGGTGTAGGAGCTTTTAAGGTCGCAATGGAAGAATTAAAAAAAAGAGATTTAATAGAGCCGATCAAGGACTCTATAGAAAAAGGCAGACCTTTTTTAGGAATATGCCTAGGATTGCAGCTTTTATTTACTGAAAGCGAGGAAGGCGGGAAAGCGGAGCCCACCAGGGCTAAAGCCCGGGGTTCCTTGGGCGAATGTATAAAAGGCCTGGATATTATAAAAGGCAAGGTTAGAAGGTTTAAGGAAAGAGATGGATTAAAGATACCACATATGGGGTGGAATAGAATTAGTTTAAAGTTTAAAAGTTCAAAGTTAAAAGTTATAGATGGGGTGGAAGACGGGAGTTATATGTATTTTGTGCATTCGTATTATGCGGTGCCGAAAGATAAAAATGTTATTTTATGCGAGACAGATTATGGATGGGATTTTGCTTCAGGAGTGCGTAAAGACAATGTATATGGATTTCAATTTCATCCTGAAAAAAGCCAATCTATGGGGTTAAAAATTATAGAGAACTTTGTTAACATAATTGCTTAAATCACCCGAGGTGACCTACGCAGTTAGAGGAGGTTATGATGTTAATTATTCCAGCTATAGATATAATTGGTGGAAAGGTAGTTAGGCTTGTAAAAGGCAATTTTAATAAGAAGAGGATTTATTCAAACAACCCTCTTGAGATGGCAAAATATTTGGAGAAAAAAGGAGCGGAATTACTGCATATAGTTGATTTGGACGGCGCAAGAGAAGGAAAGATAAAAAACCAAGATATAATAGCGGAGATTATAAAAAATATAAAAACGCCATGCGAAGTAGGCGGGGGCATCAGGGATAAAAGCGATATAGAGTATTTTTTAAATAGCGGCGCAAGACGCGTGATATTAGGCACTAAGGCTTTTGAAGATCCAAGGTTTTTAGAAGAACTGATAAAAGAATTTAGAGAAAAGATAGCTGTGGGTGTGGATTTTCATAGAGACGAGGTTGTGAAACACGGCTGGAAGGAAAAAACAGGCCTGGACCCAATATTTATGGTTCAGGAGATGCAAAAAATAGGAGTTAAGACTATAATATTGACTGACATAAGCGTAGATGGGACATTAAAAGGTCCAAGAATAGAGAGATTGAAACAAATCCTTAATACCGTAGATATCTCTGTCATAGCTTCCGGCGGTATTTCTTCCCTGAAAGATATAAAAAAATTGAAAGAAATTGAAAATAAGAATTTAGAAGGCGTTGTTATCGGCAAGGCGATATATGAAAGCAAGATTGATTTACAGGAAGCCATACAAATCGCGAAATAATATGAAAGTAAAGATCTTTGCTATAAAATTGTAGGGCAGACTTTAGTCTGCCAAAATGTTATGTTAACAAAACGAATCATTCCATGTTTAGATGTAAAAGACGGCAGGGTTGTCAAGGGGGTCAAGTTCCTGAATCTCAGGGACGCAGGAGATCCTGTTGAGGTTGCCCAGTTTTATGACAGAGAAAAGGCGGATGAGATTGTCTTTTTAGACATTACAGCGAGTTTTGAAAAAAGAAATATAATGCTGGATGTTGTAAAAAAGACTGCAGAGACTGTTTTTATGCCTTTAACCGTAGGCGGCGGCATAAGAAACCTGACAGACATAAGGCAGTTATTGAAAGCAGGAGCTGATAAGGTCTCTATAAATACAGCTGCTGTAAAAGATGTTGAGCTTGTAAAAAAAGCCAGCGAAAAATTCGGCAGTCAGTGTATTGTGGTTGCGATAGACGCTAAAAAAAGCTCTAAAGACAGGTGGGAAGTTTATGTGCATGGCGGCAGGACTCCCACAGGTATTGACGCTATTAAATGGGGCAAAATTGTGCAAAAAATGGGAGCTGGCGAGATTCTTCTTACAAGCATGGATATGGATGGGACAAAAAACGGCTATGACATAGAGCTTACAAGGAAATTTTCAGAAAGCTTAAGCATCCCTATAATAGCTTCAGGCGGCGCAGGAAACTTGGAGCACATATACGAAGCGTTTACAAAAGGCAAGGCAGACGCAGCTTTGGCAGCGTCTATTTTTCATTATAAAGAATATTCAATCAGAGAAGTTAAAGAGTATCTGAGGAATAGAAAAGTGAGAGTGAGGATATGAAGACTCAAAGGTTCAAAGCAGAGGATTTAAAATATGATAAAGAAGGTTTGATTCCGGCTATAATCCAAGATTATAAGACTAGAGAAGTTTTGATGATGGCTTATATGAACAAAGATTCTCTCAAGAAGACATTGAAAGTTAAAAAGACATGTTTCTGGTCCAGATCCAGGCAAAAATACTGGGTAAAAGGAGAGACTTCTGGAAATTTCCAGGTTGTGAAAGCGATTTATTATGATTGCGACATGGACACCCTTCTTATAAAAGTAAGGCAATTAGGAGATGGCGTTGCGTGTCATACGGGAAACAGGAATTGTTTTTATAGAAAAGTATAATATGTATTATCCATCCAAACAAGAATTCATAAAGCTGGCTAAAAAGGTAAACGTAATCCCTGTCTATAAAGAAATTCTGGCAGATACATTAACCCCTGTTTCTGTCTTTCAGAAAATAGGCAAGGGGTATTCATATTTATTGGAGTCTGTTGAAGGCCAGGAAAAGATAGCGAGGTTTTCATTTATAGGCCTAGAACCTTCTATAATATTAAAGAGCAAGGCGAATTCAATTGAGATAAATAAGGGTGGAAAAATTAAAACATATCTTGCAGATGAGCCATTAAAAGAAATTGAAAATATAATGAGTGATTTTAAAGCGGCTGAGACAAAAGGCCTTCCCAGATTTTCCGGAGGGCTGGTAGGATACATGGGATATGATATGGTAAGATTTTTTGAAAACCTGCCTGATAAAAATCCTGATGATTTGCAGATCCCCGATTCTATATTTATGATGGCGGACAGCCTAGTGATATTTGATCATTCAACGCACAAGGTTAAGATAGTGGTAAATGCATATTTAGTGAAAGGTGAAAGGTTAAAGGTTAAAGGCGGAAAGATATACGATAAGGCAGTCAAAAAAATAGAAGAGATTGTGAAGAAATTGAGCATGCCTGAGAAGAAACAAAAAATAAAACCAACAAACAAAAAACATAAGATAGAAGCTAATTTTACAAAACTAGAATTTGAAAATTTAGTTAGAAAGGCAAAAGAATATATAAAAGCCGGGGATATTATACAGGTTGTGCCGTCGCAGAGGTTTCACACAAAGCTCGACTGCGAGCCGTTTGATGTTTACCGCTCGCTCAGATCTTTAAATCCATCGCCTTATATGTATTATCTGAATTTTAACGATCTAAAGATTGTAGGCTCGTCTCCGGAGCTTTTGGTTAGGTGCGAAAACGGAATAGTTGAGACCAGGCCTATAGCAGGCACAAGGCCGAGAGGCAGGAATGATGCCGAAGATAAAAAACTGGAAAAGGAACTTTTAGCTGACGTAAAGGAAAGAGCAGAACATGTAATGCTGGTGGATCTTGGCAGGAATGACATAGGAAGGGTCTGTAAACCGGGCAGCGTGCATGTAACAGATTTTATGTTTATAGAGAAGTATTCTCACGTCATGCATATTGTGAGTAATTGCAGGGGCATTCTTGATAAAAATAAGAACGCATTTGATGTCTTAAGGGCGTGTTTTCCAGCAGGCACTGTATCAGGCGCTCCCAAGGTAAGGGCTATGGAGATAATAGACGAACTTGAGAATACAAAAAGAAGTTATTACGCAGGAGCGGTAGGATATTTTAGTTTTTCTGGGAATATGGACACTTGCATAACCATAAGGACTATGCTTGTTAAAGGAAGAGACGCTTTTATACAGGCAGGCGGAGGCATCGTAGCTGATTCTATCCCGTCCAGGGAATATCAGGAGACAGTGAATAAAGCAAAAGCAATAGTCATGGCGATAGAAATCGCAGAGAGAGGATTGACAAGTTGACACTTCTGACAATGTCAGAAGTGTCAACTTAGAATTTGAGGTGCTGCATGATTTTAATGATAGATAATTATGATTCATTTACCTATAATCTGGTTCAGTATTTGTCTGAACTTGGGGAAAAGTTAACTGTATATAGAAACGATAAGATAAACATTGAAGAGATAAAAATATTAAAGCCGAATCATATCGTAATCTCTCCTGGCCCAGGAAGGCCAAGCGAGGCGGGTATTTCAGAAAAGGTTATAAAAGAGTTTGGAGCTAGAATTCCATTGTTAGGAGTTTGTCTCGGTCACCAGGCAATAGGAGAGGTTTTTGGAGGGAAGGTTATCCGCGCAGATAAACTTATGCATGGCAAAACTTCTTTGATATACCATAACGCCAATCCTATCTTTAAAGGTTTATCTAATCCATTCGAAGCTACGAGGTATCATTCATTGATAGTTGAGAAAAAATCTTTTCCGGATGCATTGCAGATTATGGCATGGACAAAGGATAACGAAATAATGGGCCTTGCGCATAAAAAATTTCCAATATGGGGAGTTCAGTTTCATCCCGAATCAATCTTGACTAAAGAAGGAAAGCAATTATTAAAGAACTTTATTAATTTATAAGAGAGGTTTGTATGATAAAAGAAGCTATTGGGAAAGCAGTAGATGGATTTGACCTGACGCGGGAAGAGATGATTTCCTGCATGAATGAGATAATGACTGGAGTTGCCACTCAGGCGCAGATAGGAAGTTTTATTACAGCGCTTAGAATTAAAGGCGAAACAGTAGAGGAAATTACAGGCGCTGCTATTGTTATGCGCGAGAAAGCTACAAAAATTGACATAAGCAGCAATTCAATAGATACCTGCGGGACAGGAGGAAGCGGAGTGGATACCTTTAATATATCGACAACAGTTGCTTTCGTGGTAAGCGGGGCTGGGTTAAAAGTGGCTAAGCACGGAAATCGCGGGGTCTCTAGCGTTTGTGGAAGCGCAGATGTTATAAAAGCGCTTGGGGTAAATATTGATATATCGCCTGAAAAAGTTAAGGAATGTATAGAAAAGATAGGCATAGGTTTTTTATATGCGCCGCTTTTTCATAATGCAATGAAATTTGCAATAGGACCAAGGAGAGAGATAGGAATAAGAACGATATTCAATATACTCGGGCCTCTTACAAATCCTGCAAATGCTATGGGCCAGGTTTTAGGCGTATATGAAGAAGGCCTTACGGATAAGCTTGCAAACGTGCTTAATAATCTGGGTGTTAAAAGGGCATTTGTAGTGCATGGCATGGACACTCTGGATGAAATAACTATAACAGGTGAAACCAAAGTTAGCGAGTTGAATAATAAAAAGGTAAAAGGATATTATATAAAGCCTCAGGATTTCGGCATGAAGAAAGCAGAACTTTTAGATATAAAAGGCGGAACCGTGGAAGAAAACGCAGCTATAGTAAAAAAGGTCATTGAAGGAGAAAAAGGCCCGAGGCAGGATGTGGTATTATTAAACGCTTCTGCTGCGTTAATTGCCGGAGGCATGGCAAAGGATTTTAAAGATGGCATTGAAATAGCCAGTTTATCCATAGAATCAGGCAAGGCAAAAGAGAAATTAGAAAAACTGGTAGAATTTACTAATCGTTAGTTTACAAAACGAGTATGACTTGTTTTGTAAACTAGTAGCGCATAATATGAAAAATTTTTTGCAGGATATAATTATATTAAAAAGAAAAGAAGTCGATGCGCTGAAATCCAAAAGGGCTATAACAGAGTTTGTTGATTCAAAACGCCTATTAAGAGGCATACGGCCATTTAAAAAAGCTATCTCCAGCGGGGAAGAGCTGAACCTTATTGCAGAGATAAAAAAGAAATCTCCGTCTTTTAAAAGAAATTTTTTCAGAAAATTAGATATAACCACCATAGCAAATATATATAAGGCAGAAGGAGCTAAAGCTATATCAGTCCTCACAGATAAAAAGTTTTTTAGCGGGAATATCCTGCATATAAATGAAGTAAAGCGCGCCGTAGATATGCCTGTCCTGAGAAAAGATTTTATAATAGACGAATATCAGGTTTACGAGTCCCGTTATTTCGGAGCAGACGCAATACTATTAATTGCTAGGATTTTATCAGTGGACCAGATAAAGAGTTTTATGCATCTTGCGAAAAAGATTAACATGGATGCCATTATTGAGATTCACGATGAATTTGATCTTGAAAAGGCCTTGTTGAGCGGAGCAGATATAATAGGGGTTAATAATAGGGATCTGGAGACATTCATAATATCGATGGATACCGCTTACAGACTTATTCCTAAAATCCCTAAAGAAATTATAACAATTAGTGAAAGCGGGATATCCACCAATGAAGATATTGGAAAGCTCAGGAAGGCTGGAGTGAATGCTGTTCTAATAGGTGGAGCGTTTTTGGGAGCAGATGATATTGCAGGGAAGATAAAGGAGATCATGCAATGAGAGTAAGGGTTAAGTTTTGCGGAATAATATCAGTTGAAGACAGGGATAGCGCAATAGCAGCAGGCGCTGACGCAATAGGGGTTGTATTTTTTAAAGATAGCTCTCGTTTTGTCGCATTGGAAAAGGCTGAGAGGATAGTAAAAGATATCCCGCCTTTTATAAGCGCAGTGGGAGTTTTTGTTAATGAGGATCTCGAATTTATTGAAGAATGCGTTGAAAGGTGTAATTTGAACGCTGTCCAGCTGCATGGCGATGAAGATGTGAAATATTGTTTAAAGTTTAAAAGTTTAAAGTTAAAAGGAGTGAAACTTATAAAAGCTATAAGGATCAAGGATAGGGAAAGTTTGGAAGCTATAGAAGATTGCCCTGCAGATGCGATTTTACTTGATGCTTATAAAAGAGGGTTATATGGCGGCACAGGTGAAGATTTTGACCATTCACTTGTTGTCATTGCAAAAGAATATGGAAAAAATATTATTATATCAGGCGGCTTAAACCCTGATAATGTTTATAAAATAATAAAAGAAGTTAAGCCTTATGGCGTAGATGTCTCCTCAGGTATTGAATCCAGCCCAGGCAATAAGAATGCCGAATTAATGGAGCGCTTTATAGAAGAAGTCAGGCGCGCTGAATCTTCCATTTCCGCATAGGTTCTGCAGGTATTCTAATCCAGTATCAAGAAAGTTCTCCTAATAGCAGATCTCGAATTTCTTGACAAACCCAATAAAATCATTATACTTTCTTATACTTCGACTTAAAGGAATATAAAGGAGCCTAGTATGACTAAAGCCAAACAAGTGATGACAGTTAAGGAAATAGCAGAATATATGGGCGTCCACCCTATGACAATATACAAGCATGTCCAAGATGGCAAAATTCCTGCTTTTAAAATAGGCGCAAGTTGGCGCATCAGAAAAGAGTCTATTAAAAAGTGGATGGACGAAAACGAACATAAAAACCAGAGGGGTATTTGATATTTAAGTAATTAGCGGTTATCGCGTTTTTAGGGCGTTATGAAATTGGGAGACATCTATGAAATATATTGTCCTGGTTGGCGATGGAATGGGCGACAGGCCTATTGAGGATCTTGGCGGAAAGACTGTTCTTGAGGCAGCCAAAATTCCTAATATGAATTTTATAGCTGAAAAAGGCAAGGTCGGCCTTACCAATATGATACCTGCCAGGATGCTGCCTGCAAGCGATGTGGCAAACCTTTCTATACTTGGGTATAATCCAAAAAAATATTATACTGGCCGCGGCCCGTTAGAAGCGGTAAATATGGGCATAGATTTACAGGATAATGAAGTTGCTTTCAGGTGTAACCTGGTAACTATTTCAGACGATAAAATGGCGGATTACAGCGCAGGCCATATATCAAACGAAGAGGCAAAATCTCTTATAGAAGAATTAAATTCTAAATTAGGGACAGAAGATATTAAATTTTACCCAGGCATAAGTTACAGGCATCTTGTAGTATTTAAATGTAAAGATAAAGGAGAACAGGAAAACTTTGTAAAAACAAAATGTATGCCGCCCCATGATATATCAGGGAAGACAATTTATAGATTTCTACCTGCAATGACGCCTCAGGCAGAAATATTAAAAAGATTAATGGATGAATCCAGAAAGATCTTGTCTGAACATGAAGTGAACAGGGTGAGGCTTGACCTGAAAGAGAATCCTGCAAATATGATATGGCTGTGGGGCCAGGGCATAAAACCTTTTATGCCAAAATTTTCAAAGCTTTATCATGTAGAGGGTTCTATTATATCAGCGGTTGATCTTATAAAAGGCATAGGCAAGATTATAGGGCTTGACGTTATTAATGTGCCTGGGGCTACAGGATATTATGACACCAACTATCTGGGCAAGGCAGAGTATGCTATTGATTCGCTAAGGCATAAGGATTTTGTATTTGTTCACGTGGAAGCCCCTGATGAGGCAGGGCACAATGGAGATTTGAGAGAAAAAATCTACAGCATAGAGAAATTTGACAAGTTTGTAGTAGGCACTGTATTAAACCATTTTAAGTCTGGTGATGAAGAATTCAGAATACTGGTTTTGTACGACCATGCTACACCTATTGCATTAAAGACCCATTCCAGGGATTATGTTTGTTTTGCCATGTATGGCACAGATATAGAGCAGGGGACTATTAAGCATTTTAACGAGAAAGAAGCCCGCCTTTCCAAATTCCGCATAGATAAAGGCCATGAGCTGATGGAATTTTTTATCAGGTAAATCATTTGTTTCGTTTTGCTGAGCCAGTCTGGGGTCTGCGGCACAGAAATGCTTTTGGGTGCGCTACGGTTTACAGCTCGTTTCTTTGTCGACTATCGTATTGTCACTTGATCGAAACTCGCTGTAAATCCTTGCGCACTAAAAGTAAAATAAACATGGTGCCAAAACCTTTCAAATGTGCCTCAGGCCCCAGCCTGGCTCAGCAAATGACTAAAATATTGTGATAGTATTTTTGCTGCTAAGGCTACTGGGTTGAGAGGCCTCTTTGACCCGAGCGGGCTGGTGTCCCGACGCGAATAGCGTTGGGACGAGCGAGGGTCAAAACGGAGCAAAATTTTCACGCTGGGAAAATTTTGCGTCCTCGAAACCCAGTAGCCTTAGCAGCATTAGCGAATTACTGAAACGATTCAATGTTGAATGACCCTATCTTGGCTCAGTGAACGGAAATATTTTAATAGATTATTTTTAGCATTTGTGGTAATATTTATCGATATGGGAAAGTCTTTGATTGTTCAAAAATACGGCGGTAGCTCTGTAGCGGATACAGGCAGGATAAAGAATGTAGCAAACCGCATTGCGCGTTATAAGAAACAAGGCCATAAGATAGTAGTGGTGGTTTCTGCTTTAGGAGATACTACTGACGAGCTTTTGGAACTGGCAGGCCAGATTACGGATAGGCCAAGCGATAGAGAGCTGGATATGCTTATATCTACAGGCGAGCAGGTATCTGTGGCGCTTCTGGCAATGGCTCTTCATAAGATAGGTATTGATGCTATATCTTTTACAGGCCCGCAAGTAGGCATTGTTACAGACTGTTCTCACACAAAGGCCAAGATTCTTAAAATAAGCGCAGACAGGATCAGGGAACAGGTTAAAAAAGGGAAGGTTGTTATAGTAGCTGGTTTTCAGGGCATGAATGCCGAACAAGAGATTACAACGCTTGGCAGGGGCGGGTCAGACCTTACAGCTGTTGCTATCGCAAAGACCCTGGATGCTGATATGTGCGAGATATATACTGACGTGGAAGGTGTTTATACTGCTGACCCTAGGGTTGTAAAAGACGCCAGAAAACTTTCCGTGATCAGCTATGAAGAAATGCTAGAACTGGCTTCTCTGGGCGCGCAGGTAATGCAGGCAAGGTCTATAGAGGTTGCAAAAAAATATTCAGTTCCTTTGCATATAAGATCAAGCTTTACAGATAAAGAAGGAACAATTATTTCAAAGGAGGTTAAGTCAATGGAAGAGGTTCTTGTTAGCGGTGTAACTGCGAATAAAGGCGAGGCAAAAGTAACTATCTGTGATGTGCCTGACAGGCCGGGTATAGCAGCGAAAATATTCGCAAGCCTAGCTAAACACGATATAAATGTCGACATGATAATTCAGAACATAAGTAGGCGTGGTTATACAGATTTGTCATTTACAGTGCCTACGGCTGAGCTCAATAAGACAAAAGATGTGGTGGCTAGAATAGTGAAGGCTGTGAAAGCAAAGGGTGTGGTTTATAATAATGAGATTGCGAAGGTTTCAATAGTTGGCGTAGGTATGAAGACCCATTCAGGAGTTGCGGCAAAGATGTTTGGCGCCCTGGCTTCAAAAAAGATCAATATAGACATGATATCAACTTCTGAAATCAAGATATCGTGCGTGATAAATAAGAAATACGCAGACGATGCAGTGCGGGCGCTGCATAAAGCATTTGGATTAAAGAGGTAAAATATGAAGGAAATCAAGATTTACGATACTACATTGAGAGATGGTTCACAAGGAGAGGGTATTTCTTTTTCTGTGATGGATAAGGTTAAGATTGCAAAGAAATTAGACAAGTTTGGAGTTCATTATATAGAAGGCGGATGGCCGGGCTCAAATCCAAAGGATATGGAATTTTTCAAGCAGGCCAGAAAAATTAAATTCAAGAATTCTGAGCTTGTTGCGTTCGGCAGCACAAGGCGCCCAAAGATCAATCCAACAGAAGATGAAAACCTAAAGGCTCTTATAAAATCAGGCGTAAGGCTAGCTGCTATTTTTGGCAAGACATGGGATATGCATGTGACAGATATTCTCAAGGTGTCTCTACAGGAAAATTTGAGGATGATCAAAGACACCGTAGAATTTCTTAAATCCATGAATCTTTATGTATTTTATGATGCAGAACATTTTTTTGACGGATATATGCGGAATAAAAATTATGCCTTGGAGACCCTGCATTCAGCTGTAAACGCGGGATGCGATGCGGTTGTTTTATGCGATACAAACGGCGGCATGCTTACTCATGAATTAGGGACTATTGTCAGGGCGATTTCCAGCGAGTGTTCTAATGTTATACTGGGGATTCACACTCATAATGATGGCGGCCTGGCTGTTGCGAATACTTTAGCTGCGGTTGAGGCAGGCGCAAGTATTGCGCAGGGCACGATAAATGGATATGGCGAAAGATGCGGTAATGGAGATTTGTGCGGCATTATCCCGAATCTTCAATTGAAGATGGGGTATAAATGTTGTTCTGAATCTAAGCTGAAAGAGCTGACAGAGGTATCTAGGTATATAAACGAGATTTCAAATATGAGGCCTCAGGATAACCAGCCTTTTGTTGGAAGGAGCGCTTTTGCGCATAAAGGCGGAGTTCATATTAACGCAGTTATGAAGAACCCTGCGTCTTACGAACATGTAATACCTGAAAAGGTGGGAAATCATAGGAGGATCCTTGTTTCTGAATTGTCAGGCAAGACCAGCATTATTCTAAAAGCAAAAGAGATGGAATTTGACCTTACAAAGGATGATCCCAAGACAAAAAGGATATTGAGGTTGATCCAATCTATGGAAAATCAGGGGTATCATTTTGAAGCTGCTGATGGGTCTTTTGAACTATTGGTGAAAAAGGAATTGAAAAGATATAAACCGTTTTTTACGTTGGAAGGATTCAGGGTTAGTATTGAGAAAAGAGAAGACGATATGCTGATTTCAGAGGCTATTATTAAGCTGAATGTGAATAAAAAAGAAGAGCATACTGCGGCAATAGGAGATGGGCCTGTAAACGCTTTGGATAATGCATTGCGCAAAGCTTTGACAAAATTTTACCCCACACTTTCAAAGATGCATCTGTCTGATTTCAAGGTAAGGGTGCTGGATGAAAAAGCAGGCACTGCTGCTAAAGTAAGGGTCCTTATCCAGTCAGAGGACGAAAATAGCTCATGGGGCACTGTCGGAGTTTCTGAAAACATCATAGAAGCAAGCTGGCAGGCTCTTGTGGATAGCGTGGAATACAAGCTATTAAAAGACAAGGCCAGATAAGCCCCAGCCATGAAAGACATACCTCCAAGATATAATCCAAAAGATCACGAAGAGTCTATTTATTCTAAATGGGAAAATAGCAGGCTTTTTCATGCAGAGCCTGATCCTTCCAAGAAACCTTTTACCATAACAATTCCTCCGCCCAATGTTACAGGAATTCTCCATATGGGGCACGCGCTGAACAATACATTACAGGATATTCTTATAAGATGGAAAAGGATGCAAGGATCTGCGAGTTTATGGGTGCCTGGCACGGACCATGCTGGAATAGCTACGCAAAATGTTGTGGAAAGAAATCTGCGGGAAAAAGGCATCACTAGGCAGGGGCTTGGAAGGG
Organism: Candidatus Omnitrophota bacterium; assembly: GCA_003485765.1. GTDB lineage: Bacteria > Omnitrophota > Gorgyraeia > Gorgyraeales > Gorgyraeaceae > UBA10183. The sequence goes on along the minus strand of DNHS01000056.1, from coordinate 25,630 downwards.
AAAAGTTTGTAGAAGAGGTATGGAAGTGGAGGGAGAAATACGGGAATACTATTATCATGCAGCTTAAAAGACTGGGCGCTTCATGCGACTGGGAGAGAACGCGTTTTACCATGGATAAAGGCCTTTCAGAAGCAGTTTTGGAAGCATTTGTCCAACTCTATAATAAAGGCTTGATCTATAGGGGCAATTATATAATCAACTGGTGCCCCAGGTGCCAGACAGCTCTTTCTGACGAAGAAGCGCCTCATCAGGATGTGGAGGGGAAGCTTTACTATATACTGTATTCGTTTAAAGAGGGTAAAGGAGTGGTGGTGGCGACCACTAGGCCGGAGACTATGCTTGGAGATGTTGCAGTGGCGGTAAATCCCAAGGATAGGAGATACAAGAAATTAATGGGCAAGAAATTAATATTGCCTATTGTTGGGAAAGAGATAAACATTATTGCGGATGATTTTGTGGATAAAAAATTCGGCACAGGCGCTGTAAAAGTTACGCCTGCTCATGACCCTAATGATTTTGAAATGGCAAAACGGCATAATTTAGAACCAATAACTGTCATGGGGCCTGACGGAAGGATGAATGAAAATGCAGGCAGATTCAATGGCCTGGATAGATTTGAGGCTCGAAAGTTAATAGTAGCTGAACTTGAAGAAAAGAAATTATTGATAAAAACAGAAAAACATGACCACGCAGTAGGGCATTGTTACAGGTGCCATACTGTAATAGAGCCGTATCTATCTTTGCAGTGGTTTGTGAGAATGAAGCCATTGGCAGAACCTGCAATAGAAGCGGTCAGAAGCGGAAAAATTAAATTCCACCCAAAGAGATGGACAAAGGTTTATCTGAATTGGATGGAGAATATAAAGGACTGGTGCATCTCAAGGCAGATATGGTGGGGACATCGCCTGCCTGTTTACTATTGTCAGAAATGTAACGCTGTTATTGTTTCAAAAGTTACGCCTGAAAAATGCCAAAAGTGCGGAAGCGTAGAATTGAAACAGGATGAGGATGTGTTGGATACATGGTTCTCGTCGTGGCTGTGGCCATTTTCAACTCTCGGGTGGCCTGAAAAAACAAAAGACATGGAGTATTTTTACCCAACCTCTGTTCTGGTAACCGCGCCTGAGATATTATTTTTCTGGGTCGCAAGGATGATTATGTCAGGCAAGGAATTCATAAAAGAGATTCCGTTCAGCGATGTTTATATACACGGGACTGTCAGGGACGCAACAGGCAAGAAGATGTCAAAATCTCTGGGGAATATAATAGACCCATTGGAGATAATAGATGGATTTGGCGCAGATGCTTTAAGGTTTAGCATTATATCCATAACCTCTGCTGGCCAGGACGTATTCTTATCAAAAGAAAAATTTGAGATAGGCAGGAATTTTGCGAATAAGATATGGAATGCGTCAAGGTTTGTGTTGATGAATATCGAGCAGAGGGCAGAGCGCGTAGAGCATAGAGCAGAAGAAAAGCTGTCTATAGCTGACAGGTGGATATTGAGCAGATTAAATAGAACCATAGAGGCTGTGACTAGGGCATTGAAAAATTATAGATTTAATGAAGCGGAGAGCTTGTTATATGATTTCTTTTGGCATGATTTTTGCGATTGGTATGTGGAGATGGTAAAGCCGCAAATTATAGGGCAAAGCGCGGAGAGCAAAGAGCAGAGAACAGGAGAAATCTTAATACATGTGTTAGAAAATTCGCTGAAATTATTACATCCTTTTATGCCGTTTGTGACAGAGGCCATATGGCAGAGCATAAGAGAAAGAGACAGCATAATGATTGCAGCGTGGCCCGAAGCAGATAAGCATTATATAAATAAAAAAATAGAGTCCGATATAGAGATAGTAAAAAATATTATAGTCAATATAAGGAATATTCGTTCTGATATGAATATAGCTTATTCTAAAAAATTGACAGTAGGGCTTGCGCCATTGAAACAAGGAGCTGGTTCTGTAGTATCCAATAACGCGGAATATATCAAAAATCTGGCTCATCTTGAGAAATTGACAATAGATGAAAATTTTATAAGGCCGAAGAGCTCTCTCAGCGCTGTTACAGAAGAGTTTAATATATTTATTCCTCTGGAGGGGGTAATAGACGTGGAGGCAGAAAAGGCCAGGCTGGTAAAGAAGCAGGATTTATTAAAGCAACAGATTGTGTTTACAGAAAAGAAATTGAAGGATAAAAATTTCATGGATCACGCGCCTGAAAGCGTAGTCAGGGCTGAGCAGGAAAAGGCTGAGAAGCTCAGAGAACAAATAGATAGGTTGGGAAAGACTATTGAAGATCTGTAGTTGGCTTTCTGCCTGTGCCAGCAGTTTGAGAGGCCTCTTTGACACGAGCGGGCACGGTGTCTGTTGAGCCAGGTGGGGCCATTCGGCACTGAATCGTTTCGCCGTCCGCTACGGTTTATGGTTCGTTCTTCTGTCGACTATCGTATTGTCAACTGAACAGAACTCACCATAAATCCTTGCGGACTTTTGCCGAAACGATTCTAATGTGCCTCAGACCCCACCTGGCTCAACAGACGAGCGAGGGTCAAAACGGAGCAAAATTTTCACGCTGGGAAAATTTTGCGTCCTCGCAAACTGCTGGCACGGGCAGAGTTAATAGTTAAATAAGATGAAACTTACAAAAGAAAAGGTATTTCCAATAATTATAAGCGCTTTAAAAGAAGATATCGGCTCTGGCGATATTACAAGTTCTGTTATTTTTGAAAAACCCGTCAGTCTATTAGCGCATATTATAGTAAAAGAGGAATGTATTTTAGCTGGCGCGGATGTCGTAAAATGGGTTTTTGATGCAGTTGATGAAAAGATAGCATTTACAGCGTTGTATAAAGATGGTGACAGGGTTAAGAAAAACAAAAGGATCATATCAGTAAGAGGCTCTGCAAAAAATATTTTGTCAGCTGAAAGGACTGTTTTGAATTTTCTGGGGCATCTTTCCGGCGTAGCAACGCTTACTGCTGAATTTGTGAAAGAAGTAAAGGGTACGGGCGCCAGAATATATGATACCAGAAAGACAACCCCTGGGTTAAGAGAAATGGAAAAATATGCTGTTGTTGCTGGAGGAGGGTTTAATTTCAGGATTGGTTTATGGGACGAGGTAATGATAAAGGATAATCATTTAGGGGCATTAAGAGAAGATGCTATAAAAAAATCAGTTTCTATATTCAAAAGCAGGGGATATAAAAATATAGAGGTTGAGGTAGATGATATTGCAGAGTTTAAAGAGGCGCTGGAAGCAGAGGCAGATATAATTATGTTGGATAATATGAAAGCCGAGGAGATTAAGAAAGCCGTGAAGCTTAAAGATACTAAAGACAAAGGCCGTTTTAGACAGGTAATTTTGGAAGCTTCTGGCGGAGTCAGCTTGGAGAATGTAAGAAAGATTGCTAAAACAGGAGTTGACAGAATTTCAATAGGCAAACTCACCCACTCGGCTCCTTCAATAGATTTTTCGTTGGAAATATGCCAAAATTTCAATTAGTCGCTCCATTTAAGCCTTGCGGGGATCAGCAGCAGGCTATTGATAAGCTTACTGATGGGCTGCAAAAAAATTTGAAGTATCAAACGCTTTTTGGCGTTACTGGCAGCGGTAAAACATTTACTATGGCTAATGTGGTCAGTAATGTCCAAAGGCCTACGCTTGTGGTATCGCATAATAAAACTCTCGCTGCGCAGTTATACAGTGAATTCAAAGAATTCTTTCCGTATAATGCAGTTGAATATTTTGTAAGCTATTACGATTATTACCAGCCAGAGGCATATGTGCCGCAGGCAGATATCTATATAGAAAAAGACGCTTCTATAAATGATAATATAGACAGGCTCAGGCTTTCTGCTACTAGTTCTCTTATGTCTAGGAGCGATGTTATTATAGTAGCAAGCGTGTCGTGCATTTACGGCCTGGGTTCGCCAGAAGATTATAAAGATTTATTATTATTTTTAAAGAAGAAAGAGGCGATAAAAAGAAGCGCTTTATTATCCCGCCTTGTAAACATACATTACACCAGAAACGATGTTGATTTCAAGAGAGGCTGTTTTAGGGTAAGAGGCGATACTATAGATATATTCCCCGCGTATAAAGAAACATTTTTCAGGATAAGTTTGTTTGGAGATGAGATAGAGAAGATTTCAGAATTAGATCCTGTTAGCGGCAGCACGCTCGCGGATTTTATTGAAAAGATAGCTATATATCCAGCCAAACATTTTGTCACTACGCAGGAAAGAATAGACTCAGCTATCAGGTCAATAGAGGTAGAGCTTGAAGAAAGGCTTAAGGAATTAAGGGCGCAGAATAAATTATTGGAGGCACAGAGGTTAGGGTCCAGGACGCGTTATGATATTGAGATGCTTCAGGAAATGGGATTTTGTAACGGCATAGAAAATTATTCAAGGCATTTGAGCCAAAGGCTTGCTGGCTCAAGGCCAAGCTGCCTTCTGGATTATTTCCCGGAAAATTTTTTGACAATAATTGATGAATCGCATGTCACAATGCCGCAGCTGAGAGGCATGTACAATGGAGACAGAGCCCGCAAGCAGACGCTTGTTGATTATGGATTCAGGCTTCCGTCAGCTTTGGATAACAGGCCTTTAAGCTTTGAAGAATTTATGGGCATTGTTCATGAAACAGTATTTGTTTCAGCTACGCCTTCGGAATACGAGCTGCAAAATTCAGGCCGGATAGCGGAACAGGTCATAAGGCCTACAGGGTTATTGGACCCGGAAATAACTGTGAAACCAACTGAGAATCAGATACAGGACCTTGTTGAAAACATAAAACAAAGAGCGTCTAAAAACCAGAGAGTGTTTGTCACTACTTTAACAAAAAGGATGTCCGAAGACCTTGCCGGGTATTTGAAAGAGTTAGGCCTGAAAGCAAGGTATATACATTCAGAGTTAGATACTATTGAGCGCTCGGAGATATTAAGGGATTTAAGGATGCAGAAATTTGACTGCCTGGTAGGGATAAACCTATTGAGAGAAGGCCTGGATTTGCCAGAGGTAGCTCTGGTAGCTATTTTGGATGCAGATAAAGAAGGTTTCCTGAGATCAGAGACATCTTTGATTCAGGTGGCAGGAAGGGCAGCCAGGAATATAGACGGCCATGTTATAATGTATGCAGACAATATAACAAGTTCAATGAGAAAGGCTATCGAGGAAACAAACAGGAGAAGGAAGAAACAGGCAGAGTTTAATAAGGCAAATAATATTACGCCCCGCTCTATTGAAAAGGCTATTAGAAACGGCATAGAATCTCTTAAAAAAGCAGAAGAGATTGTTATTGAAGCAACTGGCCAGAGTGAAGAAGATTATGAAAAAGAAATGGTAATTGCTGAGTTTGAAAGAGAGATGGAGCTTTTGGCTAGGAATTTACAGTTTGAACGCGCAGCGAAATTGAGAGATAGAATAAAGGAATTAAAAAATAATGCTGGATGATAAAATATTAAATTATTTTAAGAGACACGAAGAAGGGTATATTTCAGGCGAAGATATGAGTCATGAACTTGGAATTTCCCGTGCGGCAGTGTGGAAACACATAGAAAATCTAAGAGAAGAAGGTTATGATATCGAGGCATTCCCGCATCTGGGCTACAAGCTGATCTCTATACCAGACTGCTTAACAGAGGTGGAGCTAAAGTGGCATCTTAAAACAGATATCATAGCCAAAAAGATTTATTCTTACAAAGAAATAGCCTCTACCAATGATGCGGCGCATGATCTTGCCATGGCCGGAGAAAAAGAGGGGTCTATTGTTATAGCAGAATCGCAGACTGCTGGCAGAGGAAGGATGGGTAGAATTTGGGTTTCTCCTAAATCCAAAGGCGCATATATGTCTATTATATTGAGGCCAGATATATTGCCAAAAGAGGTGTCCAGCATTACGCTTTTTTCAGCTCTGAGCGTCGCAAAGACAATCAGAGAAATGACAAATTTGGCCGCGTTTATAAAATGGCCAAACGATGTTTTGATAGATAGGCAAAAGATATGCGGCGTATTGACTGAAATGAATGCGGAGACAGACAAGATTAATTTTGTTATAATAGGCATAGGGATTAATATAAATACAAAAAAAGAGCTTTTGCCGAAAGGCGCAACTTCTATTGCAGAAGAGTTTGGCAGAGAGTTATCCAGAGTTGAAATAGTAAGAAGTATTTTTAAAAATATGGACAAATATTACAGGCTTTTTAATAGCGGCCATATAGGCGAGATTATAAGAGAATATAAAGAATTTTCAAACTTTCTGGGCACAAGGGTTCAGGTGACATATCACGAGACAAAGATTGAAGGCTATGCTATAGATGTTGACAAGGACGGCGCTCTTGTATTAAGAATGGATTCAGGGCTCAATGAAAGGGTTCTTGCTGGCGATGTGACAATGCTGAGGTAGTTATGCTGTTAGCAATTGATATTGGCAATACAAGTATTCATAATGGCATTTTTGATAAAAAGGTTTTAAAGAGGGCTTTTAGAATACCTACGTATTCTGGTGATTTGGCTGGAGACTATGAGGTAAAATTAAAGCTTTATCTTAAGGTTATAGATTCTGTGATTGTAACTAGCGTAGTGCCTATTGCTTTAAAAAATGTAGAAAAGGCTGTTAAAAAAACAATTAACATAAATTGCATAGTTGTTGGAAGAGATGTGGACAGCGGGGTTAAGAATCTTTACAAAAACCCTGAGCAAGTAGGTTCTGACAGGCTTGTGAATGCCAGGGCTGCGTATGAGCTATACGGTGGGGCATGTATAGTTGTGGATTTTGGCACAGCCATAACAATAGATATTGTAAACGAGAAGCGGCAATATATTGGCGGAGTTATAGCGCCTGGCCCAGGGATTTCATTGTGGGCATTGTATGAAAAGACAGCGCTTCTGCCAAAAGTTATTATCAAAAAACCAAAAGGTATATTGGGTAAAGAAACAAAGGAAAGCATGCTTATAGGGATCGTATATGGTTTCAGCAGTTTATGCGATGGCATAGTGTATAAGCTGAAAAAACGGTATTCGAGAAATGCCAAGGTTATAGCTACAGGGGGTTTTTCTAAACTTATAGGGCCCTATTGCGAAAGTATTGATAAAATAGACCCAGAGCTTACCCTAAAAGGCCTTGCAATAATAGCAATATGAAGAATAAGCGAGTACTAGTTGCGATGAGTGGCGGGGTGGACAGCTCTGTGGCAGCAGCTATTCTGAATGAAGCTGGATATGAAGTCATAGGCGCCACCATGAAGGTTTGGCCGAAGGAGTTATGCGGCAAGGAAAAAGAAAAGGCGTGCTGCTCATTAAAAGATATAGAAGACGCAAGAAAGGTTTCAAGAGTCCTCGGCATAAAACATTATGTTTTAAATCTTGAAGCGGACTTCCAAAAGAATGTAATAGACTATTTTGTAAAAGAATATTTAGCAGGCAAAACCCCTAATCCATGTATTGTTTGCAACGAAAAAATAAAGTTCGGCAGTCTGCTTAAAAAAGCAATTGGCCTAGGCTGTAATTTTATTGCAACAGGACATTATGCCAGGATAGAAATGGAGCCCACCCGGGCTAATGCCCGGGGTTCCTTGGGCGGAATACTGAGCCCGCCATTGGTTTCTGTGGCGGGCGAATGTATAAATGGTTCTTATGGGCTGAGAGAATCTGTTGATAAAGCAAAAGACCAATCTTATGTTTTATTTTGCCTGAAACAAAGCCAGTTGAAAAAAATACTATTTCCGATAGGAAATTTTACAAAGGATGATATCAGGCGTAAAGCAAAGGAATTAGAGCTTAACATATACGATAAGCCTGATAGTCAGGAGATATGTTTTGTTCCTGATAATAATTATTCTGATTTTATAAAAAAGTATAGAAATATAAAGCCTCAGAAAGGCAATATAATAGATAGATCTGGCAAGGCGCTTGGAAATCATATGGGTTTCTGGAATTTTACAATAGGCCAGCGCAGAGGGCTTGGCATAGCCGCCAAAGAACCTCTTTATGTTACAGAAATAAGGCCTAAGCATAATATTATTGTTGTCGGAGCCGCGGAAGATGTTAAGAAAAAAAGATTTCTGGTGAAGAAAATCAACTGGCTGGCAAAGGATACTGAAAAAGAAAAAGATTTAGAGGTGAAGATAAGATATAATCATAAAAAGGCTTGGGCTTACGTAAAGGATTTAGGCGGCAATATTGCAGAAGTAGATTTTAAAGAGCCACAAAGCGCAATAACGCCAGGACAAGCAGCTGTTTTTTATGATGGAGAATATGTCTCAGGCGGCGGCTGGATCGACAAAATATTATCGTAACTTTACAATTCGTGCCTGTTACAAAACAAGTCATACTCGTTTTGTAACATGGGGGGGGGATAAAAGGATGGCGATTTGGGTAAATTAGAGAGATTGAAGAAGATTTTGATGGGAATGGGCAGGGTCGTTGTGGCGTTTTCAGGAGGGGTGGATAGTAGTTTTTTGCTTAAGATGGCAAAGGATATTTTGCAGGATGGGAATGTCCTGGCTGTAACAGCTGTTTCAGAGACATATACCAGCTCTGAGCTTAAACAGGCAAAGAGATTTGCAAAAAAGCTAGGAGCAAGGCACAAAATAATCTTTACAGATGAGCTTAAAAATAAAAATTTTACAAAGAATCCAATTAATAGATGTTATTATTGCAAGAAAGAATTATTCTGCAAACTAAATGAAATAGCAAGAAAGCAGGGTTTTAACTATGTGCTGGACGCATCAAATACAGACGATGCAAAGGATTATAGGCCCGGCAGTATAGCAAAAAAGGAGTTAGGGATAAGAAGCCCTCTTATGGAAGCAGGGTTTTCAAAATATGATATAAGAAGATATTCTACGAAATTAAAATTAGAGACCGCTATGCTGCCTTCAATGGCATGCTTGGCTTCCAGATTCCCATATGGCGAAAAGATAAATAAAAAGACGTTAGTAAAAATAGAGGCAGCGGAAGATTTTATAAAAAGGCAGGGCATAACTCAAGTAAGGGTTCGTTATCATGGCAATGTTGCAAGAATTGAAGTAGAAAAAGAGGATATAAAAAGGTTTGTGAATAAAAAATTTTGTGATAAAATAACAAAACATTTAAAACAGCTTGAGTTTAAGTATATTACGCTGGATTTAGAAGGATATAGGACTGGAAGCTTGAATGAAGTGTTGAGGTAAGAAGGTCCTTCAGCTGCTCCTTATTCAGTCGCAGCCTCAGGATCAAATTTTACTTCGTAAAATTTGGCGGCGTAGCTCAGCCTGGCAGAGCAGTCGGCTCATACCCGGCGTGTCAGTGGTTCAAATCCACTCGCCGCTACCATTACAAAAATATAATGCCTGCCACTTTTCTAGACAAAGTTAAATCCACCATAAAAAAATATAATATGTTAAAGAAAAATGATAGTGTTCTGGTAGGTCTTTCGGGAGGGCCTGATTCAGTTACCCTGCTTCATGTGTTATGCGATCTGAAGAAAGAATATTCATTAACCATATTGATTGCTCACTTGGACCACAGGTTTAGAGGAGAAGAATCCAGAGCTGACAGGAAATTTTGCGAAGAGCTTGCGAAAAAATACAGTCTTGAAATTGCTTGGGAAGAAATAGATGTCCCAAGGATTAGTAAGGAAAAAGGGATTTCTCCAGAAGAGGCTGCAAGGTTTGAGAGATATGATTTTTTTAAGCGGGTTGCAAAAGAAAGAGGCGTGGATAAAATAGCAGTTGGCCATACAAGGGATGATCAGGCTGAGACAGTTCTTATGAGGATAATAAGAGGAGCTGGCATGAAAGGCTTGGGAGGGATTAGCCCTGTTAAAGATATGCAGGGGTTTAAAATAATAAGGCCGCTTATAGAAATATCCAGAAAAGATGTGGAGGCTTTTATTTCAGAAACAGGCCTTGAATTCAGAAAAGATTCTTCGAACGAGAAAACTATCTTTACAAGAAATAAAATCAGGCTGGAATTAATACCTCTTTTGGAAAAAGATTTTAATTCTAATATCAAGGAAGTCCTTGCTAATATGGCAGAGAACTTACAAGTGGAGAATGAATTTCTAATTAAATATGCAAATAGAAAATTTAAGAGCGTGTCGAAAGTCAGGCAGGAAGAGATTCTAATAGATATCAAGAAATTTAAAAAGCAGCCAGAAGCTATAAGAAAAAGAATTTTAAGGGCTGCCCTGGAAGAATTCAAGGGTGACCTGAGAAGATTTACGTATCAGCACTGGAAGGAAATGGAAGATTTAATTAATAACAGGCCTGCGAACTCAATAGTTAACTTACCAGCAGGCATAAGTGTTGCAAAAGATAGAACAAATATTGTCTTGAAATTAATAAAAAGTTGATTTATTCAAATAAGTTGTGGTAATATATGTATCTAATTTAGGAGATGTATGAAAATGGAAAATAAAGGCGGGAATAAAGTTAATAAGAATATTTTATTATGGGTAGGGCTGTTTTTGCTTCTTATATATATATTCAGGATGGATTCTTTCTCCCAAGCTTCGCTTCCAAAAGAGCTGAGTTACGGTGAATTTTACAGGCTATTACAAGGCAATAAACAAACAGTGGCCATTAAGTCTGTTGTAAAAATGGAGGATGAGCTCAAAGGCACGTTTTCCAGCGGAGCGCGTTTTACAGTGCATATACCCCAGGAAGATCCTGAGCTTTTAAATTTATTACGTAACAATGTGCCTGATTTTGATGTTAAACCTCCAAAGACGTTGTGGACAAATCTTTTTTATTCACTTGGGCCAATGCTTTTATTCATAGGATTCCTGTGGTTTTTTGTATATAGAGGTGCGCAGGGAGGAGGCAAAATACTTTCGTTTGGGAAAAGTCGCGCAAAACAAATAGCAGGCGATAAATTAAAAATAACATTTGATAATGTTGCCGGGGTTGACGAAGCAAAAGAAGAATTGAAGGAGATTATAGAATTTTTAAAAGATCCTAAGAGGTTCCAGAAATTAGGCGGCAAGATTCCTAAAGGCGTTTTATTGATGGGGCCCCCTGGCACGGGAAAAACCCTTCTAGCAAAGGCAGTGAGCGGCGAAGCAGGTGTGCCATTTTTCAACATAAGCGGTTCTGATTTCGTAGAGATGTTTGTGGGCGTAGGCGCCTCCAGAGTAAGAGATCTTTTTGAGCAAGCCAAACGCTCTGCAAAGATAAGCGGCAGAGGATGCATTATTTTTATTGATGAAATAGATGCAGTAGGAAGGCAGAGGTTCGCAGGAATAGGCGGTGGCCACGACGAACGGGAACAGACTTTGAACGCGCTTCTTGTAGAGATGGATGGATTCGATACACAGGAAGGCGTTATACTGATAGCAGCTACCAACAGGCCTGATGTTCTGGACCCGGCATTGTTAAGGCCAGGGAGATTTGACAGAACAATAGTTATCTCCAGGCCTGATATCATAGGCAGAGAAGCGATATTGAAAGTTCACACAAAAGGCATTAAGCTCAACAAAGACGCTGACCTTAAATACATTGCAAGGCAGACATCTGGTTTTTCAGGGGCAGACCTTGCTAATCTTGTGAACGAGGCTGCTCTTTTGGCTGCGAGGAGAAATAAAGAGAATGTGGAGATGAAAGAATTAGGAGAGTCTATTGAAAGAGTTATTGCAGGGCCTGAAAAAAAGACAAGAGTTATAAACCTAGAGGAGAAAAAAATAGTTTCGTATCATGAATCAGGCCATGCGCTTTTAGCGCTTCTGATACCAGGAGCTGACCCTTTGCATAAAGTTTCTATTATACCAAGGGGCATTGCGCTTGGTTACACGATGAGGCTGCCTTTGGAAGATAGATACATCGTGACTAAAAAAGAACTGATAGGAAGGATAGTTGGCATATTGGGCGGCAGGGCCAGCGAGGATCTTGTGTTCGGGGAGCTTTCAACGGGCGCTCAAGACGATTTAGAAAAATCTACTGATATTGCCAGGGATATGGTAATGAGATGGGGCATGAGCGAGAAACTTGGAAATCTTACTTTTGGGAGGAGAGAAGATCAGATATTTCTTGGCCGCGATATTGTGGAAGAAAGAAATTACAGCGAAGCAACAGCTGTGGAAATAGATAAAGAGATACGCAAAATCATAGAAGAGTGCTATAAGCGGGCAAAAGATGAATTAACAGCTAATGTTGAAAAATTAAAAGCCCTTGCTGAAACATTGCTTGAAAAAGAGGTATTGGATTCGGAAGAGGTAAAAAAGATAGTTTTTCCTGCGCAAGTATGACAGATTTTAAATTTGGTTCCCGTACTTATATAATGGGGATACTGAATGTCACGCCTGATTCTTTTAGCGGAGACGGCATATATCAAGATGTAGATAGAGCAGTCAGTATAGCAGAAGGGATGGTTGAAGACGGGGCTGATATAATTGACATAGGAGGCGAATCTACCAGGCCAGGCGCAGAGCCTGTTACAACTGAAGAAGAGATAAAAAGGACAATACCTATTATCAAAAGATTGTCAAAAAGAATAAGCGTTCCTATTTCAATAGATACAGCCAAGTCAGAGGTTGCCAGGCTTGCGTTAGAAAACGGGGCATCAATAGTAAACGATATAACAGGTTTGGAGTCGGATCCTGAAATTATAGATGTGGCTAAGGGATTTAATGCAAAGGTTGTGCTGATGCATATAAAAGGCACTCCACAAACAATGCAACATAGCCCGAATTATGGGAATGTGGTTCAGGAAATTAAAGAGAAGCTAAAAATTATTATTGAAAAATCAATAATAAGGGGCATAAAAAAAGAAAATATAATAATAGATCCTGGAATTGGATTTGGAAAAACACTAGAGCATAATCTTCAGATTTTAAACAGGCTCTCTGAATTTAAAGAATTTAAGCTGCCTGTACTCATCGGAACTTCGAGAAAGTCTTTTATAGGAAAACTCACGGGAGCTAAATCTGATAAAAGGCAATTCGGCACAGCAGCGTCAGTAGCTATAGCAATCAAAAACGGCGCAGATATAGTAAGGGTGCATGACGTTAAAGAAATGAAGCAGGTTGTTATGGTTGCCGATGCAATTAGCCGTAACGGAGAAAAATAATGAATGATTACCTATCGTTAGCCAAGATATTAATAGAGATAGGCATATTGTGGTTTGTGTATTATGGTATTTTACTGTTTGCAAGAGGCACCAGGGGCGTATATATTTTAAGAGGCGTGATTTTAATAACTCTGATATTTATCATTACCAGGCAGCTTGGGTTCGAGAGGATAAACTGGATATTTACAAAAATATTCGCATTGTCTATATTGGCATTTCTTATAATATTCCAGCAAGAGATAAGAAGGGGTCTTGCTAACATAGGGCAGCGCAGGTGGTCCAGATTTTTCCTCAAAGAGTCAGAGATAATAAGTGAAATAACCACAGCGTGTTTTTTGCTATCCAAGAAAAAGATAGGAGCGCTTATTGCTATCGAAAGAGAGACGAGGCTTGAAAATTATATAGAAAGCGGCATAGAGATAGATGCAAAAGTGAATTCAGAGCTTTTAATAACTATATTCATGCCGAATACCCCGCTTCACGACGGAGGTATAGTTGTTGCAGGAGAAAGGATAGCTGCTTCAGGATGTCTTTTTCCGCTTACGCAGAATCCAAAGGTTTTAACGACCCTTGGCACAAGGCACAGGGCAGCTCTTGGTTTGAGCGAGGAGACCGACGCTATAGTAGTTGTTGTGTCTGAAGAAACAGGCGGGGTTTCTGTAGCAATAGGCGGCAGGCTTACACATGATCTGGACAGAGAATCTCTGGAGAGAGTTCTGAGTAATCTTTACAGGCCGGATAAGAAAAATAGGAAATAATATGAATAATTGGATAATAAATAATTTCTGGATAAAGATAGTATCGCTGACACTTGCTGTAATAACGTGGTTTTATGTTAACGAAGAGCTGATCAAAGAAAAAAAGATGGTCAAGCAATTATATAAATCTTCGGTTATAAGTCAGATTCAAAATCCGCCCTATAATAAAAAGCCAGTGAAATAAAAATATTTTCAGGAGAAAAAAAGAAAATGCCTAAGTTAGGAGTCAACATAGATCACGTTGCAACTTTAAGGCAGGCCAGAGGAGGGATCGAACCTGACACTATTGAAGCTGCTTTGATATGCGAGAAGGCAGGTTGCGACAGTATTGTTGCGCATCTAAGGGAAGACAGGCGGCACATAAACGACAGGGATGTCTTTGAGTTAAGAAAGAGAATAAATACAAGGTTTAATCTTGAGATGTCAATAAATCCGGAGATAGTGGATATTGCCTTGAAGCTTGGGCCTGATCAAGTTACTCTAGTGCCTGAAAAAAGGCAGGAACTTACAACAGAAGGCGGGTTAAGCGTTATAAAATTTGAAAAAAAGCTGGCTAAAATAACGGCATTATTCAATAAAAAAGGCATAGACGTAAGTGTTTTTATTGGGCCTGACAAGAACGAAATCCGTTCTGCTATATATATAGGTATAGGCACTATAGAAATACATACAGGAGAGTATAGCCTGGCGAAAGACAAGAAGTCTATGGCCAGAGAGTTTAAGAAAATAAAAGATTCGGCTGAGTACGCAATGTCCAGAGACATTATTGTAAACGCAGGACACGGCCTTAATTATATGAATGTTAAACCAATAGCTGATATTAAAGGCATAAACGAACTAAATATCGGCCATTCGATAATATCTCGAGCTGTGTTTACAGGATTGTGCCAAGCAGTTCAGGATATGAAGGCATTGTGCTCCTAATGTTACAAAACAAGCCATACTCGTTTTGTAACATTGGCGGGTTGCTGGAGAGATTGAAATGATTATAGGAACCGGAATTGATATAATAGAGGTATCGCGGGTAAAAAAAGCTTTGGATATCTGGGGCGATAAATTCCTGAACAGGGTTTTTACCAAGCGGGAACTTTCTTATGCGAACAAGAAAAAATTTCCGCATGAAAATTTGGCTGCGAGGTTTGCCTGTAAAGAAGCAGTCTTAAAGGCATTCGGGGATACAAGGGTGGGTGTAAACTTAAAAAATATAGAAGTCCTGAATGATTCAAAAGGCAAGCCGGAAGTGATATTACACGAGGAAGCCAGGAGATTTGCAAACAAGAATAAACTAAACAAGATAATAGTCAGCATGTCTCATACGAATAATTACGCAGTCAGCAATGCAATATTGTGGAGAAATGAGTATTAAAATAAAACGAGAATTTAAGGGTTTACTTAAAAAACGGCCGAGAAATAGCTATAAGGGTAATTTTGGGCATGTTTTTATTCTGGCTGGGTCCAGAGGATTAACAGGCGCAGCAGCGCTGTGCTCAAACGCAGCGCTTCGTTCAGGCGCAGGCCTTGCTACATTAGGCGTACCTGTTTCATTGAATTTAATGATGTCCCAAAAGCTTACAGAGGTAATGACTCTCAGCTTGGCTGAAACAAAAGAAATAACATTATCTTTAAAAGCAGAGAGAGAGATACTAAAGAAAGTTAAGGCTTCAGATAGCGTAGTTTTAGGGCCAGGGATTTCGCAGCATCCTGAAACTCAAAAATTAATACTCAGATTAATTCTTAAAATTGACAAACCAATGGTCCTGGACGCGGACGCATTAAATGCAATAAGTAAAAATGTGAGTCTGCTCAAAAAAATTAAACCGAGTTATGTAATTACCCCTCATCCAGGAGAGATGTCAAGGCTTATTAAAAAAGAGATAAAGTATGTAAAAAATCATGGATTAATTGTTGCAAAAAAATTCTCGCATGATTATAATGCTGTGGTAGTTTTAAAAGGCGCAGGCACTGTAGTGGCGGAGCCGAGCGGAAAATATTATATAAATACTACTGGCAATCCTGGCATGGCTACTGCAGGAAGCGGAGATGTGCTTGCAGGAATTATCGCAAGTTTTCTTAGCCAGGGGCTAAAGATATTTGACGCAAGTGTATTAGGCGTTTATGTGCATGGCCTTGCAGGAGACCTTGCGGCAAAGGATAAAGGGGAAATAGGATTAATAGCGGGCGATATTTTAGAAAATATTCCGTACGCAATAAAATTATTAGGGGCAGATACCCGAGTGGCCAAAGGGGTCAGACTGTAAATCTGATGGTTCACGCCTACAGTGGTTCGAATCCACTTCTGCCCACCATCTACTATGCGGGTGTAGCTCAATGGTAGAGCGCTAGCCTTCCAAGCTAGTTACGACGGTTCGATCCCGTTCACCCGCTCCGAATTTTGTTTCGCAAATTTCGCTGGCGTAGCTCAACGGCAGAGCAATGGTTTTGTAAACCATAGGTTGGAGGTTCGATTCCTCTCGCCAGCTCCGAATATGTAAAGAGGAATCGAAGTGAGCTTTGCGCCGAGCGAAGCGAGGAAAAGCTGCGACAAATAGGAGTAGCGTAAGCAAAGCGAGTGGCCGACTTTGTCCGAAGGACAAAGCGCCGATTCCTCTCGCCAGCTCCAGATTAGGGAATAAATCCTTCATAGTATATAAAAATATATTATTTTTTTCTTGACAATAGGCTAGAATATGGTAAAATTCTTAATTCTATATACCATGATAGCAGCATTTTATGCTGCTGTAGCTCAGTCGGCAGAGCACTTCCTTGGTAAGGAAGAGGTCATGGGTTCAATTCCCATCAGCAGCTCCGTCGATTAACGTTTAATCAGGAGGGTTAACATGGCAAAAGAAAAATTTGAGCGTAAAAAACCACACGTAAATATCGGCACCATAGGGCATGTTGATCACGGCAAGACCACGCTCACCAGCGCTATCACAAAGGTTCTTTCTAGCCGCGGCTTAGCCAAAGCAATGAACTACGATGAAATCGATAACGCCCCAGAAGAGAAGGAACGCGGCGTTACCATTAACGTTCATCACGCAGAATATGAAACCGAGAATCGCCATTACGCTCACGTTGATTGCCCAGGGCACGCTGATTATATAAAGAACATGATTACGGGTTCCGCCCAGATGGACGGGGCAATACTTGTAGTCTCTGCTGTCGACGGCCCAATGCCTCAGACAAGAGAGCATATACTCCTGGCCCGTCAGGTAGGTGTCCCTGCGATAGTTGTAGCCTTAAATAAAGTTGACGCAGTTGACGACCCGGAATTATTAGACCTCGTAGAACTCGAAGTAAGAGACCTCCTTAAAAAATATGAATTTCCCGGGGACAAGATTCCGATAGTAAGACTCTCGGCCCTTAACGCAATGAACTGCGGCTGCGGTAAAGATGAATGTAAGTCATGCGGCCCAATCCTAGAGCTCATGAAACAGGTTGATTCCTATATCTCTATGCCAAAAAGAGACGTTGAAAAACCTTTCTTAATGGCAGTTGAAGACGTATTCAGTATCACAGGCCGCGGAACAGTTGCAACCGGCCGTATAGAAAGAGGCGTTGTGAAGATAGGAGAAGATATTGACATAGTAGGTTTGACAGAAAAGCCCAAGAAAACAGTAGTTACAGGCATAGAGATGTTCAGAAAACTTCTTGATGAAGGACAGGCCGGAGACAATGTAGGAGTTCTTTTAAGAGGTGTTGAAAAAGCTGATATTGAGCGCGGGCAAGTCCTTGCAAAACCAGGCTCTATTACCCCCCATACAAAATTCAAAGCAAAAGTGTACATATTGACAAAAGAAGAAGGCGGAAGACATACGCCTTTCTTCAATGGTTACAGGCCCCAGTTTTATTTCAGGACCACTGACGTAACCGGGGTCGCAAAACTGCCTCAGGGCGTTGAAATGGTCATGCCCGGAGACAACGTTGACTTAGAAGGAGAACTCATAATCCCTATCGCCATGGAAAAAGAGCTTCGCTTTGCAATTCGTGAAGGTGGACATACAGTAGGCGCAGGGGTTGTGTCGGAGATTATAGCGTAATGGCGCAAGAGCAAAGGATTCGCATAAAGCTGCAGGGATATGATCATAAACTTATAGATCAGTCTGCCCTGGAAATAGTAGATACTGCAAAGCGGACAGGCGCAATGGTGTCAGGCCCAATCCCGCTGCCTACAAAAAGAGAGATTTTTACAGTATTAAGATCTCCTCATGTAGATAAAAAATCCAGAGAACAGTTTCAGATGAAGACTCACAAAAGGCTGATAGATATCGTAAGTCCTACCGCAAAGACAATAGACGCATTGAGAAAACTAGATTTGCCCGCAGGCGTCGACGTGGAGATAAAATAAAAATAAAATGATAGGAATCTTAGGAAAAAAGATAGGAATGACTCAGATTTTCAGCGATGAAGGCGTGTCTATACCGGTCACTGTTATTGAAGCTGGGCCTTGCACTGTGCTGAATGTTTCTGAGAAGAAGGTAAGATTGGGTTTTGGAGAAAAGAAAGAAAAAAATATCCCGAAGCCTCAATTAGGTTTCTATAAGAAAATAAACCAGAAGCCCAGCGTATTTGTAAGAGAAATATCCTTTGACGCCAAGGATAAGGTAATCGTCGGGCAGCAGCTAACAGCGGATATCTTTAAAGAAAAAGATTTTGTAGATATAGCAGGGACTTCTATAGGAAGAGGATTTCAAGGAGTTGTAAAGCGCCATCATTTTAAAGGCGGTCCGGGAGGCCATGGATCCATGTTTCACCGCGCCCCAGGAGGCATAGGCTCTCAGGCAGGCGGGAAAGGATGCCGTAAGAATGTCCAGAAAGGAAAGAGATTTCCAGGCCATATGGGCAATGAAAGAATAACCATACAAAGCCTCCAGGTAATAAAGGTGTTAAAAGAAAAGAATATATTGCTTATAAAAGGAGCTGTGCCAGGCTGCAGGAACGGATACCTGGAGATAAAGAGCGCAAAGAAAAAGTAATATGACAAAGATAAAGAAAGAGAAAACTGAAAATACCGAAGCGCCAGAAGTTGATGTTTACAGCCTTTTGGGCAAAAAGATTGATAAATTCAAGCTTGACCCTGATGTATTTAATGCAAAAGTCAATAAGCCGCTTCTTCATGAGATTATACTTATGTACATGGCTAATAAAAGGCAGGGCAATGCCAGTACAAAGACAAAAGGGCTTGTCAGGGGCGGGGGCAAAAAACCATGGAGACAGAAAGGAACAGGAAGGGCAAGGTCAGGCTCTATAAGATCGCCTCTATGGAGACATGGCGGCACCATATTTGGCCCGCTTCCAAGGGATTTTGGTTACGATATGCCTAAGAAGACAAAAAGGATCGCTCTTATATCAAGCCTCAGCGCAAAAGTAAAAGATAATGAAATATTTGTCCTTGAAAAAGACCCTGAATTGAAACAGCCAAAAACAAGCGAGATTGCAAAACTCCTTGTGTCACTAAAGACATACGGAAATAAGGTGCTATTTTTATACCGAGATGCCAATGAGAATATCGTAAAGAGCTGCAGAAACATAGAGAATGTGACAATAAAACGTTCTATGGATTTTAATACATATGATGTGCTGTCAAATTCAAAGATCCTGTTTTCAAAGGAAACGCACGACGCTATTGTAAAAAGACTGAAGCCATGAGTACACCGTACGATATAATAAAACATATAGCGAGGACTGAAAAAGGTTCTGGGATGATGGCTGAAAATAAGTATATTTTTCATGTAGCTAATGACGCAAATAAAATTCAGATAAGACAGGCAGTAGAAGAGATCTATAATGTTACGGTTAAGAAAGTAAATACTCTTAAGGTGCAAGGCAAGTGGAAACGCGTAAGATACAAAGAAGGCAAGACCCCTGATTGGAAAAAGGCAGTTGTTACGCTCAAGCAGGGCGATAAAATAGAGACTGCGACAACATAAATGTAGGGGACAGGCATGCCTGTCCCCTACCAAGATATATGGGTATCAAGCAATATAAACCAAGATCTCCGGGATTACGATGGGCAGCTCTTTCTGATTTCAAAGAGATTACCAGGCATAAGCCTGAAAAATCTTTAACAGAATCTATAAAGAGAACGGGCGGCAGAAATTTTCAAGGCAGAGTTACGTCCAGATGGATAGGCGGAGGCCATAAGAAAAGATACAGAATCATAGACTTCAAGAGAAACAAGTTTGATAAACCAGGGAAGGTCATATCTATTGAATACGATCCTAACAGATCTTCAAGAATAGCGTTGATTAAATATGAAGATAATGACAAAAGCTATATACTATGGCCGAACGGATTGAATGTCGGCGATACTGTTATCTCAAGCATGTCTGAAGTAGAAATAAAACCCGGAAACGCCATGGCGCTCATACATATACCACCCGGCATTCCTATGCATAATCTGGAATTATTAAAAGGCACAGGCGGAAAGATTGTGAGATCCGCAGGCTCTTATGCGCAGATACTAGCAAAGGAGAATTTATACGCGCATGTCAAATTGCCTTCAGGAGAAGTGAGGCTTGTCAGTTTGGATTGCATGGCTACAATAGGGCAATTAGGTAATATAGATCACGATGCTATTTCTCTAGGCAAGGCAGGAAGGTCAAGATGGCTTGGCCGTATGCCCAGAGTAAGAGGAGTAGCAATGAACCCTGTTGACCATCCAATGGGCGGAGGAGAGGGTAAGTCTTCGGGCGGCAGGCATCCGTGTTCTCCGTGGGGAATGCTATCAAAGGGATTCAAGACCAGAAAGAGAAAACAGTCAGATAAGTATATAATTAAGAAGAGAAAAAGCGCAGTAGTTACAGGGTAAAAAGAGGAGAAAAATGAGTAGGTCGTTAAATAAAGGCCCGTTTGTAGACGAAAAATTATTAAATGTTGTAAAGGAACTGCAGGCAAGAGGCGACAGAAAACCTATAAAGACATGGTCTCGCCGTTCAACCATAACCCCTGATTTTGTAGGGGCGACTATATCAATTTATAACGGCAAGAAGTTTATACCTGTTTTTATAACAGAGAATATGGTTGGCCATAAGCTTGGAGAATTTTCTCCTACAAGGATATTCAAGAGGCATGGCGCTCATACAGAGCAGTCAATGGATAAAACATAACATGATTACTAAAGCAAGCGCAAAATACATAAGAATATCTACAAGGAAAGTGCGAAAGGTTATGGACCTGATAAGGGGTATGCCCGCGGTAAAAGCAGATGCGCTTTTAAATAATCTCAGCAAAAGGCCATGCCTCTATATAAAAAGGGTATTAAAATCAGCTGTGGATAGCGCAGATAAACGTTTTCATGTACCTGCATCAAGCCTGTATATTTCTCTTATTAAGGCAGACCAGGGGCCTTTGATTAAAAGATTCAGGGCTGCTTCAATGGGCCGCGCTACAGAAATTTTACACAGGACAACACATATTATACTTGAACTAGATAAAATTAAGGTTCATGAAAAAAAGGCTGCCATAGAGACGGAGAAAGCAGGAAAGATTAAAAAAGTAAAGGTCGAAGATCGCGAATCAAAGACCGCAGGCCAAAGAGAGCAGACTAAAGACCATAAGGTGAAAAAAGAAAACAAAAAGAAGGAGAATTAACCTTGGGACAAAAAGTACATCCATATAGTTTCAGATTAGGTTATATAAGAGATTGGAATTCCAGATGGTTTGCGAAGAACAAGGATTTTGGCAAGCTTCTTGTAGAGGACGCTAAGATAAGAAAGCATATAAAAAAGAATTTAATGCAGGCAGCTGTTTCTAAAATAGAGATAGAAAGAGCTTCTAACAGGGTCAGGATAATAATACATAGCGGCAGGCCTGGCGTAATAATAGGAAGAAAAGGCGCTGAGATAGATAGGCTCAGGGACGATCTTAAGAAGATAGTTGATAAGGAATTGCAAATCGACATAAAGGAAGTAAAAGAACCTGCTATCTGCGCTCAGCTTGTAGCGGAAAATATTGCGTTCCAGTTGGAAAAAAGGATAGGATTCAGGAGGGCGATGAAAAAAGCTATGCAGCAGGCCATGACAACAGGAGCTCATGGGATAAAGATCCGCTGCGCAGGCAGGCTAGACGGAGCTGAAATAGCAAGGGCAGAAAAATANNAGGGTAAAATTTAGAAAATATCAGAGAGGAAGGCGCAAGGGAGTTTCTTTTAAAGGTTCTGATATTTCTTTCGGTGAATATGGTTTACAGGCCCTGGATAATGGATGGCTTACAAATATTCAGATAGAAGCTTGCAGGGTTTGCGTGATGAGAAGCTTAAAGGGTACAGGCAAGCTCTGGATAAGGGCTTTTCCAGATAAATCAGTTACAAAGAAACCTGCTGAGACAAGAATGGGAAAAGGCAAGGGAATGCCTTTACATTGGGTTAGCGTGATTAAAAGAGGAAGGATTATTTTTGAACTGGGCGGCGTTGCGGAAGAAATAGCAAAAGAATCAATGAGATTTGCAGCGTCTAAGATACCATTCAGGACAAGGTTTATCTCAAGAAAGAAACGCTGAGGTTAGAGATGTTAAACGTAGCTGATTTAAGAACCCTGTCAAGGCAGGAATTGGAAGATAAAATAGCAGCGCTTAAGAAATCTCTTTTTGAAATGATTTCGCAAAAAGAAGCTGGCCGCATAGAAAAACCGAGCGGCATAAAAACAGCAAGGCGGGATATAGCAAGGATATTGACTGTTTTGAGCGAGATGAAGCAGAGGAAGGATAAATAATATGGAAGCAAGATCAAAGCGCAAACATAAGGTTGGGATAGTTGTGAGCGATTCAATGGAAAAGACTATCGTGGTCAGAATAGACAGATCTAGCAAGCACCCTGTTTACAACCGCATTATGGCTAAATCCACCAAGGTTATGGCGCACGATGAAAAAAAAGAAGCAAAGGTTGGGGATAAAGTAAGCATTGAAGAGACAAGGCCGCTGTCGAAGAATAAAAGATGGAGATTGATAGAAATTATAAAGGCGTAAAATATATGATTAGAATGAGGACAATATTAGACGTGGCGGATAATACGGGGGCAAAAAGAGCTTCGTGTATCGGTGTAATCGGCAGGCAAGGTAGAATGCTTGCAGAAGTAGGAGACATAATAACGGCTAATATAAAGGAAGCATCTCCTGATGGAATAGTAAAAGCAGGCGAGGTTGTTAAGGCGGTTATAGTGAGAAGCGTTTATCCTCTTAGGAGGGCTGACGGTTCATATCTAAGATTTGATTCTAATGCAATAGTTATAATAGACGCGCAGCTTAACCCTAGAGGTACCAGGATTTTTGGGCCTGTTGCAAGGGAGCTGAGAGATAAAAATTTTATGAAAATAATATCTTTAGCTCCTGAAGTAGTATAGGTGTTGATATGGCAAATATAAAAAAGAACGACATAGTGAAGATATTAGCAGGCCGGGATAACGGTAAAACCGGAAAAGTGCTAACTGTTTTCCCAAAAAAAATGAAGGCGCTTGTTCAGGGTATTAATATGGTCAAGAAACACAGCCGCAGGCAAGCTAGTGACCAGCAGCAAGGCGGTATTGTGCATAAAGAAAGCTCTATAAACGTTTCCAATTTAATGATCATATGTCAGAAATGTTCCAGGGCTACGAGGGTCGGCTTTAACAAACTTTCAGACGGGACTAAGGTAAGGATTTGCAAGAAATGCAAGGAAATTATATGACGCCAAGACTATTAGAGCACTACAGAAAAGTTATAATTCCAGCGTTATCCAAAAAGTTTGGTTATAAAAATGCTATGCAGGCTCCCATGTTTCAGAAGATAGTTCTAAATATGGGGATAGGTTCAGGCAGCCAGGATATAAAGTTTGTTGAACAGGGAGTGGCAGATATGGCGGCTATCGCTGGACAAAAACCTGTTATAACAAGGGCAAAGAAGGCGATAGCAAACTTTAAAATAAGAAAAGGCCTTCCTATAGGCTGCAAGGTTACATTAAGAGGAAACAGGCTGTATGAGTTCCTAGACAGGTTTTTAAATATGGCTTTGCCGAGAATCAGGGATTTCAGAGGCACATCTCCTGATTCTTTTGACGAGAAAGGCAATTATTCTATTGGGATAAAGGAAGTATCGATATTTCCTGAAATAGACGTTGATAAGGTTCAGAAGATACAGGGCATGGATATTATAATGAATATAAAATCAAGGTCTAAAGAAGAATCGCATGAATTGCTGAAGTTGTTTGGCATGCCGTTTACAAACAAGGAAAAATAAGAAAGGCGCGTATGGCGAAGGAATGTTTGATAGCAAAACAAAAAAAAGAGCCTAAGTTCAAGGTAAGAAAATACAATAGATGTAAATTGTGCGGTAGGCCGCGCGCATATTCTAGAAAATTCCAGATTTGCCGTTTATGCTTCAGAGAACTGGCGTCGCGCGGAGACATACCGGGCGTGACGAAGGCGAGTTGGTAAGAATGAAAGGGGTTAAGGAATGAATTTAACAGATCCGATAAGTAATGCATTGACAGTAATCAGGAATGGAAGCGCGGCAAGAAAAATAAAAGTTGATATACCCTTTTCTAAGATAGCCGAAGATATATTAAATATATTAAAGAGAGAGAAATTTATAAAAGACTTTAAATTTATAGATGATAAAAAACAAGGCGCATTGAGGGTTTATTTAAAGTTTACAAGTAACGAAGAACCTGTTATAAAAGGCCTTGCGAGAATATCTAAGCCGAGCCTCAGGGTTTATGTGAAAAAAGACAGGCTTCCTAAAGTTTTCGGAGGACTGGGCATAGCTATTTTATCTACGTCCAGAGGCATTGTGACAGATACGCAGGCGACTGAAATGCAAGCAGGCGGAGAAGTTCTCTGTTACGTTTGGTAACCATAGAGGCAAATATCGATGTCATTAATCGGCAAAAAACCAATACAAATTCCGGATAAGGTAAAAATAAAGATAGATTCTGGAAAGGTTTTTGTAGAAGGCCCGAAAGGTAAATTGGATTGGAGTTTGCCTTCTAATGTAGAAGCGCTGATAGATAATTCCAATATTATTGTTAAAAGATTAAAAGAAGATAAATCTGCATTTGCCATGCACGGTTTGGCCAGGGCTTGTATAAACAATATGGTCAAAGGCGTTAGCGAAGGCTATATAAAAACTCTTGAGATAGTGGGCGTTGGTTATCGCGCTCAGACAGAAGGGAAGAAACTTACTTTACATTTAGGTTTTTCGCATCCGATAGTTTACATTATACCTGACGGCATAACAATAAAAGCTCCTCCGAAACCAGCTCATATTATAATAGAAGGCATTGATAAAGCAAAGNNGCGAGTTTGTAAGGAAAAAGGCTGGCAAGGCAGTCGGGGGAACAGAGAAGTAACTACGGTACTCATATGAAAAGAAAAATCAGAAGTCAATCAGAATTAGGAAGAATAAAAAGACATTACAGGATACGCAAAAAAATGTCAGGCACAAAAGAGGTGCCCAGGCTTATTGTCCATAGAAGCCTTAACAATCTATGCGTTCAGTTTATAGATGATATGGCGGGGCATACTATACTTTCACTTTCCACCAAAGATGATTCTTTTAAGAAGGAATTCGGGGCCAAAGGCGGAAATGTAGAATCTGCTAAAAAGATGGGCGCGTATATGGCAAGAGAAGCGTCTAAAAAAGATATTCAAAAAATCGTGT
>DNHS01000056.1:0-183 GCA_003485765.1 Candidatus Omnitrophota bacterium | reverse complement strand
AATGATGTCGCAAGCGCAATAAGAAAAGGACTTTCCAACGCAAAGAAAAATTTCTTCAAAGTTCCTGTAAGAGGCCAGACAATACCCCATGAGATTATAGGGCATTTTGGAGCCGCGAAGGTTCTTTTGAAGCCAGCGTTTGAAGGAACAGGCGTTATCGCAGGAGGGTCTGTGCGCGCCATA
>DNHS01000023.1 GCA_003485765.1 Candidatus Omnitrophota bacterium | reverse complement strand
CGGACTGCTCCACCCCGCAGTATATTATTTAGTTGTATTTTGCATTATAGGCTTGTATATGCCGAGTGTCAATGCTTTTTAACGCTCTATTCTAATAGGAATTTCGCCTTTTTTTGTAACGCCCATGGATTCACGGGCAACTTTTTCAACGTAATTTATATCTTCTTCTAGTCTCTTTTTTTCTTTATAAAGCTTCAGGTTCTCCCTTTCCAGCCTTGTGATTTCGCTTTCCAGGCGCATATTTCTTATCTTCAACTGCATAAACTTTATATACCCTGGAAGGAATACTGCTCCAATAATAGCCGCTATAACTATATATGCTGGTTTTATTCTTATCTTGGCCATGGCATAGCGCCGTAAATAGCTTTCAATCCTAAATCCTCTTCTATTCTTAAAAGTTCANNATAAAGCTGTCTTCTGTTTCTCCGCTTCTGTGGCTTACAACAGCTGTCCATTTGTTGTTAAATGCCATCTTTATCGCATCCAGTGTTTCACTGACAGTGCCTATCTGGTTTAATTTGATTAAGGCAGAATTAGCTGCTTTTAATTCAATTCCTTTCTGTATTCTCTTTGTGTTTGTAACAAATAAATCATCGCCTACAATCTGGATTTTATCACTCAGACTCTTCGTTAATTTTTTCCA
Source organism: Candidatus Omnitrophota bacterium (assembly GCA_003485765.1). Classification (GTDB taxonomy): domain Bacteria; phylum Omnitrophota; class Gorgyraeia; order Gorgyraeales; family Gorgyraeaceae; genus UBA10183. The sequence continues at coordinate 67,849 of DNHS01000023.1, read as the reverse complement.
GCCATCCCAATCATCTTCTGCTAATCCGTCTTCGATTGAAATAATCGGATATTTTGAAACCCAGTTCGCGTAAAAATTTATCATATCCTCTGCGCTTTTTTCCTTAACAGCTTCTGCTTCAAGTATATATTTGCCATTCTCGTAAAAAGAACTGGCTGCTGGGTCCAAGGCAATAAAAACATCCTTGCCAGCCTTATATCCAGCCTTTTCTATTGCCTGCAATATAACCTCTATTGCCTCTTCATTAGATTTCAAATCAGGGGCAAATCCTCCTTCGTCACCTACAGCAGTTGAAAGTTTCTTATCGTGAAGAATCTTTTTCAGGTTATGAAATATCTCAGCTCCCATCCTCAAAGCCTCTTTGAAAGAAGCTGCGCCTCTCGGCATAATCATAAATTCCTGAAGGTCTACGTTATTATCAGCGTGAGCGCCGCCGTTTAAAATATTCATCATCGGAACAGGCAATATATTCGCCTCTTCTCCGCCCAGATACTTATAAAGCGGCATCTTTTTCTGGATTGCTGCTGCCTTACAAGCTGCCATTGAAATACCCAGAATCGCATTTGCTCCAAGGCGGGATTTATTCTCTGTAGCATCCAGCTCTATCATTAATTTATCGATCAGTTTCTGCTTTGAAGCATCTTTACCGGCCAAAGCAGAATTTAACTCTTTATTGACATTATTTACTGCCTTTAATACACCCTTGCCAAGATAGCGGCTTTTATCTCCATCTCTCAACTCCACTGCCTCATGCTCGCCAGTAGATGCGCCGCTCGGAACACTAGCCCTTCCGATTACACCTGATTCTAGAATCACATCCACCTCAACTGTAGGATTCCCGCGGGAATCAAGGATTTCTCTTCCGATAATTTTTTTTATCAAAGTTTTCCTTCCCATTACACTCTCCTTTTTTAGATTGAGGTATATTAACACACTAAAATACCCTTGTCAACTAAGCTTGGATTGACACCAGTATATTAGTATGATATACTTTATTTCACAAAAATAAGGAGAACTTTATGGCATTTATGACTTACCGTAAGCTTAGGATGCACTTCATGGAGCACCGGGTTAAGATTATTGTAGGATTCGCGATAATCATACTCATAATCCTGTCCATCTGGGGGATGATGTCCTTGGAGTCGTTCTACCGCAACCTCACAATAGCCCAGATGCCTATAAGCATACTTTTGGCGGGCCTTAACGCAGGTATTTTTGTATTCATGTACATGATATTCCTGCAGGGCGGGTTTTCAAAGATAAAGCAAACCACAGTAAAAGGCCAGAATGTCAATATCCACTGGGATGACGTCATAGGAATGGAAGAAGCAAAGAAGGAATCGCTTGAGGTTGTCCAATTAATAAAAGACAGGACCAAGCTTTTAAAAATAGGCGGCAAAATCCTGAGAGGCCTTTTAATGGTTGGCCCGCCTGGCTGCGGCAAAACATATCTTGCGAAAGCAATTGCAACAGAAGCAGGGATTCCTTTTATATCCATGTCAGGCAGTGAATTTACAGAGATATTTGTAGGGGTCGGCGCGGCGCGCGTAAGGAAATTATTTAAAAAAGCCAGGACTCTGGCATATGGGTATGGCGCATGTATTATTTTTATAGACGAATTAGATGCTATAGGAAGACAGCGCACCTTCAGTTTTATGGGCGGCGGCCAGGAAACCAACAGCACGCAAAACCAGCTATTAGTGGAAATGGACGGCCTTCAAGAAAAGGATTATAACGTAATTATTATAGGCGCTACAAATGCCGCTGAAGGTGTCCTCGACGAGGCGCTCTTAAGGCCAGGAAGATTTGACAGAAAAATCTATATAGACAGGCCTAACCTGCAAGAAAGAGAAAAGGTATTCGAATATTACCTTAAAAAAATAAAATATGATTCAGACATTAACATAGCCAGGCTTGCAAGACAAGCAGTGCATAAATCGCCTGCTGAGATCGAAAACATGATAAAAGAATCTGCCCTTATAGCAACCAGAAATAAAAAAGAAAGTGTAGGCCATAAAGAGCTGTCAGAAGCCATGGAACGCATTGAGATGGGTTTAAAACACAGAAAGCAAATGACGAAGGAAGAAAGAGAAATGGTTGCATTCCACGAGACAGGGCATCTAGTTGTAATGTACATTCTTCACCCCACAGATGATGTATTTAAAGCTTCGATAATATCGCGCAAAGAGGCATTGGGGGTAGTGCACGCCCAACCCAGAGAAGAACTTTATACTCATAACAAAGAGAGAATCCTCGCTGATATAAAAGTAAAATTCGGCGGTTACATTGCAGAGAAGATGAAATTCGGGACTACGAGCGACGGCGTTGCATCTGATTTCAAGGGCGCCATGTGGTTTGCGCACAATATGGTCTGGAAAGTAGGCATGAGCGACGCAGGTTACGTAGGCGATTATACGGTAATACCTGAATCGCAATTATCTGAATCATTAAAGGAAAGATTGAACGCTGAAACAGATAAAATAATGCAAAGCTGCCTTAAAGATGTTGAGGCCCTCCTTAAAAAAGAATGGCCTATCGTGGAACGCTTTGTAAAAGAACTTCTTGAAAAAGAAGAGCTGGAATACGATGACATAGAAGCAATATTCAGGGAGTATGGAAAAGACCACAACTTTAAGAAACCTGAATGAACGCCCGCCTGACAAAATATAAGATCTTAGTTATATTTTTGATTCTCGTAAGCCTTGCTAGCTGCAATAAACCAACCTACCCGACTGGCAAAATAGAAGAATCTGTCCTGAAACTCTGTAAAGACGAATATAAACTCGATGACGTAAAAATAAAAATCCTCGGCTCTACATTGGGCGTATATATTCCTGTGGAAGGCCTGGTAACCCCTGATTTAAAATTAAATGAAAAAGCGGGTAAAAAAATAGAGAATGTAGCCCTCTCTATCCATCGCGTCATTACCTCTACAGACATGCCTTTGAAATTTTATATCCTTACAGCCAGGGACACAAAAACTACTGGCGCAGAATTCATACTTACAGGATTTGTCTACGATGTCATAAGGGTCAGACTTTTTGATATATCAAGAGGCGAATACTTCCAGAGGATACTCAGGGATTTCAGATTCAATCCCGCTATGCTAGGAGAACAAAAAGTAAAAGAACTGTTTAATGCCTTAAACCAGAATACATCTATGGCCAAAAACCTGAAGCCAATATTCTATCCTATATATGCCATAGGTAAAAAAGACTCCCAGAAAATAGAAATAACTGACATAGAGTCAAAAGAATTGTCAGACCGCGAATCGCTTCTTTATGTAAAAACAACTGAAGAATACGAGGCCTCTCCTGGATTTGAGGCTTATCTAACAGTATTTCCTCCTGGATTCAAGAATGAATACCTAATTCTCATAGATATGTCTTCATTTATAAGCCCTGTGAAAGAAGTTGTATCAAAATATTTTTACTCAAATAATGAAATAAGAGAGAGGAATCTAAAGGATACTTTCGAACAATATAAGGATTTTGGCATGATAGGCATAGACGGTTTCCCAAAAAAAGACATGGATCTCGGATGGTTTTTAAGCCAGCAGCTTTCCAGAAGGATAAAATCGCTTTTCGAAGAAGATAAAAAATTAAAAAATAACTTTAAAGCAACATCAAGCCAGGGCGAAATAAAAGACCGGATGTTCCAGTTCAAATTTAATATAATGTCAAATAATAATCAAACTATGGATGAGAAGATTATATTTTCCAGAATAATAAAAATGACAGGAACTGTCCTGCATCTTTACGCATTTGAAGAATATAAAAGCGTTGAATTTATAAATGCGGCTTTGGGCGAGAAAAAAGTATATCTTTCAAAAGAAGACCTGGAAAGATTCAGAAAGAACGAAATAAAAATAGATTCCTTACTCTAATATCCTTACCTTTCTCCCCTCTATCTTTAATTTTCCTTCTACAAATAATTGAATTGCCCTGGGGTAGATTTTATGCTCTTCCTCGTGGACAGCTTCTGCGAGAGTTTCCTCTGTGTCGTCCTCTGTCACTTTAACGCTTGATTGCAATATTATGGGGCCTGCGTCCATATCCAATGTAACAAAATGCGTTGTGGCGCCTGTAATTTTTACTCCGTATTCAAATGCATCCTTTATCCCATGTATACCTTTAAAAGAAGGAAGAAGCGCAGGATGTATATTCATTATTTTATTCTCATAAGAAGCTATAAAATCTCCTGACAGCATGCGCATGTACCCCGCAAGGACTATCAGGCCTATATTTTCTTTTTTAAGAGCTTTCAAAATATCTGCTTCAAATGCTTTCTTTGTTTTGAAGTTTTTTCTTTCAACTACAAATATTTTTATACCTGCGTCTTTTGCCCTGGTAACAGCATAGCAATCAGGCGTGTCAGATACAACAAGCTTTATATCTGCTTTTATATAGCCTTTTTTCTGGCTGTCTATTATGGCCTGAAGATTGGTTCCATTTCCGGAACAAAACACCGCTATGTTCATACAAAGGCCTCTTCTATCTTTTTTATTATATCTCTCTTGGAAGCAGCGCCTACCATTCTCGCCACCTCTTTACCGTTGCTAAAAAATATAAGCGTTGGGATATTCATAACAGTGAGATTAGTTGCTACGTCCATGGCATCATCTATATTCAGCTTTGCGATCTTATATTTGCCTTTATATTCGTTTGCTATCTCTTCTACTATAGGCACGAGCATCTTGCACGGCATACACCATGTGGCCCAGAAATCCACAACCACAGGCTTGTCTGATTTCAAAACCTCTTCCTCGAAATTATCCTTGTTTAATTCCAGGACGTTTCCAGCCATATCCTTCTCCCCCCTTTTTTTATCAATCACCCTTTATAATACACTTTGTTGGGCATTTTTCAATAACCGCCTGCCATGGCGTATCAGATTTTACCTTGCTATAATCCGCCCTAGAGAGATTGTTTTCCACGATAAATACCCCTCCAGAAAGTTTTTCGCAAATCTTACACCCAATACAACCAACTGGACAAATAGATTTTACCACTACTATCTTATCCTGTGAAAGGCATTTCACATAAATTTTATTATCAGCGTTTTCTAAAATAATGATTTTTTTCGGACAGACTTCAACGCATTTGCCGCAGGCAGTGCACTTGGAGCCATCAACTACAGGTATATTGTTCTCGTTCAAATATATTGCATCAAAAGGGCATATTGCTGCGCAATCTCCAAAACCAAGACAGCCGAATCTGCATTCCTTGCTGCCGCCAGCCAATAAATTTACACCAGCGCATTTTTTTAAACCGCTATATTCATATTTATCAGAAGACCTTTTGCCTCCATTGCACCTCACCCGCGCTATCTTTTTCTTTTTTACCTTTACTTCTACTCCTAGAATCTCTGCGATTCTATTATAAACTTCCTGGCCGCCTGGCGCGCAGGATGTAACCTCGACTTTTCCATTCACTATCGCTTCTGCCAGGCTAGCGCATCCTGCCATGCCGCAGGCCCCGCAATTCGCGCCTGGGAGAGCGCGCATTATCATGTCTATTTTTGGGTCTATCTCCACCCTGAAGATTTTTGAGGCATACGCAAGCCCCAGCCCGAACAAAAACCCCATTATTGACATTGTTAAAATAGGTATTAACATAGGCTAAAACCTGAATCCACTAAAACCCATAAATGCCATTGACATTAAAGATGCGATTATAAACGCTATAGGCGCATCCTTAAAAGATGGCGGGATATCGCAGAGTTCAAGCCTCTCTCTTATGCCTGACATAAATAACATTACAAGTATATATCCAAGCCCCACGCAAAAACCCTGTAACGCAGATAGCGTAAAGCTTGTCAAGGCATTCATCCCTGGCTTAAAAAACATCTCGCTATTTAAAACAGCAACGCCAAGCACTGCGCAATTAACAGTAATAAGAGGAAGATATATGCCCAGAGTCCTGTAAAGCGCCTGGCTGAACTTTTTTATCACCATCTCTACCAGCTGGACAAAAGAGGCAATGACCAGAATAAACGCGATCGTTCTCAAATATTCTATATGGAAAGGCACAAGTATAAAATTATAAATGGCCCATGTAATTATTGAAGCGCATGTGGTTACAAATGTAACTGATACTCCCATATAAAGAGCTGGTTTAGTCTCCTTTGAAATTCCTATAAATGAACAAAGGCCAAGAAATTTAGAGAGTATGAAATTATTAATAAATATGGCGCCTATTATTATTGATAAAAACATGGTAAGATCCATTATACAGCTCTCCTTTTCCTAGCCAGGAAATTAATACCACCTATCAAGAGGCCTATTACTAAAAGCGCGCCAGGCGCCAGAACCAGATATAATACAGGCTCAAAACCCTTTATAACCAAGAGCCCAAAAAGCGTGCCGTTTCCCAATATCTCCCTTATGCTCGCAATAAGTAAAAGAGCTAACGTAAAACCAATGCCCATTCCCAATGCATCCAGCATTGAACTAAATACGCCTTCTCTGCACGCAAATGCCTCTGCCCTCCCAAGCACAATGCAGTTCACTACAATAAGCGGGACAAATATTCCAAGCGCTTTTGAAAGCTCAGGCGCATAAGCCTTCATGGCAAGCTCAACGATCGTGACAAAGGTCGCTATTATAACAATAAAACACGGGATTCTAATCTGATCAGGTATAAATTTTCTGATTAAAGATATAATTATATTTGAGCCAAGCAATACAAATGTGGCTGCGATCCCCATGCCAAGGCCATTTACAACGCTTGTAGAAACCGCAAGCGTAGGGCAAAGCCCAAGCACCAGTCTGAAAGTAGGATTTTCGCTTCCTATGCCTTTAAAAAATTCCTTGAGCAATTTCTTCATTTTTTTACAAACCCATATTTTATCGTCTTTGTAAATCTGTCTATTATGGGCACAGCCGCATTCATAAATAATATTGAATAACATACGCCTTCGGGATAACCACCTCTTAATCTTATTATAGCTGTCAGCACCCCGCATCCTATACCAAAAATAATTTTACCTTTTTTCGTAAGAGGCGAAGTGACATAATCGGTTGCCATAAAAAAAGCCCCAAGGATAAGCCCGCCTGAGAGTATATTAAAAATAAAATCTCCTTTAAAAAATCCTTCTCTCCCGAATGTCCAAGTAATGACGCCCACTGTTACTATAAAACTCAAAGGTATATGTAAGGAGATTATTTTTGTAAAGAGTAAAAATATAGCGCCTATAAGCAACGCTATAACGCATACCTCTCCCAGAGAGCCTGCATGATTACCCAGAAATAGGTCTATATAGCTAAAATGCGAACTTACCTCTTTAGCTAAAGGCGTTGCGCTGGATACTGCGTCAGGCCACCACCTAGGATTTTTCCATGTGGTCATATAAACAGGCCATGAGATTTGTAAAAATGCCCTTCCTACAAGAGCTGGATTAAATATGTTCTGGCCCAGTCCTCCGAAAATCTGTTTTCCTAAAATAATACTTACAACGCCCCCTATAATAGGTATCCAAAAAGGTATTTGAGGCGGAAGATTATACGCTAGAAGCAGCCCTGTTAATATAGCGCTTCCATCTAAAACCGCTTTCGGATCCTTATTTCTAAATTTTAACAATAATGCTTCTGTAAAAATACAAGAGAGTATAGATAAAACCATCACATTCAAGCTTGATATACCAAATATATATATGCCGGCTATGCCCGCAGGCACAAGAGACCATACCACAGCCCACATGATCTTTTTTGTGGTCTGGCCTGATTTAATATGCGGGCTTGGGGAAACAGTAAGTTTATTCATCGCGATTATTTAATATTTTCAATCCCTGGAATTTGATGGAATCCAGCACTGCCCTGGAAGATATCGTTGCGCCTGTAATTGCCTGAATTCCTTCTTTGGATAATTCTAACTCTTTTATATTTCTATTTATGAACTGTTCTGTAAAGTAAGGGGATAATATTTTCCCGGAATGTTTTTCTTTTTTAAATATTTCTTTTAAAGAGCTGAATAGCGTTCCGGTAGAAACGATTTCTATGATCTTGGCGCCAAGACCAGGCGTCTCGTTCTGTAAAAGAATTCTCACCCCTGTAATAGTCCCGTCTTTTTTAATCCCCACCATTGTTTCTATAACGCTCGAGTAGCCATACTTTTTAGCAATATATATATACCCCTGCGGTTCTGGGTTGCTTCCCTTAAACACTTCTCTATATTTTACTACCCCGCTTTTTTTTACAATCTCTACCCTGTCTCCTATTGTTTCAGGCATTACCTGTTTAAGAGCTTCTTCCTGGATCATGCTCTCCTGTTTTTGTATCCTGGATTTTGTCAGGCTATAAGTCCCGGCTAGAATAGATGCTGCTATCAAATTAACAAAAAATAAAATAAATGCAAATTTTAAAATAATCTTCATTGCCTTTTTATCTTTAATTTCGCAAGTTTTATAAGCTGCACAAGAGGTATATTAGACGGACATACAAAACTGCAAGACCCGCATTCAATGCAATCAAAAGGGTCATATGAACTTGCTATATCAAATTTTTCTTTTTTAGCGCTAAGTCCTATCATGCAAGGCATAAGCCCTGCAGGGCATGCTTCAATGCATCTGGAACACCTGATGCACTCAAGTTCTTCGCCTTCAAGCTTACATCTCTTATCCATGACAAGTATCCCTGATGTTCCTTTAATAATAGGCGCGTTTAAATTACACTGCGCCACGCCTGTCATAGGCCCGCCCATTACAATTTTATAAATATCAAGCTTTGGGCTCAGGCCACAATAATCCAAGACATCCTTGATTGGAGTGCCTATTCTCACTAAAATATTTTTTGCTATATTAGAAAAACTGCCTGATATAGTTATAACTCTTTCATATAAAGGTTTTCTTAAATAAACTGCCTCGTAGACAGCAAAAACCGTCTGCGCATTATTTACCACAATTCCTATATCAAGAGGCAGGCCGCCTGAAGGAACCTCTTTATTCAATAATGTCTTTATAAGCTGTTTCTCTCCTCCCTGCGGATATCGCGTTTTTAACCTAACTACTTTTACTTTTAATTCTTCGGCTTTAAGCCTGAATGATGCACTGTTCAAACTTTCTATCGCATTCAGCTTATTTTCCTCTATGCCTATAGTTATATCTTTAACTCCTAAAACCTTTGCTATTAATTGAGCGCCTAAAATTATTTCTTTTGGTTTTTCAAGCATCAATCGATGGTCGCATGTAAGAAAAGGCTCGCATTCTGCGCCATTTATAATAAGAGAGTTTATTTTTTTAGCAGGCGGAGGGCTCAGCTTTACTGATAAAGGAAACGCAGCGCCTCCCAGCCCAACAATACCCGCTTCTTTTATCAAAGTCATGATCTCTTCTTTTGATAAGCCTAAAATGTCTTTGGCAGGAACTGAATCTAAATATGTTTTTATATCCTGTCCGTCTGATTCTATTATAATTGCCCTGGATGAACCTATCACAGGATGGGAGCTTTCTTCAATCGCAATAACCTTGCCGGAAATACTTGAATGCAGATTGCTGGAAATAAATCCTTTTGCCTGCGCTATTAAAGAACCTGTTTTAACGCTGTCTCCTGCATTGACTACAGGCTCTGAAGGAGCTCCTGCGTGTTGAGATAGCGGCAATATTACCTTTTTAGGAATTGGTATTATTTCTATTTTTTTATTCCTTGTAATATTTTTAAAATCAGGAGGATGTATGAAATTTAAGCTAACCATATTTACGTATTATACAGAAAAGCCGGTTTCTTGACAACCTTTTTAAGTTCGGGTATACTTTCTTATATAGGAGGCTAAAATGGCTGTTGGAGACTTTGGGAAATGCTGCACAGATTGCCAGGTTTATTGGACATGCGAGAACAAGTGGTACAGAGGCGAGCGGCATGAAGACGACATATGCTGCTCTATCTGTAATTACTATTCGACATGCCAGGAATCAAATAGATGCAAAAAGAAACAGAAATAAATGCTGCCTTAAACCCTATCTTTTTCTTTCCTTAACCTTATTAATTTTACTAATCCTATAATAGAAAATAAAATTCCTATTGTTACAAGAACCCAGTCCCTGCCTATCTTTTCTGCAGTAATAGATGCGAGGAACATAAACAAAAGAAATCCTATATGCATTATTATCTCAAGAGAGCTAAAAATCCTGCCTCTCATCTCATCATGCATAACTTCGTGCAGCAGCGTGTTAGATGACACTATTATAGGGGCGCTAAAGACCCCTAGCGCTATTGACAGTATCCCAGCTATAAAAAAAGAAGGCATAAGTTTAAGGCAAACAGTAAACAGGACTATTATTAATCCTGTGGTTAATAATCCGAAATTGATTACTTTTCTCTTTGAAAATTTAGAGCCAAACTTTCCATATACAAGAGACCCAAAGAATAGTCCTATTCCTAAAAACATCACAAGTAAACCGAGATGTTTAGTAGATGAGCGCAACGTCTCTTGTATGAAAACTATTATTACAATATAAATGGAGCCAACCCCTGCCATAATAAGAAACATAGTGTTTGCAACCATTCTTATATCTTTGTGGCCTTTTAAATACGCTAAACCCTCTTTTATGTCTCCGACAATAGTTCTCTTAGGGGCTCCTGAAAACTTCACGCTGGCCTTGCCAGATTCTATACTTTCTTTTAATTTAACAATTACGAAAAACATAAGGCCAGCAGATATAAAGTAACTTGCTGAGTCTATATAAAACCCTGCCTGAGGCCCGAATAACGCAACTATTATGCCGCTAAACCCGAAACTCACAATTGTAGCGATCATCATAGTAGTAGATGACAGGGAATTTGCAAGAAGCAGTTTATCTTTGTGCACAATGTCTGGAATTATAGAGAGTTTTGAAGGTACAAAAAATCTTGTTACAGAGAATATTACGAATACGATTATATAGATAGGCACCATACTGGTAGAATATTTGATAATAAGAGGTATTAAAAGCACTAAGACGCCCCTTATAATGTCGCAAGCAATCATAGTAGCCCTCTTATTCCATCTATCCACATATATACCTGCTATGGGGCCTATAATAAATACTGGAAGTATTGTAAAGGAGAGTAGTTTTGCTAGTTCTATCGTAGAACCCGGCGTGCGGATATAAATCAAGCCTATCAAGGCCATCTGGTTCAGTCTGTCCCCGAAATTTGAAATTATCTGGGCAAACCAGAGAAGAAAAAAATTTTTATCTCTAAGAAGCTCCCTAACTCGGGCCATTAAAATTAACCTTTTTAAATTATACTTTTTAGATAATAATACTTACTATTAACTTCTTTGTTTTCAAAAATCTTAATCTCAGCTATATTAGACAAAGCTGCCACGTCATGCCATATACCTTTTTTTAAAACTATCGGCTTATCCAAGAGAAATACCTTTACATTCTCTGGGCTAGCATGTGTTGCAAGCGCTATAATGGCCTTGCCGCTCACCGGCTCAAAAGTCTCCAAGCTATCATGGTATTCTATGCGCTTTATAGTTTTTTCCCGTACAATCAAATATCCTATTCTCCAGCCAGCTGATTTTACTTTTAAAAGTATGCCAAATTTATTACCTTTGCCATTATCTTTTACGCATTTCTTGTCTATTATATACCCATAAGGCTGCATATTTTCATGCGTCAACTTGTAAATCCTTTTATTCATCATATTGCCTTTTTTATTCGGAGCCGATGAGTGGATTTGAACCACCGACCTGAGCTTTACGAAAGCACTGCTCTACCAACTGAGCTACATCGGCATCTATTGTATTTTCAATATGTTACAGAAATTGCTAAATCTACTATATTTTAGAAGGATTGCAGAGATTTTCAGAGTTATGAGCTGCGCGTCCACAATTTTTACAATAAAATTGAGCATCCTTTACAAGCTCTTTAATCCTACCTAAATCCTTTCTAATAATAATCCTACAAATATGATTTTCTTCGTGACAATTTTCCGAGGTATTACACTTATGCACACCTTCTTTTGACATAATTTCCTCCCTGTTGGTGTTTATAGTTAATCTAAAAAAAGCCTCTATAACCTGCCTCTTATATTCAGGAGCAGGATGGGCATATCTCATAATGGAATCTACAGTATCTAATACCAGACCGCCTAATCGCATTCTTAAAAGCTGTCTTTATGTATTCCACAGGGCTATCATTCGTCAATTTAACACATTTCAATGTCTCTTTCAAGTGATTATTGATCAACTAGAAATCTAACCAGGTTAGAATATTAAAGAATATTAAATTGTTGGCCTTATATTAACGATTAGGATGAAAGCCTATTAAAGGCTTTGGCTTTACAGGCTGGGGCTCTAATAGTTGTTTAATAACCTGAAACACCATAGCAAATTGTTTATCATATTTTCTTTCCATTTCTTCAATTTTATGCCTTAAGTCTTTATTTGTTAAAAGCATGCGTCTTAACTGAGTAAAAGCGCGCATGATTTGAATATTTACCATAATTGCTCTATCGCTATTTAATACGCCGGAAAGCATCGCCACTCCTTGCTCAGTGAAAGCATAAGGCAAAACTGTTGAATGTTTCATGGTATTGAACCGGCCGCAAATTGCGACCAGTTCGTCCTTTTCAGCTTTTGTCAACTGGAACATAAAATCTCCGGGAAACCGTTTCATATTTCTCTTAACTTGTTCATTCAATCGTTTTGTGGTTACTTCATAAAGAAGCGCTAAATCCCTATCAAGCATCACCTTTTTTCCTCTAATAACAAAAATCCTACTTGTTATGATTTCTATAGAAAATAAATTAGACATATTAAGCCTCCTTTTGTGTTTAAAACTAAAAATGTGGCCTTTAGGGACAAGCGCATACCTATTCCCTACAATATAAGACACATCTGGAGGCAAGTTTTCTTTCAAATAAAATTTGCCAACTGGCGGTTAAATTTTATTTGATTCCGAAAAGGCTTTTTCGGAATCTTAAAAAAACAAGCCGCAGGGAATATTTTATTCCCTGCGGCTATTTACCCTCACCCTAACCCTCTCCCATAAATGGGAGAAGGAATAGTTTATTTCAGTATCTTTTCTGCTTCTTTCCTGTACGCATCCATCACATAAGGAATTCCGGAAATCTTTGAGGCGTCTTCTGTAAGAGCCATCAAGTCATTTCTGGAGATGGTGTTAAGGTTGAAGTTCCTTGATCCAGCCATCAACTGCTGTAAGCCAACCTTTATCCTTTGCGAGAATGTGTATATACCGACTGCTCCGAGCGGTATATCTTTCATGTCTTTACCATATTTCTCAGCTAATTCTTCGTAGCAGACAAATATCTCTTCCGGCTTCGTGCCAAATTCTTTGACTGTTGGAGGAATGTCATTTTTCTTAATCCATCCGTCAATATTTTTGCCGACAAAACCAGGTATCATTAAAGCCCTGCCCATGCAGACTGCTTTTACATAAGGAGACCCCATTGCGAGCACCTTGAACACATGGTCTTCTAAGCTAAATCCCCCTGCAATTGCAATATCAGGAATTCTCATTCCTTTTTTCTCCAGTTTCTGGCAGAATTCATAAGTAAGCGCCTGCAGATAAAATGTAGGTATGCCCCATTCCTGCATCATTCTCCATGGAGACATGCCTGTTCCGCCTGGCGCGCCGTCAATGGTCAATAGATCTATCTTTGCCATTGAGGAATATTTAAGCGCCATTGCAAGCTCCCTCATAGAATATGCGCCTGTTTTTAACGTAATCCTCTTAAAGCCCAAGTTTCTCAGGCGTTTTATCTCTTTCATAAAACCTTCTTCAGAGACAAACCCAAGCCTTGAGTGTCTTTCAAATTCCTTTATTGCGCCTGCTTTAAATGCTTCCTGAGTTGCATGCGCTGTTGGGTCAGGAGTAACTATGTAACCACGCTTTTTTAATTCCAATGCCCTTTCAATTCCCTTTACTTTTATTTCACCGCCGATACATTTCGCTCCCTGGCCCCATTTTAATTCAATGGTATCTAATTTATGTTTCTTTCTGACATATTCTGCAACACCTAAACGCGTATCTTCAACGTTCATCTGGACAAGGATTTCGCCATATCCTTCCTGAAATCTTTTGTAAACTTCAATACGGTGATCCATATCAGGCGCGTTAACAACTTTGCCTTTTGAATCAAGTTCAAGTTTCGGATCAATGCCGCATACATTTTCGCCGCATACTAACGTAACTCCTGAAATCGCTGCTCCTACTGCAAAATGTTCCCAGTTTTTACGCGCGATTTCTGTTGAACCAAGCGCTCCTGTAAAAATAGGAGCTTTCATCTTTACTTTTTTATCCCATCCATATTCTGTTTCTGTATCTACGGTAGGAAATGTGGTTGTGTCAGGATTGCCTTCCACGCCTTTAGGCAAACCTTTTGCTCCAAGCGCGTAACCCTGTATATTCAGATGTGAATAGTCAACTGGGTAGTCTTTGTCTCCACCTGCGGTCATCTCGCCGAATGGGCCTGGATAAATAACTTCTCTTCCTCTAAATGAAGATTTAAATACTTCGCAGTTGCCGCGGCATGTCTCAAGACATCTTGAGCACAGGCCTGAACAAGGTACAACATTCTTTGAACGATTAAACGTTCTTGTGGCATCATTTCCGCCAGGGGTCCGTAAATTCATTGCCTAATCCCTCCTCATTTTATGCCTAATATTTAGGCATTCACGAACAAATAAAAAAGACGTTCTAATAGCATCTCCTTAGAACGTCTTTGTCCTAACTCTTCAAGGCACTAACATTGTGCCAGGTTAAAATTGATTATATCAATATGCCTTTATGTTTGCAAGGCTATTTTTACTTTAACATTACAAGCGCAGCAGATGTTCAATAATAGCAGAAGCAGCCTTTTTTGCCATGCCCAACGCTTCTATGACAGTACCCTCGCCTCCTACAATATCCCCTCCGGCAAAAACCCCTTTTATAGAGGTTTCCATATTCTCTGAATTTACTATTACATCGCCGTATTTGTCAGTCTTTAATTGCGGCGTAACCCTGGTAAGCATCTGATTGGCGCCAAGCCCGATTGCTATCACCGCAAGGTCGCAATCAACTTCAAATAAACTATCTGGGATAACAACAGGTTTCCGCCTCCCGGTATTATCAGGCTCTCCGAGCTTGCATCTTGAAGAGCGCATCTTAGTGACAAATCCTTTTTCATCTCCTGTAAACTCTTCCGGTTTTACTAAAATATCAAATTTAATCCCTTCCTCTTTAGCGTGCTCTATCTCCAGCCTGCGGCTAGGCATCTCTACTTCAGTACGCCTATATGATATGGTTGTGTCTGGCTTTATAGCGTTCATATGTTGGAGCCTGATAGCTACACGCGCCGCATCCATAGCAGTATTTCCTCCGCCTATAACAACAATATGCTTACCTATATTAATAGGCGTATGGTAAGCTGGAAATATATGCGCAGACATCAAATTTACCCTGGTAAGAAACTCGTTCGCTGAATAGACATTGCATAGATTTTCTCCGGGTATGCCAAGAAAAGACGGTATGCCTGCCCCAAGCCCGAGAAATATCGCTGAAAAACCCTCGCTAAAAAGTTCATCTATGGTTTTTGCTTTTCCAACAATAAAATTCAAGCTTATCTCAACTCCAAGTTTTTTCAGAGAATCTATCTCAAAATCCAGAACATTTCTAGGAAGCCTGAAAGCTGGAATACCATACCGCAGAACACCGCCGGTTTTATGAAGTCCTTCAAATACAGAAACCTTTACTCCGTTCCTTGCTAGCTCACCGGCGCAACAAAGGCCGGCAGGACCTGATCCCACAACCGCCACCTTGAATTTCGACAATTTCTCATTTTTTACTATCTTTACTTCAAGGCCTTTTTTCGCCCCATGATCTCCTATAAATCTTTCCAAGAAGTGAATATTGATCGATTCCTTAGACGCAAAAGGCTTACCCTTTTTAGTGAACACACACGCCTTGCGGCACTGATATTCCGCAGGACATATCCTTCCGCAAATAGATGGGAAATTATTATTTTTCCTTATTGTAAAGTACGCGCTGTCGTAATCTTTTTTTGAAAGCTCCCTTATAAATGCCTTGATGTCGATTCCAACAGGGCATCCTGATATACACTGCGGGTTCTTGCATTGAATGCACCTCATAGCTTCCTCGAGCGCCTCTATCTCAGAAAAACCCTGCACCACCTCTTCAAAGTTCTTGACTCTCAGGGCGCTGTCTTTTTCCTTTATCTTAACCGGCTCTTTCTTCATTTTTCATCCATTACATGTTATTAAGACGGCATATATGTTTTTCTTTTTCAACATATATATTATTGCGCTTCAAGAGCTCTTCCCAGTCAACCTCGCCAGCTTCAAACTCTGGGCCGTCTACACAGCTAAATTTTGTTACCCCAGCCACGCTTACCCTGCAGCAGCCGCACATGCCAGTAGCATCAACCATTACAGTATTTAACGACACGAGCGTATGGATAACATAAGGTTTTGTGGCCATGGAAACTGCCCGCATCATTGATAAGGGCCCCACGGCATATACTAAATCATACTTAGACTTTCCAAGAAGCTCTTTAAGGCTGTCAGTCACAAAACCTTTTCTACCGTAGGAACCATCGTCTGTCATCACTAATACCTCGGCCGAAACCTCTTTTAGTTCACTCTCCAGAATCAACAGTTCTTTTGTCCGCGATCCAAGAATGGCAGTAACATGGTTACCAGCGTCTTTCATAGCCCTGGCCACAGGATATATCTCTGCTATGCCTACTCCGCCGCCTACTAATATAACATTGCCGTATTTTTTTATCTGTGTAGGATGGCCTAAAGGCCCTACCATTGAATAGAGAGATTCGCCCTTTTCAAGACTGCCTAATAATTTTGTAGAAAGCCCTGCTTCCTGAACAATAATTGTTACAATACCTTTTACTGGATCAGCTTTTACTACGGTAAGCGGGATTCTCTCTCCAACTTCTTTTACCATTAAAACAACAAACTGCCCTGCCTGAGCCTTTTTAGCTATATCCGGAGAATGGATATCAATCTTTATAATACGTATCCCCTGGCTATCAGCTATAATCTCTTTATTTAATATCTTCATCTGGTGATTATTATAACATGGGGAGGGAGGTTTGGCCCATAAGATATTTATCAATGCAATATGCGGACCTGCGGCCTTCTGAGATTGCCCAAACAATAAGGGATTGGCCGGCCCTCATATCCCCTGCTGAAAATACGCCTTTAATAGAAGTCATGTAATTATCGTCTGTCTTGACATTGCCACGCGAATCAAATTCTACGCCTAATTTTTCAAGAAGGCCGGGATGTTCCGGATGGATAAAGCCTATTGCAAGAATTACCAAATCAACCTCTATCTCAAATTCGCTGCCGGGAATCTCTTTCATCACAGGGCAGGATTTTTCGTCTTTTGCGGAGAAGTCCACTTTCACGCATGAAATCTTTCTAACATTTTCTTTTTCGGCAATGAATTTCTTTGTCAATATAGCCCAATGCCTTTCGCCTCCTTCTTCATGACTCGAAGAAGACTTGAAAATCATCGGGTATTTAGGCCACGGCTGATCTTCAGGCCTGCATTCAGGCGGCTTCGGCAGAACTTCAATCTGAACCACGCTTTTTGCTCCCTGTCTATGGGCTGTTCCAACGCAGTCTGCGCCTGTGTCTCCTCCGCCTATAACAAGCACATTTTTGCCTTTTGCGTCTATGAAATCTTCTGAAACCTTGCAACTGGAAATTCTTTTATTTGACTGCCTAAGATAATCCATTGCGAAATAAATACCTTTTAGATTCCTGCCTTCTATTTTTAAATCACGGGGCTCGCGGCTTCCGCCTGTTAAACAAACCGCATNNCCCTCTTTCTTTAAAATTGCAAGGCGCCTGTCTATTACTTTTTTATCTATTTTAAAATCTGGTATGCCGTATCTTAAAATTCCGCCGGCTTTATCGTCTTTTTCAAATATAGTTATCTTATGGCCTGCCTTATTTAATTGATCAGCTGCCGCCAGGCCTGCGGGGCCTGAACCTATTACCACTACTTTTTTACCTGTCCGTTTTTTAGGGGGCATTGGTTTTATAAGGTCTTTTTTAAATCCGCGTTCTATTATCGCTAATTCATTCTCCTTTATTGTCACAGGGTCTTCGTTAATGCCCAGGACACATGCATATTCGCAAGGCGCAGGGCATAGCCTCCCTGTAAACTCCGGAAAATTATTTGTAGCGCATAATAATTCCAAGGCCTTTTCCCACTGGCCATGGAACATAAGATCATTCCACTCCGGGATGTAATTTCCTACAGGGCAGCCCCAATGGCAAAAAGGAGTCCCACAGTCCATGCAGCGCGATGCCTGTTCTTTTGAATCAGAATCCGGCCTCAAGATGCTGACTTCTTCATAATCTTTAACCCTGTCGCACGCAGGTCTATATTTAGGTTTTTGCCTTTTTATTTTTAGAAAACCTTTTGGATCACCCATCAAAGGCCTCCGTTAATCCCAGCTTTCTGGTTATTTTCTTATTTTCAAGAATACGCTTATACTCTATTGGCATAATCTTTATAAATTTTTTGATTTCTTTATTAAAACTCTCTAAAACATCATTCGCGATTTGGCTCCCTGTGTATTTTTTGTGGTTAGAAACCAGGGTATGAATAAACGTCTTGTCATCTTCGATTAATGTCTCAAGCTCCACCATGTCCATGTTGCACTTTTTATTAAAATCCCTTTTTGCGTCATACACATATGCGATTCCGCCTGACATGCCTGCCCCGAAATTTCTGCCGGTCCTGCCTAAAATTATAACCCTTCCTCCTGTCATATATTCGCAGCCATGGTCCCCGACCCCTTCTATAACAGCATTTAAACCAGAATTACGTATACAGAACCTCTCGCCCGCAAGGCCTCTTATATACACCTCTCCTGTTATTGCGCCGTAAAAAGCAGTATTACCGATTATAATATTTTCCTCTGAGCTATAATTCGCTTTTTTGTCAGGATAAATAATAATCTTTCCGCCTGAAATGCCTTTTCCTACATAATCGTTTGCCATACCCTCGAGTTCAAACGTAATGCCCTTTGCCAAAAATGCTCCAAAGCTCTGGCCTGCCACGCCTTTAAATTTACAATATATGGTATCCTCAGAAAGGCCTTCCTCGCCGTGCAGCCTGCACAACTCTCCGCTCAACATAGCGCCAAGAGACCTGTCAGTGTTCTTAATCTGAAGCGCTATTTTAACATTGTTTGTTTTTTCCAATGCGTCTTTAGATAGCTCTATAAGTTTTCTATCCAAGACAATCTGAATCCCGTGATCCTGAGAAATGCTGCAATGCGTTCCTACATCTCGCGAAACACCCGGCTTATAAAGTATCTTTGAGAAATCAATGCCTTTTGCTTTCCACGGCAGGATATTTTTATCTACATCTAATAAATCCACTCTGCCCACCATCTTTTCCAAACTTCTTACTCCTAAACTGGCCATAATCTCTCTCAATTCCTGGGCTATAAAATACAAGTAATTCACTACATGTTCGGGTTTGCCTGAGAATTTTCTCAAAAGCATTTCGTCCTGAGTAGCTATGCCTATAGAACAATTGTTAAGGTGGCAATGCCTCAGCATGACGCACCCCAGAACAATCAATGCTGCTGTGCAAAAACCAAACTCCTCTGCCCCTAAAAGGGCTGCTATCGCGACATCCCTTCCTGTCCTCATCTGGCCGTCTGTCTGCAGCCTCACCCTTGAGCGCAAATCGTTTAAAACAAGTGTCTGGTGGGTTTCTGATAACCCTAGCTCCCACGGAAGCCCGGCGTGTTTAATAGAGCTTAAAGGAGAAGCCCCTGTGCCGCCATCCCCGCCTGAAATCAAGATCATGTCAGCGTGCCCCTTTGCCACTCCCGCAGCAATAGTCCCAACGCCTACTTCAGACACAAGCTTCACGCTTATCCTTGCTCTTGGATTTGTATTTTTTAAATCAAATATCAATTGCGCCAGGTCTTCTATTGAATAAATATCGTGATGCGGAGGAGGGGAAATAAGCGTTACGCCTTCTGTGGTGTACCTGGTAGCTGCGATTATTACGCTTACTTTATGACCCGGGAGCTGGCCGCCTTCACCAGGTTTCGCGCCTTGTGCAATTTTTATCTGCAATTCATCCGCATTTACAAGATAGTTCGTAGTGACTCCGAATCTGCCTGAAGCAACCTGTTTTATGGCGCTCCTTCTGGAACTACCGTCAGGTAAAGATGCGAATCTGGCAGGGTCTTCCCCGCCTTCTCCTGTGTTAGACCTGCCTCCAATGCTATTCATTGCAATAGCCAGGGTCTCATGCGCGCCACTGCCTATTGAACCGAAACTCATGGCCCCTGTCGCAAAACGTTTAACTATGGTTTCAATCTTCTCCACTTCTTCTATCGGAATTGAGTTTACGTTTTTAAATTTTAATAAACTTCTCAGCGTGGTAGGATTTTTGGCCTGATCGTTTATAAACCGAGAGAACTCCTTATATTTTCCATAATCATTGTTTCTTGCGGCGTCCTGTAAGCTGGATATTGATTCAGGATTCCACAAATGGAACTCTCCGTCTCTCCTCCACTGATATAACCCTCCTGCGGCAAGATGCACAGGCCCCGTCGTTCTTTCAGGATACGCGTCTCTGTGCCTTTCCAGCGTCTCTTCTTTTATTACGCCAAAATCAGCTCCGCCAATTCTTGAGGCAGTCCCTGCAAAACACTTTTCAATAACTTCATCTCCCAGCCCAAGAGCCTCAAATATCTGAGCACCCCTATAACTTTGAAGCGTTGAGATGCCCATCTTCGAAAGTATCTTTAATATGCCTTCCTCCACTGCGTGTATATAATTGTAAACTGCTTTTGCAAAATCCAAGCTTAACCCATTCTCTTTGACAATATGCTTTACTGCCTCATAAGCTAAATATGAATTAACGCAATCCGCCCCGTATCCGAATAAAAGCGCAAAATGATGCACCTCTCTCGGCTCCCCGCTTTCCATGATTATGCCTATCTGATTCCTGAGGGATTTTTTCACAAGGTGGTGATGCAAGGCTCCTACAGCTAAAAGCGCCGGGAGGCTTGAATGTTTTTCATCCATGCCCCTGTCGCTCAATATGATAAACGTGTAACCTTCTTTTATCGCTGAGACGGCTTCTTTGCATATCCTATCAATCGCTTTTATAAAATCGTCCTTTTTATTTACGCTAAAAAGCATTGATATAGTCTTTGTTTTAAAACTGTTTATCTTTATAGAGCGGACCTTTTCTAATTCTTCATTTGTAAGAATAGGACGCTTTACTCTAAGCTTATGGCAATGTTCCGGCGTTTCGTCCAGAAGATTTCCTTCCGGGCCGATGTAGCTTTCAAGGCTCATTACTATTTTTTCTCTTATGGGGTCGATAGCCGGATTAGTAACTTGAGCGAATAATTGTTTGAAATAAGCGTAAAGAAGCTGCGGCCTTTTAGAAAAAATGGCGTGCGGTGTGTCATTACCCATTGAACCAATGGGTTCTTTGCCTGTTTCCAGCATGGGCTGAATAATAATCTTTAAATCTTCCCTCGTATACCCAAATGCCTTCAGCGCGGTCAAAACATTGGAATTTAGTTTTTCCCTTGCCTCTATCTCTTCCAGTTCTACCATATTATCTTTAATCCATTTTCCATATGGATTAATAGATGATACTTCATTTTTAATTTCGCTGTCATTTATAATGCGGCCTTTTTCAGTATCTATAAAAAATATCTTTCCCGGCTCGAGCCTTCCTGAAATAAGAATATCTTCCGGTTTTATATCCAGCACCCCTGACTCTGAAGCCATTACTGCAAAATCATCTTTGGTGACTATATAACGCGCCGGCCTCAGCCCATTCCTATCTAGGACCGCCCCTATGTTTACGCCGTCACTAAACGCAATTGCCGCCGGCCCATCCCATGGCTCCATGAGACACGCGTGATATTTATAAAAATCCTTTATTTTTTTATCTATCAGGTTATTATGTTCCCATGCGCCGGGCATAAGCATCATCATTGTATGAGGAAGAGATCTGCCGGACAGAACCAAAAGTTCAAATATATTATCTATGGCCATGGAATCGCTTCCATCAGGCGTAATCACAGGCTTAAGGCTCTCGATATCTTTTCCAAAAAGCTTGCTTTTTAATAACCCTTCTCTTGCCTTCATCCAGTTTATATTGCCCCTGAGGGTATTTATTTCTCCATTATGGGCAAGAAATCTGAATGGCTGGCTCAGGTCCCAGGTTGGAAATGTATTTGTGCTATAGCGGGAGTGAACAAGACATATAGCGCTCTCAAGACTTTCATCCACGAGATCATGAAAAAACCTTTCAAGTTGGTTCGGCATTAAAAGGCCTTTGTAAGAAAAAGTTTTGGAAGATATATTTGTAATATAAAAATAGGACTTCTGTTTAAGGTCTGAGCTAAATATTGAATTCTCAATCTGTTTTCTTATTACATATAATTTTCTTTCAAAATCAAGCCCATGCGCAATATCTTTATTCCTGGCAATAAAAACCTGCTCTATGCCAGGCTGAGTAGCTCTTGCTGTCCTGCCTATAGTAGAACTGTCTACAGGTATTTCGCGCCAGCCAAGAAGAATCTGGCCGTTATCCTGAATAACTTTTTCAAAAATATCTTTGCAGAATATTTTTTCTTCCTGGCCGGTTGGCAAAAATACCATACCAGTCCCGTATTCGCCTGCTTCAGGAAGACTGATTTTGCGCTTAGCGCAAACCTTCTTAAAAAAATTATGAGGTATCTGTATAAGTATACCTGCCCCATCCCCTGTTTCAGGGTCTGCTCCCGTAGCGCCTCTATGGGAAAGCCGCCTTAAAACCTCAAGGCCTTGTTTAATAATAGCATTAGATTTTTTGCCTTTTACATTACATACAAACCCTACACCGCAGCTATCATGTTCAAACTGAGGGTCGTATAATCCTTGTTTTTTTGGGCGATACCTATACTGTGTCATATTATTAGCGCTGGTATTTATAATTTAAATCTATCGACATTAATATTAAGTTTTTTTATCTTTGTGCGTATTGTATTGCGGTTAATGCCGAGCAGCTTTGCTGCCGTAATCTGATTCCCGGACGTGTATTCTAAGGCCTTTTCAATAAGAGACCTCTCTATGTCGCCTATAACAGCGCGGTATATCTCACCCTTTTTAAGCGTCACAAAGAAATTATTAACTTCCATTTTACCTCCTGCCTAATTTTTATGCAATAACATACAAAAAATATATGTAGGGGGCGGAACAATGTTCCGCCCCCTACAAAATATTAATTATATGTCAAAATAAAGATAAAACTCGTACGGATGCGGCCTCATCCTGACAGGATCTATCTCTCTTTTACGTTTATACTCAATCCAGATATCTATTACATCTTTCGTGAACACTCCTCCTTTTAATAGATAATCGTGATCAGCCTCCAAGGCGTCTATTGCCCGGCGTAAGGATGAAGGCACAGTGGCTATTTTGCTCCTTTCCTCTTCGTTTAATTCAAACAAATCGATATCCACAGGCTCCCCTGGATCTATCTTGTTCTGTATGCCGTCAAGTCCTGCCATTAGCATTGCGCTGAACGCAAGATATCCGTTGCATGACGGGTCAGGCGGCCTGAATTCTATCCTCTTGGATTTCGGATTGTCTGTATACATAGGTATCCTGATAGCTGCTGAACGGTTCCTTGCTGAATAAACAAGATTTACAGGCGCTTCATATCCCGGTACCAATCTCTTGTAGGAGTTTGTCGTAGGCGCGCAGAAAGCCATTAAACTATTCGCATGTTTTAAAAGCCCTCCTATATAATACTTTGCGGTCTGGCTTAAAAGCGCGTAACCATTCTTATCAAAGAAAAGATTTTTCCCGTCTTTCCACAAACTCTGGTGGCAATGCATGCCTGAGCCATTGTCTGCAAAAAGAGGCTTTGGCATAAACGTAGCTACCATGCCATTCTGCTTGGCCATATTTTTAATAATATATTTGTAAAGCAGGAGGCTATCCGCCATTTTAGTCAAGCTATCATACTTGATATCAATTTCACATTGGCCTGCAGTAGCGACTTCATGATGATGCACTTCTATATTAATACCGGCTTCTATCATTTTTAGAATGATCCTGCTCCTCAGATCCTGCATAGAATCATGCGGAGGCACAGGAAAATATCCTTCCTTAAACCGTATCTTATAACCCAGGTTTGGATTCTCGTCTCTTCCTGTATTCCAGTCGCCCTCATCAGAATCAATAAAATAATATCCTGAATTTTCCGTCTGGTCAAAACGGATACTATTGAAAATAAAGAATTCTGCTTCCGGCCCAAAATAAACTGTATCAGCAATGCCTGAATCCTTAAGATATTTTTCAGCCTTTTTGGCAATATGCCTTGGATCTCTGCTATATGCCTTACGAGTCAATGGATCGTAAATATCGCATATCATACTCAAAGTAGGAACTTCGCATACAGGGTCAATAACAGCTGTTGAAGGATCAGGTATCATAATCATGTCTGATTCCTGAATCTTCTGAAAACCCCTTATTGAAGAACCGTCAAAACCTATGCCGTCCACCCATATTGAACGAGTAAGGTCTGGCATGTCCTTTAATTCTGTAGCAGGGATTGAAAAATGCTGCCAAAGCCCAGGCATATCATTGAATTTCAAATCAATGATCTTAATGCCCTTCTCCTTTATTAATTGCATGACATCCCTGGCTGCTTTTTCATTGAAAGAACCGTTTACAAGCGGGTTCTTTGTCTTTACTTCAATTGCTTTTTTTGTTAATTTTGCCTTTGCCATTTTACTCCCCTTTCTTAAATAAAAAAGACGCTCAACCTAGTCAGTCTCCTTAACTATTTTGAACGCCAATGTTCAACACTACTATGTGCTTAAAACTTGTGCTTTATTCTCTTATATACTATAAGTAAAAATTCCGCTATTTTGGTAACAAAAATTTACCCCTTCCACTTACGAAGTAAGCCAATTGGCTCACTTCGTAAGTGGTTTACTGTCCCTGTTTCTACCCAATTGCTACTGATCCGCGTTCCTCTGTCCTGATCCTGACACATTCCTTTAAGTCCAGGACAAATATTTTTCCATCTCCTATCTCGCCTGTTTTTGCGCCTTTAATAATAACCTGTAAGGCAGGCTCCGCATCCTTGTTATCAACTGCAATCTCAAGCTGGATCTTTTTGAGCAAATTCCCTCTTTCCCTTGCTCCTTTATATTTTTCGCTGAAACCTTTCTGCCTGCCATGGCCTAAAACATCAAGAACAGTTATAAGGTTTACGCCTATGTCGCAGAGCCCCTGCTTGATTTCGACCAATTTACTAGGTTGAATAACAGCGATTATAAACTTCATTTTACATCACCCCTTTTAGTTTAATGCGCTTAAATAGCTTGTTCTCCTTTTTCTCCAGTACGTATCCTTATAACATTATCTACAGGAAAAATAAATATCTTTCCATCCCCTATCTCTCCTGTTCTCGCGCTGTCAATTATCGCTTTGATAATCTTCTCTAAATCCTGGTCCTTTGTAATGATTTCTATCTTTACCTTTGGCAGAAGCGCCACCCTGTACTTTTCCCCGCGCCATTGCTGTATTACCCCCTTTTGCTTTCCATGGCCTTCGATCTCGCTAATCATTAAGCCTGTGCACCCAGCCTGTTCTAAACTGCGTCGCACTAATTCAAGTTTTTCCGGGCGTATTATCACTTCTATTTTTTTCATATTAAGCTCCTTCCTAAATATCTTTCGTTATCCCTAAAAAAGAATGACTTGGTTTGCGGCTTAAAAATTCCGGATACGCGGAATTACCGTGTTCCCCTATATCCAGGCCCTCTATTTCTTCCTGCAGACTCACCCGTATACCCATCAGCGTTTTTATAATCAGCCATCCTGCAAGCGCCGTAAAAAAGGTGAACATGCCTACTGTAAAAACACCTGTTAGTTGAGTTAATAATAATTTTGCTCCTCCTCCGAAGAAAAGGCCGTTTCCGGTAGCAGTTCCTGTTATTTTATCCTGCGCGAACAACCCGACACATATAGTCCCAAATACGCCGTTTGCTAAATGCACTGACAGCGCTCCGACAGGATCATCTATTCTAGCTCTGTCAAAGAAAATTACCGCTAACACAACTAAAATACCAGCGGCTAATCCTATAATTAAGGAACTCGAAATGCTTACGAAAGCGCATGGCGCAGTAATAGCCACAAGACCTGCTAAGCATCCATTCAAGCTCATTCCAAGATCCGGCTTGCCCAGTATAACCCAAGAAATAATAGTTGAACTCATTATGGCCGCTGCCGCTGCCATAGTTGTTGTAACTACGACATGACTTATCGCAGATGGATCAGCTGCCATTGTTGAGCCAGGATTAAAACCATACCAGCCAAACCACAATACAAATACCCCGATGGTTGCTATGGACATATTATGCCCCGGTATTGGGTTTATATGCCCATTCGGCCCGTATTTTCCAAACCTCGGGCCCAATACTAAGATACCTGCTAAGGCTGCCCATCCGCCTACAGAATGCACTACAGTAGAACCTGCAAAATCAAAAAAGCCTTTTGCGGCAAGCCATCCTCCACCCCATATCCAGTGGCCTACCACAGGATAAATAAACATCGCCATAATAAAAGAAAAAACTATGAAAGATTTATATTTTATCCTCTCCGCGACAGCGCCTGAAACAATAGTAGCTGCTGTTCCGCAAAATACAAGCTGAAAAAAGAATTTTGCCAGTAATGGCACGCCTGTCCAAGACATAGCCGAGTAAACACCTTTATATGCCTCGCCTGTTGCTGGAGAGTTATCAGCGCCTCCTAAGAAAAGCAAGCCTTTTAAACCTATTAGAAGATTGCCATCCCCAAACATAATCCCCCACCCCAAAATCAAAAATCCTAAAGATGACACAGCGAATACAATAAAATTTTTTGATAAGATATTTACGCAGTTTTTGCTTCTCGCAAAACCTGCCTCAACCATAGCAAATCCTAAATTCATAAAAAATACAAGCATACCTGTTGTTAAAACCCACATGGTATCTAATACAACTTTTGTATCCATATCCTCATCCTCCTTTCAATGAATCAGCTAAAAGTCTATATCCACTTGTATAGTATAGGCATTAGCTAAATCGCGGTCATTGTAAATGTCATATCCAAATATCGCAGAGGTATTGTCCGCAAACTTCCATGAAAAACCTAAATTCAATGCGCCATAAGATGACCTTGAACCTTGATAATCAACTGCTACCCAGAGTTTATCAGAGATTTCCGTCATCGTCCTTTCCCAGCACAGCAAAGCTCCGTCATTATCTCTCTTTACGCTATGCAAAAGTAAGTCTGAATCTCCTCTAAAATACCCAGCAGAGAATCTTCCTAAAGAGAGCTCTCCTAACGAAATAGTTTTTCCTGCTTTACCATATACAACATTATAAGTTGTCTTATTTTCTTTTGTGCCTACATCGTATATGCCGATTGCTAATGCAGGGAAAAATTTTCCATAAGCATTTTCAGGAATGCCAAGTTTGGTATTAAAATACCAAGGGAAGTCATCCAAAGTCCCATAGCCTGATTTATGGTCAAAACCAATCTCAGCATTTAATTTTTCAAATGGTAAAATCCCTACAGTCAAGCCAAAATTAGTAACAGTAGCTGTCCTTGAATTATCAGCATTATTTTCTGTAGGCACGTAATAATCAGAAGTCAAGTGCCATTTTTTGTACGGCTGGACATCTGTAGAAGGTGACCAGATATGGGTTGAAGCAGTAGCAAAACACTGAGAAACTATTAATAAACAACACGAAACAACCGAAAACATAATCTTTAAGGCTCGCATTTTATTTTCCTTTCTCGGGCAATAAAAAAGCGCCCGGATTAAATGCTGTCACAGCATTAAATTGGACGCCTATGCCCAAAAACACAAAAGCGTTCGTTTACCGAACGCCTATGTCTCGCACTACAACGTGCTTTTGTATCTACTTACATAAGTAATCTTTACACTAACTTGGTAACCTTATTTATTAATCTATTTTTTAATTTCACTACCATTACGTGAGAAATGCCGAGCTTCCCGCCTGCTTCCCTCACAGTATATCCTTTCAATAGAAGCCCAAAAACATCCTTTTCCCTTTTTGAAAAACCGTTATTCATTATGTAGTCTACCAGCATCCTTTTATCAACAGTCCTGTCAAGGCTTTCCGCCCCGCTTGGCAGATTTTCTTTTAAGGTATCGCCGTTCTCGTTGATGGGCGCTTCCAGGCTGATCTTATAGGCCTTTTCCTTTTCTTTTCTCATGTAGTTCAATATATGGAACTCGCACCCCTTTATTATATAGGTATCGTTCAGGCCTTCAGGAACCCTATTCTTGAAATTATTCCATAGATGACTGGCCATCTCTTGATAAAGGTCATCCCTGTCAAAAAAAGAGCTTCTCCCATTATAGAAATTGGCTATTCTTTTTAACCTCGGGCTGACCCTTTTATACAGTTCCTCAAATCCCATAAATATCGCCTCCTCCAAATAAAAAAGTCCTTTCCAGTAGAATCTTTCTACCAAAAAGGACTTCATTATCCTAAAACACAAAAAGCGTTCAAATTACCTTGAACGCTTCATTGTTCAAATCTCTAAGCACATACTTTGTGCTTTATCTGATAAAACTATACCATATTATCCAAAACCTGTCAAGAAAATTCTAAGAATTTTCGCACAAAAAGATCGATATAATTTCCTACTATAATATCGGCAGGTATTTGTCTATCTCGTACTGGCTGACTTGGGCCTTGTATTCATTCCATTCCATCTTTTTATTGCGGATGAAATATTCGAATACCTTATCTCCAAGGCATTCTTTTATGAGCTTGCTCTTTTCAGCTATCTTTATCGCCTCTAGTAAATCTTCAGGCAAAGATTTTATGCCTGCCTTTTCTTTTTCCTCTTCGCTCATATGGTAAATATTATCATTTGCAGGTTCAGCTAATTTATACTTTTTATTTATACCTTCTAATCCTGCCGCAAGCATTACAGAAAACGCTAAATAAGGGTTACAGCTCGGGTCAGGAGAGCGGTATTCAATGCGAGTTGCTTTCTCTTTGCCGGGCTTATACATCGGAATTCTTACAAGAGCTGAGCGATTCATCTGCGCCCAGCATATATAAACAGGCGCTTCATATCCTGGCACGAGCCTCTTATAGGAATTAACCCACTGGCTTGTAATCGCGGTAATCTCAGGCGCATGCTTTAAAATGCCTGCTGTATAGGCTTTTCCTATGCTGGATAAATGATACTTCTCGCTTTTTTCAAAAAATGCGTTTTTATCTCCTTTAAATAATGACTGATGCACGTGCATCCCAGAACCGTTTATTCCGAAAATAGGTTTTGGCATAAATGTAGCATATACCCCATGCTGACGGGCAATTTCTTTAACAACAAGCCTGTAAGTCATCACATTGTCAGCCATTGTTAAGGCATCCGTATAACGCAAATCTATCTCATGCTGGCTTGCGGCAACTTCATGATGGCTGTATTCAACAGTAATACCAAGAGCCTGTAGAGTAAATATTGTATCACGCCTTAAATCCTGCGCTACATCAAGAGGAGCAAGGTCAAAATAACCTCCGTTATCAAGAGGCTCTGGAGTTTTTGAATCTTTAAAATAAAAATATTCCAGTTCCGGGCCTACATTATAGGTAAAGCCCGCCTCTTTTGCCTTGGCTAAATTGCGTTTTAAAACAAACCTGGGATCCCCTTCAAAAGGCTTTCCACTTGGTTCATATATATCGCAAAACATCCTGGCAACGCTGTAATCTTCGCCTGAGCGCCATGGTAAAATTTCGAATGTACCAGGGTCAGGCCTGGCAATCATATCTGATTCTTCTATGCGAGCGAAACCTTCTATAGAAGACCCGTCAAATCCCATGCCTTCTTCAAGCGCGCCTTCTAATTCAGACGGAGATATAGCAAAACCCTTTAAAAAACCCAAAACATCAGTAAACCATAAACGTATAAACTTAACATTTTTTTCTTTTACCACTTTCAAAATATCCTTATTTGTCATCTTAGCCATACTACCTCCTCGTATATTCTCGTGTTACTGTTGTTTGAATCCCGCCGCGCGTATTGAAAATACCCTTTATATATGCCCGCCTGGGCTTACAGGCCTTTACAAAATCCTCTAAAATCTTATTTATAACGTGTTCATGAAATATGCCTATATTCCTGTAAAAAAGCATATACAGTTTAAAAGACTTTAACTCTATGCAAAATTTGGCGGGTTTATATTGAATAGTAACATTTGCAAAATCAGGCAAACCTGTTTTTGGGCACACGCATGTAAATTCTGGGTTTTCCAGAGATATCGTATATTCTTTGTCAGAATATTGATTTTTCCAGACCTCTATATCAGGTGTTTTTAATTTACGTATATTCTTCTGTAAGTTTTCGTAACTAGCTTTCATAAAATTATTTCATTTCGTGCGCTACTATAATGGCTTCTGCAACTTCTTTCATTGGTTTCCTGCGATCCATGCTGTATTTCTGAATCCTTCTAAAAGCATCTTCTTCTGTTAGGGCCTCCTGCTTCATCAAAATGCCTTTTGCCCTTTCCACCACTTTTCTTGTCTCAAGCTCTTCCTGTATAACTCTGGTCTTCACCATCAGCTCTGTGTTCTCTATCGCAATCGCTGCCTGGTTTGCAACGCTTGTGAGGACATTTATCTCCGTAGGCGTAAATTTATGAGGCTTGGATGTATAACAGTTCAATACGCCTATCACTCTATTTTTTACAGCTAACGGTACGCACAATAAAGACACAAGCCCTTCTTTTATGGCAATATCCTTATATTTGTACTCAAGCTCTTTTGTAACATCCAGTATTACTATCGGCTTATTTTCAAACACTGCCTTCCAGGCAACGCCCTCGCCTTTAGCTAATGGTTTTTTATTTATATAAGCCTCGCTTATACTCTGCGTAGCCCTTATGTTTAGATTCTGTTTCTTCTCATCCAGAAGCATCAATGAGCAAATCCTGGAATTCATGACCTCTGCTGTAACTGTTACTATAAGTTTCAATATATCCTCGAGATACAGATCGCTTGAGATGGCTTTGCTTATCTTAAAAATAGCTTCTATAGTATCGCTGGATTTAGATGTTTTTTTCTTTGTTTTATTAGCCATACTCTTTCTCCTAACTTTACAAATGGTGCCAGGCACGAATTGTAAAGTTAGATAGCTATAATGCTAATGCCGCTAGCATCTGCGAGCTTTAAAGTTTCCTGCATATCTATTATAAGCGTCTTCTTTGCTTCTATTGCAAGGCAAGCGGCCTTAACTTCCTGAAGTAATTTTATCGTATCAGGCCCCACGACAGGCACATCAAACCTCATATCCTGCCTTGGCTTTGTCACCTTTATAACAACAATGCCTTCCTTGCCATATTTGGCAGCTCTTTTGATTGCCTCATCAGTGCCTTCAATAGATTCTACTGCCAGGACACTCTTTTCTTTTACTATAATCGACTGGCCAATATCCAGGCCTGCTATAGTCTTTGCTATCTTCCTCCCAAAATCTATGTCTTTTAAAACCCTTTCATCAGGCAACAATCTAGTAAGAACGCCTTTTTGAGGAAGGCAGTCTGATAAAAATATTATTGAACTTAAAACCTTTATACCTTTAAACTCCAGGAGCCTTGCAACAGCCCCTATTATAGAATCTGTTTTTTTATTCCTTAGATTTCCAAGGAGAAACTGCATTCTCTGGTCAATTTTTATATTCTTATCGAAAAGTAGTCTATGTCTTACCTGGCCTGCCATTACAAT
This sequence comes from Candidatus Omnitrophota bacterium, assembly GCA_003485765.1. Taxonomy (GTDB): domain Bacteria; phylum Omnitrophota; class Gorgyraeia; order Gorgyraeales; family Gorgyraeaceae; genus UBA10183. Next base: position 36,076 of record DNHS01000023.1, on the reverse strand, counting down.
AGAGCGGATATTTTCTTCCTTGAGAATCTCTAGTAACCTCTCAAGTTCTCCTACGCCAAGCCAGTATATTTTACTTACAAATTTTTCAAGCTCTTTTGATGTTTCTTCGTTTATGCCTATCGCAATTACTTCTACGCCTTTTTTCCTGGCGCTCTCGGCAAATATAATAGGAAACTTTCCATTACCCGCTATGAGCCCGATTCTATCAACCATATCTTACTTGCTGCCTCTACAAATCCCTCTTTCTGAATTCTCCAAAAAATTTAAAAGATATTCTACTTCTTCAACAAGCTCTATTTCTTTTTTAACTTTTTTTATGCTGTTTTTTAAAGCGAGTCCTGAATGAAATAAAATCTTAAATGCCTTTTTTAATTCCCGCTGGGCTTTCTGAGGCATACATGCCCGTCTGACGCCCACCAGGTTTAACCCATATACCCTTGCAGGATTTCCGTCGCAAGTAGAAAAAGGAGGGATATCCTGCACAACCTTTGAACAGCCTCCTATTATCGCCATCTTTCCAACTCTTGTAAACTGGTGCACAGCTGCAAGGCCTCCCAGCACAACCCTGTCTTCCAGCGTAACATGGCCTGCTAGAGTCCCTATATTTGCAATGATACAGCCATTGCCGATTCTGCAATCATGCGCAACATGCGAATATGCCATAAAAAGATTCCCATCTCCTACAAAAGTGCTAGTGCCCTCTTCTGTGCCAGGATTCATTGTAACATATTCTCTTATAATGTTATTTTTACCTATCTTGAGAAATGTTTTTTTGCCTTTATATTTAAGATCCTGCGGCGCGCTTCCTATAACAGCGCCTGTAAAAATGCGGTTTCCATCCCCTATGATAGTATAACCTTCTATTGTAGCGTGTGCGCCTATAACATTGCCCCTCGCTATCTCTGTGTTAGGGCCTATAATAGCATAAGGGCCGACTTCTATATCGTCGGCCAGCTTTGCTTTTTTATCTACAATTGCTGTAGGATGAATCTTCATAAAATGTATAGTCGCCGCTGAATTTTACGCGTCCACTAAAGCGAACATCAGATCTGCTTCACTGACAATCGCGCCATCCACAAGCGCCCTTGTGTGCACCTGCCCTGTCTTTGACCTAAGCTTTACAACTTCCACTTCCAGACGCAGCTGGTCGCCGGGAACCACTGTCTTTCTAAACTTTACATTATCCAAGCTTATAAAATATGCGTATTTACCCGTATTCTCTTTTTTATTCAACAACAGTACTCCTGCCACCTGCGCCATTGCCTCTACAATCAAAACCCCTGGCATAACAGGCCTGCCTGGAAAATGGCCTGTAAAAAACTGTTCGTTCATTGTAACATTTTTTATGCCTACTGCTTTTTTATCAGGTTCTATTTCTATTATCTTATCCACCAGGAGAAACGGATACCTGTGCGGAAGTATTTTCTGTATATCCATAGAGTCCAGAATATTTCCGTTTGCTTCAACATAAACAGCTTTTATGCCGCCTGCCTGAAGTTTTTCTCTTTGATTATTTATCTTTTCTACAAGCTGTACATTTAGAGGATGGCCGCTGCGCATTGCAATAATATGCCCCCTGATGCTATAACCAAGAAGATATAAATCTCCCAGAAGGTCTAGTATTTTATGCCTGGCAAATTCGTCTTCAAACCTGAGTTCATTATCTATAACCCCGCCTTCTCCTACTACAACTGTATTATCGTAATTAGCTCCTTTCCCGAGGCCTTTTTTTCTCAACTCATTCGCCTCTTTCTCAAGGCAAAAAGTTCTGGCAGTGGCAATCTCTTTTGTAAATACGCCCTCATCTACAGTAAACGATATATACTGGGCTTTTAAGAGAGGATGTTCGTAATTCAATGTATAAGACACTCTGAAATTGTCGTCTGGCAAAACCATTATCATAGCCCCGTCCTGTTCAACCCATAGAGGAGATTTTACCTGATAAATCTTTTTAGGAATGCCTTGGTCTTCAATGCCAATCTTTTTCAATATGTCTATAAAGTCCTTTGCGCTTCCGTCAAGCCCAGGAAGTTCCGGCCCATCTGTTTCTATAATAATATTATCTATACCAAGCGCCCACAATGCCGCCATCAGATGCTCTATCGTATGTACCTCTACCCCGTTGATGCCAATCGAGGTACGGCGAGGGCTTTTTTCCTGGCAGATTATATTGTTTATATCAGCCTTTACCATTGGAGAATCTTTTATATCAACCCTTATGAAATTTACGCCTGTATTGGTCGGGGCAGGTTTAAATTTAAGATTAACACTCACCCCTGTATGAAGGCCTACGCCGCTTAATTCAACTGATTTTTTTATTGTTCTCTGCTCCATGGCGCTCCTTATTCACAATGTTAGTCGTTAGTCGTTCGCCGCTCGTCGTTCGTATTTGATTTTAGCTTTGCTATTTCTTCTTCGAGTTGTTTTACCTTTTTAAATAAACTAGGGAGATTCTGGGTAAATGCATGAATCTTTTTAGCCAGAATATGCGGTTTGGCAGGATAACCTGAAACGCAGGTATTTGAGGGGATGGATTTTGTCACGCCTGATTGGGCCGCCACCACAGCATTATCGCCAATAGAGACATGGCCTATAATGCCTGATTGGCCTGCTATCGTAACATTCTTGCCTATAGTTGCGCTGCCTGATATTCCGCTCTGCGCAACTATTATGGAATTTTCTCCTATTGACACATTATGAGCGATCTGAACAAGATTATCTATTTTCGTGCCCTTCCCTATAATAGTTTTATCAAACCGCGCCCTGTCAATAGTAACATTGGCGCCTATCTCTACATCGTCCTCTATTATTACTGTCCCTATCTGCGGAATCCTGTGATGCACGCCCTGGACCGTAGAGAAACCAAAACCATCGCTGCCAATAACAGTCCCGCCGTGGATGACAACTCTATTCCCTATATTCACCCTTTCCCTTATTATTACATACGGATAGATAACGCAGTCGCTGCCAATTTTAGTATGGTGCCCTACATACACGCCTGCGTAGAGAATAGTATTATCTTTTATCTCTACATTATCTTCCAGCACAACATATGGCTCTATAGCTACATTCTTTCCGATCTTTGCTTTGTCGCCTATAATAGCTGTAGGGTGAATGCCTTTTGGCCTCCTGACATCGTTTGGCGCCAAAAGAGAAACCATCTTTGCAAATGCCAGAGATGGGTTCTCAGTGCGTATAATTGTCTTTTGGGATAGCTTTACATCCCTGGATGTTATAATGGCTGATGCCTTTGTATGGCCCATGAGAGTCAGATATCTGGAATTCGCAACAAATGTAAGGTCTCCCTCTTGTGCCTCTTTGATGCCGCATATGCCTGTAACAACTATGTTCTCATCGCCCACTATTTCGCCGTCTATAATACTGGCTATCTCTTTTAGTGTCTTCTGCATATTATAACGCCCCTATCTTATTTACCTGATACGTTCTTATATTTATCGTTCAATATCTTTATAATTTCGTTTGTGAGGTCCATGCCATGGTCGCCGTATAAAAGCACTCTGTCATTTACAATAATTGAATATTCATTCTTCTCGCCGTATTCTTTTATGACATCACTCATCTCTTTCAGAATGTCCTTCACCATATTATCTCTCTCTTTTGTAAGGTCTAGTTTCGCCTCCTGGTCAAAATCTTGTAGAGACTTTATCTTTGCTTCTATATCTAGTTCTTTTTTCTCGCGGCTGCTTTTATTCATGAGCTCCAGCTCTTCTCTCATGTTTCTTATCTCCTGAACAACCTTCTCCCGCTCTTTTTGCTTCATATCGCCTTTTGCTTCCAGCTCTTTGTCAAAGTCTTTTGTCTTCTGGTACTCATCAAATGACCTGGATAGGTCAATATAGCCGATTTTACCCTGCGATTCCGCAAAAACATTTCCCGCTCCAATAAATAAAACTACGAGAGCAATAATAACAATGACATTTCGAAACCTCATCTTAAAACCCCCTGCTCATACTAAAGTGAATCCTTCCAGTATCCGATTGGTCTTTTGATGGATTTACAGGAAAGCCATAATCTAGTTTAACTGGGCCTATAGGAGTTTTTATTCTAACTCCTACGCCTACGCCTGTTCTAATTCCGCCTGAAGATATCCCGCCTTTTGGTTTGCTGTCAGGCACATGCCATACATTTCCAGCGTCTGCGAAAAAAGCGGCTTTCAGGTTTTCTATTATTGAAAATGTCAATTCTGCGTTTGCAACAGCTAATGTCCCACCGCCAACAGGATCTCCTGACTGGTCTTTCGGGCCTACGTCACGCTCCTTATAACCCCTGATTGTATATGTTCCACCTGCAAAAAACCTCTCATAAACAGGCACAGCTCCATTCTTTCCGCCGTAAGTACTCGCCACCCCGTCCCTCAATTTTAATTCCAGCACAAAAGGCCCTATTGTAGAATAATGGCTTATTGAATTGAAGAATTTAGCAAAATCCTTATCCCCTCCAAAAGGCCCGCCTGCTACTTCAATAGACCCTACCAAAATAGCCCCTTTTATAGGATTAAATTTATTGTCTGTAGTATCTTTTGTAAGCTGAAACATGGTGCTGGATATGGTATTCCTTCCTGCTTCATCCTTCAATGCCTGAGAAACATTGCTATCCAGGTCGGATATGTCTACACTTTCTAGCTTGTAAGTAAAATCTCCTCTGAAGGTTTCATTGAATTCTTTTCCGAATCTTATATCTCCGCCTTGCCTTGTTTCATCATAAGCATAACCTGTAGAGCCGCTTTTATTGTGCTCTGAGGCATAAATGTCAAATCCGAAAGAAAGAGGTTTATTGAATATCCACGGTTCTGTCCAGCTCAGTAAATAATTTTTACGGGTAGAACCGAATTCTCCCCTTAGCCTGAGGTCCTGGCCATCTCCTGTGAATGTAGGAAAATTCAACATATCAAAATTTCTCTGCTCTATTTCCACAAAACCTATGAGCTTATCTATTGAACTAAACCCTCCGCCGAAACTGAATTCGCCTGTCTTTGTCTCTTTTACATCCACCACCATATCTCTCTTATCCGGCTCAGTTGTTTCCTCTGTATCAAATGTTATATCTTCGAAATAACCCAGGTTATAAAGGCGCTCTTTGCTTCTTTTTAACTTTGCTCCGTCATAACGTTCTCCTGGTTTTATCCTTAATTCCCTGCGTATTACAATATCTTTTGTCTTTGTATTGCCTCGTATATTGATCTTATTTACGTACGCTACCTCTCCTTCTGTGAAAACATACATGATGTCAACCCTGTCTGTTTCCATGTTCAAAAGCGTATCAGGCCTGACCCTGGCCATTATATATCCTTTATCAAAATAATGTTCCTGTAAACTGCCTACATCGGTATGAAGCCCTTCTTCTGTAAATGTGTCACCTGGTTTCATTTTCAAAAGCGCTCTCAGCTCTTCTTCAGAAAATACAGTGTTGCCGCTAACTTTTATAGACCCTGTTACATATTTTCTGCCTTCTTCTATGCGCACAGCAACTTCAATCCATTTCTTCCTGGCCTTTTCCTGGAAAAGAAGTTCATATGCCGGCTTTACATCCAGAAACCCGGCCTGTTTATAAAAACTCTTAATGCGCTCCATGTCATCTTCCAGAACCTCTTTTTTGTAAACCCCGGAGCGGAAAAATCCTGCTGTCCTGGACTTCATGATCTTTGCTATGCGTTTGTCGCTAAACGCAGTATTGCCTATCAGGTCTATCTTTTTTACAACCGCCCTTGCGCCTTCGTCTATCGTAAATATAGTTTTGGAAGAGCTAGAGGTTTCATCCGCTTCGATTTTATAGGTTACATTTACCCAGGGATAGCCTTTTTTCTCGTACATATCTTTTATGTTATCCGCATCCTTCTTGAGTTTTCTTTCATCTGCGAATTCATTCAGCTTTGACTCCACAACACCTTCCAGCTTCCTGGAATCAAAAACCTTGTTTCCGATAAAAATTATTTTAGTAAGAGGCGCTTTTTCTGTAACGGTAAAGATAACGCCTACGCCTTCCTGGACATCTTCCACAGATACGCTCACATCGCTGAAGAAACCCAAAAGATAGAGCCTCTTTATATCCTCATCCACCCCTTTTTGGGAAAATGCATCGCCTTTTTTTGTTTTCAATTTTGACAGGATTGTGGCTCCGGAAACTGTTTTATTGTTTCTTACGTCAACGTATTTTATCAATTTATGACCAGACTCTTCCTCGCTAAAGGCAGGTTTTATGGAAATAACTGCCGGAATTATAAATATAAGCCATACGAATTTAAAGATAATGTTTTTCATATATTATTTAGTCCCTGAAGCTAATTAAATTAATATATCATATATATAAAACTATGTCAAACGAAACTCGGAATTTACTTAAAACGCCTCTTCGCCTATCAGGCCTTCTTCCTTTAAAGCGAGGTTATCAAACTTTGCATAATCCTTAAGAAAAGCAAGTTTTATAGAGCCTACTGGGCCGTTACGCTGCTTTGCTATTATCACATCTGCAATGCCCTTATTTTCCTCTGTGGGATTATAATATTCCTCTCTCAGAAGAAGCCCTACTACATCAGCGTCCTGCTCTATGGCGCCTGATTCCCTTAAATCAGAAAGCTGAGGCCTGCGATCTTGACGGCTTTCCACTGCCCTTGAAAGCTGGCTGACCGCTATAACCGGGACGCTTAACTCTCTTGCAAGGGCCTTTAATGAACGCGATATCTCTGATATCTCCTGCTGCCTGTTTTCAGAGCCTGCCAAACCCTGCATCAATTGCAGATAGTCCACAATTATAAGTTGTATGTTGTGCTGAGATTTCAGTCTTCTCGCTTTTGCCCTGAGCTCCAGGACAGAAAGTCCTGCGGTATCATCTATAAAAATAGGCGCGTCTGAAAGCTTTCCTGCAGCATTTGTAAGTTTTGGCCAATCTGACTGGGATAAAAAACCTGTTCTGACATTATGGGCATTTACCCTTGCATGAGAACATAACATCCTCTGCACAAGCTGTTCTTTTGACATTTCCAGGCTGAATATGACAAGAGGTATTTTTTCCACAACGCCTACGTGTTCCGCTATGGAACTCACAAGAGCGCTTTTGCCCATCGATGGGCGGCCTGCAAAAACCACCAGGTCTGATGGATGCAGTCCTGCGGTCAGGCTGTCAAAATCGCTAAATCCAGTAGGGATACCTGTAACATGGGCCTTTTTCTGATAAAGTTGGTCTATGGTTTCGATACTGTCTTTTATTATTTCTTTAATCTGCACAAAACTTGACTCTATCTTTTTGGAAGATATGTCAAATATTATGCGCTCAGCCTTATCTAAAATCTTTTCCACTTCGCCATGCACGTCATAACTTTCCGAGATGATGTTGGTAGCTGCCGAGATAAGATTTCTCAGTATGCTTTTTTCTTTTACAATGCTAGCGTAATGCCTTACATTGGCTGCTGTGGGCACAACTGTGGTGAGATTCGCGATATAGGTGGACCCGCCTACTTTATCCAGGTCGCCTGTCTTTTTTAATTCTTCTATCAGCGTGACTATATCAATGGCTTTATTGTCGCTGTATAGCTTAAGCATGCTTTCAAAAATCCTGCGGTTTGAGTCATTATAAAAACTGGCGCCGGTCAGAATTTCTATGGCATAACCAATAGCTGTTTCTTCTATCAGCATAGAGCCCAGGACAGCCATCTCTGCTTCAAGATTCTGCGGAGGCATCTTTTCAAAATTTATGTCAATCTTATCCATTATTTTTTCACCACCCACACCTTCACCTCAGCGATCACCTCTGGGTGGAGCTTTATAGATATATTATAAACTCCTAATTTTTTTATCGGTTCTTCCAGGATTATTTTTCGCTTTTCTATTATAAGCCCTTCCGCCTCAAATGCCCGGCTGATATCCTGGCTTGTAACGCTTCCGAAAAGTTTGTCATCTTCTCCTGCTTCCACTGGTATGGTGCAAGAAAGCGCGGAGATTTTTTCCTTAACAGCATCTGCCTCTTTTTTCTCCTTCGCCTGCGCAATCAGTTTCTTCTTTTTGATATCTGCTATAATTTTCAAATTGGACTTAATAGCTTCCCTTGCCAGCTTTTTAGGAAATAAAAAGTTTCTGGCGTATCCGTCTTTTACATCCACTATATCACCCATCGAACCTATATTTTTCACGTCCTCTATTAATATGACTTTCATAGTTTTATTCTCCTACGTATGGTAGTATCGCAATATGCCTTGCCCTTTTTATTGCGGTTGCTATTTTGCGCTGGTGCTTTGCGCAATTACCAGTTAGCCTGTTCGGCATTATCTTGCCTTTTTCAGTAATAAACCTTTTTAGCCTCATAGAGTCCTTATAATCTATGGCTTCTGTTTTATCCAGACAGAATCTGCATGATTTTTTCCTGAAAAATTTTTCTTTCGAATCAAACTTTTTAGTTTTAGTTTTTGGCCTCTTTGTCTTTTCATCTGATCGTCTTGGCATTTTCTCATCTCCTTATCGCTATGTTGGTGAAAGGTGTAAAGTGAAAGGTAAATGTGCCACCTTAAACCTTTCACCTTTAACCTTTAACTATTTTAAAACGGCGCGTCTTCTTCTGGTTTAATATGATCTGCCGGAGCCTCTTCTACAAATGTCTCCTTCTGAGGCTCAGACACTTCCTCAAGCTCTCCTGATCCATGTTTCCCTGGCGGAGAACCTAAGAATTGCACCCTGTCAGCTACTATATCCAGAGTGCTTCGTTTCTGGCCATCCTGTTCCCAAGCGCGGTATTGCAGCCTGCCTTCTATAAAAACAGGCCTGCCTTTTGTTAGATACTGACTGCAGCTTTCGGCCTGCTTGCCGAATACAACAACCCTCACAAAACACACCTCATCCTTCTTCTCTTTGTTCTGAGTCATAAATGTCCTGTTTACAGCAAGACCAAATGTGGCAACGGGCGTACCGCTCGGAACATAACGAAGCTCTGGGTCTCTTGTAAGATTTCCAATCATTAATACTTTATTAAGGCTGGCCATTTTCCCCCCGCTTTCTCTATAACTTTATTATAAGCATGCGCAATATAGATTCGTTCAACACAAGATTGTTTTTTATAGCGGATATAGCTTCCGGTATAATGCTAAAATTTATCCGGTAATAAATACCTTCTTTATTTTTCTTTATAGGGTAAGCTAGTCTGTTTTTCCCCATCTCTTTTGTTTCAGATATAGCTCCTTTATGTTTTGCGACAAGCTCCTGTATCAGGCCCAGGATTTTATCTACTCCTGCCTTGTCTAGATCTGGTTTCAAAATAAACATGCCTTCGTATTGTTTCATCCTATCCTCCGTATTTGTTAAATTTATTCATTGCAGCGTTAACGCCCTGGCCTATCCAGCATTCACAAGCCTGCGCAGCGCTATCCAGTATTTCTGGAAGGTTTTTCTGTTCTGCTTTTGTAAATTTACCGAGCACATAACCTGAGAGGTCTTTTATCTTTTTCCTGCCCAGGATCCCTATCCTCATCCTTGGGAATTCTTGCGTGCTGATTGAATCTATTATGGAATTTAATCCGTTATGGCCGCCGCTTGAGCCTTTAGGCCTTATCCTTATTGCGCCAAAAGGCAATGCTATGTCATCCATTATTACAAACATATCATGAGAGCCTATTTTAAGCCAGTTCAAAATAGGCCTCACCGAATGGCCTGAAAGATTCATGAATGCCTGCGGCATCGCAAGGAAGGCCTTTTCTTTGCCTATCGGGCATTCTCCTATCAATGCATTAAAACGTTTGCTTGTTTTAAATTTTATATTATTAACTCTGGCAAACTCTTCTAAAACTAAAAATCCTATATTGTGGCGCGTAATAGTATATTCTGCGCCTGGATTACCCAGGCCAACTATCAACTTCACTTCTTCTCTTCCTTTTTCTCTTGCTTTGGCGCTTCTTGTTTTTCTTCTTCTTCAGCCTCTTCTTTTTCTTTCTTCTCTCTTATAAGTTCAGGCTCTAGAGATTCGCCTTCTACAGGCGCTGCAACAGCCTCTTCAACCGTCTTTACATGTTCAACGCTGAATACTATACTCTCAGGATCGCCCAGGATCTTTACCCCTTCTGGAAGCAATATATCTTTTATGCTCAATGTCTCGCCTATTTTGAGGTTTGTAATATCTACTTCTATTTTATCAGGGATGTTGGTAGGCAAACACTCTACCTCCACTTCCCACATGACATGCTGCAACACCCCGCCTTCCTGTTTCACGCCAGCTGCTTCGCCTTTTGATATAATAGGGACTTTTACTTTTAATGTCTCTGTAAGAGATATTTCGTTCAGGTCCAAATGCACAAGTACGTCCTTCACGGGATCTTTCTGTATCTCTTTTATTACAACTATTCTCTCTTTTTTCTTTTTGTCTCCCTCAACAAAAAGTTTTATGATGACATTCTCTCCTGCTTCTGTGCGCAGGACCTTTGAAAGGCTTTTGGAGTCTATCTTCAAAGACAGGGTTTCCTCGCCTTTTCTATAAACCACGCCTGGCACCATACCAGCATTCCTGAGTTTTTTATTCAATTCTTTTCCTTTTTCTTCCCTTAGATTTGCTTTCAATTCTACAAAATCCATTCTCATCGCCCTTTCTAGTTAAAAAGACAGCTCACGGATTCCTCGTTATGAATCCTCTTTATTGCCTCTGCTAAAAGAGGCGCTATTGACAGAACTTCTATTTTTTTATGCTTCTTTCCATTTTCCACAGGTATAGTATTTGTTACAAATAATTTCTTTATGCTAGAGTCGTTTATGCGTTTTATCGCAGGCCCTGAAAGAACAGGATGCGTGATAGCAGCGTATATTTCCTTACCGCCCTGTTTTTTTAATGCGCTAGCCGCCTCTACAAGAGACGACGCTGTTGCAACAAGATCATCCACTATAATCAGATTCTTGCCCTTTATGTCGCCAAGTATATTCATTGCCTCCGTATCTTCCCCGCTGATCCTGCGTTTATCAACTATAGCAAGCGGAGCCTCAAATTTTTTTGCATAAGCCCTTGCCATTTTTATGCCGCCCACGTCCGGAGAAACTATTACTATATCTTTCAGCTTTATCTTTTTTATGTGATTTACAAAAATATTTACTGCGTAAAGATGGTCCATGGGTATATCAAAAAATCCCTGAATTTGGCCTACGTGAAGATCCACTGTCAGGATTCTGTCCACGCCTGCTGTAGTAATAAGATTTGCCACAAGCTTTGCTGTTATAGGGACCCGCGGCTGGTCTTTTCTGTCCTGCCTGGCATAACCAAAATAAGGCAGCACCGCTGTGATTCTTTGCGCAGAAGCCCTTTTAAGCGCGTCTATAAGGATCAGAAGCTCCATGAGATTATTATTCACAGGAGAGCATGTTGGTTGGACTATAAAAACATCCTTACCGCGCACATTCTCATTTATTTTTACGCGTATCTCTCCTTCGCTGAATGTAGTAACAAGCGCATTTCCCAAAGGCATCTTTAAATATTTACATATTTCCTGCGCTAATTTAGGATTCGCATTCCCTGTAAAAATTTCCATAACCCTCTCCCCCATGCCTTAAACAACTTTACAAATCGACAATGTCATTTTGTAAAGTTGTTTGAACTTTTAGGTTTTATTGTTGCGTTTATTTAATACCCTGGCAGGTATTCCTACTACTGTTTTGCCTGCCGGGACATTTTTATTCCTGGTAACGACGCTTCCTGCGCCTGTAACCGCGCCTTTACCCACTTTTACAGGAGCTATAAGAATAGTGCCTGTACCTATAAATGCATTATCTTCTATAACAGTCTTGTGCTTTTCCTTGCCGTCATAATTGGCAACAATCGTTCCTGCGCCTATATTAACATTCTTTCCGATTACAGTATCGCCTATATAACACTGATGTCTTATCTTTGTCTCTTGGCCAATAGAAGACCGCACTATTTCTACAAAATTTCCTATTCCGACACTATCTCCTATGATAGTCCCTGGCCTCAACCTTGCAAAAGGCCCAATACTGCAATTAGAACCTATTTTAACATTGTTTTCTATAAAAGTATAGGGATATATAATCGTGTCTTTTTTGATCTCTGCGTCATGTTCTATATAAGTGTTATTAGGGTCAATAATTGTTACGCCTCCGTCCATAATTCTATCCAATATCCTTTTCCTCATTACTAATTCTGCCTTGCCTAGTTCAGCTCTTGTATTAACGCCCAGAAACTCTTCGGCGTCATTTGTAGTTACTGATTCAACCAGGATATTGGATTTTGTCAGCACTTCTATTGCATCTGTAAGGTAATATTCCTCTTTCTTATTATCTGGTTTTATCTTTTCAAGGCCATAAAAAAGCGCTCTTTTATTAAAACAATAAACCCCTACATTTATCTCTTCTATGACTTTTTCATAAATAGACGCGTCCAATTCTTCAACTATTTTTACAATTTTCTTGCCAGATGAGCGAATAATTCTTCCATAGCCAGTAGGGTTTTTAAGCTGCGCCGTGAGAAGGGTAGCGCCTGCGTTACTAGAAACATGTTTTTCAATGAGTTTTTTTATAATCTCCTGACTCAATAATGGCGTATCGCCATATAATATAAGGGCATTGTCTATCTTATTGTCTTTTAAAAGAATGCTTCTAGCTCTTGAAACAGCATCGCCTGTCCCCAGAAGCTCGCTTTGTTTTATGCATTTTATGCCGCAAATCTCTTTTTTCACAAGACCTGCCTTATGGCCTACAATTACAATGACCTTATCTATACCGATAGATTTAACATTATCAATAAGATACTCTAGCATTGGCTTGCCGCATATATTGTGGAGGACTTTCGGCAAAGAGGACTTCATCCTTGTGCCCTCTCCAGCGGCAAGAATAATAGTAGCTATATTTTTCATAGAGTGTGTATAATTATATATGGAATGGCCTATAATGGCAAGAAAAATATTGCAGCTAAGTTAAATTCTGATAGTGTCTAAAAAGTCTTTATTAGCAGGAATAGCAGGTATGTTTTCCCAATTTTGTTCAGGCAATACACGATATGAAACAATTACACTTTTGCCATCTGAATCTGAGTATCTTGCCAGGATTGACGCCATTGTTTCTATATCTTTTTGCGCGAAGCTCGCGGAGCCTGCCCCGAGCAACATCGAGGGGCTCGCTTCGCTACCCCTAGCAAGGCCAATAGCGCTTGGGATATCCAGAATATCGAATATAAAATCGTCTTTTTCTGATAAATTCATTAATTTTTCATTTTCCTTACTATCCCTGCCAACAATAAATTTTAAACTATCCGAAATCCTGAAATGCCTTCCTATCCTTAAAAAATGAAGGTCGCTAATATTATAGTCGGGCTTATATTTCAAAAGGTCTTTGAGCCTGGCTGAAAAACCTTTATCTGTTAAAAGACACCCTCCCGCAGGGCATGGATAATCATTTATGCTAAACTCTTTTGCTAAAGCCATCTGTTGATTCCGCCTTCTCCCATGAATATCCAGAAGCCTATTTCTATCTACAATTCCTTCTTTTTCTGGCATTGTAGGCTCAAAAAATTTGGCAGATAGCGGCCTTACAATAAGCCCTTGAAGGCCAGATTCTTTTTCTATTGTCATTAGAGCCTGTTTTTTCTGAGACATCGGCCTCTGGCCCATCACCTCTCCGGTTATCACAAAAGAAGCCCCTATTTCTTCCATAAACTCTTTTGCCTTCTTGAAAGTAAAAATCCTGCAGTCGATACATGGATTCATGTTCCTGCCTCTGGGATACTTTGGATTTTTCACTATTTCCATATATTCTGTTGTAATATTCATTACCTTGATAGGCACTTTGAATTCTTCTGCTACTTTTGTAGCCTGATGAGCGCAGCCTTTGGAAGTGCAATTGCAGAATATTGTCAAAAAATTCAACGCATGCACCTCTATGCCTTGCTCAAGCATAAGCTTAATCGCAAGAGTACTATCCAACCCGCCCGAAAGTAACGCCACTGCTTTTTTATTCATATCAATCTCCTCTAATGTTACAAAACGAGTATGACTTGATTTGTAACATTAGCTGGGTGTATTGCGTAGTTTATTCAGATATTCTTTTATTTTTTTCTCGTAGCCAATATCTGTCGGATTGTAGTATATTTTCTTCTCAGGGGTATATTCCTGCGCCACATAATGGTCTTTATATTCATGGCTATATTTATATCCAACGCCATGGCCTAATTTTTCTGCTCCGCGATAATTGGCATCTTTTAAATGTTTCGGAACTTCCATAGTCCTGCCATCTTCCACATCCTTCATAGCCTTATCTATTCCAAGATACGCTGCATTGCTTTTAGGGGCGCAGGCAATATAACAAACTGCTTGGGCAAGGGGAATCCTTGCCTCTGGCATGCCAACAAATTCAGCTACTTGCATTGCTGCATTTGCAACTACAAGCGCCTGTGGATCAGCATTGCCAACATCTTCTGCCGCGCAAATGACAATACGCCGGGCAATAAACCTGGGGTCTTCTCCTGCGTAAAGCATCTTTGCGAGCCAGTATAAGCTAGCGTCAGGGTCTGAGCCTCGCATACTTTTAATAAAAGCAGAGATTGTATCATAATGTCCGTCTTCATCCTTATCGTAAACAACAGCCTTTTTCTGAATAGAATCTTCGGCAACTTTAAGATTGAAATCAATAACCCCGTCTTTGCCAAGTTTTGTAGTCAATGCCCCTACTTCAAGGCCATTAAGCGCAATCCTCGCATCCCCATCACAGGCTTCTGCTAAAAAATCCAATGCCTTTTCATCTATTTTTATATTCGCGCTGCCGAGGCCGCGTTCTTTATCTTTAAGGCTGGCTTTCAGGATCTCGATTATGTTTTCCCTGGATAATTTTTTTAATTCAAAAACTATGGAACGGGAAATAAGGGGGGAAATTAAAGAAAAAAACGGGTTGTGCGTGGTAGCGCCTATCAGGATAGGATTACCTTTCTCAACATCAGGCATCAAGACATCCTGCTGGGACTTATTAAATCTATGTATTTCGTCTATAAAAAGGATTGTTTTTTTGCCAGATAAGCTTTCTCGTTCTTTAGCCTGCTTGATCGCGTCTTTTAATTCCTGCACATTGGATATAACTGCGTTTATCTCGTGAAAATAGGCTTTGGTGACATTGGCTATTACATGGCTAAGTGTGGTCTTTCCTGTGCCTGGCGGGCCGTAAAGAATGAGAGATGTAATTTTGTCAGCGTTTATTGCTCTTTTTAAGAGCTTACCTTCACCTAAAATATGCTCCTGGCCCACAAATTCTTTGAGCGACCTGGGCCGCATCCTGACAGCCAGAGGATATTTTTTTTCCGTAGTTTTTTTCTGGGATTCAAAAAGGTCAGCCATGATAAAAATCAAACAACTTTACACTTCTGACAATGTCATAAGTGTAAAGTTGTTATTAAATAAAAATCCCCACATATGCCGTATGAAAGGATGCTTAATTGAACCCATTAAGCACGTGGGCGCCCTCTCAGGTGTTTATTGTGTCCTTGTAACTATCCCAAGGCTTACAGCCGCATCTGAAGTCAGGCTCCCTAGTATTTGGCGTTGGCTCAAAAACTTCCATTTCACCACGCACATCGCAGGGACAGTTTAAGTATAGCACAACAATATAATAAAATCAACTTGTCAGGATTGTCTGTTTTTGCTATGTTACAAAACAAGTCATACTCGTTTTGTAACATTGAAGATTATCTTATCTGCGCCCCCAGCCTTTTTGTAAGGGCTTCCTGAACTTTTTTGTGGATATCATTTACCTCTTTATCATTAAGGGTTCTTTCGTCTGAGCGGTATTCTATTGTGTAAGCCAGGCTTTTCTTGCCGACCTCTATCTGCTGGCCTTTGTAAAGGTCGAAAACATCCACGCTCTTCACAAGTTCCCTTGCTTCTTCTTTTATAACATCATATATACTTGAGGCAGTGATAGTATCGTCTAATAGAATCGCTATATCTCTTTTAATAGATGGATATTTAGGCAGCGCGATGAATGTTTTTTTCAAGTTAGCTGAGGCAAACAAATCATTTAAAGATATCTCTGCAATATAAACTTTTCTTTTTATATCAAACCTTCTCGCCACATCTTCTTTAACTTCACCGAACACGCCACATGCTTTACCGTTCACAATTATGACTGTGGCTATATTTTCTTTTAAAGAAGGGTGCTCTGTTTTTTCGATCCTATAGTTCCGCGCCACGAGGTGCTCCATAAGAATCTCGATTATGCCTTTTAAATCAAAAAAATCCAGGTCTCTTGATTTTTCTTTCCAATTACCTGGTTTATTTCCGCAGATGCCTATGGAAAGATGCATTACTTCATCGGCCTGGCCAGTTGCCTTATTCATAATATAAACTTTATTTAGCTCGAATAGCTGAAGCAGTGTATTTCTTCTGTTCAGATTCCAGTTTAAAACCTCCAGCATCTCTGATAAAAGACTTGGTCTCATAATCTCCTGTTGAGAACTCATTGGATTTTTCAAACTCACCAAATTTTCCAGAGAAACGCCAAGACGCTCTATTGAATTCCTGCTGGTTAACGAATATGTCATGATTTCATTCAGGCCCATGCCGCATAAAATATGCCTTATCTCATTTTCAAGAGAGAGTGTTTTTTTCTCAAGCTGGTACGTCTTTTGAGGCGTAAAGAAAGGAAGCCTCGAAGGAACCTTATCATAACCATAAAACCTCGCGATCTCCTCTATTAAGTCTATGTCTTTATTCAGGTCCTGCCTATAAGAAGGTACTGTTACAAATATTTTATCTTTCTTTCTAACAGGGTTGAGATTTAATTTTTTAAATATATCTTTTATTTTTTCAGGGCTTATATCTATGCCCAATATCCTGGCTACTTCACCCAGAGAAAGAGAGATCTCTTTTTCCTTTTCTATCCCAATTCCTACATCGCTCATCTTGCCTGCGGATTTTCCGCCTGCTGTTTCTTTAATTAATTCCTGCGCCCTGACACTACTAGCAAATATCATAGCTTGGTCAACACCTCTTTCAAATCTATAACTTGACTCTGATGCCGCCCCCAACTGCCTGCAGGCTTTTCTTATTACCACTGGATTAAAACATGCGCTTTCTATTAAAATATTCTTAGTGTCAGCTGTTATTTCTGTATCCTTGCCGCCCATAATACCTGCAATTGCAACAGGCCTTAATGCATCTGCTATGACAAGCACATTAGGGTCTAGCGTCCTTGTAATCCCATCAATAGTAATTATGCTTTCTCCTTTTTTGGCGCGTCTAACTATTATCCGCTTTCCTTCGAGTTTATCCAAATCAAAGGCATGCAAAGGCTGCCCCAATTCAAAAAGCGCATAATTTGTTATATCCACTATGTTATTTACAGACCGTACTCCCATAGCATTCAGCCTCTGGGCCAGCCATTTAGGAGAAGGCCCTACTTTAACATTTTTCATGATACAGCCGACATAACGGGAACAGGCATGTTTATCTAAAATCTCTATCTTTACACCACCCCTGGCATTGCCTTTTCTCATGAAATTTTTTCTAATTGAGTCAGGAAGCTTTATGGAAATCCCGGATGCTGCGCTCAGTTCCCTTGCAATGCCTAAAATAGAAAGACAATCAGGCCTGTTAGGTGTAACTTCTATTTCCATGACATGGTCGCCTTCTATATCAGCCATAGATGTAATTTCAAGCCCTGTCATTGTAAGAAAACTCTGGGTTTTAGTTACATCTATTTTCCCATCCATGAAATCTTTTAACCAATCAAAGCTTACTCGCATAAAACCCCCATATTTTTTAAATAATAGAATAAATATATTTCTCTAATTTATAACAGTAACAATTCCGTCTTTAACAGTAATAGTGCCCGTGGTTACAGTCTGGGCCACGAAATTAACAGTTTTTACATAGGTAATAGTTGTAGTTCCAGCAGCTCCTATGGTCGCACCAGCTGAAAAAGCTGTAGCATTTATTGTACCAATTACGTCAAGTTTATAAGCTCCAGGGGCTGTTGTCCCAATACCAACATTGCCTGAAGTTGTAGCTAAATAAGTATCACCTGTTGTTGTAAGTTCGTCATACGCTCCGTAAGGGGCAGGATAATAAGTGGTAAGCGTTATGTCTTCTGCCATAAGCGTTGCGCCAAACCCAAGAATCGCTAACAAAAATGCGTAGAAAAAATTAAAGGTCTTTTGCATACACGCCTCCATATGTTATTAAAACTGTTTTAAAAATCTCACATCATTTTCATACAACAAGCGTATATCATCTATGCCGTATTTCAACATACAGATCCTATCCACACCCATGCCGAACGCAAAACCTGTGTAAATAGCAGGGTCAATTTTTACAAATTCAAAAACCCTTGGGTTTATCATGCCTGAGCCTAAGACTTCAAGCCAACCTTTATGAGAACACACCCTGCAGCCTTTGCCTCCGCAAATAAAGCAGGATATGTCAACCTCTGCAGAAGGTTCTGTAAATGGAAAGAAATGCGGCCTGAATCTCATCTTAACACTATCCCCGAAATATTCCTTTGCGAACCTTTCCAATACGCCTTTAAGGTCTGAGAATTGAATGCCTTTATCAACCATAAATCCTTCTATCTGGTAAAACATAAATGAATGGCTGGCGTCAACTGCGTCTGGCCTGTAAACCTTGCCTGCATGGATGACTTGTATCGGAGGCTTTTCTTTTTCCATAACGCGTATCTGGCTTGTGGATGTCTGGCTCCTTAAGAGATTCCCGTTCTCAATATAAAATGTATGGAAGGTCTCTCTGGAAGGATGGTTTTTCGGTATATTCAAAGCTTCAAAATTATAATATTCTGTTTCTATCTCAGGGCTTTCCACTGCCTTAAAACCCATCTTTCCGAAAATCTCTATTATCTCCTGCGTTGTCTTAACTAGAGGATGGCTATGCCCCAGTTCTCTTTTTATGCCAGGAAGGGTTATGTCATTATTTTCAAAAATCGTTGTCTCTTTTGACCTAAAATCCTTTTCTCTAACTTCTAATAAAACTGTTATTTTCTGTTTCAGTTTATTAATAAACATACCTGCTTCTGGCTTGTCTTTTTTAGGAACGTTCTTTATACCCTTAATAGCATCTGTGACAGCCCCTTTCCTGCCCAGGTATTTGACCTTGGCATTTTCCAATTCTTCAACATTCGAAGAATCGGATATCTCCTTTATGGCTATCTTTTCAATGTCCTTTAGCTTATCTATAAATTTCATTTAATCCCCCATGTTATACTTCTCGACTCGCTCCGCTCGCTCGAAGAATATTACTTAATATCAGTACTAGGCCTAACATCCCTAATAATATAAATGCCCAATTCCGCTTTGCGAAATTGATCTTTTCTGTAACAACCATTCCGCTATCAATCTTACTCAGCTCCTCGATATGGATATCCAAATCTCCTCCATGTTCAAGGCATGCGCGATGAAAAATCCCCCTTACCTCTACCATATCTCCGCGAGATTTATAGCCTCCTGTATAAAGAATATCCCTAGTCAAATCTTTTTTTGACCAGATACCTATCGCATTTACGCCGTCATTCACATTTATCCAGACAAATTCTTTGCGCATCATTATATCACCTATAACTTCGCCTTTATATACGACTGTTTTGCCGTCGTATTCTCTCGCGTTTTGTATTAATTCCTCAGATGATATTGGAGCGGCAAAACAGTTAGTAACCAGAAACCAGAGACCGATAACCAGTAAAATCATTTTCTTCATCATCTGCCTTTTACCTCTGCTATAAAAAATCCTATTAAAACAAAGATTGACATAAACTCTAACCTTCCAGCCCACATCTGAAAGATATACGTTAATTTTAAAACAGCTGGCATACTAGCATCGGTTATGCCGCAGGATAAGCCTACATTAGCTGCAGCTGAGGTAGACTCAAACAAAGAATCCAGAAATGGGTATCCAAACCACGTCCCTATAATAGCGCCTAACACATATAAACCCAGATATACTAATGTAATTAAAAGCGCAGACCTTACCTGTTTGTCTTCCAAGAATATATCTTTGATATGATGGAACTTCTGGCTGACTACAGCGCTTTCGGGCAGGATTATTTTTTTTATATCCTGTTTTAATGCCTTAAAAAAAATCCCTATACGCAGCATCTTTATACCGCCAGCGGTAGAACAGATACAGCCGCCTAAACCCATTGCGCAAATCAGCCCCACAAGCGCTAAATTTCCCCATTCATTAATAAATTGCCTGGCATATATTGTCATATAACCAGTGCCGGTATGGCCTGATACCAGATGAAAAAAACCTTTTCTAAACAGCGCGATTGCTTCAGGATATACCTTTAACTGATTCAAGCCAACAGCTGTAATAAAAGAGAGGGTGAGAACTGTGAAAAAGAGAGTTCTTGTCTCTATATTTTTCCATATCTCTTTACGATTGCCAAACCACATCTGAAAATGCAGGTTAAAATTTAACGTGCCCAAAAGCATGATCACTATAATTACTGCTTCAAAAAGTAAGCTGTGATAATAAAGTATGTTTTGCGACTGCGGGGCAAAGCCAGCAGTATCAAAACCAGCCATAAATATACACGCGCTATGAAAAAATGCATTCGATGGCTTCATGCCAATCGACATGCCTACTATGCCTAATATAAGCGTGCCTAAAATTAAATAGACACCGCTAATCAGCCATATAAATCTCGCAGTATTTATAACGTTTGGCAATAGCCTTTCGTCCCGCCCCTCTCCTACATACATCTTAAATGCGCCAGAAGTCCCTTTTACAAAAAAAGACAAGGCAACAATTGCGATACCCTGGCCCCCGATAAAATTACCCAAATGCCTCCATAGATTATGGGCATAAGATAAATGGTCAAGGTCCTGGACCAAAACGAGCCCGGTTGTAGTAAATATAGACATGGCTTCAAAGCAGGCATCCAGATATGACTTCCAGTGGCCGCTTAAATATAGAGGCAATGCGCCTAATAGCATAGCTACCAGCCACGACAAAGAAACTACTATCATTCCCTGCATCCAATCAAGGTCTTCCTCTGTGCGGCACAATCTTGTTAAAATTATTCCTATTAACAAGGTTATAGCTGAGCTGATTAAAAAATCCAGGATAGGATTTATTTCCCGAAATCCAAGGCCAATTACAATCGGCACCATCATTGTAAGGCCAAGGCCGATGGTAATCTTACCTAAATAATAACCAATGTTTTTAATATCGCTTATGCGGGGACGCAGTATCATAAAAGGAATTACGGTTTAAGTTAATATTAAACAAATCAAAAATACCACTGCCATTATAACTAAAATATATAAAACTTCAGTTCCTATCCCAAGTATAGGTTTCAAAAAAGATTTTGCATTCATCTTAGATTTTACCTATCAGTACTTCTAGTAATTGCGGTTCGTTGCTAACTAATGTAAGAGCTATAATATCATCCCCGGGTTTAAGCACAGTGTTGCCTTTGGGGACAATTACTTCTTCGCCTCTAACAATAGAAACAAATACAGAATCAGGAGGTAATTGTATATCCTGGATTTGTTTATTTATTACAGGTGAATCATGAGGCAGATCTACGCGCACAATAGAAAGCTTGCCGTGCTTAAAACTCATAAGGTTTACAATATCAGACAAAGAAACTTCCTCTTCTATAATCTTGGCGATAATCTTAGTGGAATCAACAGGCACATCAATGCTCAATTTAGAAAAGGTGCGTTCATTGTCCGGATTATTAACCCTTGCCACAGTGCGCTGAACATTAAAGATTTCTTTGGCTAACTGACAAGTGATCAAATTATCTTCGTCGTCGCCAGTAACCGCAGCCAATACGTCTGCCCGCTTTATACCTGCCTGTTCCAAGATGTGCGGGTCACAGCCATCGCCATGAATAACCAGCGCTTGCAACTGCTTAGCTATCTCTTCACAAAGTTCTTTGTCTTTATCTACTATGCTAATAGTATGCCTGCTTGCTAATAGCCTTTTTGCCAAAAAATAACCTACCTTGCCTCCTCCAATAATAATAATATACATCAGCTTAACCCAAACCTTTCTTTTATACCATTAAGGCTGGCTACTTTCACTACGCCCATTAATATGTCTTTTTCTTTTAAAATCGTATCTGGTTCCGGGATAATAACTTCATTTAACCTTCTTATAGCTACCACCATAAATTCCCTCGGTATATTTACATCCTTGATCATCTTCCCTCTCAGGCCATCTTTAACTTCGATCTCGAGAACCCCTAGCTCTTTTGTTTCAATGAGGTAGCTGGAAAAGCGGCTCTCAATAATCTTATCGCGGATCATTGCGGCAAAAAGAATAGTCCCGCTGATAACATCCATGCCTAGGGCAGTATAAATATGCGCGCGCTGAGGGTCATACACCCGGGCAATAACTTTAGGGACATTAAATATCTTTTTAGCTACCTGAGCGGAAATTAAATTGGTATTATCCCCATTTGTAACTGCGCAAAAAGCGTCTGCTTTCTCAATGCCTGCTTGTTTTAAAAGCTCTGTATCAAATCCGCTTCCCACCAAGGTTACGCCATTAAATGTCCCTCTTAAGCGGTCAAAAGAAGATTTGTTTTTATCAATAATAATTACATCATGGCCTTCGTTGGATAAAAGCCTGGCAAGTTCTGAGCCAACCCTTCCACAACCTGCTATTATTATATGCATAGTAACCCCGTAGATGGATATGTTTTAAAGCGTTATGTTTTCTTTACGCTTTCTACCAATTTTTTAAACGAGGAAGCGTCATTTACTGCCATGTCAGCCAGAACCTTCCTGTTCAAAGCTATCTTTGCATCCTTCAGGCCTTTCATAAATTTTGAATACGATATACCAAGTTCTTTGCAAGCATTAGAAATCCTTAAAATCCACAATCTTCTGAATGTGCCTTTTTTAGCGCGCCTATCTCTTGTGCCGTACATTAAGGCTTTTTTCAGGGATTCCAGCGTTATCCTGTGCAATTTACTTCTGCCGGCACGCTGGCCCTTTGCCATCTTGGAAACTCTTTTTCTGCGAGCCCTGGATGCTGGTCCGTATTTTACGCGTGACATTTAAAACCTCCTCTTTAGCCGTATGGTAACAGCTTCTTGGTTATTTTCGCCTCCATACCCAGTATTTCTACGCATCTTCTCATCTTCCTTTTTCTTTTTGAAGATTTAGATGTAAGTATGTGACGCTTGCCTGCTTTGTATCTCATTAACTTGCCATTTTTCGTGATTTTTAATCTTTTTCTGGCGCCTTTGTTTGTTTTTAATTTTTGCATTTTATCTACTCCTCATATCATTAGTGCCTAGCGCTAAGCTCTTTATTTTTTTACACCTGCCGACGGCCGCGCCATGAAATATATCATTATGGCTCTACCGTCCATCATCGGGCCTTTTTCAACCTCTCCAACTTCATTCAGGTCCGCTACCATTCTATTCATGATCTTTTTGCCTATATCTAAATAGCTCATCTCCCTGCCTCTGAAGATCATAGTGAGCTTTGCCTTGTCTCCCCTTGCAAGAAATCGCTTAAGATGATGAAGTTTTACCTGATAGTCATGCTCTTCTATATTCGGTTTTATCTTTATTTCTTTCAAGTGGATAGTTTTCTGGTGTTTGCGCGCCTCTTTTTCTTTTTTCTCCTGTTCATATTTATATTTAGAGTAATCCATTATCCTGCAAACAGGAGGAGATGTCTGGCCAGCAACTTCAACCAGGTCAAGCCCGGATTCTTCTGCCTTTTGCAGCGCATCCTGGGTATTTATAATACCCATTTGTTCGCCTTCAGGGCCTATGAGCCTTACTTCCTTTACGCGTATCCTTTGATTAATTCTTAAATCTTTTGAAATAAAAATCACCTCCTCTTGTTTTATACCTTGTTTTTAACTTCTGTTTTTATCCTCTCCACAAAATCTTCTATTTTCACTGCGCCAAGATTGCCTTCTTTTCTAGCGCGAAGCGCAATTGTGCGGGCTTCTTTTTCCCTGTCTCCTATTATCAGCATATAAGGGACCTTGTTTAATTCGCCTTCTCGTATTTTATACTGAAGCTTTTCGTTTCTCTTATCCACCTCTACTCTTATGTCTTCCTCCTGCAAAGTCTTGAATATATCATCTGCGTAATCGTGCGCCCTGTCAGTAATCGGTATCACAATAGCTTGCACAGGGGCCAGCCACACAGGAAACGCTCCTGTGTAATGTTCTATAAGCGTGCCGATAAACCGCTCCATGCTGCCTAATATTACTCTGTGAAGCATTACAGGCCTTTCTTTTTTACCGCCCGCAGAAATATACGTAAGGTCAAATCTTTCCGGCAATGCAAAATCGCACTGGATTGTCGCGCATTGCCATGGCCTTCCGAGGGCGTCTTTCACCATTATATCTATCTTAGGCCCGTAAAATGCGCCTTCACCTTCATTGATTTCATAGCTCATGTCTTTTGATTCCAGCGCTTTTTTAAGGGCGCTTGCAGCCTGCCCCCATATCTCGTCTGTCCCAATAGATTTTGGCGGCCTTGTGGAAAAGCCTATTTTATAATCTTTAAATCCAAAAACCTTCATTGTGTCTATTACAAAATCTATTACTCCAACTATTTCCTGCTCTAATTGGCCGGGCAAACAAAATATATGAGCATCATCCTGTGTAAAACCTCTTACCCTTAAAAGCCCATGCAATACTCCTGTTTTTTCGCGCCTGTAAACATTGCCAAGCTCAAAATAACGTATAGGCAAGTCTTTATAACTGCGCATCTTTGATTTATAGATTAACATATGACCGGGGCAATTCATCGGCTTTATGGCGTATTCTTCTCCCTCGACTTTAAATATGTACATATTGTCTTTGTAATATTCATAATGGCCCGATGTAACCCATATGTCTGATTTTAGAATATGCGGCCCAATGACAATCTGATATCCGCGCTTTAGATGTTCTTTTTTTTCATAATCTTCTATCTGCATCCTCAAGAGAGCGCCTTTAGGGTGATAAAAAATAAGGCCCGGCCCAGCTTCTTCATGGATGCTGAATAAATCCAGATCCTTGCCAAGTTTTCTGTGGTCTCTTTTTTTTGCTTCTTCTATTTTTTCTAAATACTCTTTCAGCGCAACGCTGGTTTCAAAGCACGTGCCATATATCCTTTGAAGCATTGGATTTGTTTCAATGCCGTGCCAGTATGCCCCTGCGATGCTCAAAAGCTTAAACGCTTTTATTTCGCCGGTAGATTTTACATGAGGGCCTTTGCATAAATCTACAAACTCTCCATGAGTGTAAATAGAAGCCTCATTGCCTTCTAATTTATTTATGAGCTCTATTTTGTAAGGCTCTTTTAATCTTTCAAATAATTTCAATGCCTCCTTTTTGGAGAGCACATCTTTTTTAAATTCCAAGTCTTGTTTTATAATCTTCGCCATTTCCTTTTCTATTTCTTGAAGGTCCTCTGGTTTAAAAGACTCTGATCTATCAAAGTCATAATAAAACCCGTCTTCAATAGCAGGGCCTATGGCAAGTTTCGCGTCTGGAAAAAGCCTTTTAACAGCGTCTGCCATCACATGAGACGAGCTATGTCGTAAAGCGTCTAGATTATTCGGCATAATATTCCCGCACAAGTTGACACTTCTGACAATGTTAAAAGTGTCAACTTGATCCCTTTTAAAATATCGTGGTGGGCCTAACAGGACTCGGCGCCCTCCGCTTCGCTTCGGGTCGGCCACTCGTCCTGCTAACCGGATGCTCCTTCTGTCGCATCCAGCAGGACTCACTTCGAGTCCTCAAAAGCCCTGCTTAAAATCTAAAATAACGTGGTGGGCCTAACAGGACTCGAACCTGTGACCTCTTCCATGTCAAGGAAGCGCGCTAACCAACTGCGCTATAAGCCCGAAAATTTTTTAATATGGTGGGCGAGGAGGGAGTCGAACCCTCACGACCTTGCGATCAATGGATTTTAAGTCCATCGTGTATGCCATTCCACCACTCGCCCGGAGGCGACGACCGGAATCGAACCGGTGCATGGGAGTTTTGCAGACTCGTCCCTTTCCACTTGGGTACGTCGCCATTAACCACCCCAACCTCGTAGGATGCCTACGGCAACCTACGAGGTTTAAGAGACAAAAAACGTGTAGCAGGGGTTTATCAATGCTACACGTTGTTAAAAATACATTTTCATTAAAACGGCGGCGCCCATTTACCCTTGGAAGCAGGCTGCCATTTTACATGGCCTCCTACAAACAATACATTGCCGCCCTGGCTTTTGTGATTCTCAGCTTTATCGCAGGCTATAGCTTCGCTCGAATCAGCTGACTCTGTAAGCCCTGCTTTATAAGCGTAATCTCCACTGTCCGGATTATCAGGTATGCCGGTAGGGGCTGACGGACATTTAAAAATCTCAAGGCTGTCAAGATAACCCCCGTCTACAAGCTCCTTGAGTGTCTTTGGAAATCTCTCCATATTGTCTGTGGCATATAAATGCAATGCTATGCTAATTTGTTTTAAATTATTCATACAGCTTGTGCGCCTCGCTCTTTCCCTTGCCTGGCCTATTGCCGGCAGAAGCATGCCTGCCAATATGCCTATAATAGCTATTACAACTAAGAGTTCTATAAGAGTAAAACCCTGTTTTTTCAAGTTTAGCCTCCCCCTCATCCTAACCTTCTCCCATAAACGGGAGAAGGAATATCAGCAATTACACATTTCATACCATAACTGCTCTATTTTGTCAAGCAAAACATGGCTGATATAAGTCTTGTTTTTAGCTTTTAAAGGCGTGATATTTTTGAATCTGTCGATTATAACAACATCTAACTTATTGTTATCAAAAGGGTTGTGGTATTTTGTTAAAATATTCGCTACTATAAGGTCAAGGTTTTTATGTTTTAATTTTAAATATGCGTTTTTTACCAGATTTTCTGTTTCTAAGCTAAATCCTATAAATAAGTTACGTTTATGAAATTTGCTTAAATTCCGCAATATATCTTTATTCGGTATTAACTCTATTGTTAAATTTTTACTTCTTTTTATTTTTTTATTAAAAAGGCGCTTTGGCCTAAAATCGCTTACAGCAGCGCACATAATCAAACAATCCGCATGGCGCATCTTTTTCTTGAGCTCTCTTAATAAATCATCTGCTGTTTTTATAAAAATAATTTTATCTACTCTAGGCGGGGTAAGATTTGTGGGGCCGCTTATGAGAGTGACTTTATGTTTTCTTTTAAGCGCAACTTCAGCTATTTTATACCCCATATAGCCAGTAGATCTGTTTGAAATAAATCTCACAGGGTCTATGGGTTCCTGGGTTGGGCCTGCAGTAACTATTATTCTAATAAATCCTTCTCCTATTTAACTGTCAAAACACATCTTGGGCAGGATAGTCGCCATTTTCTTTTCTACAATCTTCAAGCCGCTGCCTCTGGTCTTCAAGAGTCTTCATTAAGATATGCGGGGCGTCAAATACTTTTGTGTGATAGATTTTTTTAATCCTGTCTATTTTTGCTATGCATTCAGGTATACGTAATTTAAACTGCTCATTATAATCTTCTCTTGAGTAATCCTTGCCAAGAACATCCTTAAAGAGAAGCTTTAAGTCATCGTATCTGGGCATGTAACCTATAGGCGTTTTTATGCCGCCTGCCTCTCCATGCACGCGCAGTTCCATCCATTTTAACCAGACGTGCTTGTCCTTAACGCCGTTGAGATATAAACCGTCTTTTCCCCGCAGAAAATAATTAACATGAAATATAAGCGGAGGGTTTTTAACACCCTGCACAATATCTAAGTTATTCTGTATATACCTGCCAATCGGTATGGAAAGAAAATCCAGGTTCGCCATGAGATTAAACTTTCTGACCCCCTCCTCGCCAAGCGTAGCTGCTGTTGTTTCTGATTCTATCATGGCTGCTTGCGCAAGTATGCCATGAACCCAGTCAAATGACTGCATAACAGGCACGCTAGTATCTGAATCCCTGCCTCCATAAATAACCCCGCCTATTTCAACCCCTTTAGGATTTTCGAGATTCTCGTCGCAGTTTTTCAAGTCTTTCAATCTTATCGTATACCGGGCGTTTTTATGCGCGTAAAGCGTTTCATTTCCGTCCGGGCCCTTTTTGCCAGGCGCCCATTCTCCTCCAAAATTCACGCCTTTTTCAGGTTCAGGCCTGCCGTCGCCAAGCCATCGCGGATTATTATGCTCGTCCACGAGCGCGTTTGAAAAAATAACCTCTCCTGGTACTGTAAGAGCTTCAAATATAGCAGGGTCGCTTTTTTCGCTCACATCCTGGATAATGCCGAATATTCCTCTTTCCACATTGACAGCTATTATCTTGCCGTCTAAATTTTTTAAATAAGCAATATCGTCGCCTATAATTTTTTCGCCTTCGAGCATCGCAGTCGCAGTCTTACCGCAGGCGGACGGAAAAGACCCTGTAAAATATGTAACCCGCCTTTTTTGCCGGCCGTAAACACCCATAATAAACATATGCTCTGTAAGCCATCCTTCTTCAGATGCGCGTTTAATAGCCAGCCTCATCGCAAGTTTTTTAAGACCGACGGCATTCCCCGCGTATTGAGTGTTAAAGCTAAACACTATTTCATCTTGAAGATCTATGTATACGTGCCGCTTTTCAAAATTCTTGCTCACGCCCCTGTCCAATTCGCCTGCCGAATGCACAAAACGGAAAAAATTGCCAGAGCCCTTGAGGCTCAGAAATTGTTCATAGCCGCTCCTATAAAGTATGTCCTCTGAATGGGCTACATAGCTTGAATCTGTTATCTGAACAGCCGATATAGAAAAGTTTGAGCCTGTAGGGCCCAGGCAATAAAAACAAATGTACATCTCTTTGCCTTTCATGGCATTCTCAAATAATTTATGTATTTCTTCAACGCCCTTTTCCCTGTCAACTGACATTATGTCAGAACCAAGAACTTCGTCAGGCCTTAAAAGATACTTGGTAGAGCCCTTATCTCTTCCCTGGTCAAAATAGCCGTCGAAATGCGCTGTATGGCCTTCTATAACAAGAGGCCTCTCTTCTTTATTCTCTAATGTTTTTTTGCGTATACGTTCGGCGTCTTCCCTGGAATCCGTGCGCACAAATATTGAATCAGGGTTAAACAACTCCGCGTATTTGGCTGCAAANNTTGATTTCTTTGATAATAATTTCTACATCCTGTATGTGACCCAGGCCTTCTGTGCCGCAAGCAAGACGGCCTTTTATTGGGCCGGTGAAATAAAACCCAAGTTTTTTCAATCTGCTAATGTTTTCCTGCACGATTTTATTATTATACATGCCTTCGTTCATGGCTGGCGCGAATAACACAGGCGCATTTGTTGCGCACACCGCGCATGTAAGCATGTCGTCGCATATGCCATTTGCTATTTTTCCAATAATATTCGCTGTGGCAGGTATAATAGCGACACAACCCGCTTTTTGAGCAAGCGAAACATGGCCGGAATCCCACTCGTCTGGCGCGTTAAACATATCATGCGTTATAACCTTGCTGCCAGAAACTGCCTGAAATAAAACAGGCTTTATAAATTCTTCTGCCTCTTTTGTCAGGACTACCGTTACTTGGATACCTTGCTTACGAAGCCTGCTTATGACATCGAGGGCTTTATAACAGGCGACGCTCGCAGTAACGCCGATAATAACATTTTTATTCTTCATAAAAATAGGCTAAGCTTCTTATATTATTTATTTTCTTTTATTTTGTATTTCACCTTGCCTGCGGTTATTTCTTCCAGGGCAATAGTGGAAAACTTAGAGGTGGCTGTGTCTATTAATTTCCTGGCTCCGTTATTAAGCTCCACTGCGCGTCTCGCAGCAAGTATTGTAATTTTGTAAATACTATCCGACCCCTTAAATATTTTTTCTACTGGCATATAAGCCATTCTAACCCCTCCCTGTTTTGCATCTTTCTGCAATAATAATAGCCCTTAGGTTATCAAGGGCTGATTCCAGCCTGTTATTTATAATCACGTAGTCATATTNNTGCACATCTATGCTTAATAAAACATCGCTGCCCCTTTTCAACATATGCAATATATGCTTTTTGGGAGTGCCATAATATTCTCCAAAGAATTTCGCCCATTCTAAAAATTCTTTTTTTTTCTGGCGTTTTATAAATTCCGGCTTTTCGATAAAGATGTAATCCATGCCATCTTTTTCTCCAGGCCTGGGAGCCCTTGTGGTCATAGAGATAGACCTATATAAACTATCAACTAATTCCACTAGCCGAGCGCAGAGGGTTGTCTTGCCTGAACCTGATGGAGCTGATATTATAAATAATATACCTTTCTTTTTTATCATTCAATATTCTGCGCTTGTTCGCGCATCTTTTCTAATTCGCTTTTTATGTTTATTACTATCCTGGATATTTTTATATCATTTGCCTTTGCGCCAAGCGTATTAATTTCCCTATTTAGTTCCTGCAATATAAAATCCAGTTTTCTGCCTGCTTCTTCGCCTGTTTCCATGGCCTTTCTAAAACCCTCGAGATGGCTTTTGATGCGGGTAAGTTCCTCTGATATATCGCACTGTTTTGCAAACAAAGCCAACTCTGTTTCCAGCCTGGCCTCGTCTATTGTCTTACCCTTCACAATATCCTTTATTCTGGAATCCAGCTTGCTCTTATATTCTGCGACTACACTGGGAGCCATGCCTGATACAGTATCAATATAGCTTGAAATTCTTGTTATCCTTGCGGAAAAATCTTTATACAGCGCTTTTCCTTCGCGTTCTCTCATCTTATTGCAATCAGAAACTGCCTTTACTGCCGCCTCTTTTATAGAAACCCACATAGCGCCTATATCAAAACTCTTCTCTTCATGGATAATAACATCTGTAAAAGAAAGTATATGAGATAATTTAATCTCTTCTTTTATATCCAGGCGTTTTTTAACCTCAGCCAGTATATTATAATATTTATCAATTATCTGTTTATCAAATGTTATTAATCCAGACTCCTTTTCCGAAGCGCGATGCGAAAGAAAAAGATTTATCTTGCCTCTTTTTATATTTTTATTTAGAAGCTCTTTTATCCTGTCTTCTAAAAGCATAAGGCTATTCGGAATTTTAGAAGAAAGGTCGAAATATCTGTGGTTTACAGCGCGTATCTCTACGGTAAATACGCCTGACTTGCTTTTTGCTTCGCCTTTTCCAAACCCTGTCATGCTTTTAATCATAAAATACCTTTTTCATGCTCCCATGCAATGTTACAAAACGAGTCATACTCGTTTTGTAACATTAGAAAGGCTGTTATTTAGGTCCAAACGCACTTTTTCTCCATCTTAACTTCAATCACTTCAGTTGGGTATAAATCTACTATTATATCCTCTGGCTGAAACCAGAGTTTTATCTCTCTTTCTGCTTCTAGCTCATTGGATGATGTATGAAGGACATTTTCATAAAGCCCTTTTGTAGTGATTCTGCCGTAAGAGCCTCTGATAGTCGTGGGGTCTGCCTCTTCTGGGTTTGTTGCTCCTGCAAGCTGCCTTACTTTTGTAATAGCGTCATTGCCCCAATAGACCATTGCCATAACTTTGCGCCTATCGTGTAATTCTCCTTGTATATATTTAACAAGGTCTTCAAAGAATGGTTTATCTTTCATATGCTTGTAATGCTCTACTGCGAGCTCTCTGGAAACTCTGACCATTTTAGCTGCTACTATTTCAAGTTTTGTTTCAGAAAGCCTGGTAAGAATATTTCCTGTGAGTGATTTTTTAAGCCCATCTGGTTTAATTAAAACTAATAATTGCTGATTCATGCTTATTCCTTCTTTATCTCTTTGATTTTAAAAGAGTTAGGACTCTTTCCATATCCACATCAGAATAAAACTCTATCTCTATTTTGCCGCCTTTTTTGGATTTTAAAATTTTTACCTTTGTTCCAAATATTTCCCTTAACTCTTGCTCTAGTGAATCAAGATTTGGGTCTTTGTCACTTGTTTTAGATTTAGGCTTGTTAAGGGCAAGTTTTTTTGCGTAACTCTCTGTATCTCTTACAGATAGGTCATCTTTCATTATCTTGGTACACAGCCTCATTTGCTCTGATTCTTTAGCTAAACTAAGCATTGCTCTGGCATGACCCATTGAAATTGTTCCACGTGAAACATATTCTTGTATTTTAGCAGGAAGATTTAGCAATCTAAGGATATTGGCTACTGTTGCCCTGTCTTTTCCAATAGTATCTGCTACTTTTTCCTGCGTCATATCAAATTCGTCTTGTAACCGCTTATACGCTTTTGCTTGGTCTATTGAATTAAGGTTTTCCCTTTGAATGTTTTCTATAATAGAAATCTCTAAAGAATCGAGATCACTGGCTTCCTTAATAATAGCTGGAATTTCCTTATAGCCAAGCTTTTTTGCAGCCCTGAGCCGCCTCTCTCCTGCTATCAGCTCATATTCATTATCTTTTAGACGCACTAGAACTGGCTGGATAAAACCTTTTTCTTTTATAGAAGCTGCCAGATCGCTTAACGCTTCTTGATTAAATTCTTCTCTTGGTTGATATTTATTTGCTTTTATTTTTTCTATTGGGATATTTCTTACACTTTGCTGTATATTTGATTCCAACATCTGCATGTTATCAGCTGTTGGTTTTTCAGGTATCAGAGCTGCTAAGCCTCTACCGAGAACTCTTTTTTCCAGATGCATAGTCACCTCTTCTGCTACTCTATTATTGTTTGCTGCATAGAGAGCTGATTTATATCTTCGCTTATAGCTTCCCCAAGTATTTCATTAGCCAAAGAAAGATATGTCTTGGCTCCTATTGAATGCTTATCATAAAGATGTATTGGTTGTCCGAATCCAGGAGCTTCGCTTAATTTTATACTACGCGGTATAATTGTTTTAAACACCTTTTCTTTAAAAAACCTTTTTACTTCATCTATAACTTCAGATGTAAGGTTTGTCCTGTAATCAGCCATTGTCAATAGAACACCTTGTATTTCAAGATCCTTATTAAGATTCTCTTTCACTAAATTGATTGTATTTAAGAGCTGGCTCAGGCCTTCTAATGCATAGTACTCGCATTGTATAGGAACTAATACAGAATTGCAAGCTGCAAGGCTATTTATAGTCAAGAGTCCAAGAGATGGAGGCGAATCTATAAGTATAAAATCAAAATCATTTACAATCTCTTTGAGCGCTTGCTTTAATCTATATTCTCTGTTCATAAAGCTTACCAATTCTATTTCAGCGCCTGTAAGATGAATATTCGAAGGTATCAGCTTTAACTGAGGCATGTTTACTTCTTGCATTGCCTCGTTTGGCTTTACATTATTGATTAATATGTCATATATACTTTTTTCTATTTTTGATTTATCAAGTCCAAGGCCGCTGGTAGCATTTGCCTGCGGGTCAAGATCAATGATCAATACATTTTTACCTTTATGAGCAAGGTAATACCCAAGATTAACAACTGTTGTGGTTTTCCCAACTCCGCCTTTTTGATTACAAACTGAAATTATTTTACCCATATCAAAAAATGTTCCACGTGGAACATTAACCGTATCATAACAGTATCATTCTGCGAAGCTCATCATAGCAAGCTTAATCATATACCCTAAGAGCGAAGCAGAATAACCGTATCATCTACCGTATCTTTTTTATTCTAACCTTAGCTAATTTAGTACCTTGCATATTAAATAAGCCTTTATTCTCTTCTCTAAGTACAGAAATCTCAACTTCTGATTTTTTGACATTCAGGTTAGATAAAGCTAGTTTTATTGCTTCCTGCGCAGTTTTAGCTTCTACTTCGATCTCGTCTTTGTTTATCATATTAATTTTATACATTCGCTGCCTTCTTAAACATAAAAAACTGCATAGAACTCGTAACTACAGTGCTTGTAAGCCAGTACAGCACCAGCCCAGACGGTAAAGAATAAAATATGAACCCAAACATCACAGGCATAATATTTGCGATAAGCCTTTGTTGTTCTGACTGGCTAGAGCCTGTAGTGGATTGGGATATCTTCTGTTGCAATATCATAGCACCTATCATTAAAATTGGCAATAAATTTATAGCGCTGCCCAATAAAGGAATGTTGCCGCTTAAATGGAAAAATGCGTCAGGCATAGAAAGGTCTTTTATCCATAGAAAAGGCGCATTTTTAAGCTCCACTGATCGGGATAGCGTATTATAAAGCGCTATAAAAACCGGCATTTGTAAAACCATAGGCAAGCACCCTCCCATAGGATTTACTTTATACCGTCGGTAAAGTTCCATTATTTCTTTATTCAACTTAGTGGGGTTATCTTTATTTTCCTGCCGGATTTTTTCTATATGCGGCCCAAGCTCCTGGAGTTTCTGCATTGATTTCAAACTTTTAAAAGTAAGGGGGTATAAAAATAAATTGATGCATAGAGTAAGTAAAAGTATTGATAGGCCGTAGTTATGAAAAATAGAATAGAAGAATTGTAATATGCTCAATAAAATCAGGCTTATGCTTGTGAGAAACCCGAAATTCAATGCCTTTGTAAAACCAGGGTCAATTTTTTCAAGTTCCTTGATCTCCATAGGCCCGATATAAAAATTTATTTTATATGTCTTTGTTTCTCCGGGCATGACTTTATCATCTTCGATAATGAAACCTAGAACCGGCTCTCCAGCAATATTTTTTGTAAATACGCCTTTTGAATCAAAATCAGGCTTTGCTATTATTGCGTAATACTTATTCTTAAGGCTAATCCAATCTATATCATTTTTATATAACCTGTTATAAGTCAATAACTTATTGCCTGTGAATTTTTTAACGCTTCCATCTTTATAGTGGATATCAAGCTCTATGTATCTTGCTTCATCTATTTCGCTCTTTGATATATTGGAAGCGGCTGTAATATCAAAAGCTAGATCCTGATTTTGCGCAGTCTTATTTGTAATTTTTATAACCGTATCAAGGCCATAGTTATCTTTTAAAAAAGAGATATTTTTTTCTAGTCTTAGCTCCTTGTTTTCAAAGAAAAATGTTTTTGTATCATTATGTATTAGAAAGGGTTGCGAAGACACGCCTGACAATATGCCTTTTCCGTCAACCGATAAAATACCTGCTAAGTTTATTGCTTTTGCAACAATAGCTATGTCGCGTTTTCTTTTAGAATCTTTCATTAAAATTCTACTGATTGACCCGCCTATGTTGGTTAAGTCTAAAACATATCTATCAGTATATAAATTTTCTGTTATTGCATTTGAAGGTAATTCGTTTACAAACTCTGTTTGGCTTGTCTTAATATCTATATTTTTTTCTACAACTACATGTTTTTGAACAAGTTGCGACTTTTGAGCTGGGCTTACTAAATCAGGGTTTATTTTGGCGAGTATCATTGGATAGACTAATATAACAATGATTGATAGGGTTACTGCTAATAAAACATTCTTTTCCAGATGCATAGAATCACCTCTTGTACGGATCGTAACCGCCTTGAGAAAACGGATTACAACGCATAATCCTTTCTAGGCCTTTTAATAGGCCAAAAAAAGTCCCCTTATCTTCTATTGCTAGAAGCGTGTACTGGGAACATGTTGGATAGAATCTGCATTGACATAAAGTTAATGAAGATATATTGTTATGATAAAAAATGATGCTATTTTTTAATATGTTTTTTAAAAACATCTAGAATTTCTCTTTCTATCTCTTTGGAAAGCGTATTCTGAGTAATTTTTGTGCCGACTATAACAATATCATGCCCGGCTGGTAAGATAAACTTTGTTTGCCTATAAGCTTCTCTCAGTATTCTTCTGACCCTGTTCCTTAATACAGATTTCTTTTGGTGCAGGGCTTTTTTACAGATAAATGCCGCTTTATTAATATCAGCGCCTGGGCTTTTAAGGATATAAACATTGATCGATTTAGACTTATGGCAAATACCATTATCAAGAACAGCCTTAATTGACCTGTTTTTTTTCAGGCTCTCTTTTCTTGAAAAAGAGTTTAAGCTCATTAAATTGTTAGTTTGTGTTTACCCTTTTGTCTTCGGCGTTTTATAACTCTTCTGCCTGTAGAAGTTGCCATCCTGGCTCTAAATCCGTGCTTGCGCTTTCCTTTTAAAAGACTTTTTCGGGTAAGATGTTTTTTCATTGTATCCTCGCTTTAAGTGTTTTATTATAACACAACGCTTGTTCTCGTCAAGGACAAAATGTCGCAAGTAGTGTCAAGATAATTGTACGC
>DNHS01000003.1 GCA_003485765.1 Candidatus Omnitrophota bacterium | reverse complement strand
TATTTTAACAGGTATCTTCAGGTCTTCAAATGTTCTATCGCCCAGGATAGCCCTTAAAAATCTCCTCAATCTCTTGCCTGCAAGTATTCCGGATATCGGAAAAGTAAAATCCAATAACTTTATAATATTAAGCTTTTTTTTCAATTTTCCGGAAATGTTTTCTATTTCCCTGGGGCTGAGGCCAATGCCCCACATTGCTGCAATAAGGGCTCCTATGCTTGCGCCTGAAACAATGCCTATGGGTATCTTTTCTTTTTCCAGCACATGCAAAACGCCTATGTGAGCCAGGCCAAAAGCAGCTCCTGAACCAAGCGCAAGCCCTATTACATTTTTATTATCCGAGTTTTCCATAAAAAAAGAAGCCGATAAAGATTGATCGCCTTGCGCGACCCGGCTTAGCCCTGTATCGGGCATCCTTCTTTAACTTTATCGGCTTCATATAAATTATAGCACACTTTGTAATAAAATCAAGTATGGGACGGTCACTGACCGGCCCATACATTATACATTAGGTTAAAATTTTATACACAGCGTCGTGTTCTCTGACCTTTGACTTTACCTTTAATCCTATCTCCGCGCCCTGTTCAGCCTTCTGTATTGGCACGTGGTCAAGTTGAATAGATTCCACTTTTTCTTTAAAATCAGATGTATGACCTTTTATAACAATCTTGTCTCCGACAGATAGGCTGCCTTTTGTAAGTTTTACAACAGCTGCGTCTACTTTCGGAAAATAATGCGTTATTATTCCTACTTCTTCGAGAGATGCGCCGCTAGGTATAGACAAAGTCTTCTTAGCGGGTTGTTTTTTGGCTGCAACGGTTTTTTTCTTAACCTTAGCAGCCGGCTTTTTAGTAACAGCTTTCTTCTGTGCCTTTTTTACAGGCTTCTTAACTGCTTTCCCGACTTTCTTTTTCTTCATACTTCACCTCCGATTTTTTATATAAAAACTCTCCGAACATCTTGCTGTATTTTGTCCAGCTAGAATCAGGGTCATTGTATGTATTTACAAAATGCCTGAATCCATTTATCTTTGCGTCTAAGTTATCGATATGATGCAGTATAATTGCCTCAAAACACATTGGCCTTTTAGGCGAACCCCATTCCTGCTCTCCATGATGGCTGAGTATTATATGCAGAATAAGATTTTTTAATTCTTCTGGAAACTCTGGTATTTTATCAATCGCTGCGCTCACAATATTTGCTCCAAGAACTATATGGCCTATCAGCCTGCCTTTATCCGTATAATAAAAGCTCCTCCTGTATGCAAGCTCTTCTATCTTCCCTATATCATGCAGCGCAGTGCCGCATAAAAGCAGGTCAAGATTTATGTCTTTATGTTTCGAAGCGATCATTCTGGCAAGTTCAACGCATGCAAGCGTGTGCTCAATGAGACCGCCTATATACGGGTGATGAAAATCGCTGGCAGCAGGAGCGGTCCTGAATTTTTCAGATATGTCTTTATCTGAAAATATGCTGCATATCAACGCCTTGAGATGAGGATTTTTAACTGACTCCATTTCAGATAAAAAATCCTTAAACATCTTATCTCTATTTTTATCTGATACAAGCATGTAAAGCGAGATGTCTACTGATTTATCGCTTGTTTTTTCTATGGAGTCTATCTTTAATTGGGGATAATTTTTGTAGAATTCAACCTTTGCCTTTACTTTAATAAAGTCATCTACGCTGAAAGAGTCGAATAATGATTTTAAAGCGTCCCACTTCCTGCAATCCACCATGCCTGTCTTATCGGAAAGCTCAAGCGCTATATACGGATTGCCATTCTTGGTGACATCAAAAGACTTTTCTCTTACAAGATAAACCGACTCTACCACCTCTCCTTCTTTCAAATCGCTGATAAATCTATGAGCCATATACGAATTATATACCTAAAACGCTTTATATTTCAACAAAAATTATATAAATGCTGTACTATTTAAACAGTTGCGCTATTTTTTGTTAGAATAAAATTTATTTATAACCTCTACAACCTCTGCAGGTTTATCTACAATACAGAATATATCCAGGTCGCCTTCTGATATACGTTTTCCATTGAGCATTGATTTTTTAATCCAATCCATCAGGCCTTTCCAGTATCCGCTTCCTATCAGCACCACAGGAAACATTTCTATCCTCTGCGTCTGTATAAGGGTTATGGTTTCAAAAAATTCATCCATAGTCCCGAATCCGCCTGG
Organism: Candidatus Omnitrophota bacterium; assembly: GCA_003485765.1. Taxonomy (GTDB): domain Bacteria; phylum Omnitrophota; class Gorgyraeia; order Gorgyraeales; family Gorgyraeaceae; genus UBA10183. The sequence goes on along the minus strand of DNHS01000003.1, from coordinate 1,841 downwards.
AAATATCACAGATGCCTTTGCGTATTTTAAAAACATCACTTTCCTGCAGAAGAAATACCTGAACTCCAGAAGTTTTGTTATAAATCTATTCGGTTTCTGCGCCACAGGCACTTGTATGTTAAGGCCTATTGAGGAAGAGCCTCCTTTTTTAGCGCCTTTATTCGCTGCCTCCATTATACCCTGGCCAGCGCCTGTAATTATCGCATAACCGTCTTTAGCCAGTAAAAATGCGGTTTCTTCTGCTAACTTATAATATTTATCGCTTACTTTTGCCCTGGCTGAACCAAATATGGTAACAGCAGGCCCTATCTCGGCAAGTTCCTCAAAACCTTCCACAAACTCAGACATGATCCTGAATATGCGCCACGGGTCCTGCGTGGTAAAATCATCTCTCTTGAACATGAATTCCTCCTTTTTATTCTATGCCTTTATTCATATAGTCATTAAAATCCACTTCGCCTGAAAGCTCCTGCTTAATCATGCGTATGCGGTCTGCAACATATGGGTGAGACCTGTAGCTGGTGTACGGCCTTATAGGCAATATCTTGTCAGCCTCCTGAAGCTTTTTAAGAAGGCTCACAACTGCCCACGGATCATAACCTGCTTCTTTTAAATACTTGATTGCCAATTTATCAGCCAAGGCTTCATCCTCTCTTGAATAAGCCATTATAAGCTGGCCAAATGCAGAGTCAATGCGTCTTGCATCCTGCCTGCCAGCCCCTGTAACAACCATCAATATGCGCAGTATATCATAACCAACGCTTCCTTGTAGCCTCTTTATTGAATGCCTCGCAACCACATGCGCTATTTCGTGGGCAATAACAGCTGCAAGCTCGTCGTCTTTGGAAACTTTGTCCACAAGGCCTTTAAAGACAAAGACATATCCTCCAGGCAAGGCAAAGGCATTAATATCTTCCTTATCTATTACCCTGAATGTGTATTTCACTTCTTTCCTGTCGCTGACAGAAACAATTTTCTGGCCAATTTCATTGACGCGCTCTGTCATTAGCGGGTCAGGATCCAGTTTAATTTCTTTACTCTTTTCAATACTCTCCGCAATACTTTTCCCAATATTCACTTCTTTCTGAGTATCTACAAAAAAAATGTCTTCCTTGCCAGTGGCAGTATTATATTCCTGCGTCGCGCAGCCTGACGCAACGCTCATTATCAATACTATAAAAATAATAGCACTATTCTTCATATAGAATCAGTTTATTCTAAAAAACGCGCAACGTCAATTTTTATTTGAATATCACAAGGACTACGGCGAGGACGAAAAATAAGGCTGCTGTGGATAGTTTAACAAAACCAAAGTGCTTTTGCATGAATTTGGAAAAGGCATTTGAGGTAGCGCCGAAAAGGCCTAGGATAAATACGATTATTAGCGGGGTTATAAATGCGAGGTTGTAAACCAAGAGATATGTTAAAGCTGATATGTGTTTATCAGGCATCCTGAGAACATATGCGATTGTAGGCAGATATACCTGGCCTGTGCAGATAGACTCCAGTATAGAAACCGCAAAGCCGGATGTAAACGCGATCCATGCTATCTTTAGCAAGGCCTTTCTTCTGCCCTTTTTATCCTGTCTGAACTCTCCGCCGACAATAGAGTGAATCCTGTTCTTTATTGACTGCGGCAGCTGCAATATGCTTGCTTTTGCATCATGCGTTTTTCTGAATTTAAAATAATCTACTATGCTTAATATGCCGAGTATAAAAGCAAGGCTTCCTATGATAATATTAATTGCAAGCGCCACATAGCTAAAAGAGCTCATGGACCTTAAAAATTTAAATATCCCCAGACCTATAAGAAAATACGCTATAAAAACAGCTATTGTAAA
>DNHS01000013.1 GCA_003485765.1 Candidatus Omnitrophota bacterium | reverse complement strand
ATTTTATTTGCCTTCTTATTCCTTGAACATTCTATCCAGTATACATGATTTTCCATGGCCTGGTTAAGAATAAGCCCCAAAGAATCCTTTAATACATTTATTTTCCTGATAAAACTCGCTATCTCCACCTCATCTTCTTTATCCTTTATGCTCTTTTTTGTAACCAAAAGTGATTCTGCCAGGTCATGTAAAGGCATTGATAAGTTATTTTCTACAAAATTTTTCTGCCTGATCCTGAATGTGTCAGAATCTTCCTTCTTAATATTTGCGTCAAAATATTCCTTTATATCCTTAAAAAATACGTCTAACCGCCTCCGTACCTGTTCTACGCATTCCATGCTATCCTGGTCGCCTACAGTCAGCAAAAACCCTTTTTGTTTTTTTAGATTAAATAATAGATCCAGCAAGTGCCTCGCGCCTGTATTTGTTATACTTAGCCCAAGATGTTCTGTAGCCACACCTTCAATGCTGTGCGCCTCGTCAAATACGAGCGCGCCCCATTCAGGAAATATGCTCTTATCTTCTTTTAATAATGCCAGGTTTGAAAAAAACAGGTGATGGTTTATAACCAATATCCTGGCTTCATTTATTTTTTCTCTGGCTTTTTGAAAAAAACACCTCTTGTAATACTGGCAATTCTTGCCGAGGCATGTCTCTGAGTCAGCTGAAATCATGCTCCAGACCTTTGTATCTGGCTCTTCCTCTAAGTCGTAAAGCGTGCCATCCTGCGTTTTATACGACCAGGCAAAGATTTTTGTAAATTCTGTTAATTCATACTGGTCAGAAAAAAGGTCTTTCTGCTGGAACTCAGACCTGTGCAACCTCCTGAGACAAAGATAATTATTCCTGCCTTTCACAAGCACTGCCTTAAAGTCTTTATCCAGGGCTTTTTCCAAAAAAGGTATGTCTTTATTGATGATTTGTTCCTGAAGGCTGATGGTGTTTGTGGAAACAATCCCGAGAGACTCATTCCCAAGCGCGTATTCTGCAAGCGGCGCAAGATATGCAAAACTTTTGCCTATACCGGTTCCGGCTTCTACTATTAGCTGTTCAGAATGGCTGATAGCGCTTTCAATAGCCTCTGCCATCTCTGTCTGCTCATGCCTTACTTCATACCCATGCATAGCATTGGCTATAGGGCCGTTTTTATCAAAAATTTCAGCAATGTAGTTGTTCATAATCTCTAAAGGTTGACTGGGGACATTCGGCACTGAATCGTTTCGCCGTCCGCTACGGTTTACAGTTCGTTTCTGTTTCGACTATCGTATTGTCACTTGATCGAAACTCGCTGTAAATCCTTGCGGACATTTGCCGAAACGATTCTAATGTGCCTCAGACCTCAGTCAACCTTTCAAAACATATTATTTTTTCTTAAAGAATTGAATTCTCTTTTCCTCGCCTCTTGCCAGGCGCCTGATATTTGGCTTATGCTTATAAACTATTATCAGGCATAAAAGGCACATAAACACAACTATTTCCACAGGCTCTCCAAATGCTAGTGTAAAAATAGGAATTGAAATAATTGCTATAATAGACCCCAGAGACACAAATCCTGTTATAAAAAATGTGATCAGCCAGACTAAAAAACCGAGCCAGAATATCTTAGGAATAAGCCCTATCACAACGCCTGCGCTGGCAGCAACGCCTTTACCGCCTTTAAATTTAAGGAACAATGTCCAGTTATGGCCTGCGATTGCCGAAAGGCCGAATAATATCCTGTAAAGCTCAGGCCTTGTGACAGGGGCCAAATACATAAATCCAGAGGCAAGATATGTTGCCGCTATATAGCCTTTTATGATATCTATTATAAGAACTATCATGCCGGGTGTTTTGCCTATAACCCTGAATACATTTGTAGCTCCGGCATTTCCGCTGCCATATTCGCGTATATCTATACCCTTGAGAACCCTGCCAAATATATACGCCGTAGGAATGGACCCTATTATGTAAGCTGATACAAACCCCAAAAACAATATAAAATATCCCATTGATTAGCCTCCTTAACTTAAAATTAGAAACAACTTTACACTTGTGACATTGTCGCTTGTGTAAAGTTGTTAAGGCTTAAATGCCTTTTTTCTAAATTTTATTATTACAGGTATCCCTTCTAAATTCAATTTTTTTCTGAATATATTAATTAAATGTCTTTTCTCAGAATCGATTATCGCTTCAGGGCTTTTTACAATAATCTCAAGCTCTGGAGGAGAATTTTTTATCTGCCTTACAGAATAAAGTCTGGTTGGATTGAATTCTATGGATTTCAGAAGGCTGTTTAAATCGCTTGTTGAAAAATTCTTTCTGGATTTTTCTGCCAGTTCGTAAGCCTTGTCAATTACTTCCATGAGATTTGACTTTTTTAACGCCGACATGAAGACAATGGGCGCGTTATACATAAACCTGACATTTTCGCGAATTACTTTTTCGTATCCGCTTTTCTTTATATCCTCTTTTTCTGCCAGGTCCCATTTATTTATCGCCAATATAAACGGTTTGAGATTTCTCTGCACAATGTCTATTATCCTGTGATCTTCTTTTGTTATGCCTAGCGGCGCATCTNNGTAACAGCGTCTTTTATTTTAGCCTTTGAACGTATGCCTGCTGTATCAATTATAGTAAAAGACCTCCTATCTTTTTCAAAATAGGTATCTATAGAATCTCTTGTAGTGCCTGGGATATCGCTGACAGTAATTCTTTCTTCACCTAGAATACCATTAACAAAAGAAGATTTTCCTGCGTTTGGTTTACCGATAATAGCGAGCTTTATAGGTTCTCGACTCGCATCGACACCTTTGGTATCGGCGCTCGCTAGAACAATATTATTCACGACTTTATCTAAAAGATCTCCTATTCCTAACCCATGCAAGCTGGATATAGTCATTGGTTCGCCAAAACCTAAACTGTAAAAATTAGACATCTTTTGCATTAAATTTTCACTGTCTACCTTATTTACAGCTAGTATAATATTTTTATCCGCTTTTCTAAGCATCTCGCATATCTTGTAGTCCATTTGTAGAATTCCAGAAATAGCATCGCACACGAAAATAAGCTGGTCAGCCTCTTTTACCGCAAACATTATTTGTTTTTCGATAAGTTTTAAAAGGTTTTCTTTTTTCTCGAAATTAAGGCCAGGGGTGTCTATCAGCTCAAAGGTCTTGTCAGACCATTTAACAATAGCGCTGATCCTGTCGCGGGTAGTAGGCCCAAATTCCTCTACTATGGCCTTGCGTTTTTGTATAATCCTATTGAAAAGCGTGGATTTACCGACATTAGGCCTGCCGATGATAGCCACTTTATGGAGATTAAATTTTGTGGGTTTCATTGAGTTGCTTTGAGCCGCGCCAGATATAATCTATTGCAGAAAGCACTGTAAAAAGAATTGCCGGGTAAAGGAAAAACCTGTGGTATTTGAAGGCGGCCAGAAAAACAAGTATTGTCAACATCTGGAAAAGTGTTGTAGCCTTTCCAAGCCAGCTTGGTTTTATTTTCAAACTGCCTTTAAGAAAATATATCACCACAGAGCCAAGCAGTATCACTATATCCCTGCTTATCACTGTTAAAACTGCCCACGCAGGTATGCGCAGGCTTTCCGGAATAANNGTCACTTGATGCTTCAACCTGGCTATACCGCCGTCAATAGCATCGCTGATAGTAGCCAGTAAAAATATACCAAGCGCAGCAAACCTCAGGTATTCCCTGCCTTCACCGTAATACAGGATACACGCTATAAAAAACGGGATTAGCAATATGCGCGATATGGAGATTTTATTTGCGAGATTCATTATATTATTTCCAGACCTCTTTTAGATATTTTGGTATGCCAGACGCTTCTTTTGGCCCTACAAGCACCTGCCATCCAGAAACATCTTCCAGTTTTCCGCTCAGGACAGCGACATAGCCAGGGATTATTATTTTCTTATGAGAAACTATGTTCTCCAGTTCTATTTTTTTCATAGAGTCTGCTATTATTTCTGGGGTGAACTTTTCTGCTGCCCAGGCAGTCAGAACGCTCATGCCTTCCGAGTCTGTAACCAATAGATACGCAGAATGTCCGCTTGCCTCTATTTCCGGAGAAACAGTATAAAATGTCAGAGAAAAATTAGTAGTCACCATAACCGGAGAGTTTTTATCGCAAGATCCGAATTCGTACAGCTTTGGCTCCACTGTAACTGGTTTCTGCGGATCTGTGTAAATATTCTGGCGCATAGTTATAATAGGCAAAAGAACATCCTCTTCTATGGAATCCAGCACAATTATGCCTGAATATTTAGCAATAAATGTACAAGAGTCTATAACTGTCTGATGTTTATTAGTATTTTTTATAAACATAATTACAGGAAAACCGAAAGGCCTGTAATTCCGTTTCAGGCCCAACCGCCTTATCTGCGTCAAGTCATTCAGCGCTCCATGCAGGGTTTCAGACCCTGGGTCGAGCACGATTTCTTCAATACCTAACCCGCCTGCCTCCTGGGAGAGCTTATCAAGTTCTTCTAAGTTTTTAGCTTTTAGCGCAAGCGGCGTTTTATAAGCCTTGGCTATAGCGCACATATCTTTTAAATTATTAGGATCAGCAGCATACACAAGGGGCTTTTTATCGGAACATTTTTTTAACGCGCTCTCTATAGTTTTCGGATCAGAGCTTGCTAGAATAACCGGCTTCTTTGAATTCAAAAGAATCTTATCTAAAGCATTCAGAAATTTTTCGCTGGACGACCTCTTATTTATAAGAGCTATTGCGTCAATTGCAATATGCTGCCCCACTCTTTCAAAACTTATCTTTTCTATCTCTTTTATCCTGACTAAAATTTCTGCGTCGCTAAGCGTATCATCCAAACTTAT
>DNHS01000031.1 GCA_003485765.1 Candidatus Omnitrophota bacterium | reverse complement strand
CCGTATGCTTCCAAAGCCCAAACTTCCATTTCTCCAAACCTCTGGCCTCCAAACTGAGCCTTCCCTCCGAGCGGCTGCTGAGTAACCAGCGAATAAGGCCCTATAGAACGGGCGTGCATTTTATCATCTACAAGATGCGCTAATTTCATCATATATATGTAGCCGACTGTTACCTTCTGATCAAAAGGTTCGCCTGTTAATCCGTCAAACAGCCTTACCTTGCCTGTATTAGGAAGCTTTGCCTGAGTAAGGCACTGCTTTATCTCTTCTTCTTTAGCGCCGTCAAATATAGGAGTGTCTACTTTATAACCCATTACCTTTGCAGCCCATCCAAGATGAGTCTCAAGTATCTGGCCTACGTTCATCCTTGAAGGAACACCTAGAGGATTTAAAACTATTTCCACTGGGGTCCCGTCCTCTGCAAAAGGCATATCTTCTTCAGGGAGAATCTTTGCAATAACGCCTTTGTTTCCATGCCTGCCTGCCATCTTGTCTCCAACAGAAAGTTTCTTCTTGCTTGCTATATAAACAACTACCCTTTTTAAAACACCTGCTGGCAGCTCATCTCCTCTTTTAATCTTATCAACCTCTTGCTCTTCCTCGTAAAGAATTTCCTCCAGCTGATCGTTGTAAACCATCAACGTGCGTTTTACCTCAAGCTCCAGTTCAAGATCAGCTTCTATTTTTATACTGGCTATGTCGCATTTTTCGAATTTGGAAAGATCTTTTTTTCTTATTGGCTTGCCTTCCGCTATCAGCGTAGAGCCTGTCTCATCGGATAATAAAGACGCTGAAAGCTTTGCTCCTGAAAGAAGTTTAAACAATCTTTCTTCTCTCTCATTTTTCACATTGCTAACCCTCTTCTCGTACTCTTCCCTGATCCTCTCTATCTCTTTATTTTCTGCCTGAAGCTCTTCTTTTGTTTTTGACTTTTGTCCTTTTCTTGAAAATATTTTGGCGTTCACTACAATGCCCTCTACGCCGGAAGGCACTGTAAGAGAAGCGTCCTTTACATCCCCTGCTTTTTCTCCGAAAATAGCCCTTAATAATTTTTCTTCAGGAGAAAGTTCTGTTTCGCTCTTAGGCGCAACTTTTCCTACCAGTATATCTCCAGGCCCAACCTCTGCGCCTACTCTTATCATACCGTCTTCGCCTAAGCCTTTAAGCGCTTCTTCGCTCACATTGGGTATATCGCGCGTAATTTCTTCATTTCCAAGCCTTGTTTCCCTTGCCTCTATCTCAAACTCTTCTATATGTATGGATGTGTATACGTCGCCTTTTAAAAGCCTTTCGCTCACAAGTATGGCATCTTCGAAATTATAACCGCGCCATGGCATAAAAGCCACGAGGACATTTTTACCCAGCGCCAGGCCTCCTTCGCTTGTAGCAGGTCCATCTGCTATCACATCTCCTGCCTTTATCTTATCCCCAAGATTAACAACAGGCCTCTGATTTACAGATGTATTGGCGTTGCTTCTTGAAAATTTTCTTAATTTATAAACAATGCTGTTATTTACAACTACTTCGTCAGATTGAACGCTTGTAATTTTTCCGTCTGATTTTGCCACGACTACCGCGCCGGAATCCATTGCAACTTTGTTTTCCAGGCCCGTGCCCACAAGAGGGCTTTCTGTAAATAGTAACGGCACTGCCTGACGCTGCATGTTTGAACCCATAAGAGCCCTGTTAGCGTCGTCGTGCTCTAAGAAAGGAATCAAACCTGCCGCTATACTCACAAGCTGTTTAGGAGACACGTCCATGTAATCTATCTTATTCGGCTGAACAAGTGGAAAATCTCCTTTATACCTGCAGGCAACTCTTTCGTCTGTAAAATGCCCGTCTTTATCTACTTTTGCGTTTGCCTGAGCTACTATATATTTATCTTCGATATCAGCTGTTAAATATTCAATCCTGTTGGTAACCCTTCCATTTTCGACCGACCTGTAAGGCGTCTCTATAAAACCTAATTTATTTATTCTAGCGTAGGTGCTTAAAGAAGCTATTAACCCTATGTTTGGGCCTTCTGGAGTCTCGATAGGGCATATTCTTCCGTAATGCGAATGATGTACATCCCTTACTTCAAAACCAGCCCTCTCTCTGGACAATCCTCCAGGCCCTAGCGCGCTTAACCGCCTTTTGTGAGTCATCTCAGCCAGAGGGTTTGTCTGGTCCATAAATTGCGAAAGCTGGCTCCTTCCGAAGAAATCCTTTATAACGCTGGAAACCACTTTGGAATTTATAAGATGGTATGGCATCATTGTGTCAATGTCATATATAGCCATTCTATCCTTACAGAAACGCTCCATTCTTGCAAGGCCTATCCTGAACTGCTCAGCTAGAAGTTCGCCCACAGTCCTGACTCTGCGATTTCCAAGATGGTCTATGTCATCCACTTCGCCTTCGCCGTTCTTCAGGTCTAATAGGTATCTGACTACGTTTACAATTGTTTCTTTATCCAGGGTCTTTTTCTCTAAAGAAAGGTCCATATTCAATTTTCTGTTTAATATATAGCGCCCTACTTTATCTAAGTTGTACCTGCGCTTATCGAAAAATAATTTGTCTAAGAAATTTTTTGCGCTTTCAAATGTCAGAGGGTCGCCTGGCCTGAGTTTTTTATAAATATCAAGAAGCGCTTCTTCTCTGGTCTTAGTGTGGTCTCTTTCAAGGGTATTAGCAATCTCTTGCACTGTATCTCTAAATACTTCTAAATAACGAACGCCGCTGTCCCAAAGCATTTCTATTATCTTGTCGTCTAATTTACTGTTGCCGGCCAGGAGCACCTCTTCTGTCTCAGGATGTTTTATATCCTTAACCACCACTCTACCGGCATATTTCAGAAGAGATGCTTTTCTAAGAGGCCTTGCTCTTTCCACTCCTGTAAAAAGCTTCATTATCTCTTCATTTGTTTCATAACCAAGGGCCCTGAGTAAAATAGTAGCGAGGACTTTTTTGCGCCTGTCAATAAATACATAAAGGACGTCATTTGCGTCAAATTCAAACTCTAGCCACGAACCTCTGGAAGGTATGATCCTGCCAGAATATATCTTCTTGCCTGATGTATGTATCGTCTCTTCAAAAGATACGCCGGGAGATCTGTGCAGCTGGCTGACCACAACCCTCTCGTCTCCATTTATGATAAAAGTGCCTGTGTCTGTCATTAACGGAAGATCCCCGAGATAAACCTCCTGCTCTTTTGTATCTTTCTTGGATTTAAGCCTTATCTTTATCTTCAAAGGAACTGCGTAGCTCACCGCCCTTTTATGACATTCTAATTTATCATACTTGGGCTTTCCCATTGAGTAAGATACAAATTCCAGTTTATAATTTCCATCATTACTTTCTATGGGAAAGACCTCTTCAAATACCCCTTGCAGCCCTTCTGACTTCCTTTTAGTTTTAGGTACGTCCATCTGTACAAAATGCTTATAGGAATCTGTCTGCAGTTCCAATAGATATGGGATATCAACTATCTCTTTCAGCCTTGCGAAATTCTTGCGGCTCGCCATTATAACTCCTTGCTCTCTTTGTTAATCGCTGAACTACGCGGTTATTTCAATTCTACCTTTGCTCCCTGCGCTTCTAATTTCTTCTTAATATCTTCTGCTTCTTCTTTGGAAACGCTCTCCTTGACTGTTTTAGGAGCTCCTTCAACAAGGTCTTTTGCTTCTTTAAGGCCGAGGCTTGTTATAGTTCTTATTTCTTTGATCACCTGGATCTTGTTGCTTCCAGATGAAACTAGGACTACTGTAAAGGTTGTCTTTTCTTCCACAGGTGCAGCTGCGCCTTGAGCTGCGCCTGGCGCTGCAACTGCAACCGGAGCCTGGGCAGTTACGCCAAATTTCTCTTCAATAGCCTTTACCAGGCTTGACAGCTCTAAAACGCTCATCTGTTTAATAGTGCCTAGCATTTCTTCGATTTTTTTATTGTCCGACATCTTGAAACCCTCCTTTTATTGTTTTTCTTTTTTATCTTTTATTGCATTCAACGCATACAAAAATTTACATATAATCCCGCTCAAGGAACCAGCCAGGCCCTGAATGGGGGAATTCAAAACATTTGCAAGTTTTGCTAAAAGCGCTTCCCTGGAAGGAAGAGATGCGATAGCAATTATATCATTATTTGAAAGAATCTCGCCGTTTGAAAATCCGCCGCATATTTTAAGAAGTTCATGATCCTTTAAAAATTTTACAAGCGTCTTGGATACAACGCTAATGTCCTTTTGATACACAACAATCCCGACCTCTCCCTGTATAAATTCCGCAATTCTATTATTAACCCCATCTTTCAGCGCAATCTTCGCCATTGAATCTTTTACAACCAAATACTCGCCTGCTATTCTTTTTAATTCCTTCCGTAGTTCGTTTATATCTTGAGCGCTCAACCCTTTGTAACTAGTAACGATAAGTGTCTCAGCGCTATTAAGGCGGGATGTTATCTCTTTTACCATTGACTTTTTAGTCTCTAACGCTACCTTAGCCATTATGTGGTCCCTAACTTTGCTAAATCCAATTTCAAACCCGGCCCCATTGTTGTTGAAATAGCTATATTTTTTATAAACCTGCCTTTTGTGGTCTGTGGCCTTGCTTTATTTACCGCGCTCACAACAGTATCAATGTTTTCGCAGATCGCTTTTTCTTCAAAAGAAATTTTGCCTACGCCTATATTTATATTGCCCTGCTTATCAAGCTTGAATTCTATTTTTCCTGCCTTTGCCTCTTTTACAGCCCTGCCCAGGTCATTGGTGACAGTGCCTGTCTTTGGGTTAGGCATAAGTCCTCTTGGGCCAAGCACCTTGCCGAGCTTACCCACGTCCCTCATCATATCAGGCGAACTTATTACAACATCAAAATCCAGCCAGCCAGAACTTATCTTGGCTATAAGATCGTCTCCGCCAACATATTCTGCGCCTGCAACTTTTGCTTGATTAGCGGCTTCGCCTTTACATAACACCAGCACTCTGACTTTTTTGCCTGTGCCGTTAGGGAGCATCAGAGTTCCTCTTACCATCTGGTCAGACTGCTTTGGGTCTGCGCCAAGATTAAAAGACATCTCGACTGTTTCGTCAAATTTTACATGCGGCACTTTTTTAAGGAGCATTACAGCCTCTTGGATAGAATAGATTTTTTCCACATTCGCTATTTTTTGAATTTCTTTTAACCTCTTGGTCAGACTAGCCATGATTATTTCTCCACAACATCTATGCCCATACTGCGGGCTGTGCCTTCTACTATCTTCATTGCAGCTTCAATTTCTATCGTATTAAGGTCTTTCATTTTTAGCTGGGCAATTTCTTTTACCTGGGCCTTCGTAACTTTTCCCATCTTCTCTTTATTCGGCTGGCCTGACGCCTTTGCTATCCCACAGGCGCGTTTCAAAAGCACTGAACATGGAGGGCTTTTAATTATAAAAGAAAATGACCTGTCTTCGTACACGCTTATAACAACAGGTAATATCAAGCCAGGCTTGTCCTTTGTCTTTTCATTAAAAGATTTGCAAAATTCCATTATGTTCACGCCGTGCTGGCCTAATGCAGGCCCGACTGGCGGCGCTGGATTTGCCTGAGCGCCTGTTACGTACAGCTTTATCATTGATTTTATTTTCTTAGCCATAGTACCTTGTTATATCCGCTCAGCTTGCCAGTATTCTAATTCGACTGGCGTAGCTCTTCCGAATATAGAAACCATTACTTTTACCTTGCCTTTATTCGGGTTTACTTCTTCCACTGTGCCGTTAAAATTTATAAAAGGGCCTTCGATTATTTTTATATTATCGCCTTTTTCAAAAACCACCTTCGGCGTTGGTTTTTCTTTTTTCTCTTCTGTCTGTTTAATTATGAGATTTACTTCGCTTTCTAATAAAGAGACAGGCTTTGACTTTGAGCCTATAAATCCTGTAACGCCCGGTATATTCCTCATGACATACCAGATGTCATCATTAATATCCATCTCAACTATCACATAACCTGGGAAGAATTTTCTTAAGGATATCTTTTTTTTGCCGTCTTTTACTTCTGAAACCTGCTCCGTAGGTATGAGGATCTGAAAAACATTATCTTTTAATACACCTTCCTGTATCTTGGACTCTATGCTAGCCTTTACTCTGTCTTCCTGTCCTGTTAAAGTGTGTATTACGTACCAATTATGACTCATATAAAGAACGACCCTTACCTTAATATAAGACCGATGAATCTCGACAATACTATATCCACTATACCTATAAACATAGCCAAGAGAAGCGTCGATGCTATAACAACTGTTGTGGAGCCGACAAGTTCATCCTTTGTTGACCATGATACTTTCTGCATCTCCACTTTTACTTCTGTTATAAAATTTGTTATCTTGCCTAATATCTTCATCTTTATATTATAAACAACTTTACAAATTAACAATGTTAATATGTAAAGTTGTTCCTTTTAGTCGCATCCATCGGGACTCACTTCAAATCCCCTACAGCCTACAATATTTTAAACTCACATGGCAGGCCAGGAGGGATTCGAACCCCCAACACGCGGCTTTGGAGACC
>DNHS01000049.1 GCA_003485765.1 Candidatus Omnitrophota bacterium | reverse complement strand
TTATCCGCCTATCTGGCACATGCTAAAATGTTCAGAGGGAACGCCTGCCGGCGCAGTTCCCAGATTATGAGAGGCCGGCTTTGAATCCACTGCTTTTATTATAAGAGCTGCCAGATCATTATCTGAGGCGCCATTTTTCATGGCAGCCTTAAGGTCTATACTTTTTGGTGAATGCAGGCAGCTCCTCAGGCAGCCATCTGATGTAAGCCTGAGCTTATTACAGGAAGAACAAAAATTTTCGCTTACGGGAGATATAAACCCTATCGTTCCACGAAAGCCTTTAATTCTGAAAGACTTTGCAGCGCTTACCCCGCAATTATTTTCTATCGGCACGAGTTCTCCGAGAGAATCCAGAATAGCCCTGGCTTCTAACGAGCTGAAGAAAAGTTCTTTATAGGTATACTCTCCTAAATGCGTGGGCATATATTCAATAAACCTTACATGGAGAGGCCTTGTCCTGGCTAAATTCGCAAAATCAAGCACTTCTTGCGCATTAAAAGCCTTCATTAAAACAACATTTATTTTAAGAGAAGAAAAACCTGCTGACAAGCCAGAGTCTATACCTTCCAACACTGATTTAAGATTGCCGCCGCGTGTTATTTCCTGGAATTTTTCTGGCATAAGGCTGTCTAAACTGATATTTACCCTGTCTAAGCCAGCTTCTTTAAGAGAAAGGGCATACTCCTTAAGATACACGCCATTGGTTGTAAGCGCAATTTCATTCAAACCATTGATGCGCCTCAGATTTTTGATAAGTAAGGCTATGCCTTTTCTTACTAACGGCTCTCCGCCTGTAATCCGCACCTTGCTTATTCCTAATCTGACCGCGACATTCACTATCCTGTGAATCTCTTCAAAGGATAATATCTCGCTATGCGGCCTGTGCAGGATGCCTTCAGGCGGCATGCAATATATGCATCTCATATTACATCTGTCTGTAATAGAGACGCGCAGGTAATCTATTTCTCTTCCAAAACTATCTATAAGTTTATTCATGGTCTTCTTCTAAATTATATCAAACTGCAATAACTAAAGCCATCTTATTAAGCCCTGCACTTACACCTTTTTGATTCCAACAGCACAGACTTTAAAGGCGGGTGTTTTGGTATAACGGTCAAAGGCATCTGATGTAATAACATTTACAGGCGCCTGGACATAATGTAAAGGTATAAAAACCACGCCTTCTTTTATTGTATCAACAATCTTTGCGGGAACAGTAATTGCGCCCCTTCGTGAATAGACATAAATGAGGTCGTGGTCTTTTATGCCATATTTTAATGCGTCATTAGGATTTATCTCAATATAAGGCGAGCCTGCCAGTTCATTTAACCCTTTTGTTTTTGCGGTCATTGTGATGTGATAATGATACAGGTTTCTTCCTGTGGTAAGCAAAAATGGAAAATCATTATCTATGTCTTCTGCCAAGGCAGAGTGCTTTATGGGATGGAATTTACCTAAACCACGTGTGAATTTCTCTCCGTGTAGATACTTTGTGCCTGGGTGATCTTGGGACGGACAAGGCCATTGAATACCGCCCTTTTCTAAACGTGAATAACTTATGCCTGCATAAATAGGGGTTAATGAAGCTATCTCTTGCATAATGTCTTCTGGTAAAACAGAGCCCAAATCATAGCCTATCCTTTTAGAAACCTCTGCCATAATTTCTATGTCAGGCATTGTCCCTGATGGTGGCAAAACCGCCTTGTTTATCCTTTGAATCCTGCGCTCTGTATTGGTAAATGTCCCGTCTTTTTCAGCAAAGCAGGTAGCAGGAAGTATGACATCCGCTAAAGCAGCTGTCTCTGTAAAAAATATCTCTTGAACTACCAAAAATTCTAAACTCCCAAAAGCCTTCCTTACACCTGTAACGCAGGCATCGGTCAAAAGCGGGTCCATCCCCATAATATACATCGCCTTGAGATTCCCCTGATTAATCTGCTCATACATATCTAAAAGCATAAGGCCTTTTTTTTCTGAGAGTTTTACTTTCCAGGCCTGTTCGAATTTCTCCCTCGCTGACGGATTGTCCACTGTTTGATAACCAGGATAGACATCGGGCAATGCGCCCATATCGCAAGAGCCCTGGACATTGTTTTGTCCTCTCAAAGGATTTACCCCGCAAGACTCTTTTCCAACTTTGCCGCAAAGCATCGCTAAATTTGCCAGGCTTATCACGTTTTCAGTGCCGCAAATATGTTCGGTAATGCCTAGAGTGTAAATGATCGTTGATTTATCTGCCTTGGCATACATCAAAGCAGCATCTATAATCTTTTGTTGAGCCACGGCTGTCATCTCTTCGGCCAATGAAGGCGTGTATTGCATTACGGTTTCTTTAAATTCCTGGTAGCCTTCGGTGCGAGACTGAATAAATGTCTTATCCTCTAAACCTGAAGATATGATTACAGACATCATCGCATTTAATAAGGCAATGTCCGAACCTGGTTTAATCTGTAAGTAGATATCCGCTGATTCAGCAATCCTTGTATGCCTGGGGTCTACCACAATGAGTTTTGCGCCTTTAGCCTTTGCCCTTTTCACCTCTAACGCAATCACCGGATGGGCCTCTGTAGTATTTGAACCGATAATAAAGACGCAGTCTGCGTCCCCTATCTCAGAGATAGAATTAGTCATTGAGCCGCTTCCAAAGCTCATTCCTAAGCCGGCAACCGTAGGCGCATGGCATAACCTGGCGCAGTGGTCAATGTTATTTGTGCCTATTGCTGCCCTCATAAATTTTTGGAAGATATAATTTTCTTCGTTTGTGACGCGAGCGGAAGAAATACCCGCAAAGGCATCTGGGCCATATTTTTCTTTTATCTGCCTGAAACGTTCAGCTATAAGGTCTAATGCCTCTTGCCAACTCACGGCCCTGAATACCTTATCAAAGTTCTTATCGTCTACCCGGATAAAACGATTAGGGTCAATACGAATTAAAGGCTGTTTAATCCGATCAGGGTGAGAGACAAAATCAAAACTTCCAAATCTGCCCTTTACGCATAAGTGGCCCTTATTAGCCGGCCCATTGATATCGGGTCTGGCTCGCATAATTTTATTGTTTTTTATCTCTAATTTTATCTGGCAACCCACGCCGCAATATGGACATATCGTGACTACAGTTTTATCAGGGAAGATACATTCCTTAAAATCCTTTTCTATCAGCGCTCCTGTCGGACATATATCAACGCATGCGCCGCAAAACTCGCATCCTGAGTCTATCAGCTTTCTATTAAAGGCTGTGGCCACAACAGTATCTATGCCCCTTTTGGAAAAATCTATTGCGCCGGTTCTTTCCACCTCATCGCACACGCGCACACACCTGCCGCAGAGTATACATAGATTGTAGTCGCGATTAAAAAATGGCTCATTAGATATGACGGCTAAATTCTTATTTATAGGCGCGAAAGTAACTTTTTCCACGCCAAAATATGTAGCAAGTGTTTGTAATTCACATCTCAAGTTTTTAACGCATGTGGTGCAGAGCTTGTTGTGTTGAGCTAATATCAGCTCAAAGACCTTGCGGCGCAAATTCTGCAATTGTTCGGTATCAGTTCTTACCACCATATCCTCTTTAACATAAGTAGTGCACGCTGTTGGAAACCCCTTCATCCCCCCAACCTCTACAATACACAACCTGCATGCGCCAAAAGGAGAAAGCCCTGGATAATCACATAACGACGGTATGTAAATCCCATTTTGTTTAGCTGCTTGAAGTATTGTCGTTGGCTCTTCTACCTGTATGTTTTTTGAATTTATGATTATGTTTATCATCTTATTATCTATTTGGTTTTCCTAAGTCGCATTTTAAGCACCGCTCTGTTTCTAATTTAGCTGATTTTTTTGTATATCCGCACTCAACCTCAATGCGCTTTTTTCTCTTCTGGTTATCCTGGGGGATATCCAATCTACCTTGCGCTAAAGACAATGCCTGCTCAATCAGCCCATTTCCTCCCAGATATTTATCTATCGCACCTGCTGCCTTTCTTCCATCAGCAATTGCTTCTATTGCTGAGCTAGGGCCTCTCATAAAATCGCCGCCGGCAAATACACCATTTATGTTAGTGGCAAAGGTTTTTTTAGAAATTTGTTTTATATCTATGCCAAAGTCTATATCTATCTCTTGGCCGATAGCAACAATAACAGTATCTGCAGGGAATATGACTTCGCTATCAGGTATGCTGACAACAGCCCTTCTTCCTGAACGATCTACTTCAGCTAATTGCATCCTCAGGCATTCCAACTTCAACTTTCCATTTTCTTTGGTAATTTTCTTTGGAGAAAATAGATATGTAATTTTTATTTTTTCTTCCAGCGCTGATTTTATCTCTTCAGGATGCGCGGGCATTTCTTTCTTAGTCCTTCTATAGATAATCCGTACATTTTTAGCGCCTGATTTACTAGCAGCGCGGCTGGAATCTATAGCTACGTTCCCGCCGCCAATGACTATCACATCATTTCCTATATTTGGCCTTTTTGCTGAACGCGCTTGTCTTAAAAAATCAAAAGAATTTAAAACAGCCTTCTCCGATTCGCCTTCTATTTTTAATTTAGAGTTTCTTTGCAGGCCGCAAGCAACAAATATGGCGTCAAAGCTATCGTCAAGCAACTCTTTCAAAGAGTTTATCTTTGTCTTGGTTTTTATAGTAACGCCGATATCTTTTATATCTTTTATTTCCTTATCCAATACACTTTTGGGTAGCCTGTATTCGGGAATAAGCGAAAGCATCCCCCCTGGTTTTTCCAAAGCCTCAAACACAACAGCCTTATGCCCTTTTAAGGCAATAAAATATGCAGCTGTCAATCCTGCAGGGCCAGAACCGATTATAGCAACTTTTTTACCCGTAGGTGAAGACTTTTTAACACGGCTCTTCCATAATCCGTCATCATTATCTGCGGCAAAGCGTTTAAGTGTTTTTATTGATATTGGGTCGTCCAAATCCTTCCTTGGACATTTTATCTCACACGGATGGTAACAGACCCTGCCCAATACGCCGGGGAAAGGAACCTTTTCTCTAATAACGGCGCAGGCTTCATTTGGCATACCGTCATTAATTAGTCTGATGTATCTGGGGGCGTCTATTTCTGCCGGACAGGTATCTCTGCAAGCTGCTATAACTAGATCTTTACAGGCAACCGCTGGACATTTTTTATCTATTATATGTGATTGGTAATCGTCATAGAAATATTTAAGCGTGGTTAACACCGGGTTGGCTGCAGTCTGCCCCAAGCCGCAAAGAGAGGCCTCTTTTACTACCAGGGCAAGCTCTTGGAGCCTGGTTAATTCATCGGAATCCGCTTTACCTTGCGTAATTCTTTCTAACATAGTTAGCATCTGTTTTGTTCCCACCCGGCATGGCGCACATTTTCCACAAGATTCTTTTTGGGTAAAACTTGAAAAATATTTTGCTAAATCAACTACACAGTTATCTTCGTCTATAATTATCATTCCGCCGGAACCCATGATTGCGCCCGCTTCAGCAAGGGAGTCATAATCGATAGGCAGGTCTAGCAAGTCTAAGGGTAAACATCCTCCAGAGGGGCCTCCAATTTGTACCGCCTTAAAGCGTTTGCCATCTGCGATACCGCCGCCTATATCATAGATTACTTGTTTAAGGCTCATCCCTAACGGTATTTCAATTAAGCCCGTATTTTTTATCTTTCCTGCCAAACAGAATGTCTTTGTGCCCTTGCTCTTCTGTGTCCCGTATTTAGCAAACTGGCCAGCGCCATTTTGGAGTATATATGAAACATTGGCTAATGTTTCTACATTGTTTATCACTGTTGGCTTATCCCATAATCCTTTTTCTACAGGGAAAGGCGGCCTTGCCCGTGGCATGCCCCTTTTGCCTTCAAGTGAAGCGATTAGAGCGGTTTCTTCGCCACAGACAAATGCGCCCGCGCCCTCTTTTATCTTGATTTGAAAACTAAAATCCGAACCCAATATATTCTCGCCTAATAAATTCAATTCCTGCGCCTGGGAAATCGCAGTTCTTAATCTCTCTAATGCCAGAGGATATTCTGCGCGGCAGTATATATAGCCCTCTTGCGCGCCAATGGCAAAACCAGCTATAATTATTCCTTCTAAAACAGAATGGGGGTCGCTCTCTAAAAGCGCCCTGTTCATAAAAGCGCCCGGATCGCCCTCATCTGCGTTACAAATCAGATATTTTGGCTGGCAGTCCTGATTGCGGCAGGCCTGCCATTTTACGCCTGTAGGAAAACCAGCTCCTCCCCTACCGCGCAGTCCGGACATCTTGACTTCTTCTATGATTTCTTCCGGCGGCATATTCAATGCCTTTTCTAACCCGCTATATCCATCGTTAGCTATGTAATGATAAATATTTTCTGGGTTAATAAATCCGCACCTTCTCAGGATCCTCCTTACTTGAAATCTCATAAATGGTGTCTGATCTAAATCGGGAATGCCGGCGAGCTGGCCTTCGCCGATCTTTCCAATAACCAATCCCTTTGGAATTTTTTCATATAAAATATAATCAACAATTTTTTGGATATCCTTAGGTCTTACATTGCCGAAACATACCCGTGGTTTGGCTGGTTTAACCACATCCATTAACGGTTCTTGATAGCAAAGTCCCATACAACCAACTGAGATTATTTCAAAGTTAACTTTTTTGTCAGATAAAGCCTTTTTAATCCCATCCATTATCTCCTTGGCGCCGGCGGACTTACCGCATGTTGCCATCCCAATAAAGATCAAAATCTTATCTGGCTTTATAATCTTTTCCCAGCCTTTTAATGCAGTATTTCTTAATTCTGTAAGATTCATTTTACCTTTTTTAAAAGAGTCAATATCTTTTGGGGTGTTATCCTGCTATAGACCTTGTTATCAATGACAACAACAGGCGCAAGGGCACAACATCCAAAACATGCAACACGTTCCAGGCCAAACCTATAGTCGGATGTGGTCTCGCCGCACGTGATGTTTAATTCTCTTTCCAACGCAACAAGTATCTTTTCACCAGCGCGAACATGGCAGGCAGTGCCTAAACAGACTTTTATGGTATGCCTTGGCAATTTAGTAAACCGAAACTGCGCATAAAAAGTTGCTACGCCATAAATTCTGCTAATTGAGATTCTTAGATGCTTAGAGATTTGGCAAACCTGACTTTCAGAAATGTAACCAAATTCTTCCTGAGCCTTTTGTAACATAGATATTAAATTGCCTTGCGATGTATTGCCCATGGTTATAAATAGCGCCCTTTCCTATTTATATTTTTTTATATCTTCAGGTGTATTGATATTCTCTAAGCAAAACAACTTTTTATCAAAACTTTGCAACTTTTTCTTTGATATAAATTTCACCTTTGATTTAGAAAATATGTCTGAAACCTTAAGCCTGTCTTGTGTTAACCCCTGCCTTATAACAGAGATACAATTCTTGGAATATATCCCGCATAATGGATGAAATTTATTACCAATCTTTGGAAGAAAAATATCAAAATTTTTTATATTTTTAATCATATATTTAATCAATCTTTCATTTATAAAAGGCATATCGCAGGCTATGACAAAATTGTAAAAAGAATCAGATGCCAGGAGGCCGGAATAAATCCCGCCCAAGGGCCCCTTCTCCGGGATGATATCCCGGATTATTTTTACGCCTTTTAATCTATACCTGCGCGTGTTATCAGTCACGACTATTACTGTTTTAAAAATGTCCGCAAGGATCTTTATCTGTCTTTTTATTATAGGTATTCCATCTATTTTTACCAATGCTTTATCTCGGCCGCGCATACGGCTTGCCCTTCCGCCTGCAAGTATTATAGCAGTCATTGCGGCCTGGCCCATTGGGAAATCCAAATGCTTATCTCATAAAGTATATACATAGGCCCGGCCAATAGAAACATATTAAAAGGGTCTGTAGTGGGCGTGATTATCGCTGCTACTATCAATATTATTACAGCGGCGTATTTTCTCTTTTTTCTTAAAATCCCTGCGTTCAGAATCTTCAGCTTAGTCAATATCCACGCTAAAACTGGCATCTCGAAGACAAGCCCGCACCCTAGTGTCAAAGCAAGCACAAATGAAATATATTTACTGACAGATATGACAGGCGTAAGATCATCCCCAGCTAAACTAATCAGAAATTTAAGGGAGATAGGCAATAGGCAGAAAAAACAAAAACCCACCCCTATGAAAAACGAAAACCATGTAAAGAAGATAAAATTTATTGTATGCCTCTTCTGCCTTTCTTCCAGCGCAGGCGAGATAAATCTCCAGATCTGATATAAAATTATTGGCAGAGTTAGGAGCAAACCGCTGAATATAGCTATCTTTATATAAGTAACTGCTATTTCCTGAGGGCTGAAAAAAGCTAATTTTTCAATAGCGCCTTTTGCCGGCAGGCGTAAAAATCCAAGAATTGATCTTGTAAATAAAGCGCTGAATACAGTAGCTAATAAAAAAGGGATCAGACAATAGATTATCCTTTTTCTTAGCTCGGTTAGATGTCCTATCAAACTCAATTCTTTATCCGGCATTATTTCTTATCTTGGGGTTTTTCTTCTTCTTTATTTTCCTTATCTGAATCAATCTCGCGCATGCCTTTTTTGAATTCTGAGATTGTCTTGCCAAAGGCTCTACTTATTTCAGGAAGCTTAGCTGCGCCAAATATAAGTAAGCATATAATCAAAATAACTATCAGTTCCGGCATCCCTAATCCAAACATGTTTCACCTCCCATTTTTACTTCGGTAAGATAATACTAAACGTGCTTCCTTTGCCTTCCTCGCTTTCTACCCAAATCTTTCCATTATGCCTGTCCACTACCTGTTTGGCAATCGCAAGGCCCAGCCCCGTTCCTTCTCTCTCTGTCTTCTTGGCGTTTGTAGCGCGGTAGAACTCATTGAAAAGCTTTGGGATTTCATCTCTTGGTATGCCCATACCTGTATCGCTTATTTGAATCAACAAAGTTTCCTGCCTGTCTTTTATATCTAAGCTTATTTTACCATTTTCTGAAGTATATTTCACTGCATTTGCAAGAATATTCGCTATTGTCTCTTCTATATAAATTTGGGCCCCATAAATAAGGCCTATGCCAGGATCCATTTGTAAAGCTATTGCTATACCTTTAGCCTTTGCCTTTGCCTCCACAAATTGAATGGCATTATCCACGGTATTCTTGAAAGAAAAATATCCCATTTCTATATTTTTACTAAGTTTTATTTGCGTTATCTCCAGAAGGGCTTTTACAAAAAACAAAAGCTTATCTGTCCTATCTTTAGCCCTTACCAGCAAATCCTTCTGCCCAGAGTTAAGAGCCCCTGTTATACCGCTTGCTACCGGCTCAACGCAGCTTTGCACAGCTGCCAGGTGTTCTTTTATGTCGTGGCTTACCCGCAAAACATATTCGCTTTTTATCCTGTCTTTTTCTTCCAGAAGCAGGTTAGCTTCTTTCAGGCTCTTCTCTCTTTGCCTTAATCTAACTGAAATAGAACTTGCCATATATGCCGCAAGATATAGTGTGCTTATAAACACGAAAGACATCCCAAGAATATAGATCTTATTCGTATGGAGATCATTAAGAACAAATCCTTTAAGGCAATAATGCTTTAAAAATCCGGCATATTCCAGCCATACCATAAGCATAAATAGGAAAACCGCAAATGTGGCCTGCAAAAAACTCGCTCTCCTTGAAAGAAGAATACTTGCGATAATCATATGGAAGATAAAATAGAAGATAAATGGGTTTTCAATGCCGCCTGAAAAATGGATGAGTATAGTTAAGCTCAGAAGATCCAGAGAGATCTGGACATTGGCAATTCTATTAGCTATTAGAATAAGCCGGGCTGGCCTCTTTTTTCCAAGTCTCTTTAAGTGCAGGGTAAATATCAGATTATATATTGTAAGGAATGCGGCAACGCCGTATAAAGAAAGGTTATTGAGAGGGGCATTGAGAACCTGCTTTGCGAATAAAACAGTTAAAACTACGCCTGTGATTGCAATCCATCTTAATTTTATTAACCAATATATCCTCTCAATCAGCCCATCTACCATGAATTCCTTAACCAATTTTGCTCAAGTTGACATTTCCTGACAATGTCAAAAGTGTAAACTTGAGCAAAATTCAGAGGTAGCTATACATTTTGATTTAATAACTGCTTTAAGTTCATGCTCATCTCCTATAATAAAAATCTTTTTATCCTTTAAGACAGAATTAAGAAAATGGTCCTTCCTTCTAACCCTGCCTGTAAATTCATTTACTGGAAATACCGCATAGTTAATCTCCCGCATCAATTCCTTCTTTGGCTTAGAAAGCATACTGGAAAGCTCCTTTGAAGAAATATCCCCTATAACCATTAAATCTATGTCGCTTGAAAACCCTTCTCCGCCTCTTGCGTAAGAACCGTAGATAAACGCAATCTTAATCCTGTTGCCGCTAATATTACGTTTTAAAACCTCTGCTATGCCTGCGGTTTTGAACAAAATATTCTTCAACTCTTCAAATATAGGGCAGGATTTATTTACCTTATAATATATGCGGTTACCTTGANNAAAATGCCTCCGTATACATTTTGTAGTCAATTGTTAATCAAAATTCAGCGGTGACTATCTATCTTGGATTATACATTACCCAGGCAATGAATTCAATTTCTTTTCTCAGACGGAGCGTTTAAGTTTGAATATAAAAAATTCCTCTTTCCATATCAATAGACATAGAAAGAGGGAAAGTGTAATTAAGAATTAATGGCAAAAACATTTTTACTAGCTCTTTTTAAGCCAAATATCATAAATATCCAATAAAAATAAAGAAAAAAAAGTCAGGGCTAAAAAAGTGCCGGCAAACGTCAATACCCAGCTAAAAAAAACCTGATGGGCATAAGGAATCAGCCACATTGCTCCTATGTCTATAATAATCACTAGAAACGGGAGAATGGCAAAAATCCTTTTCATCTTTTCCGAATAGCCAGTAAACATAAAAAGCGCTGCGGGCAAAGCAAGAAGGTAAAGCGCATAATAAGGAAGATATTTATGCGTATGATCTGCTAGCTCCATAGACTCCATTGAACCATACGCCTTTGCAATCAATGCCGGCTTCATTTCCGTATCCTGCCAGATATGGAGAAGAAGCGAAAGATAAATCAAACCCACCATGCACAATAAAGTCGTCATCAATAATTTCGCGCTTATCGGCGCTTTTGAAATCCTTAAATTTTCCATCTGAACAGACCCCCTTCCTCTTATTTGTTGAGGTAAAGCTCTTCGTATAGAACAATAGCTTTTTTTACGGCAAAGGTGGCGCAGCGCGAAGAAATCGTAGCTCCACTCACGCCTGTAATATCCTTCCCTACTGTAAGTTTAGACTTGCTGGTCTTGCCTTCATACTGGCTCATGTAGCTGTGGCGAGCAATAGGCTGACCTCTTTTCTCTTCATAATTTAATACCTCTACTCTGGTCACAGCACCATTAAGGTCTAAAGCTATAATAAAATCAACCGGACCCCATTTCCCAGGCTCCTCATCAAAAATAGCAACGCCTGTCTTTTGTCCGCCTTTTAAAGCAAAATGAAAATCAATACTGGTCTGAGTATCAACCTCTTTTGACTTCGACCCTTTTTGAAAATAAACAAGGCTTCCGTCCAGCCTCTCCTTAATCTTTAATAACTGCGGGTCAACAAGCTCCTTTGTTTCAGTGGCAATCTCTACGCCTTCTCCAAAAACCTTTTTTAAGCCCTCTTCTCTTGTCAAAAGGCGAACAGCATAAGTAACTCCTGAAAAACTAAACCAGATGCATAAAGCTACAATTAAAAATAAAACACACTTTCTAAACATACCGCTACCTCCCCTTGTTTTCCGCCTATTTGATAAGATTAAGGCTATGTTTTAATCTGGAAGAATACAATGTTTTCCCGGATTCGGTTATTATAATTACATCCATATTAGGAATTCTTTCCAATCTTTTCAATCCTTTTTCCGGCCCCATAATAAAAGGGATCTTTGTCCAGGCTTGCGCAATAACAGGATCATTATAAATAAGTATGACGCTTTGAACCCCTTCTGTAGGATATCCTGTCTTTGGATTAAATATATGATGATACCTCTTACCGTCTTTAATAAAAAATCTTTCATAATCTCCTGAACCCATTACTGCCAGGTCTTCCACCTCTACATACCCAAGAGTTCCTTCTCCGCGCGGATCCTTAATGCCTACCTTCCATAATTTTGAGCCTTTCTTGCCAAGCGCATATATGTCTCCTCCTGTGTCTATCAACGCGGAATTTACTCCATTGGATTTTAAAACCTTTAGCGCTTCGCTGATCGCGTACCCCTTCGCGACCCCTCCTAAATCAATCCTTACAGCCATATTATCCTTGGTCAATTTTCCATTGTTCAGCAATAAATGCTGATATCCTACATTAGCCAGGCAATCTTTTATCTCCTGCGATGTAGGGAAATAGTATTCCTTACTATAAAATCCCCAAAGTTCAGCCAGTGGAGCTATGCTGATATCAAAAGCGCCTCCGGATTCTTCGCTTATCTTCAGCGCTGTCTGAATAAGGTTGATTATCTCTTTATCAGAAATAGGCTCAAGCGTATGATTAAATGTATAAATAGGGCTTTTAGGATTCAGCGAGTTAAATTTTGTATCTATGCCCTGTATTCTGTTTAAAGCTAAGTCTATTGCTTTTGAGGTAATTTCCTTTGGGCCAATTGCATATATAGTAACATAAGTGTCCATCATAAAGCGGGTCTCTTTTTCCACATGAAATCTGCGCTCATTATACGATCTTATTGCCCAAAGCCCTGCGAATACCACTATTATTATAATAAATATTAGTTTTAATTTTCTCATTTTAAACCTTATCTTCACTAATTCTGTAGAGCAGAAATTTACCGGTCCTCCGCAATTTTAGCGGATGAGAAAACCTACCCTACGGTCCTAAATAAACAGAAAAGAGGCTTCCCTCTAAATTATACAGAAAACCTCTTTCCTGTCAAGCTATCATCCTTCATTCAATTCTTAGAACGTTGTCCTCCAGCCTATCGTATACCTGTTAGCTCTTATACTAGCTGAACTATTTGACCTTTCGCCGTTAATCAAGGAATAATCTCCCATGATTGTAGAGCTCGGCGTTAAATTGTAGTTTAAGCCCAGCGTTGTAGTATCATAGTTGTCGCTTAACATGGTGCTTGATCCTGTTTTGTAGAATTCAGCATGGCTGTATTTAAGTAAACCAACCCATTCAGGAGTGATATTATACAAAGCTCTTGCATAATATCCTTCTCTCTTTCCATCAGCATGTTTAGAACCGGTAACAACCAGATCATCCCATTTTCTGTAGATGTATTCGCTGGTTATATTTAGCTTCTCATGTTTCCAGTCAAATCCAGCAACAGACTGAAAACTGCTATCAGGATTGCCCCAGTTTCCAAACGCAACAGAGCCCAGGAGCCTTAACTGCGTATGGAACAATTCAGGCGCTATATGCAATAGAAGAGTTTTGCTGTTATTATTATCCGCATACCGGCTTGAAGAATTACCGTTCAGTAAGCTCACATATACAGGCAGGGAAAGCTTTTCAAAATCAAAGTTCTTGTAAAGCTCTATTCCTGAGTCATGCCAGGACTCTAAATAAGAGAGCCCCTGGTTCTGATGATACTGTTCATGCCACCACGTTTCCTTAGCATACTCCTCAGAAAACATCGGATTGAATACACCTGTCTTTAATTCTGCGCCTTTTGGCAGAAGCGCGGTAATAGAAGCAGTATGAATAACGGTAGAGCTTGAGGCACTGCTAGTCCTCGCAATATCAGACCCGATAGATGGAGTTGCTGCCGCAGATACAGAGTTATCCATCGCCACATCAAGCTTCAGGATATCAGACAACTCCTTGTTAAAATAAAGATACAGATGATGGATGCCTGCTGAACTATCGTTATGCTGCGCATCCTTATTTTCACCATTAGCGCCTCTAACTATCCCCTCTGAGGCATCAAACATGTACAGCTTGAGATGCCCTCCTACGCTTGCCCCTTCCATCATTCCAGCAGGGCCTTCTTTTATCGCATCGACTGCCTTTGCAAGTTCCGGAACTTTCTTAATTTCAGCAGCCTGGGATTGCTGCTTTATTTCAACAGCCTGAACTTTAGAGCTTAATGACTCTATGGTTTTCTGTTGATTGTTTATTGTTTCTTGTAAAGCCTTTACCTGTTCCTTTAAGTCTGAGACATCATCCGCCCAAACCGATCCTGCGCTAAAAACCAAAAATCCGCACAGGACTAATAACAAAATATTGAATTTTAACATCGCCACCTCCTTTGTTTTTATTGATAATCGGTTTCCAAATAAATATTCGCTATTATATCACTTATAAACATAATCAAATAGCGCGGGTTTTTTGCTTTTTTGAGATCCAGCTCTCGGATACCGGCCTTTGCTGTTTCCCATAAAATAGGCATAGCTGTCCAAGATAAGGAAAGTATAGCCGCTATCCTTTTTCCTGAAATCCCTAAAGGCTGTAAAGGCGCCAGTATCCTGGATAATCCTTTACCAAGATCTTCGGGCGACGTGGTCCTGGCTAGCAAAGAACTAGCCCATATGAGGCAAATCAACCTCAAAGCAAAGATAATTCCTGTGTTCAGGCCTTCGCTAGTAATATTAAAATATGCAAAGTGAGACACGATATGCTTTCCGGAATTAAAAAATACCGGGAAAAGAAACGATACGAATATCAGAGAAGAGCATCTCCTGGCGCTTGAAAAAAGATATTGGAATGATGTCGTTGACATAGCGGCTATTGCGGCAAAAAATACAAACAGCGCTGCATAAAACCATAGACTGCTGAAAAATAGCACTGCGAGCGAAAGGATAACCACGCCGGCTATCTTAATATTCGGAGATATCCGGTGTATGATAGAATCCCCTGCCAGATAATGGTTAAGCTTTAATCCATGGTATTCCTTTTTAATCTTTGGCGTCGTCTTGCAGCCTTCTGTTTCTTTGAGTTTCAGGCAGATCTTGCTGGAGACCGCGCCTGTAAACCAGCCTATAAAGACCGCTCCTATGGATAGCCATGGTAAAAATACAAATATTCCTGCATGCTTTATCATTATAAAATATGCAAGGCCCAGCTGAACAATATTATGCGCAAGCGCGCCTGCAACGCTAATTCCCACTATGCTGAATAAGCGCTGTTTTGTGGCATGCGCCAGCCAGTATAAAAATCCCATGGTAAGCGTGCTCATAACGCCTGCTGCAAAACTCAAGATAAATCCCGGGGACATAAAAGTGCCCATTATAAAAGAGCTCAAAACAGTGCGCAGCACTGTTATTTCAAGGCTATAGCCGAAGCCTAGATTTACCAGCGCCACCAGCGTGATTATATTCGCCAGGCCAAGCCTTAATCCCGGGATAGGGTGAGGTATAAGGGATTCTGCAATCTGCAGGACGCAGGCAAGAGACACCAAAAGCGCAATTTTATATATATTATTGTCTGTTATTTGATTTTCTTTCATACTAGTAAGCTACTGCGTCTATAATCGCCGGGCCTTTTGATTTAATCTCAATCAACACCTGGTTAGGCACGCACACTATAGTTTCGCCGTTATACTTTATCCAGCCCATATTTTTACATATATGATGAGGACAATCGGTATTTAGAACTCTTATTCTTCCGTTCTTAAGTTCAAACTGCATTTTTCCGTCAAGGATAGTGATTATTTTATCCTTGTCTAATCCATCCTCTTCCAGAAGTTTATCTTTTTGATATACATAAACTGTGCTCAGCCCGGAAGACGGCTGAAAACGTTTATGAATAACCCAGAAAGAAGCGATGGAAAAAAATAAAATCAATATTATAAAGATCAGGTCAAACCGCGTTGTCTGATAAAAATTCTTATCTTCTTCTTTTCCCAAGCTATTCTTCATCAGGTATGCCAAAACTAATATTTGATGCTAACAATCATACTCTTTTTGAGAATATACACAAGTGCCAAAGGTCTTTTTTCATAAAAGTAAAAAGTCCCATATTGCTATAGGCCTTTGGTCCTATTATAGTTTTTCTCCAAAGCATAAACAGCGGCCTGGGTGCGGTTATTTACGTGAAGGGTCAGGAAAATATTGCTGATGTGGTTTTTTACTGTCTTTTCTGAAATCCCTATTTTTTTAGCTATCTCTTTATTAGTGCCTCCCAGAACAATCAGGCGCAGTATCTCTTTTTCTCTTTCTGTAAGATCATTATAAAATTTATCTCCGTTTTTAATCTTTCTTTTATCCGCCATAGCAAATTCCTTCAAGACCTTTGTAGCTATAACCGGCTGGATCAGCGCTTCGCCTTTATAAACTTTACGAATCGCCTCTATCAATTCTTCTATGGAAGCATCCTTCAACAGATACCCCATCGCCCCTGCCTTAATCGCTTCAAAAATATGAGCCTCGTCCTCATAAACGGTTAAGATGATAATGCTGGTGCCGGGCGATATCTTTTTAACTTTATGCGTAGCTGTTACGCCATCCATAAGAGGCATCCCGATATCCATAAGTATTATGTCAGGCATTGTCTTTTTTAATATGTCCAGCATCTCCTGGCCATTATTCGCTTCGCCTACTATCTTAATATCTTCTTCCAATTCCAATAATTTCTTTATCCCCTGCCGGAAAAGCCTGTGGTCATCGCATAAAACTACTCTAATAGTATCTGTCATATCTTTAGCCTGGTTAATTAATAGGGATATTTACCGAAACCCTGGTTCCTTTCCCGGAAGGCGAATCAATAACCATGCCGCCCCCCAGAAATGCCGCTCTCTGACGCATCCCTATTATACCCCAGCCGTTACAGTTTGTTCCAAATAATTTTTCATCTTTAACGTCAAAACCTTTCCCATCATCTATAATATCTATCATCAAATCACTATTGCCATTGAGTTTTAAGCTCAACCGGACGCTTTTTGCCTGAGCGTGCTTTTTGACATTGGTAAGAGCTTCTGTAATTATATAAAAAATATGCCTTGCTTTAAGGGGTTGAATGCCGTTTAGAGTATCCTGCATCTCTAAATTAACCGATACGCCGGTTGAACCCTTATAATCTTCTATATAAGAGCTTAATCTTTTTGATAAATCAAATACCGCGTCTTCGGGAGATTTAAGCTCAAATATCACTTCTCGCGTCCTGTTAAGGGTATCTCTTGCGTTTTCTTTCAAGATGCGCAGCTCCTCAATGGCCTTTCCGGGTTCTATCTTAAAAAGTTTTTCGCAGAGCTCAAGCCTCTTTATTATATTAGCTAAGTCTTGAGCGCAGCAATCATGCAAATCAATAGCAATCCTATTCCGTTCTTCAAAGATCGTAAGATGCTTTATCCTTTCAACCATCTGGGTAAGCTGAGATGCCATTTCATTAAAAGCAGCCGCAAGCATGCCGATTTCATCTTTAGCCTCAACCTCTATGCGGGTTGAAAAATCTCCTTTCTGCACCGCCTCCGCAGCCGCAACAAGTTTAGAGACTGGCCTTGTAATCAACAGGGAAACCCTGTAAACCAAGAATATTGCGATTGCTATAATAAAAACAGCTATGCCCAGAAAGGCCGCGCTGATCTTATTGATGGTTCTTTGTATATTATCTTGCAAAAACCCCAGCCTCACATGGCCTAATAAACTTTTCTCTGAAAAGACAGGCACGCTGATATCATAAATAAGGCCCATCTGCGTGCTTAGAATCTGCGCGTTAAAAGGCTTGCCCGGTTTAACGTTATTAATACCTGCTAAATCTATGGGAAATCCTTTATCAAATGTATGCGCGATTACGCGGCTTGACGAATCAATAATAAATACATAGGCAATATCCTTGTCCAGCCTTTTTTCATTCGCTATTAATTGTTTAAGGCGCGGCGCATTCTGCGTTAAAATGTCCGTAACGCTATTGGCAGACAGGGTCCTGGCTGAATTTAAACCTTTGCGCTGAAATTCCTCTTTTAAGATATTAAGCAATATCGTCTGAGTAAGCGCCACGCTGCTTAATCCAGATAACAAAAGAAGAGAAACCATGGCTGCTAAGATCTTCTTGCGCAGGCTCCAGCCGCAAATTATTTTATTTATGTTCTTTTGCATAGTCTTCTATGCCAAAACCTATATCAGGCCTGTCATAATAGGGGTAGGTATTTAAATCTATTCCAAGAGCATTTATCGTATCATAAAGATTTTTGTAATCTGAGTCTTTGGTTTCGATAAACCTCGCGGCGCTTAAAGCCTCTAAGGCAGGTATGGCTTCTTGATCGTTATTTAAATTCAACAGCGTTTCCTTTAATTTATCCTTTAAAGCAAGGCCCAAATCCTTTCTCACGCATAATGTATTAGAGGGGACGAGTCCGGAAGCAGAGAGGATAATTAATTTTTTTTCTAATTCAGGATTTTCTTTAATGATCCTTTGATATACAAGATCTTTGGGCGCAGCCACGTCAACCTCGCCTCTTAGAAGCGCATAGATTGCTTTGTCGTGGCTGCCCGCAAATATAACCTTAGAAAAATAGTCTTGCAGGCTATCTATGCCATGTTCTTTAAAGTAATACAAGGGGTATAAGTATCCTGCATAAGTAGCTTGATGCACTAAAGCTAATTTCTTGCCTTTCATATCCGAAACACTGTTTATATTGCTATCTGACCTGACTACTATAAGCCCTCTGTAAGTAGATACGCCGTTATAGTCAGGCCGGCCAATAGGCTCAACCCCTGCCTTAACATGGGTAAGGCTATAACTAAAACTTCCAAAGAATGCCGCGTCCAACTGTTTGTAGATAAATTTATCGCATACCTCCCCATAACTATCCAAAAATACCAGGATTACTTTTTGGTTCATCTTTTTACTTAAATATTCAACCAAAGGCTGATATCTTTGAGCCATCTTGCGGATATCTTCTTCAGGCACAAGCCCGATCCTTATCCTTAAGGATTCATTAGGCAGGCCTTTCATTTCTTCAACTTTGTTTAAATCAACCTTTTTAATATCTTCGTTGTTGGCGCAGCCGATAAATTGCAATATCAGAAAAAAACTGACCAATAAAATATTGATCTTAT
This sequence comes from Candidatus Omnitrophota bacterium, assembly GCA_003485765.1. GTDB lineage: Bacteria > Omnitrophota > Gorgyraeia > Gorgyraeales > Gorgyraeaceae > UBA10183. Next base: position 13,781 of record DNHS01000049.1, on the reverse strand, counting down.
GTGACATATTAAGAATCCGATATTCTTCGAGCGATCACGAGAGCGTATCTCGGGAGCCCAGTCGAGAAGCCTGCCTTGAGCGAAGCTAAAAGGTTCTCGACTGCGTTAATATGATTAGCCACGATGTCCGCTTGAACGATATTGGTTAAAGTTTTAACAATTTTTCTACCTTGCTGATCAGCTCTTCGGGCTTAAGGGGCTTTTCCACATAATCATCCACCGGAAGCCATGTTTCGTCGCCGGCCTCTTTCTTGAAGTCAAGGCCTGTTTTTTCCTTTATTGCTGTCAGCATCAGGATGGGGATATCTTGAGTAGAGGGGCTGTTTTTCAATTCTCTGGCTACATCAAAACCCTTATCGCCTGTCTCCATCATAACATCCAGAATTATAAGGTCTGGTTTATTAATCTTTACCTTTTTTAACCCCTCTTCGCCGCTTCCGGCGTTATCTACTTTATAATTTTTACTCTCCAGGACAACCTTGATTGCTTCAGTAATATCAGGATCATCGTCAATAATCAGAATCTTCGGCATAAAATGCTCCTCCTATACCTTGGCCAGCTTTACCTTGGAATCGTAAAACGAAACGCTTCCTCCTACAAGATCAAGCAGGCAGGTATTTTTAAGGAACGGTTTGAAACCGTTCCATGCCTCCTATTAAGAACGCTTGTGTTAAAACTGAGTTGACACAATAGCTGTTAACTGATCATTATTAGCTTGATTAGTAGAAGGCCCTGATTCCTCATTCCAGTCATAACCAAGTTTTACGATAGTGTTATCGCTCCAGCGGTATCCCATACCAAGCGAATAACGGTCATATGTATTTGCCGTAACGCTATTTAAAGACGCTGTAACTTCATTATCTAAATTCACAAAACTAAATCTCCCTGCAGTATAGATCTTTTTAGTCAGGTTATATGTTCCTTCTATAAACCCAAAATTTCCAGCTCTTTCCGCTGTTGCTAAGCCTGTAGTTGCGGTGCTTGTAATATCATGAAAACCGCCGTATGAAAGCCTGACAATCGCTTTGCTGTCAGAATAAGCAGGCGGGTCTAAAGGCTTTTTACCTTTGCCAAAATCATAACGGGCGTCTATTTCCCATACTTTTCTTTCCCAATCTGTAGCATTTGTAGGCCTTTGGGCTAATCCAGCTATTGAAAACTCTGAATTTGATAATTTCAATCTTCCTGAATCATAATAGCTGGCAGATAAATATAACGGATCTATCGGCGTATAATACAGCTTTCCCAAAAAAGCCTTTCCCTGGCCTGAATCAGAACCTACAGTATTATTGCCATTGCTTACAGAAGTAACCCATCCTAATGGCTTTAAGCCAATCTTATCTAACTTTATCTTACCTGCTAATTCCAGCCCTTCATCGCTAACCCCAGTCTTGGCTGCAGAATTAGATGGTAAAACACCTTCTACTGGATTATCAGACCATGTCTCTTCTCCAAAACCTAATTTGAACCTGCCAAGCCTAGAGGAAAGGCTGAAAGGCGTATCTTTCAAAGATGGTATGAAATCCTTAGACTGAAGATAAAAATAATCCAATAATGGGCTTGTTGTTGATATGCCTGTTACGCCATTATCTAATTTAAACCTCATGACAACTGTGTTTATTTCATCTGGCTGAAAACTAAACTGAATCTTTGCGTCTGGCATCTCAAAAGAACCAGAAGGAAACGAGCCTGCGGTTTCTGACTTATAATACCCTGTTGCGAACCTGCCTTTCATTTTAAGCTTTGACAGCGTGTTTGAAAGATCTACCTTCGGCGCCTGCCCGCTGGGAGCTTTTGCCATATCCTCCTTTGTCTTAGCCTGATCAGCTTCCAACTTATCAATACGCTGCAATAACTGCTGCACTTGTTGCTTTAATATCTGTATTTCTTCGTCAGTAGCGGCAAACCCTGGTGGCGCATAAGAAAAAATAAATGCCAAAACTAAAATAGGTATTAATAACCTTTTCATTTTTACTTCCCCCTTTTCTTGTTTGACAACTTTTGTTATAGAACTTCTTCTCATTATAGGATATCTGTTAATCATATCGACACAACAAATCATTCTACAATCAGCTCTCCGCGCATTTCCATATGATAATCCGAGCACCAGACCGTGCACATAAATGGGAAAATGCCTTTTTTCTGGGGCGTAAATCTCACTACTTTTACCTCTCCAGCTTTTATCTCGCCTGCCGAGACATTCAAATCTGGTATAGCAAAACCGTGCGTTACCGTTTCAATATTGCGGATTAAAATTGTTGCCTCTTTACCTGACGGAACCTTTATTTTGGCCGGATACCAATTTCCATGTTCCGGGGCCCTGGCAATAAGTTCCACAGTATAGAATTTGCTGAGTCGATATTTTTCAATTGCAAAAACACCCACGACTACGCCTATGGTGGCAAAAAGAAAAATTATTATGGCAATGAATTCTTGTTTTTTCATTCGCTCAACCTAGATATAACCATAAAAACGTTAGAGTTATTAAAGTTAGAAAGCAAAGCATGGGTATCCATCCCCGCTTTGCTTGATTTAAGTCAGGGTATGTCTGTTTAGATAACCTGAAGCCATAAGCAATCGAGAACAAATAAAATATGATAAGTGTTGCGCCTTGTAGATATCCTAATAACCCGGTAAATACCGGTGTCCATGGAAAATTGGCAGTGCCGAATAAATTCCAACCCCAGGCAAAAGGGTCGGAAATTATATGCAAGATATAACTTCCATTAGGGAGAATTATCCCTAAACTAAAAGCAATCCAGACTCCTAAACCTATCGGTATAAGCGTATAAGCGAAATTTATAAAGACCTTTTTTAAAGGCACCTCTTTATTTGCGCTGGCCAACTTAGAAAGATAAGAGAAAACAAAGAAAATCCCAGGCATAACCAAAAGACTAAATGCCGAATGTATGGCAATAAAAGTTAAATATCCCTTGAGGGTAGTTGCCCTGACCATATCCTTAAGTATACCCCAAGGCCCTTGCATGCTCAAGAAAAAAACCATAGCAATCCCCAGCATAATAAATGCCTTCCATGCCTCATCCATGCCTCTTTTCTCGTCTATCAATAAATCCTTTCCCGGAACTCTTAAGAAGAATCCCATATTATCATGAGGGCAGGTCTTAAAACATTCCAGGCACATTCCACAATAAGTATTCTTTTTAAAATTAAAAGGGGTAAGGAGCCAAGGGCAACCATATCCCTTTTCATTTCCTAGAAAACAGGTCTTTAAAGCGTGTTTTTTACAGATCTCTTCGTCTTTATGCCTTATTTCAGAAGCGGCGAATTGAGAATATAAACCCTGAAAACCTGATACCTGACAGACATAAAGACAAAAAGTCCTTTTCTCAAAGATAAGCCCGATGATAAAGGCTAATAAGATAATGCTGCCCAAAAGTACAAAGGTAGCATACGGCCGAACAGTAAAAAATCCAGAGAAAAAGGTGGTAACTAAAAAGCCTATATTCATCACCCACATATTTTTTAGATGCTTTGGCCATTTTAGATTTAAGCCTCGGTGTTTACCTGTATTTATCTCGAATAATTTACCGCGTTGGAACCAGTCGGAAAATAAAGGAAAGGGGCAGACCATGCACCACATCCGCGAGAAAAAAGGCACAAGGATTAGCATCAAAAGCACCCACCAGAGTATCCAGACAATCATGACTCCGAAATTATAATTTCCCGCAGAATACCCGCCAATAAACCCGGCTAGTAAGATAATAATAAAGACAGAGAGATTAAAGATTAGCGCCAATAGAGGAAACCAGCGCGATTTAAAAATCCATCTTACCAGTTTGAATTTAGTTAGTTCAAACCGCCAGTTTAAATCGATTAAGCCAAATAATTTTTCTTTTTCCATTTCTCAGGCCTTCTTTTTTGAAATAAAGAAAAGATTGGCGCCGCCAATAAAAAGTACGACTAAGGCATATAGGTAAAAACGCGCATTGGGCAAAACCACCAGGTACCCTACCATATAGGGATGGAATTCTCCGCAGGTAACAGAACAGCGAAAGGTAAATCTCCCTGGCTGGTTGGCCACAAAAGAAAAGCTGCCGTCTTGCCCGGGATATGCCCGCGTCTCTACTCCATAACCATCGACAAAGATTCCGTGGGTGACATCTTCGCTAACTAGCCGGATTTTAACCTTATCTCCGATTTTTACTCTAATGATATTAGGGGTATAAGAAAATTTCTTAGCCTTGATTTCAAAGAAATGCTCTTCGGCAAAAGCAAGGCCAGTAAAAAAGATTATTCCGGTTACAACTAATAAAATTATCTTAAGCAGTATTCTCATTGGATAGTAAGGCCATTATGTCCCGCTTTATTTCCTCAGGCGCCCATAGATTAGAAAAATAGATTTTTCTGATATTATTGTTTTGGTCAATTAAAAAGGTAATTGCCGAGTGGCGAAATATTCTATCTTCTCCTTTCTCAGCTATAAATTTATAATCTTGACAGGCCTTTTCAATTGCCGCCTTATCTCCGGTAAGAAAATGCCAGTTATGAAAATCCACATCATAGAGTTGGGCGTATTTTTTCAACATCCCAGGCGTATCGAATTCAGCATCAAAAGATATACTCAAGATAACAGTCCTTTTATCCAAGCTGCCTTTTAAGGAATCCTGCAGTTTCTTGAGATTCTTGGTAGTAAGCGGACAGACCATGGCCTGATGGCATCTTATATATATAAAGGTAACTACCTTTACCTTGCCAAGAAGCTGACTTAGGGTAATCTCCTGATTATCTTGATTTATTAGCTTAAAATCTGCTGCCTTTTCAATGACAGGAAGTTCAGGCGCTTCTGCGGCAAAACTAAAAACCGCCGCTAAATTAATTAAGACTATTATCTTAGTAAGTATTTTCAGGGGGTTAACCATCATCTTATTCTCAACTCCACCCAATCTGAAATAGATTTTTTGCCGCCCCGATCGCCCTTGGAGCCATTCCATATTGCAAAAGCGCAGTACTGTTTTTTTCCTGAAGGAAAGACTGCATCTAATTCTACATCCTCGGGATTAAGGCTGCGGCGAAATACTAATTCCCATACTCCTGCATTCCATACGCCTTTTCCCTCGACTTGCTGTTTTTCTTTTGGTGTAATCGTGCCTACCCTGATGGCTAGAAGATCTCTTACCGCAGATTGAGGAATATCCTTGGATACGGCAAGCGTTTCCTCTTTCTCAAAAGGATAATAGAAATCAACATAGGCTTTATCTTCTGGAAAATCCTTTAACCAAAATTCTCGGTCTATGCTAGCCTTCCAATGCCAGATATTGGCCTTACCTAAGAAACCCATTAACAGGGTAGAAGGCTTTGGCTCGATTTTCTTGCCTAATGGAAACATAATAGCGCAGGCATCGGAAAATCTATTCGCGGCGAGGATATAATCTTCGGTATTATCCTGCCAACTTATATAAAAATAAATATCCTTTTTATTGTGAAATGCTTTTACGGTAATGGGAGAAATAAGGCCTTTCTGCGGCCAAGGCAAAACCGTAACCTGATAGACCAACTCTACTTTCTCAGCTGGTAGTTTTTCCCAAACCTGCGGAGAAATCCCTTTTGCTAAATAAATATTTTCCTCGATAAAAGGGGCTTCTAAGGCCGGCCTTGTCTTCTCTTCTACAACTACCGGAACGCCCCTTGAATACCTTAAGCCATAAAAGACCAGCCACCCAAACCCGATTACTAAAAAGGCAATAATTAGAATTGCTGTTATTTTTTTCATAATTATGACAAAAATCTCTTTTCAGATTTTAGAAATTCCAGCATCTCTTTAGCGATAGTAGAATAAAAATTGTCTCCTTGAGAAATCAGCGCTTCGGCTATTTTCCTGGCTGCCGGATATAAGTGCGTAAAAAAGAACTTCTTCTGGGCATCATGGCAAATCTGGGCCTTCTCCTCTAGTTTGCTGAGATTTTTCCAGAAGGCATAGAGCCCCTTATGAATAAGATAGTGCATAAATTCTAACTCGCAAGATAACGCATCCGGCCTTTCCTTATCTACCTGTAAGCCAAATGCCAGGTAAAAGCCGCTTATATCTGAGAGTTCCTTTGCCCGTTGGAACTCGTTTTCTGCCGTATGTTCTGTGCCGTAAATCCAGATTTCACTCAAGCGAAATAGCCGGTCATACTCAAGACACAACTCTTCGTCTTTAGGATAAGAAAAGGCAGACGCCAATTCCTTATACTTAAGCCCGCGCTGCCGGATTAACTCTACATCAAATTCAGGTAACACTTGCCCTGTAGACATCCTGTTTTTCGTCATATTCCTTGCGGATAATCACGTGTTCCTTCAAAGGAACGCGTACAATTTCTTTACCTTCTCCATCATATCCGATACAATGGCCGTCAAGCATATCTCCCTCTACTTTAAAAGAATGGATAATCTTATCCGTGGCTCCGAAAAGCATGAGAAGCCCCACCAGATTCTTGTCTTCTTTTGCTTTCTTATAAAGCTCAACTGCCGCATCCGCTCCCGGGCCGAAAAGCTGCCGAGTGTATTCCTTAGGCACATGTATCGGCGGAATATAATAAACATTGGGTTCTGTGCCAAATTGCGGATAAAGTGGAAGGGCAATCTTTTTTATATGCACAAAATAATCAATGGGATTATTCTCTATGGGCTTATCGTAGTTGCTCTTAAAGCCGAATAAGCGGATTCTCCCTATACAGTTTATCACGCACTGAGTCTGATAATCATTCTCCGCCGCCGGATAACAAGAGATACATTTTTCTGATTTTCCGGTAAAGGCGCGGAACATAGACTTCTTATAAGGGCAGCCGGCCACACATTCCTGATACCCGCGGCACCTCTCTTGATCAAGCAAGACAATACCATCTTCTTTACGTTTATAAATTGATTTACGCGGGCAAGCAGCTAAACAGGCAGGATAGGTGCAGTGATTGCAGATTCTCTGCAGATAAAACATCCAACTTAAATGCGGTAAAGTAAAATTTGCCTTCTCAGGGATCTGTTTATTTACCTCATCCTCTCCCATATTCGGGTACGCCCAGTCCTCCTCTTCCGGCATCCAGCCGAGCATCTCTTCTCCGTAGGGCGCGGCTTCAAAAATAGTCTTACCTATATATTTATCGCCATCCCACTTCTGGGGCCCGAGCATCTCAAGGAGACGCACATCGTAGCCCAAAGGATAAAACCCGAAAGGTTTGGTTTCCACATTGTTCCACCACATAGACTCCTGGCCCTTACCTGAAGTCCAGGCGTTCTTGCAGGCCAGGGTACAGGTCTGGCAAGCAATACACTTATTAGTATCAAATACCCATGCTGCCTGTTTTTGGGGGCGCGCCTCAGGATATTTATACTCCATCTTACGTTTAATCTGCCAGTTATAAACTTTATTCTTCATGAGATAAATTCCCCTCTAAGAAATTTCTTCATTGATTCATTTTCATAACCTGGCCTTAAGCCTAGGGCCGCAGGCCTCCACAATTTATTTCCATTCATTCCTCCATCTTCTGCCTTACTTATCTTCACGAACGACTCCTTCGGCGCTCCGACAGGGCAATGTATATCCGGGGCAAATCCCTTACCGATATTCTGGCCAAAATATTCCTTACGGGCAAGAGAATCCGTCATCAATGTGGGCTTAAGCCATGCCCTGGTGGTTGACTGGTGCGAACCATACCTGAACATTGCCTGATAACCCGTGCGCGGGTTTCTGGCTAATTTATCTGGATTATTTTCATGGCCTTCCACTGATCCGTAAGTAGCCACATACATATGAAACCAGGAACGCGCAACGCCCCGCAGCAGCCCTTGATAAAACCTAGCGCGCAGCATCAGCCTGTGTACTTTATAATCACCGGGTTTATTCTGCCATCCGCGAAAAGGCCTGTCTTCAGGATCTGCGTCAATATAAACATAATCACCGTCATTTATGCCTAACTCTTTAGCATCCTCGGGATTCAAATCCACATAACCTTCACCCACCCAGGGCATTCTCTTATCGCGGCGATGTATATCGCCGAATGGGCCAAACCAGGTTGAGATAATATCCAAATCTACAGGGGTGGTATGCGCGCCATGACGAAATTTTGGCGTGATATAGATAAAGGTAAATCCGTCTTTTCTTCGGGGGTGTTTTGTCTTGGTAAGTTCTGCTGGATGGATAACAATATTGCGCACCTGGCGCGCTTCCACTGAAAGATCATCTTCGGCTAAGCCATATTCTTTGGGGCCTCTTGGCCTTATCAGACCTGTTGCCCCGCAGGCAATCACATTCGGCTCATAAAAGGTACCGTCCACTGGTTCACGGTACACTGGGATATTCTCTCCGCACTCTAAGAACTCATCCTCATCACGGTAGAATTCCATACGGCCGGATTTGGTGTAATGCGGCTTATTTTCGTTTGACTGTTCCCAGCCCATAATCTTAGGATAGGTGCGTGTCATCAGAAGCGCCGGGATTCCTTCTTTGGCATTTGCCTCTAACTCCTCAATCTTATAACCCTTAAGCGTGGTAGAATTATTGATAATCCTTTGCAGGTATGCCTGCACATTATTCTCGTAGACAAATTTCCAGTAATCCACGAACCTATTATCATTAGTTAATCCCCCAAGCGCCTTTGCCACCCCGGCCAACACTTCTATATCTGAGCGGGTATCATGCAGGCGGTTAAGGGGCGTACGCGGAAAGATCTGCAAGAACGGATTGGTTACTGCCGCGGTCATATCCGGAAATTTAAACTCTGCCCAGGAATCTACGGCGAAGACCACATCAGCATATTCACAGGAGGCTGTCCACCACCATTCATTTACCACTACACATTCTATTTTAGGCAGGGTATTGACCACAACATCAGAGTGCCATTTGATATTTCCTAAAAGGGAGTTGGAGTTACCGAACCACATAGCCTTGGAGGGAGTAGGCATATGGGTCTTTCCGGTAAAAAGTTTATTACCCATCCTTAAAGGCCTATCCCCGTAATTATAGTAATGCGCTGATTCTCCCTTGTAATAGCTTTTTATACGAGACTGCTTATCCGGTTCAAGCTCAATATCAAAGGGGTCTTCGTAGATATAAAAAGGCAGGCCGTTAAAATAGGCGCCGCGATAATTGCCGGCAAAACTGCCGATATTTCCACCATGAAATCCTATATTCTTGGTTAAGGCGCACACCAAAAATATTGTGCGGTCCTTTAGGTCATTGTTAAAGAAATGGTTAGGCCCCATACCTACTGAAACCAGGACACTGGCCTTATTAGCGGCAATCTCTCTTGCAAGCCGCACTATAGCATCTTTATCCGCATGGCAAATTTCACCAACCACCTCCGGAGTAAAATACGCAGCATGCTCTTTTACAAGATCAAATACCGGCCGCACATTAACCTTTTGGCCGTCAACTGTCTCAACCTGGAATTCTCCTTCCATGGCAAGATTCCCAGCTATGCCTGCCATATCGCGGTTGATAACCACTGTTGAGTTTTTATCCATGTCCCAGGCTACAAAATCCGACCATTCATGGCGCAGTTCCTCTGACATTATCTGGTAGCGCTGTTTTATTGGAGGAGGCGCCTTTTCTCCTTCTTTAAGTAACTGCGCATATTTTAATTCTTTGGGCTGGTAACCTTTGATAATATCCTGAGGTTTGAGAAGTTTCAAGTTATCCATGCGCACAAGAAGCGGTAAATCCGTATGTCCTTTAATAAACTCCGCATCGTAGAGCCTTTCTTTGATGATAACGTTTGCTAAACCTAAAGCAAATGCCGGGTCGCTTCCCGGCCGGATCACGATTACCTCATCTGCCTTATTGGAAGTGGATTGATATTCGCAAGCCACGGTAACAATCTTAGTTCCTTTGATACGCGCTTCAGAAAGCCAGTGCCCATCAGGCATTTTAGTAGAAATCCAGTTCATTCCCCAGCAAATAACCATTTTGGAATTTTCTACGGTTACTAAGTCAAAATCAATTGTCTGATGACCGCAGACCATAGTATGGCCTGGCGGTAAGTCCGTATGCCAGGAATAACTATCCCAAAGACGGCCGCCTAAGGCATGGTCCTTGTCTGTATTTCTAATATATTTATCCAAGAGGGCAATGGAATTAGCAAAACGGTTAAATCCAAATATGCGAGTAGCTCCTAATAGAGGCATCCCACCGCGGAATTTGAGCGCCTGTGTGCCTGCGCCATGCATAGCCTCAACCATTGCCTCATCATACCCCTGTTGCTTCAGGAGTTCTTTCCCGGAGTCATTACTGTAGGTAGTAGCAATATTGAGCAGTGATTTAGCCACAATTTCTGCTGCCTCTTCAAAGCTTACCCTAATAAAAGGTTCTTTTCCTCTATTCAAGTATTTGGCAGGAACCTTTCCATTTTCCTCGCGCGGAAAACCTGCATCCAGCCACTCTTTAAATCCTTTTCTTACGTAAGGGTTTTTCACCCGGCGCGGGCCATAAACTTTGCGCACCATAGCTAAACCCTTCTGGCATAAACGGGGATCCCAGCGATGCGAGGCCTGATTACCATAAATATCCCGGGCCTTGCCATAGCCATAACTAGGCCCAATCCTAGTAACTACGCCATTCTTCACATATGCCCGCAATAAACAGTTATGCGTATCATTGGGCGCGCATAAGAAATGAAAGTAAGAATCGTATTTAAATTGGTTACGATAAATTTTCTCCCAATCGCGTTCCGGATAAAATTCCAAAGGATTATCAATCTCAGGAACAAACTTTAGGCTGGCCAGCAAAGGCTCGCTCAATAAAAGAACGCCCAGGGTTGCCGTAGATAACTTAAGAAACTTCTTGCGCGTAAGCTTTTTCATTAATTCAAATCTCCAGTCGGGTTTCTAGCTTGAATTTTTTCTTAGTAGTTAAATTTAAAATATTTTTACTGCCGGCATCTTTACTTAATTCGCGAATAAATTTCTGTAATCTTCCATTTTTATAAAGAAATACGCTCCAAAGATTATATTTCCCCTGGCGCAAATAGCAATGGGTCACCTCAGGATAACCGATAATCTTTTTAACCAATGGTTTAAGTTTACCTTTTGGCACATGAATGCCCACGAGGGTGCTTCTGAACTTAAGCCTGCGATGATTAAGCCGGGCGCTGAAACTACGGATAATCCCTTGAGCTTTTAAGCGGGCAAGGCCTTTCAATAATGCTGCCTCTTTAATCCCTATGCGAAGAGATAAAATCTTAAATGGTTCAGATTTAAACGGTATGTCTTCCTGGATGCAGTTTAAGATTTTTCGGTCAATGGCTGATAAATACATTCTGGCTCCTCTTCTAAATAGTCACCGCAAGCAGCATAAGCGCGTGCTCGGCAGCCGCCACAAACTGTTAAATATTCACATTCGCCGCACTTTCCTTTGTATTGAGTTAAGTCTCTTAAGCGATTAAATACTCCTGAATCCTGCCATATCTTTCTAAAATTTTCCATTCTTACATCCCCGCATTCTATCTCCAGGAAACCACAGGGATAAACCTTGCCTGTGGAAGAAATAAAACAAAAAGACCGGCTGCATAAGCATCCTTCGGTCTTGGCATCCAGGCTATCAGTAGTATAATTAAAATTCTCCTGATGCGCAATGCGAAAATAATGCGGAGCGCAGGTAGGCCTGCAGCTGATAGTTCCATGCGCTGTCTTTCTAAATAACCAGGTCAAGGCCGCTTCATATTCTTCAGCGGATAATTGCCTTTCTTTTAAAAGACTCCCTCTTCCTATGGGAACTAAAAAGAAAGGATGAAAACTCTTTGCGCCGTAGGCTTCGGCTAACTGAAGAATCTCTTCTAACTGGTTGACATTGTCGCGCATCACAGTGGTATTGACTTGAAATTCTATATTCTCTTCTTTTAGCATTCTCATTGCTGTAAGCGCTTTTACAAAGGCGCCTTTTTCATTCCGGATAGTATCATGGGTGGCAGCATTTTTCCCATCAATACTTACACTTACCCTTTTTATTCCTGCTTGCTTAAGTTGTTTTATCTTTTCCTTAGTTAAAGTTACACCACAAGTAGCTATCACCGGTGTCAGTCCTAAACCTTTAGCAAAACCTATTATCTCAAAGACATCATCTCTCAGCAGGGCTTCGCCGCCGCTAAAGATGACTATGGGCTGACAAAATGAAGCTATTTCTTCCAAGACCCTAAGCCACTCTTCGGTCTTTAATTCTGCATCTTGCGTAGTGTGGCTGTTAGCCCGGCAATGCAGGCAATTTAAAATACACCTACGCGTTAACTCCAATACAATCAAGCGGGGAATGAACCTGTTCACCTTGATGAATCTCCTCCTCGGTTAAATAGCAGGCAGGGTCATCCTGCCAAAGATTACCAGACACTGCCTCTGCGCGAGCCCGAAAATTACCATTACATATTTTAATAAAACTGCACCTTTGGCAACGCTCTGAAAGATAGGGTATTCTATTTCTTAAGGCCTGTAAAAGAGAATTTTCCGGGTCTATCCAAGTCTGGCTAAATTTCTTAAGACGGATGTTCCCCAGAGGATATCTTCTTAAAAACTGGTCCGCATAGATATTACCGCAATCATCCACGCTGGCAATTTTTATTCCAGCGCTATTCCCGGCTTGCGCCTTGAGGATCTCCCATGCCAAATGAGCGCGCTGTGGATCAAGCCCCTTTAATTTAAGATATATCCAGGCGCCATCAGCATGATTATCCACTGTAAGCACCTCTATATTCAATTTCTTCTTTAAAAAATAATTGGCCCTGCGCCAAATAAGCTCTAAGGCCTCTATTTTTTCAAGATGGCTTAAATCCATTTCTTGAATATTAGCCGCCCTGCCCACATAAGCAAGATGATAAATACAGAACCTGTTAACCCGTTCTCTTTCCGCAAAAGCAAAAATCTCTGGCAAATCTCTGAAGTTATATCTGGTTAAAGTAAAACGCAGCCCAACCGACAGCCCTATCTTTTTACAATTGCGTATCGCAAGAAGTGATTTCTGGAATGCCCCTTTTGAGTGTCTGAATGTATCATTAGTCTTTTCCATCCCATCTAAACTAATCCCTACATAAGAAAAACCAGACTTTTTAATCTTCCGAACAACTCTAGAATCTATCAGTGTCCCATTAGTAGAAAGCGCTGCTTTTATGCCTTTGGCTTTTGCGAATTTAGCTAAAACGAAAATATCAGGCCTTAAGAGCGGTTCTCCTCCGGAAAAAAGAAGCGCGCGCACTTTTAGGGCGCTCAAGTCTGCAATGAAATTTCTTGCCTCATGGATATTTAACTCCTCCAAAGAGCTTCTATCACTGCTAGAATAATAACAATGCCAGCACCTAAGATTGCATCTTGAGGTAATATTCCAGACTACGACCCTGGGAGCTAAACTCCCTCCTTGAGAGTATCTTAACTTATTTTGTTTCTTGAGGGTTCTTGCGCCTAATAAATCTGTCCAGGATACCATATTAATCAATCCAAAAATCTGACAGTTACTCTTACGCCTTTTTCTATTTTTTCTTCCTCTTCAGGAAGGATTATNNAATCGCGGGCCTGACAAAAACCTCAAAACTTATCATGCTTGAAACAGGGTTGCCAGGAAGGCCAAATATAAGCTTATTCTTGATTGTGCCAAAAACAAGGGGCTTTCCAGGCCGCATAGCAACCTGCCAGAATTTTATATTGGTCCCCATTTTAGCTAATATGTACTTTACTAAATCATAATCGCCTACTGAAACGCCTCCTGACGTAAGAATAAGATCGCAGTCAAGGCCTTCTCTTATTTTTTTCTCAAGCTGTTCAGGCTTGTCCTTTGCTATCCCGAGATTCTTTGGTATAGCGCCGCATTT
>DNHS01000018.1 GCA_003485765.1 Candidatus Omnitrophota bacterium | reverse complement strand
AAGCCCAGGCGTTGGAGGCAATAGACAGTTTAGGGTATGAGCTAGATAATATCATATGGAATTTGGAAGATAGATATAATTTGCAGAAAGAAAAGGTAGGAGATATAAATAGCGAGCTTTCAAAGGTTCGCAGTGATATTTATGCCTATGAAGAGTTATATGAAAAAGAAACTGACCCAGAAAAAGCGAATATAATACAGCTGGAACTGGAAGCTGCCAAGGCGCAAGAGGCGTTAATTGATGCAAAAAGCAAAAAGGAGAGCACGGTACTTCGCCTTATCGAAAAAGAAAATATTAATTCAGGAAAAATGGGAGATGATTTAAAATTTTCGTCCTCTGTATTTGCATTGCCTGTTACTTTTGACGTCGAAACCAAACTCCAAAGGGCCAATATTACCTATAATGAGCTTGGCCAGATCTCCGGCTATACAGATACTACCTCTCAATTCGGCTTATCCCAGATAAGTGCATGGAGAAGCCTTAATAGCGCAGTAACTGTTAATCATCGCGTAGAGCATAACATAAGCTTTTTAACCGTAAGGATAGAAACGTTAGAAGATGAACTTACCCAGGCGCAAAACCAAGGCCTTCTAGCCAAGGTAGAGGAACTGCAAGGCGCAATAGATGAATTAACGTCGCAGAAAGAAGCCCTTCAAGCATTGCTGCCGCTTTTAAATTCCACCCAGGATAAAGCGTCAGCTTTTTATAATCTTGTAAAGGAAGGAGCTGATAAGGAGCTTATAAAGGATAGCCAAGCCCAGGCGTTGGAGGCAATAGGTAATTTAGGAGATGCGCTGGATGATACTATATGGAATTCAGGAAATAAATATGAGCTTCTACAGTCAGATATAGATGAGCTTAAATTAATCCAGGCTGAATTAAATGATGCAATACAGATAATAAGCGATTTTGGCGCAATCAATGGAAGCTATGAAGTAATTACAGAAGAAACATCAGGTGGTAAGGTTATAAAGAAGACTATAAAGGAATATGATTATACATCTAAAGAAGAGGCGACGCAGCAGCCAGGATCGATACTTGTTGGCGAAAAGGAGATTTATTATACCTATAATAATGAGGGTCAGGTTATACAGGAGGTTACAGATTATTATAGAATGGCAACGCCAGGAAACTATGATTCCAAGAAAAAGGTGTCGCGCGATAAAGTATTCTATGAATACGCAAATGGCAATGTATCCCACCAGAAGAAAGAAAGCTATGAAGTGAACTTATATGGGCAAGAGTTACTAATAGGCATAGAAGATATATTTAATGAATATAATACCGATGGGAAAATATCTACTAGGATAAAAGACTTATATAGGGTTAATTATAAAAAAGAAAATGAACTTAGCGAAAAGACTATATCAGAATTTACATATGATGGGAATAATATTATTCAGAAAGATCGCGTATTTAATATAAGAAGCGAACTGGTAAGGCAGGAGATTGTTACAAGCGAAAATAACGCTTCAGGCGCATTGTTAAAAAAGACCATAGAAAGTTATTTTGTCAAAGAAGGCAATATTATAGGTATTATGAAACTTGCAGTTGAAGACTATGACCAAAATGCGAGGATTACAAGAAGAGAGACTATTGCTTCTATTATAAATGAGGCTAACCAGTTAGAGCAGAAGGCCAAGGTCGTAGAGGATAATTTTAGTTACGATACAACTCATATTGATATATTGCTTAATTTCAGTCAGGAGGTATATAAGAAAAATCAAGCAGGGGAATGGGCGCTTACAGAAGAAAAGAGCATTAAAAATGAAGTGTCATCTAAATATGGCACTGATTTAAATACACTGAATAAGGAAATTAATAATTCCGAATCTGTTTTAAACATAGTTGATGATGGCGCTAAAACATTAGATCAATTAAAATATTCATTTGAAAGATTAGTTTCCAACATGTCATTTGAGATGAATATAACAAATTTAAACCAACGTTCAAATATGAAATATAATGAATTAGGCCAGCTTGTCAGCTACGAAGATTATACTATGCGCGGTGGAAATGATATGGGAGGGTTATGGAATAGCGCGCTTAATGCAGACAGTTATGCAAGATACATTGATTTTAATATCAGGGAAACAGATGCCAGAATAAGGGATTTAGAAGAGAAAAAAGAATCAGCAGCATCTAATAACCTAACAGATGAAGCAGGTAAACTTGAACAAGAGCTTAATTTCCTTAGGGGAAATAAGACTAAGCTAGAAAATTTGCTTGAGTTAGCGAATAATACGAAAGATAACATTGCCTCACTTTTTACCTCAGTAAGTAAAGGAGTTGATCTGAAAGAGTTAACTGTCGCTCAGAAAGAAATTTACGCAAAATTATGGGACATGGTTGGCGTTAGTAAAGATTATTTGAAATACGCGCAGCTTAATGCGGGAGATATGGAAACAGTGGTCGGTTCGTTGGACGTGTATATTGCTGATTTAGAAGCGCTCTCCCAAAGGTTAGAAACCACGTATGAAGCAGCAAAAGAAGCGTATGATGATGCTGTCAGCAATGGAGTTTCTGGAGCAGGCGTAGATATTACAAAACTGAAAAAAGACGCTGATAACGCTAAGGAAGCAAATGAAAAAGTAAAGAAAATGTTATTGTTTTTAAATGAGGCAAGGACAGCTGCTAATAATTTTAAAGAAGCTAAACAAAGGTCAGAAATAGAGGCGCTTCAGGCTATAAAAGGATTTAATGTTGCGTTCCAGGCATTTAATGAAGCATCGGATGATTACCTGTCTTTCTTAAAAGGGGAAAAAGGAGAATTAGATTCTTCTATAAACAATACAAAAGACCTGTATGATACCCTTTTAGAGCAAGAGAATGTGCCGCCAGAAGTACTTGCGTCTTTGACAAATCTTATAGAAAAAATGGGAGACGAAAAAATAGATTTAGATAAATCAATTAATGAAGTAAATGTTATAACTGTTCAGCTTAATAGCCTTACAAAAAATATTACCTACTATATAACAGAGGCAAAACGCCTGGAAGATTTAACTATAGATCTGGCAGATTTTATACCTCTTGGAGCTAAGAGCGAAGAGAAAGTTATAAGATACGATACAAAATACAATACAGAAGGCCGAGTGGTAGAGTACAAAGAAGAAGTATTAACATTTGGCGTATCAAGCGAAAATGCAGTTAAAGTATTGCATATTACCGAACTTTTGAAAGAAGAGTTAGATAGCAGATATTTACAAGCAAAGGCGCAGAATGACACGCAGCTAATGGATGCCTATAGGGAGCTTATCAGTCTGACAGATGCAGCGTTATCTAAATTTGATGAATTGCAGGATGCTTTTACAGCAGGAAAAACAAAGGAAGAAACAACCTCTATATCGCATGCTGCGATCAATGCGGCAAACGCCATTTATAATAGGCTGAACGAACTTAGCAAAGAAATCAATGAAAAGGCCAAAGAATTAAGATTTGCAGCAGAGCTTTTAAAGATGTCTTATGAACAGCTTAATAACATAAAATCAGAAGCCAATACTGAAGCATCGAAATTAGAAAAACTTGCGCAGGAAGCAGATCGTAATGGATGGTCTAATAAAGACCATTTAAAAGGATTGGCTGAAGAAGCAAAGTTAAGAGCTCAGAATATAGAGGCAATAGTAAATTCAACAAAAGAAAAATCTGACGAAGTTTCAGCCATGGCAAAAGACGAGGAACGGTTAATAGCAGCTGTATTAGAGCTGGAGATACCTATAAAAGAAGTCATTGAAGCTATACCTTTTAATGTAAAAAATGCAGCGCTTAAAGAATTTTCAGATGCTCAGTATAATAGTTTCGGCCAGTTGATATATTCTAAAGAAAAGACAACTAAAGAAGGAGTTTCGCTGCAACAGGTATTTAAGATAAAAAATTTAGCCAATGATATTTCAAAGGAGATAGATAAACTTATAGCTAAAGGAGTTAATAAACTGGAAATCGAAGAGGCATTAAAAAATATAAAAACAGAACTTTCTTCTATAGAAGAAAAGGCTGAAGGACTTATAGAGGCATTAGAAAAAGATGGTTCAAGCCTGGCATTACATAAAGAACTGCAAGAGATAAGCAATAGGTTATCTAAATCTATAGCGGACCTTGTTAGAATAAAAGAAGAGGAAAAGAAAAAAGAATATCTAGACAGGCAAAATGGTTATACACATTCGGATGACATTGAAGCAATAGCAAATTTACTTAATGATTTGGGAACCAAAACAGATAATTGGGCTAAGACGTTAGATCAAGGCGATTTTGAAACAGCTGATACCATGAAAATAGATACTCTGTCACAGGCATTAACCGCGTTAGACGCTTTAAAATTTTTAGGTAAATATTATGATGATAAAAAAGAATTTATAGATAAACAAAATGAAATCTTTTCCTTTATAGACGATTCTTTAAAACTTAATGAAGAGGGAGGAGAAGAAACAGGCGAAGATTGGTTTGATAAGACAAGCCTTAAGAGCGCAGGAGACTATGCAGCAGAGCGTTTAAATCAGAATATTTATAAAGGCGCTAGTGATAATTTAGAGATGATGATTAGTATATTTGACAGCGAGTTCAGTGACATAAAATTATTGAATATCAGAATAGAAGAATTATCAGATTCTATGCCAAAAGCCCTTAATGCCTCTGAGGAGACTTTGAAAACAGGTATCTTATACAATGAATTCAGCCAGGTGTTAGGGTATGATTATAAAACTATTCCAGGCGAAGGCGAGGCAAAATCAGGATATATGAAAGATATGTATTATGATGAACTCGGGCAACTCATATTAAATAAAGGAATAGAAAGCACAAAGTTCGGGCTTGTGTCTGGATGGAAGGTTTCTCAATATTCATATGATGATTTCGGCAGGATGAGAGCAAGCGAGATATTTTCTTATGGCAGCAACAACATGAAAACATCTTTATCTCTTGAGGCGCTTTCATATAATAGCGAAGGTTTTTTAAAGAGTCAGACTAAAAAAGAGACTTCTCTAAAAGAAAATGGTATAGACGTATCTGCTACTACCTTTGGGAAAACAATAGTTTTATCTACTGATACTACAGGCAATATAAGATCACAACGCAGATATGAATATTTTACCCAGCCTACAGATACCCCTGATGTTAAAAATAGATTTATAGATCAAATAATTCCGAAAAAATCCATATCTTTATCTATTGTCTATGACCATATGAATAGAACTGTAAACGAAGATAGATTGAGCTTTGACAAGAATAGTAACCTTGAAATGGAGCAGTATACCTTTAATACCTTTGACGCCAAGGGAAACGCAAGAACAAACAAGGTAATATCTTTTGACGAAAATTTAATCCATACAGATTCAAAGAAAGAAATATATTTGTATAACATGAAAACGAACGAAATGATTAAATCAATAACATTTTTCTATGACAGATATGGAAATCAAGTCAATGTTAAGACAGACACTTTTGGGCCACAGCCCATATCGGATGTTTCAGCTATTGCAGGGCCTCAAGATACCCCTATTTTCTTTTATGTTCGCGATTTAAAAGGGGCTGCTAGCGGAGAAGAAGAGATAAAAAGCAAGGCAGGAAGAGTAACTGGTAAAATAAAATATTCTGGCACCAAATACGATTCATTTGGGAAGGTAATAGAGCAGATTATAGATACTTATGATATAAAAGGTAATTTTAAAAATAGACAGATAATAACTACGAGATATGGAAGGCTTGGTAGAATTAAAGAACAGCATTCCCTTTCTTTTGATGAAAATTTTAATTTTGAATCCGATTCTATTGTAAAGAGTTTCTATGATGATGAAATGCCCCAAATACAGAACATAACTAGAAAAACAAAGATAATCCTGCCGCCATTTAAAAAAGGCGGGCAGGTATATAGACAGACAATAGAAAAGTTTGATCAAGACCAAAATCTTATCTCAAGAAAAGTTAAAGGATATGGAATGTTCCCGCTTTCAGAAGTTAAACATAAGGTATGGACAGAAGATCTGAATTTAAACGCTCCTCCTGCGGCTCCTCCTGCAGAGGAATCTCAGACAGTTGCAGCGGCTGCTGGCGAAGAAGAACAAGCTGCGCCCACCTCTTACGATATTCCTATTTATGACGACCAGGGTAATATTATAGGTATAGATTCTTTCCAAATACACTCTACTGATCTAGTCACAGGCCAGACTAATTCCTACACAGTTACGCATTATGATGCAAATGGCAATGTAACTGGCTCAGAAAAAATAGATATTCAATCGTTTGATCCAGCCACAGGCCAGGTCAATTCTTATACAACCACAAATTATGATGCAAATGGTAATGTAATAGGCTCAGAAAAGACAGATATTCACTCTATTGATCCGGTAACAGGCCAGGTCAATTCTTACACTGTTACCCATAAGGATACAAATGGCAATGTAACTGGCTCAGAAAAAATAGATATTCAATCGTTTGATCCAGCCACAGGCCAGGTAAATTCCTACACAGTTACGCATTATGATGCAAATGGCAACATAATAGATTCACAGACAATAGAAGTTTTATCGAAGACAAACAGCCAATCTAAGACTCAACGTATCATAAGTCGATCGTCTACAGGCAAAGTCCTTGGCATCCAGGATATAACTGTTTCTTATTATGCTGATGGAAAGGTGCATACGCAGGATACAATAAGCTACAATCCTAATGATAACCCAGATAATCCTACCACAATTATAGATAACCAGAGCATTGAGATACTTACTTATGAAGGTGATAATCCTTTAAAACAGCGTATTACTACCTATAGCCCTAATGGCGCTAGCGTGATTAGTATTCAAGAAGTAGCTCTTACATATTATGCAGAAGGCCATCAATATGCCGGGAAAGTACATACGCAGAATGTAATAAGTTATAACCCTAACAATCCAACTTTAGCTATAGATAATCAGAGTATCGAAATAACCGCTTATGATGCGAACGGGAAGGCTATCAAACAGCGTGTTACAACTTATACTCCTGATGGCAGTATAGTGCTTAGTCTTCAGGAGTTAACCCTTTCATATTATGGAGAAGGCCATCAATATGCAGGAAAGGTGCGTGAACAGCGAGTTAAAACTTATACCCCAGATGGGTCTATATTAATAGACGATCAAAAAATAATTATAGAGGATTACTATACTGATCCAAGCGATCTTAAATATGGGAAAGTAAAGTCACAGATAATCACCACTCTTAATCCTAAAGATGAAAATATTGTGCTTGATATACAAAAGATTGAAATAGAAGATTATTATACTGATGCGGTAGATCTAAAATATGGAAAGGTGAAATCACAGATAATCACGACTTATGCTCCAGATAAAGATGGAAATCCAGGAGCTGTAGTAGATATTCAGAAGATAGTAATAGAGGAATATTATACTGCCAATGACCAGAAATACGGCAGAGCCAAAGCCCAAGAAGTGACAA
>DNHS01000027.1 GCA_003485765.1 Candidatus Omnitrophota bacterium | reverse complement strand
CCCCTAAGGGGAGAGGGAAGGGTGAGGGGTTATCTGACGATTTCTTCGAGGAATATGCAGTTAAAGAAATAATGGCTACGATAACAAGAGATCTGGAAGATTTCGGGGTTCACTTTGATGTCTGGTACAGCCAGAAAGCCCTTGCGAAATCAGGGAAGATAGAAAAGGCCATGAAGGATTTAAAGGATAAGGGTTTTTTATACGAGAAGGACCAGGCTACATGGTTCAGGTCAACTGATTTTGGAGACGATAAGGACAGAGTTGTTATAAAGAATGACGGCTCATATACATATGTTACGCCTGATATAGCTTATCATAAGGAGAAATTTGAAAAAGGATATGAGAAGATAATAAATATCTGGGGGCCAGACCATCACGGATATATAAGCCGGATAAAAGCAGCCTGCCAGGCGCTCGGTTACGATAAAGAAAAATTGTCCATACTCATAGCCCAGCTTGTTACGCTTTACAGGGAAGGAAAGCCTGTCAAGATGTCTACAAGAGAAGGGGAGTTCGTAACTCTGCGCGAAATTATAGACGAGGTTGGCAGAGACGCTGCCAGGTTCTTTTTTATTATGAGGAGGACGGAATCCCATCTTGATTTTGACCTGGCGCTTGCAAAGGCCGAGACGCTGGACAACCCTGTTTATTATATACAGTACGCCCATGCAAGGATTTCCAGCATAATAGAATTTTCTGAAAACGCAAAACCAAACCTTAATAATCTGGCGCTTCTGGATAAACAGCAGGAGATGGATTTAATAAAAACTCTGGTACATTATCCTAAGATAATCGAGGCAGCAGCAGCAAATCTGGAGCCATATATGCTTCTGGCATATCTTCAGGACTTAGCAGGATTTTTTCATTCCTATTACAATGCTTATCGCATAGTTACGGACGATAAGCCTCTTACCGAAGCAAGAATCGCTCTTATCCATACAGTTAAAAAAGTTTTAGCAGGCGGGCTAGATTTATTAGGGGTAACTGCTCTTGAGAAAATGTGATAATTGTTGATAGAGCGCTGGCACAGACCTAAAGAAAAGCCTCGTCGATTCGAGCGGGCACGGTGTCCTGCCTTCAGGTGAGGTCATTCGGCACGAAATAATTTTGCCGTCCGCTACGGCTTACAGCTCGTTTCTCTGTCGACTATCGTTTTGTCACTCGATCGAAACTCGCTGTAATTCCTTGCGGACATTTGCCAAAATTTTTCTAATGTGCCTCAGACCCCACCTGAAGGCAGGACGAGCGAGAATCGGCGCGGAGCGAAGTCCGCCACGCTGGGGCGGACGAGCGTCTTTTCGTAGGTCTGTGCCAGCGCTACGACAAATTATGTTCGAATCTATCAAAATCTATAAAGGCGAAAATCTGGATTATAAATCTCTTGCGGCTAAGCTAGTTGAATATGGCTACGAGAGGCGGGAGATGATTTCTGAAACTTGCGATTTCAGCATGCGCGGCGGCATAATAGATATATTTCCGCCTACTTTTGAAGGCCCTGTCAGGATTGAATTGTCAGGCAATATCGTAGAATCCATAAGAAGTTATAGCCTGCTTTCTTCTGAAACTCTTGAAGAACACGCGATGGTTATAGTCCTTCCTAAGCTCGGCATCTATCCGAAAAAGAAAAAAATAGCAGATCTTGGCGAAAAAATTCCTTTGGTTTCATTTGTAGATATACAAGTAAATGACTATGTAGTCCACGTGGATCACGGCATAGGCATATTCAGGGGTTTTAAGAAGATAAAATTCTGCGAGGAGGAAAAAGAAAATATAGTAATAGAATACGCTGATAATGATAAACTTTATGTCCCGACAGAGGAGATACATCTGATACAAAAATATGTTGCATTTGAACGCAGGCCGCCCAAGCTTTATAAGCTCGGCAGTAAAATGTGGAAGGCGGTAAAAGAGAGGGTTAAAAAAGGTGTTCATTCCATGGCGTTTGAACTGCTGGAGATAAATGCAATGCGTTCCAAGCTGGATGGTTTCCGGTTTTCAAAAGATACAGAATGGCAGGTTCAATTTGAAAATAATTTTTTATTCAAGGAAACCCCTGACCAACTGCGGTCCACAGCTGAAGTAAAAAAAGACATGGAATCTACAAAGCCGATGGATAGGCTTTTATGCGGAGATGTAGGATACGGCAAGACAGAGGTTGCGCTAAGAGCTGCTTTTAAAGCAGTTATGGATAATAAACAAGTGGCTATGCTGGTTCCCACTACTATCTTAGCAGAGCAGCATTTTATAACGTTTAAAAACAGGATGAAGGATTTTCCTGTAATGGTGGAGATGGTGAGCCGCTTCAGGACGCAAAGCGAGACAGGCCGCATATTAAAAGAAGCGGAAAGCGGGGCTATTGATATATTGATAGGCACGCACGCAATACTCAGAAAGGATATAAAATTTAAAGACCTTGGGCTTGTGATAATAGACGAAGAACAGAGATTCGGGGTCAAGGATAAAGAGAAACTTAAAAAAGTCAGGCTCATGGTGGATGTCTTGACGCTCACTGCTACGCCTATACCAAGGACCCTTTATATGTCTTTAATGGGGGCAAAAGATATGTCTATCATAGAAACGCCTCCCCAGGACAGGCTTCCCGTGGAGGTAATTGTTGCAGAATATGATGACAATCTTATAAAGAAGGCCATACTTTTTGAAAAGAAAAGAGATGGGCAAGTGTTTTTTGTGCACAATAGAATAGAAGGCATTGAGAAAATAGCTGATAGGATACGAGGCCTGGTACCAGGCGTAAAGGTTGCTTTGGCGCACGGCAGAATGCATTCAAAAGAATTGGAAGGTATAATGAGAGAATTTATGAAAGGAGGTATTGACGTTTTGATATCAACGGTTATAATAGAGTCCGGTATTGATATACCGAATGCCAATACCCTTATAGTAAACCGCTCGGACATGTTCGGCCTTGCTGATTTGTATCAGCTGAAAGGCAGGGTAGGCAGATTTAAAAACAAGGCGCATGCGTATTTTCTTGTTCCAAGAGGGCATGTATTAAGTAGAGAGTCAGAAAGAAGGTTGGATGCCCTGGAGAGGTATAAAGACCTTGGTTCCGGGTTTAAGATAGCAATGGAAGACCTGGAAATAAGAGGAGCTGGAAACCTGCTGGGAAAAGAACAGCATGGATATATATCTGCGATAGGTTTTGACCTGTATTGCAGGATATTAAGAGAAGCGGTGAATGGGCTTAATAAATATGCGAAAAATTAAAATTATAACAATTTCAATTATCTTTATTATGCTTGGCGCTTTGGCGCAGGCAGCGGTTATTAATAAATTTGTGGCGGTTGTAAACGACGAGGTTATAACCCAGCAGGATGTTGACCAGTTATTGTCTGTATTATACGCCCAATACAGCCAGGAATATAAAGGCGATGAATTATTGCAGAGGATGGAACAGGTTAAGAAGGATATATTAAATCAGATAATAGAGGACAAACTTGTCCTGAGCCGGGCAAAAGAACTAGGCATAAAGGTTACTGAGTCAGAGATAAACGAAAGGCTGGATTATGTTAAAAAAGGGTTTCCTTCAGAAAAAGAGTTTTATGAAACACTTGAAACTCAAGGTGTCACAATCGCTAATTTAAAAGACAGATACAGGGACCAGATAATGATGAAAAAACTGGTGGATTATGAGGTTAAGTCAAAGATTTCAGTTTTGCCTTCGGAGACAAGCGACTATTATGAAAAACATAGAGGCCAGTTTAGAGAAGGAGATAAATACCGGGTAAAAAACATACTGGTGAAAGCAAAAGACGATGTCAGTTTTGAGCTCGGAAAGGTAGAAATAGATAATGTATATAATAAGCTTAAAGAAGGCGGAAACTTTGATGATCTTGCAATGCAATATTCTCAGGGCCCTAACGCGGAAAAAGGCGGAGATATGGGTTATATTGAAAAAGGCCAGATGCTTGAGGCGCTGGACAATGTTATATTTAAACTAAAGCCGGGAGAATTTTCAGAGCCTGTAAAGAGCGAGATAGGGTATCATATTTTTAAGATAGAAGGCATAAAATACGGAAAACAGGTGAGCCTTGAAGATGCTCAGAAAGATATCCAAATGGTGCTTTTCCAAGATAAATTCAAAGCGCAAGTGAACGAGTGGTTGTCAGGCCTTAAGAAAAAAGCGTATATCTCGATAAAATAATCGAGTTCCCTTCGGCATGTATGAATAAACTCATTATAATTATTACTACAGGTGATCCGAAAGGTATCGGGCCAGAAGTTACAAAAAAAGCATTAGAAGATCCTAAAATAAAGCGCTTGGCAAACTTTTTTGTCATAAAGGCAAATGATAAAACAGGTTTTTTCGCAATAGAAAAAGCTGTTGAGATTTTAAAAAAATACCAGGTAGATGCATTGGTAACAGCTCCTGTCAATAAAGAAGCTATAAATAAATCAGGCATACCTTTTCAAGGGCATACTGAATATCTTGCAGAAGCCACTAATACAAAAAAGATTGCAATGATGCTTTGCGGAGGGCCGCTTAAGGTTACTACTGTTACCCGCCATGTGCCTTTAAAAAAAGTTTCTAGCACTCTAACCCAGGCAAAAATAATAGAAGCTGTAAGATTGACAGACTCTGGCTTAAAGAAATATTTTGGAATTAAAAAGCCGAGGATAGGAGTATGCGCGTTGAATCCGCATTGCGGAGAGGGTGGGACAATAGGATGGGAAGAACAGGCTATAATAATACCTGCTATTAAAAAAATAAAGCGCTTTGTCCCTGGAATCAATGGCCCGGTTTCCGGCGATGTTATTTTTTATATGGCTTATAATGGCAAATTAGACGCTGTTATCTCAATGTATCATGATCAGGGGCTTGGGCCATTAAAGATGGTGGCTTTTGAAAAAGGCGTAAATGTTACATTGGGCCTTCCTTTTATCCGCACTTCTCCAGACCACGGCACTGCCTATGATATAGCAGGTAAGGGCATAGCAGATCCAGATTCTATGAAAGAAGCGATTAAGCTCGCGGTTAATATGTGCCTTAAAAATCATTGTTAAAACTGAGCGAAGTTAAGACTATTCTCCGGGAATATAATATCCGCCCCAGCAAACGATTTGGCCAGAATTTTCTAATAGACCAGAATATCAAAAATAAGATAATAAACTCTATACAACTAAAAAGAGAAGATATTGCGCTGGAAATAGGCCCGGGATTAGGCGCATTGACAGAAGATTTGAACAAAAAAGCAAGAATGTTAATTGCGGTAGAAAAAGATAAACGATTGTACAGCTTTTTGCTAAACAAAATAGATATAGGCTTAATAAACGATGATATATTAAAATACGAATTTAAAGATATTTCTTCTAAATTAGTAGTTGTAGGAAATCTCCCGTATTCAATATCCAGCCCGATATTGAATAAGCTAATAGACAATAGAGGCAGTATAAAATCTTTATATGCCACTGTTCAAGCAGAATTCGGGGAAAGGATTGTTGCGCTGCCAGGAACAAAGGATTACGGATCCTTGTCTTGCTATGCGCAGTTTTATGGAGAGCCTAAAATTTTATTTAAAATCCCAAGAGGCGCGTTTTTCCCTGTTCCTGAAGTTGATTCATGTTTTTTAAAGATAGACTTTGAGAAACAACTGGATAGCTTTATAGATCAAAATCTACTTTTTAAAATAATCCGCTCATCTTTTGAGAAGCGCAGAAAAACTATTTTGAATTCCCTGGCTTCTTCAGGCATATTCAAATCCAAGGAAGAAACGCTTTTGCGCCTGACAAAAGCCCAAATATATCCCACCCGCCGCCCAGAAACCATTTCTTTGCAAGAATTTATAGCACTATCACGCATAATAAATTGAAAGAAAATTGCCTCCAGATGTGTCTTATATATAGGTAGTCACAATTTGTGACTTTGAACAGGAGGCGGCAATGAAAGAGATTATTGTACCTGAAGCAATTGAACATAAGATTTTTATAATTCGAGGTCATAGGGTTATGTTAGATCAAGACTTGGCAAAATTATATAGAGTAACTACAGGAAACTTAAATAAAGCAGTAAAAAGAAATCTTGAGCGCTTTCCGGAAGACTTTATGTTTCAGCTAACCAAAGATGAAGAAAATTCTTTAAGATTCCAATTTGGAAGCTTAAAAAGAGGGCAACATGCTAAGTATCTGCCATATGCATTCACAGAACAAGGCGTTGCGATGTTGTCTAGCGTATTACGAAGTAAGCTTGCTATTCAGGTTAATATTGCTATTATGCGGGCGTTTGTAAGGCTGAAACAAGTCCTTGCTACGCATAAAGAACTTGCTGAAAAACTAAAGGAACTTGAGGGAGAGGTTGGTAATCATAATAAGCTGATAATAGAGATATTCGAGATTATTAAGCAGCTTACGCCACTACAATTACCACCGCTAAAACCAAGAGGCCCAATAGGATTTGGAAAACCTAATGATTGAGCCATGTTTTATACTAACTCTGGCTTTTCTGGGAAATAGAGTTATCCACAGCATTTACACAAATTTACGTAAATCATTTATCCATATATACTTATGGCTATTTTTTTTATATAGCCAAGTTAACATAAGATACATTAT
>DNHS01000026.1 GCA_003485765.1 Candidatus Omnitrophota bacterium | reverse complement strand
CATCTGGTTGCCAATCAGAGTACGTGGGTTCGATTCCCATCACCCGCTCCATAAAATATATGCCAGACGACCGACAAGAAATATTAAATACGCTTATATACAGGATAAATTCCTTTAGCGACGGATACAGGCAGAATATAGCCATATTCGGAGAGCCATGTATAGGGAAGACAACTCTTATAAAGAATCTTTTTTCTTCAGAATCGCTTAAAAAAGACAGCGTAATACCTGTATATCTGGAAATAAAAATAGAGCCTTTTGAATTTTGCGCAAAAAGGTTCATAAAATCCATACTGTCTCAAGTTGTAAAATCAGACCCTCTTCTTACGGCTCCTCAGGACGCAGTCCTTCTAATAGAGGACCTGGCAAGAGATTACCCTAAGACTGCTCAGACATGCATAAGGGTTCTTCAGGATATAGAAAGATCCAAATTAGACGAGGCGTTTTCATTTATGATGGATATTCCCAGCGTACTATCTGAGGAAACCAAAAAACGCTGCGTGCTTATACTTGATGAATTCCACAACCTGGATAATTTTATGCTCAAGAATCCATTCGGCACAATTGCAAAGAAGATAATGATACAGAAAGAAACGATGTACGTGTTGATAAGTTCCATGACTACTCTATCTCTTCGTCTGGTTAATGAAAAACTAGCTCTTTTATTTGGCAACTTTGAGAAATTTTTCTTAAAACCGCTTGATATGGCTAGCGGCAGGGCGTTCCTGCAAAATAGCATAAAGGGCGTTACGCTGCCTCAGATTTATCTGGATTTTATATCTTCATTTACAGGCTCTAGGCCTTTTTACATGCAGACAATATCCGACGAAATAGAAAGAGCTGTGTTTTCCAGAAGGATAGCGCAGGAAAATCACCTGAATCTCATAGAACACTCTTTCATGGAGGCGCTTTTCAGAAAAAATGGTATTTTAAACCAGTATTTTTACAATCTTCTTTTTAAGATTTCAGAAGGCAAGATATTGTCAAAATCCATATCAGTTCTTATAGCGCTTTCTTCAGAAAATAAAAAACAGAATGATATTACAAAGGCCGCTAGATTGCAATCAGGCGAGGTTTCCAAGATATTGAACGGTATGATTGAACTGGATATCATTATCCGCAACGGAGCCTTTTACAGATTTAACGACAGGCTATTTAGATTCTGGCTTAAATCTGTATACATGAAAAGGATTTTGTCTTTCAGTCTTGACGAGTGTATGGAAGAGTCAGCTTTTAGAAGGGACGTATCCTCTAGATTTAATATATTTAGCCAGGAGTTCGAGAAAGAACTTTCTTCCAGGATTGCGGAACTCTTTAAACTATTCAAAAACGATATAATACAATTGAACGGTAAAAGACATAAGTTTATAGCTTTTACAAACGTGGAAAAACTTGAGAATCAGGACAGAAATCAAGCCGCTATACTGGCCACTAGCGGCAGTCAAAAATGGCTGTGCACGATTAAAAAAGAAAATATAACAGAAAATGACATGCTGGATATAATAAAAAATAGCCAGGAGCAGAAGAAAACGAGCAGGATCAGCCGGAATATAGTAGTGGCTTTTTCCGGCGTAAACGAGAATGCGTACCTTATGGCAAAGGAAGCTAAATTCTGGACTTGGAGCATGGAAGACTTGAATGTGCTGATGGATCTATACGGTAAACCGCATATATCGAATCAATAAGCTTATGAAAATCGGGGTACTATCAGACACGCATTTATCTTCAGACAATTGCGAGCTGCCTGAAAAACTAATCAGCGGGCTAGAAGGGTGCAGCCTTATAATACACGCTGGAGATCTGGTAGATATATGCGTATTAGATTCGTTGAAAAAGATATCAAAGGTAGAGGCTGTATGCGGTAATATGGACGGCCATAACGTTAAATCTGAATTGGAGTATAAAAAAATTCTTAACATACAGGAAAAAAAGATATGCGTAATGCATGGGTACGGCTATCCAGACAAGCTAGTTGATATTTTAAAAAATGAGTTTTTTTCAGAAAAACCAGATATAATAATATTCGGGCATTCTCATATGCCGAAAAATGAATATATAAACGGCATACTTTTCTTTAATCCGGGAAGCGTAACTGACACTGTATTTGCGCCATACCGTTCTTATGGTATTATAGAGATTGATAAAGGAGAAATAAAAGCTGAAATACACAAGTTATGAATAGATTATGGGCGCCATGGCGCAATAAATTTGTTACCATCAGAAAAATAAAAGGCTGCATATTTTGCATCAAAGGCAAGAAAGATAAATACAGCTTTATTATTAAGAAATGCGCGCATTCATTTGCCATGCTGAACATATACCCGTATAATAACGGCCACATCATGGTGTCGCCTTTCAGGCATGTAAAGGATTTAAAAGGGTTGAATGATGCAGAACTTCTGGATATAATAAAGCTTACAAGAGATATGCAGGCTTTGCTTGAAAAAAAACTGAGACCGCACGGCTTTAATATAGGAATCAATACAGGCAAAGTAGCGGGAGCTGGCTATAAAGACCATCTGCATATACACGTAGTTCCCAGGTGGAAAGGCGACTCTAATTTTATGCCTGTTATTGCGGATACAAAGGTAATACCGCAGTCGCTAGAAGAGTTATATAAACGTCTTTCAGAAGAAAGATAATTATGCTCACACGTAAAGATATAGAAAACAGAGAATCGGATTTACTGGCTCCTTATGCAATGCATGGTAAGGATACAAAAGGCAGGAAATATTTGGAAACAGAGCCTAAGTACAGATCTGTGTATCAAAGAGACAGGGATAGAATCATACATAGCACTGCTTTTAGAAAATTAGAATATAAAACCCAAGTCTTCGTAAATCACGAAGGTGATTATTATAGGACAAGGCTTACCCATACAATGGAAGTAAGCCAGATTGCCAGGTCTATTGCAAGGGTAATGTCTTTAAACGAAGACCTAGTAGAGGCAATAGCGCTTTCTCATGATATAGGGCATCCTCCTTTTGGCCACGCAGGAGAAGAAAGCCTGAGGATGCTAATGAAAGATAATGGCGGGTTTGACCACAATCTCCAGGGACTGAGAGTTGTGGAAGAATTAGAGCAGAGATATCCTGATTTTCCAGGATTAAACCTTACATGGGAGGTCAGGGAAGGTATTAATAAACACATTACCATGTTTGACATGGCAAAACAGTTGAAAGAATTTGAACCGGGCTCTTCGCCAACAATGGAAACTCAAGTTGTGGATGTGGCAGACGAAATTGCTTATGATAACCATGATATAGATGACGGGTTGACCTCAGGCCTTATAGAAGAAAAAGGCCTTCTTGAGCTAAAACTCTGGAAGGACGCTGCAAGATTTGTTAAAAAAGGAAGGAAAGTTTTGCCTGATAAAATAAGAAAACACCAGATTGTACGGAGACTGATAGACATCCAAATAGAAGATCTTCTGCATGCATCTGAAAAAAATATCAAGTTCAATAATATAAAAAATATAGCTGATGTTAGATCGCACAAGAAAAGACTTGTTACATTTTCTGATAGCATGCAGAAAAAAAGAAAAGAACTGAGAGCGTTTTTAATGGACAATCTGTATAAAAATTTCAGGGTTATTCGCATGTCAGACAAGGCAAGGAGATTTATCATAGATTTATTCAAAGTATATCTTGAAAAGCCAGAACAGCTTCCGCCGTCTGATCATAAAAAAATAAATAAAGGAAATATTCACAGGGTTATCTGTGATTATATAGCTGGGATGACGGACAGGTACGCTCTTGACGAATACAAAAAATTATTCGACCCATATGAACGAGTCTGAAAAAAGAGAAAAGCAGGAGTTCTTAATAAAATTTTCAAAAAGCAGCTCAGTTTCTGCTTTTAGAAAAATCTGCTCTAAAATCCTTAGAAAAAGCCGCTGCGCATTTCTTGACGCAGAATATAAGCCCGTTAAATGTGGCGGCGAATGCGATCATCTTAAGCTGGGGAAATACCTGGCCAAGCTGAAATCCAACCCTTTGAGAGAATACATGCTATTTAAGTGCAACTGCAATAAAATCTGCCTTTCTTTTCCAATAATACAGGGTTCAAGCGTGTACGGCCACGTGTTATTTATACATTTAAACAAAGAGCCCAGAAAAACAGTTATGGATTCTGTAAGGATATGCATGGATCTGGTTTTGAAGGAATTTCAAAAAGAAAGAGAACTTAATAAGTTATATGAAACAATCAGGCCCAGGGCAATAGCGCTCTCTACAATACACACTATTCACAGGCTCTTGAGTTCAACCCTTAATATGGACGAGCTTATAGAGCGTATTGCAAGGTTGACTCTCCAGGTCATGAGGTCAAGGTATTGCTCTATAATGCTCCTGGATGAATCAAAAAAATATCTTATTCCTAAAGCCGTAATTAATTTGGATGAAGAAATACCAAAAACAAGCCCACAATATAAAAAAATAAGGCTTGGCGTTAAACTGGAAGGGAGAGTCGCTAAAACAGGAAAGGCTGTGCTTTCCAGAAATTCAGTTTGCGTGCCTCTTGTAGAAGAGGATATAATCGGCGTCATAAGCGCGCGGGACAAAACAAACGACGCGCCTTTTGATAAATTTGAACTTGAGATACTTATCACGCTTGCAGAACAGGCTGTTATCGCTGTAAAGAATGCGCAGATGTATGAAGAACAGGAGAAGAGGGCTTACGGAAGCATAAAAACCCTGGCAGCGCTTCTTGACTCAAAATCCCCTAATACATTTACCCATTCCGACCAGTTTGTAAAAATGGTCCTTGCGATAGCGGAAGAGATGAAATTGCCCAGAGAAGATATAGCGAACCTGCACTATTCAGCCTTATTGCCGGATACCGGTAAATTTAGCATACCTGACGAGATATTAAAAAAACCAGGCAGTCTTTCCAGCACAGAATATGATATTATAAAAAAGCAGCATTTAGAGAGCCTTAAAATAATAGAGCATCTGGAATTTTTAAAACCCGCTATTCCTATAATAAGGCATCATCACGAAAGATATGACGGCGCAGGTTATCCTGACGGTCTAAAGGGCAGAGCTATTCCTGTTGGCGCCAGGGTAATGGCTGTGGCAAACGCCTTTGAGGCAATGGTTTCCGCCAGGCCATATAAAGGCAAAAAAATAAGCATATCTCAGGCAATAAAAGAAATAGAGAAAAATAAAGGCACCCAGTTTGACCCTGAAGCAGTTGATGCTTTTATAGAGACTACTAAAAAACCTGAATTTAAGAATATGCTGGGGGCTTCTGCGTGAAAACTGTAAAAAATTTATTTAAAAATGAGGCTGTCAGGAAAATATTACTTTTCTTTAATGAAAATCCGAATTGCATTGATACTGCCAAAGGTATATCATTGTGGATAAGCTGGGATATTAATATTATACAAAAGGCGTTGAACCAGCTGGTAGAGGATGGTATAATCACAAGTCATCAGACTGCATCTACTACTGCCTATGCATATACTAACAATAAAGAGATTGTAAAAAAGATAGAAAAACATGTGAAGTCTATGTTATAATAATTAGTTTAAGGAAAATGTATAGTCACCTTTGAATTTTGCCTCGGCGTTTCACAAAGCGAAGCACGGAGGCAAAATTAGCTAAGGAATAGGTGCAAAGGTAGTTATGAAATCACAGGAAAAAGCTCAGTCTGACCTTTTTGAAGAAGCTCAGACTGTAGATAAAAAAATAAAAAGAAAAACCAGGTTTTTTCTTCCGGATGCAAAAAACAGCTTTACTGTTTCCTATGAAACAATGATCTTTTTTATGATAGGGTTTGTAATGGTGTGCATAATAGTTTTTTCTCTGGGGGTTGAAAAGGGCAGATACGACGAAAAGAAAACTCGGGTAATGATTCCACAGCAAGTAACGCGCGATATCCAGCCTCAGCCTAAAGCAGAACTAAAAAAAGGAGCGTCAAATGTCGCTACATCCAAGCCTAAAAACATCAAAAGCAGGTAAAAAGCACAGGACTGTTTTAAAGAGATATGAGAGATTGACTGCCTTGAAAGAAAAAGGCCTCTTAAAAGATGACGATTCTGTTTTTGGTATGCCGAAGCTAAAGATAATAAAGATCAAGGTCAAGAAGGATAAGGCTGAGGAGAAACCAAAAGATGGAGAAGTAGCTGCAACTGCAGTTCCAGCTTCTACAACTCCAACAGCAGCAAAGGCTGCGCCTAAGGCGGGTAAAGATGAAAAAAAGAAGCAATAAGAGGGGTTTTATAAAATATCTTAATAGTTTAATTATTATTTTTTCATTGCTTACATTAACAGCCTATGCGCAAGAAGAGGCCAAAGAAAAGTTTCCCAAAGTGGGCTATGTAAAAAATGACGGCGCAGCAGTAAAGGCAGGAGATAATGAAAATTTCGAAAGCCTCTGCGTCTTGTCGAAATCCGAATCTGTGAAGATTATAGACAGGCGTTATAGCTGGTTTAAGATTTTATTGCCCAGAAAAGCAGTTTTGTATGTTAACAAGGACTATATTAACCTGACTTCTGACGAAAAAGGTATAGGCATAATAAATGCCTCCAATGTAAACTTGAGGGCAGGCGCAGGCACAAGATATTCTATAATCGGCCAGATATCTAAGCCTGAAAAGGTTTCAATATTATCAGAAGATATGGGATGGTATAAAATAGAGCCGCCTTATGGAGCGGCAGGCTGGATACGCTCCAATCAAATAGACATAGCAGAAGAAAACGAGATAAAGAATTCTGAGCGAAAAGAAGCAGTAAAGGAAGTAAAAGAGGAAAAGGTTAAGGCTTCCGCTGTAAGGCTTAATGCAAATTATCCTGCGCCTAAAGTTAAAGGCAATTTGGCTACTCATTAATGAATCTATTATTAAATCTTTCGATATTTTTCTTCGCAGTCATTATACATGAATACGCTCATGGATGGGTTGCGTGGAAATTAGGAGACTCTACTGCAAGATTTATGGGAAGACTTACGCTTAATCCTCTTGCGCATATTGATCCCATAGGCACCATATTCTTGCCGCTCATTCTTCTCATAACGCATTCTCCTGTACTTTTTGGATGGGCAAAGCCTGTTCCTGTGGATTTCTTTAATTTAAAAAATCCAAAACAAGGTATGATATGGGTAGGCCTTGCAGGCCCTGTGGCAAATATACTCTTCGCGATAGCGCTGTCTTTATTATTAAAAATTCCTTTATTGCTAGCTAGTTACCTCGCTGTATCTGTAGTAACAACCGCTATTATGGCAAACCTGGTCCTGGCTGTATTTAACCTGCTTCCTATTCCGCCGCTGGACGGGTCAAGAGTTATGATGGGTCTGTTGCCTTATAATTTAAGCGTTGAATATGCTAAGATTGAGCCATACGGCTTTATAATAATATTCGCATTGCTCTGGATGAACGCTATAAATACTATAATTTGGCCTGTGGTTATTTCTCTGGCAAGGCTACTTGGTGTAAATTTCGGGATGTGATATGAAAAAGATTAGAGTAAATCTTGGGAAAAATAGTTACGATATATTAATTTGTTATAATGAGCTCAATAAACTAGGGCCATGTCTAAAGCGTTTGAACATAGGCAGGGATGCTATAATAGTCACAAACGCAGGTCTAAAAAAACTTTTTGGAAATAAAATCAAAAAACTCCTCGTTGCCAGCGGTTTCGATGTAAAGTTTGAAATAGTCCCTGACAGAGAAAAGGCAAAATCAGAAAAAGAATGCCTGAAGCTTTTGAATAGCATCTCTAAATTTGACACTCTGCGCAGGGCGTTTATAATAGCGCTAGGAGGAGGGGTAGTAGGAGACTTGGCAGGGTTTACAGCGAGCATATATAAAAGAGGCATCCCCTATATACAGGTTCCCACGACGCTTCTTAGCCAGGTGGATTCAGCAATAGGAGGGAAGACAGCTATAGACCTGAGCGCAGGAAAAAACCTAGTAGGGGCATTTTATCAGCCAAAACTTGTTTTTACAGACACCTCGTTCCTAAAAAGCCTGCCTGAAAAAGAGCTTATATCAGGCCTTGCGGAAACCATTAAATACGGAATAATAAAATCGCCGGATCTTTTCAGCTTTATAGAAAAAAATTATACAAAAATTTTAAGATATGATAAAGAATGCCTGCAGCGTGTTGTGCATAGATGCAGCCTTATAAAAGCCGGGATTGTTGAAAAAGATGAAATGGATAATAAAAATGTTCGCGTGGTTCTGAATCTTGGACATACCGTAGGCCATGCCATAGAGGCTGCAACTAATTATCGCAAATCTTATAACCATGGCCAGGCAGTAGCGCTAGGCATATTATCCAGTATTTATATAGCCAGAAAAATGGGCTTATTGACAGAATCCAGCAGCCACAGGATAAAAAATGTAATTAAAAATACAGGATTGCCTGTTAAGCTTAAAAACGTAAACCTGAAAGATATTTTATCAGCCATGGGCCATGATAAAAAATTTATTCATGGTAAAAACCGTTTTGTTTTGCCTGTCAGGATAGGAAAGGTTGTAGTAAAAGAAAATATCCCAGAAGCATTAATAAAGGAATCGCTTCTCCAGTTATGCATTTTCTAAAAAAAGATAGAGACAGGCTTAAAAAGCTTAAAATTTTTGAAAAATCAATAGGGTATGGTTTCAGGAACAAATTCTTATTAAATCAGGCGCTTACGCATAAATCCTACGCAAATGAAAAAAATATGGAGCGTTCCAGCGATAATGAAAGGCTGGAATTCCTTGGCGATTCTGTGCTGGGCGTAATTATAAGCCATACGCTTTACAATGAATACCCCGGAGAAGACGAGGGTATTCTCACGCGCTATAAATCGCAGTTAGTGAGCGGAGAAACGCTCGCCAGGATAGCAAAGGAAATGGGGATGGGCGAATACGTCCTGCTTGGCAAAGGAGAAGAGGCATCCGGCGGCAGGAAACATATATCTAATCTTATGTGCGCCCTGGAAGCTATTATAGGCGCCATATTTTTAGACGGAGGATTAAAGGCTTCGCATGGTTTTATAACCAGGGTATTCAGGTCTGAGATACAGCTTGTAAAAGAAGGAAAAGGCGCAAAGGATTACAAATCAATATTTCAGCAGATCGTGCTCAGAAAATTTAAAGCTACCCCTTCCTATAAAATACTTTCAGAAATAGGCCCTGACCATAAAAAGCATTTCATCGTAGAAGCAGTAGTTTTAGGTAAAAGATACGGAATAGGGTCTGGCCTAAACAAAAAAAGCGCAGAACAATTATCTGCCAAAGAAGCGCTTTCCGCTCTAGAAAATGTATAGCCGCCGCTGAATTTTGCAGTCTCGATTTACTTCATCGAGACTGCAAAATTGGTTAAGGAATTCATAATTTATTATTTTAGGCTTAAGACTATTTCACTCCCGTCATTCTTTTCAATCTTTACAAGATCTTTAGTTATGCTCGTAATCTCTCCGCCAAGAAGCTTGTCGCCTTCTTTCACGATCCTGTTATTAACAATGGCCCATTTGCCTTCATCTCCATAAACAATGCCGTTTAGTTTCGCGGCATCCTGCGATTTCATAACTCTCGCTTGGGTTTTCTGTTCTATATTATTGAGAGCTGACTGAATTACAGATGTAGGCGCGGATTTAAAACCCGCCTCTACAAAAGCTTCAGATCTAGTCATGTTCTTATACAAAATCAACGATCCGAAAAGAGACACTATAATAACAAGGGACGCGGTTATTATAGTGATCCATTTTTTATCGGAAGATGGCAGAGGACATACATGCCTGTCCTCTGCATTGGATTCAAATTCTTTGCCCGCCTTTTTTAAAGCGTCATTGACAATGCTCATCAAATACCCCCTCGATTTCCTTAACGCATTTTTTAACCATAGTAGAATCTATTGTTTTTTTATCGGCAGTATAGCCTGTCAGAAGCGATTTATCGCACACTATATTTATTAATCTAGGTATCCCGCCTGAAAATTTGAATATCTCTTCAAGCGCATCCTTGTGAAAAATATCGCTGTTGTTACATCCTGCCACATTAAGCCTATGTGATATATAGCCATCTGCCTCACGCCTGGATAGAGGGGCTATGTGGTATCTTATGGCTATTCTCTGGCGCAATTGTTTTAATTCCCTGGAAGCAAGTTTTTCCCTTAATTCAGGCTGGCCCACTAAAATAATCTGCAGCAGTTTTTCTTTTTCTGTCTCAAGGTTTGATAAAAGCCTTACTTGTTCCAGAAGCGATGGTTTCAAATTCTGGGCTTCGTCTATGATAAGCACCACATTGTTTCTGTGCTCTAACTGCTCCAGCAAAAACTTATTCAACTCGTTTAACATTGTAATCTTATTTTTGGTTTTTACCTGTATGCCAAAATCTTCTATAATGGCCTGCAAAAGCTGAATTTCTGAAAGGTTTCCATTCAGAATAAAAGCTGTTTTTGTATGCTGGTCCAGCTGATTCAGAAGAGCTTTACAGACAGTTGTTTTTCCAGCGCCTATCTCACCTGTAATCTCCAG
>DNHS01000051.1 GCA_003485765.1 Candidatus Omnitrophota bacterium | reverse complement strand
TACTTCACTAATGACCAGAAATACGGCCGAGCCAAGAAGCAGGAAGTCACAAGCTATGACCCATTATCTTATCGCGATCCAACAAAGCAGCCATTAATATTAGATGTACAGAAAATTGAAATAGAAGAATACTATTCCGGCGGTGAAAATCATGGCAGGGTTAAAAAACAGAAGGTTACTGCTTATGATCCTACAGGTTCGATAGCAATAGACAGCCAGCTTATTGAAATTCTGTCTTATTATCGTGGCGGCGAGAATCATGGCAGGGTTAAAGAGCAGGAAGTAAGAACATATAGTCTTGATGGTCAAAATGAGATAGACTTCCAAAAGATAAGGATAGATGAATATATCCGCGGTGGCCAGGACCATGGAAGGGTAGCGGCGCAAACAATAAGAGATAAATATGACAACGAGACAAAAATTTCAAACATAACCTATTATCGTGGTGGCACAAACCATGGCAAAGTAAAAAGCCAGAAGGTAGAGGATGTTACTTTTGGCGGAATCCAGGAAATATCAGACATAACCTATTACTATGGCGGCCAGGATCATGGCAGGATGTCAGGCCAAAAGGTAAAAAACCCGATTAATGGCGATGAACAGATAATTTCAAATATTACCTATTATCATGGCGGAAGTAATAATGGCAAACTGCGCACCCAGACTATTGAATCCAGGGCTAGATGGTGGGATTGGGAAAGACAAGATGCAGAAGAAATGCAGGGAGACGGTAATATAGTATGGGATTCGAACGGAGACGGCGTTATAACAACAACATCTCAGGTTACCTATACATACAAAGCTAATGGCGATATAGATACAGTTACAACCTCTTCAACTTCAGAAGGTAAATTGAGGCCTGTTACAGGCACTTCTACAGAAAGATTCATTGCATATTCGAATGGATACATGCTTAGCGAAGGAAGCAGTTCTTCGGATACTGGCGATGAGGAGACATCAAGTTCATCTACATTCAGGTCTGTAAAAGATACAACCGGGAAACATGTAACAGGCGATCTTCATGGTAATTCAGAGGGAGGCCATTTTACCGAAGAATATTACAGGACAGGCGGTATTAAAGAGCGCCATACCTGGTTTGATGTAGATGATAATGGAACTATAACTCCTTTGGGGTATCTGCCGCCTGCATCCTTAACATGGGAATCATGGGATCCAATTAGATGGGATTGGGTAAGGCATGGTGAAGACACAAATGATGACGGAGACGATGATAGATTTTGGCAGGAGTGGGAGCCAGTTGAATGGGCATGGGTAAATCATTCAAATAGCACTATAGGAACAATCGCATATTTAAATGTTTATTTCCATGTATATGGCCAGGCAGGAAGAGATGAGGCATGGACAGAAGAGGGTGACAGGACACAAGATAATAAATGGGATGATACTACTATAGACCAGTCAACGCCAGGCGCTGGCGATGCATTTGGATTTAATGTTCCGACATGGTGGGAGCAATACCGGATGTTAGAACAACAAGCTGCTTCATTACGAGGCAATAGCAATGTTCGCAACGTAAGTTTGTCTACGCCTACTCCGAATGTATTCGATTCAGACGAAGAGGCTGCTAAATATATGGCAGATTACTTCTTTACACAATGGGCAGTTGCATATGGCGCTATGCAGGCAATTGATGCTATGGCAAACGCAGCGACAGATGCAGCCGGCGCAGTAAATTCAGCAGAGTGGCAGGCCACGGTAGATGCTGTGAAGCAATATGCCAAGCAACAGGCAGATTCCCTTGCTGGAGGAGACACTGCTAAATGGAGTGAAATATATAATGGAATAATATCTGTTGCAGCTAGCCCCGAAGCTGTGGCAGCTATGCTAAAAGATGCTTTAGCTGCTGCCGCTTATGCAAAATTTATGAACGGGCTTAATAGTGGATTAAGCGTTGATAAAGCTATGGCTCTAGCTAATCAGGTGGGCGTTTCGGATGCATTTTCACAGTTAAACGCAAACTTAGGGACTTATGTCAATAATGCGGTAACTAACGCTCAAACTATTGCATTGCAAACAGGTGATATAGTTGGTAATGTGCAAAACGGTATTGTTAAGCTGTCAGATGGCAATATAGCTGTTATAGTTAATGGCGCTGTTGATCATATTGAAAACGCGCAAGGCATAAAATTAATAAATAGTACATTCAAAAGGCCAGATGGCCTTATGGGATATACAGATAGTCTTGGCAAGATGACAGCGAAAGTCGAAGGTACCTATGATGCAATAAAGGGCGCAAGTTTCCAAGGAGAATTTATTGCCAATGTTAAGACAGGGGCATTAGTGCAATTTAAAACAGGCTCTATAACCCTGCAGGATAAAGGCGTAATAATCCAGGTTACAAACGGCAATATAGCAGCAGTTACCAATCTGGAAGGTAACCCTATAACAGATACTCCTCTAAAGGATGTAACAATCCCAGGCGGCAATACACTCAGGGTTCGACTTGATGCAACTGGAAAGGTAGTAGGCGCCGTGGCAACGTATAAACTTGGTTCCGGAGATGGTGAGGTAACTTTTGGTGTTAATCTTACTGTAAATGCCGATGGAAGTTTCATGGCGCCGACAACAATGCGTGTAGCAAATGCCAGCGGAGTAGATTTTACCATTACTAATATTAATGTTGGCTGGGATGCATTAAAAGGCGGCATAACTCTTAATGGCGTAGCGAATGGCAAATTTATAGCATTTGCTCCAAAACCAGGTAATTCTGCTGGCGGCGAAGTTCCCACAACCACTAGCACAAACTATACTATCCAAAACAGGCCAGATGGCGGGTATTGGGTTAACGGCACAGTAGAGATAAAAGACAGCACATTCCTATTCTTTGCTAAGGGAGCTGTAGTAGTTGTTGCAGCAGGCAGCGTCTTTACAGATATGAATAATCCTGAAGTAGTCTGGAATGCTGGAAGCCAGTTAAAAGGAAATGGTTCTACACTTATAGCTCAGACAGGCGCGACTGGCACTGCGACATCAGTTGGAGGCATAAAGTTAGATAAGCCTATAAGCGTTACTATGACAGATAAAGGATTAAGATACGGCGTTGGGAAATTACCAAGCGCTGTAGCCGCATTCAAAAATAATACCATAGACATAGCTAAACTTGAAGCCCAGGGCGGCATAGTGCTTCGCAATCAAACTGTTGTTATAAATGGCAAGACTGTAACTACAGATCTTATCCTTACTCAGGAAGGCTGGCTTGTGACAACGCCTTTTGATGTTAAAGACAGTAATGGTTCCTATACATATCATATTGCAATTATAGGAGGCTCTGATATTCATTCAAATGCAGTGGTTACCTGGGGTGTAATAAGCCTGAATAAGAATGGAAAAGAAGGCCAATCTCTCAGGTTTTATGCGCCTCAAGGTGGCGGCGAAAGCGCTGATTCTATTCCAAGCACTACAATAACAAATATTAAAGCGTATGATGATGGAAAAGGTGGATATTTGGCAGTTGATGGTTATATAGAGGTATCAAATGGTAATCTGTTAATATTTAATACCAGGGGCGCAAAGGTATTTATCCCTGGAGGAAAAATCTTTACTCAGACTGTGAATGACGTTACTCATACATATGAAGGCGGCGCTAATGGCGTACAACTTATTGGCAACTCTCAGGGTATCCTTGCTCCGAATGGATATGAGGGTGAAGGAGCCAGGTATGGAATCAAACCAGTTCAGTCTGGAACATCTGAAACAGCAGAAACCCCAGATGTAGGCACTTTACCCTTACCCTCAAGAAGAGATCTTGAAAGATATGAAGATACAGGGAAACTTCCGTCAGGCGTGACCAGCAATGGGGATGGAACATACAGCTATAGAAAACCAGGCACTAATCTTGTTACGAATTTTAGCATAGGTAATGATGGGCAGGCTGTTGCCATAGGTGGTGAGATAGTAAAAAGTAGTATTAGCACCTATGATCCACATGATAAAGTTTATGATACTACTGAGGTTTCTATACAGCTAAATGGTTTAACTACTATTACCACTGATACCGGAACAACAACTAACGATTGGGTTATTGCAACTATGCGTAATCAAGGCCAAACCACATATCAACTTGCAAGCGGTGGAGAAGTTGTGGTTGATAACTCCGGTAATATTTCAGAGTTCAACAGACCCACAGATGTAAGTGTTGATATTGCAAGATTAGGCGAGGCAGGAAATGGTTATTATATTCATTCTGAAAATACAAAGACAGGAGAGACTATATTTGCAGGTATATCATATCATGGCAGCACATCTATTAAGCAAGAAGGTATACCTGAGATAACAGTTTCTGGATGGGTTCTTAGCGCGTTTAATCTTAATGACCCGAGCTTTAATCCTAAAACCTTTGATGCGCAGAAATTCGCTGTTTCTAAAAACAATATAGCGATTAGTTATCAAAATATAGTTTTGGATACTGATGTCAATATTGGTAATTTTTCCGTCAAGGCAAATGAAACAATGTTTCTTATCTATGATGGACAGGGCGCTATTTCCGGTATTTTTGTAAGCAATGCTACATTTAGTGCAACAGCAACTGAGTTATGGAATAATTCC
The DNA here is from genome assembly GCA_003485765.1 of Candidatus Omnitrophota bacterium. Classification (GTDB taxonomy): domain Bacteria; phylum Omnitrophota; class Gorgyraeia; order Gorgyraeales; family Gorgyraeaceae; genus UBA10183. Next base: position 172,181 of record DNHS01000051.1, on the reverse strand, counting down.
GGGATTAGACCTGTTGAAGGATATTCAGGTTTCTACGAAGACTCTGTGCAACTTGACTTAAGTAAACCCCTAACGTTTGAATTGGTAGGCCAGAACATACTTCCTCTTATATCCTATGAAACTTCCGCAGGTATGTTAATCGGTGTTATAAGTAACGATTTAATAACTGCCTATCACGATACGGGTATTAAAGAAGTAGTTTGGGATATTAAGGACGGAACAAGTCTTAGTTCATATTATACTGCCTCTAAAGATAGTGTTGTGAGTTCCAATGGTATGCAGATATTCTATCAAGGCGGTGAATTTTCTATGCCTACGGAAGCAGCACCGATTATAAGCCAGTTAGCCCCTAACTTTAAAGGCGATAGTATAGCTTTAAAATATAATCCAGGCGAAGTTCTCCTTGACCTATTTATTGATAGCGAGCTTGCCGTACAGCAAACAGCAAGTTATTCTACCTCGAGAGCCTTAATACGAACCCTTTATACCATCTTAACTGAAAATGGAGAACCCGTAACTGGCACCATTATGAAAATAGGCGACAGGAATCTTTCCGTAGGTATTTCGTATGCATTACAAGAGAACGGTAGCCTTAAAATAGAAGGCAATCTTACTGATGTAATCTTTTCTAAGATTGGCGGTCAGGACGATCCGCTAAAGAACGCAAATTTTAAAGTAGATAGCAACGCAGCGATTATTCTCGGGCCGAATGGTTTTGAATTCTTGAGCGGTTTAGCAACCGGTCAATGGACAGGTTATGACTCTTTATTTGGGATTCCATCTGGGCAAGGTACAGGAGGCATGCCTGAGCCGCGCTCCGGGATAGGAACAAATCTTACCCAGGAAAATGCCGGCACGATTACTATCAATGGCCAGACTGTAAATTTAGTCAATGCTAAAGGAACTGCTGTTCTTGACGGAAGAACGGTCTGGATGGGTTTGGGATATAGCGAGTATACGCCTGAGGTATTCCGCGGTGAAGGCGCTAAATTTACGATTGGAGCAAAAGGTTTAACCTATGGTCAGCAGACCCTTAATGCTGGTGGCGAATTTGTTGTCGGAGCATTTGGCAACTGGGTAGTAACTAAGGATGGCGCAGCTGCAGATTTTACGAAACAGGGCTTTGTAGAAGGAATGATAGACGCAGGATATAGGAAAAATGAAATAGAAAATATTATAGGCAATTCTGAAAGCATCCATGTGGTTTATACGGAAGGGATGCAATTAAGCTCTCCTGATAATTGGCTGATGGCATTGGCAAATGCTAAAGGTATAACAGTTAAAAATTATGAGGCAAGCGGTTGGATATTCAATAAAACGATGACGATTTTTGGCAATGCCGATGTTGGCGTTAAAGTAGGCGTTTATAATACAAATATAGTAGCTATAGATTTTGACAGAACATCTCTTAAGCTATCTGATTCTTACAGTGACTATTTAAAAGCAAACCTAAATGATATCCTAAAAGCGTTTGGGCATACCATTGGATTAAATGCAGATGATTACGCTAAATTATTATCTGAGGCTGGAAACAAAATAGATCTAAGCGGATTTAAAGGCAGTTCAATTTTTGGATTAGATGACCCTCTTCTTATTGCAATGGGCGCTGCTAGTATGGCAGGTTATACAGCAGAAAATATCACCACATTTATAGAATATGAAACGGCTAAGTTTGTTAGTCATATGGCAGGCCGTATTCCTGAGAAAGATCTAATGATAGCAGCCAAAAATTATGCTGCTCAAGCATTGATTAGGGAAGGCAAATTATTTACATTAAGGGCTGAAGATATAGGCATATTAGGAGAAGGCAATATTAAGAGCGCAAATCTTTTAGTATATGGCAATGGCATACTTTTTGGTTTAGACACAGCCAATTTCACTGCATCAAAAAATATAGCTGGTTATTTTACTGACACAGTTACTAAAGCAGCTGTGAATAAAATCTTTGGCACTGCTAACAGCGCTCAAATTGCATTAGGCGGCAGATCCATATTCCCATTCATACGCGAGCCGGCAAAGCAATCCTTGCAGGCAGGCGAACAAGCCTACATTGTTTTAGCTTTGGCAGCAGGGATGGGTTATACAGCGGAAAATCCTATAAAATTAACAGGCGTTAATTATAGTTTCTACGGACAATCAGGCACAGGTGATTTTATAATCTCAGGCAATGCATTTACAAATCTTATTGATGCAATATTTGGATTAGGAGGAGATATTATATTTACGAAAGCTCCTTTGACATTAGAAGGAAATTCTCTAATTGAATTTAAGAATAATTTGACTGAAAAAGGGTTTAATAATATAGGAACATTAGATAAGTATTTTACTAAAACCACGGGAAACACCGCATATACCTTTGATTTTTCAGGCTTATCGTATATTCAGACTATACTAAATAATAATTCTGCTTTTCAGCTTCAGGCATTAAAGGCAGGATGGGATAAGGGCAACATGGTTAGCGCGTCAATGAATTATGCCACTGTGGAAAACGGAAAGCAAACTACAAATAACATAACAATATATAACGGCACAGAATTTACAGAGTCGTGGAAATTAACCAGGACAGTTGAAGGCAGGCAATTTAACTATTGGGTTAATGCAGCCGGCGTAACTGCAGATCCTATAATTTCTAAATACGGAATAGTAAAGATAGATCCTTATACTGACAGGATAACATCTGAGTCATTTGTTTCGAGAGTAACAGAAGGCAGTCAGACATTCTTTTACACCAATGAAGATAACAAAGGCGTGGGTTTTGCCTTTGATGATACAGGAAATCCAGTATTTGTGCGCCTTCAGGATAAGAGTCTTGGTCAGGGATTAAATCTTTCTTCTAATATTGTTCCTGTGATTATGAAAGAAGGCACGCTATACGTGGATAATAAGTTTATTATCGAGAATACATATACCGAAGACATGCACGGTGCTTATGGCCCGCCTGCTCTTGAAATAGAAAGATACTCATTGCAGGATGCAAGACTTGCGTATGTTCAAAATGCAAATGGCCAAATGAGCTTTATGGCTGCAGAGGGAAAGCTTAAGATAGAAGGTGGCAATGGCTGGCGCTATGCGCTGGGCGAAGGTGAAGGAGTAAAGCCAACGCAGTTATATGATTATAATGGCGCTACTTTCTATGTCAGAAACAGTTCTGATAAAAACGCCAAATGGGTTATGCCCGGCTCAGGTGAGCTAAGAATATTTAACGGTAATGTGTTATTTATAGGGCAAGCAACAGGTTTTAATCTTGAAGTGCCCCAAGGGCCCAATAATAGCAGATTTGTATTTACCAATTCTTACAGTGGCGACGGCCAAGAATATTACAGCGGAAGCAAACTCTTTGCAAATGAATTTGGCGCTATCTGGCCAAAGGTCAGGGTAACTGAGGAGGGCTATATTGGAATTACCTCATACTTTAATACAAGATATGATTATGTAAGTTCTGAAAAAGACGGAGGCAATTTCTCGTATAATTACAGGGCAGAAATAATATACAGGGATAACCAGGGAAATGTTATCCGCACAGACAGATATGATTATAATAACTCTGGCGGAGCGCTACTAAAACGCGCAGAGATTTTTGCAGATAGCAAGAGAGATGATCTCCGGTTTAAAGGATATAGTGATCTTATTTTAGAAAATGGCAGCGCTGTATCTGTGTATACATTTGGTTTATCAGCAGACGGCGATACGCTTTATAAAGCAGTTATTTCATATACGCCGAAGGGCCAGGTAGTAAATGTGCAGGTAGGCGATAACAAGTATAGCGAAGTTTATGCAGCTATACAAGGCAGTTCATTTGACCCAAAGGATCCAGGTAAGGTAGCTGAATTTACCTATAGTACAATTGATAAATATGGAAGAGCTATTTATTCTGCCACTTATTCAGCTATTAGAGGGGAGAATGGCAAGATAGTAAAAGGTGTGGATACAAATATGGTTATCAGGTCTATGAGCGTTATGCTTACATTGGATAATGGTTACAGTAAAGCTTTCCAAAGTCCGAGCGCTTATACCCTTACAAGCTATACGCTATGGGATGATAGGGGTATGGTTTTAGTGAAATCAGGCGAATTGATGGAAAATGGTATTGTTGATTTTATTGCTTATTCTATGACACCTGTTTCTATCCTTGGGCTTAGAGATGATGAATTGGCATTTGTCGGTTATAGCGATACGACAGGAAAGGCGGTAAGCCTTTCAGTATATGAAGCGACTGGTATAAAGATTAATGGTATAACGCAGTATCAAGCTAATATGGGGCTTGAGAGCACAAACTATCTTGAAGCTGACGGTTTAAAAGAGCTTGATGTTGCTAATATACAGATAGGAAACATCAGATTATCAAACTTTGGTTATAAGTTTCCTCTTGGGGATGCAAATGATCCGATAGGTAATGCCTTGCTTAGGGGTTTTGTCTTGGATGATGGCAAGACTATTGCAAAAGGCAGCCAGATGTTTCAAGTAAAAGAAAATGGAATTATAACAGTTGTTACAGTTAATGTTACTAAGTTTAATTTTGAAACCCCACTTATAATACAATCTATAGCAGCAGCTAATTCAGGATTTGGCAATATGTTTTCTATATCTGAAACTAAAACAGATAGTAAATTCGATAGATTTGTTTCCTCAACCAGACAGTATAATGCCTTTACAGGAGTTGAGATACCCATATATGACGACGGAACAACTCAAATTCTTGTGTGGACAGAAATATATAATGATAAAGGCAAGCTTTTGGCTACAGATAATATATTTGTGACGACTACTGCAGATGACAGAAAGCTTGTCGGCATAATACCGCAAGAAGTTACAAGAGAGAATCTCTCATCGCTAAAGTTTACCGTAAATAATGCCGCTAGGCTTATTGCCATTGAAGGAGATGCGCCTGTAATCAGTAAAGAGCAGGGCATTGGAGTAACCTTATCTGTAAATATTGAGGATAGGCCTACTACGCTTCAGACATGGGTTTTTGATAAAGCAAGCCAAGCAGTAAATTTTACCCTTTATCAAAATAAGAATGGGCAAATTATAGATGAAGTTACATATGTAAAAACAGCCCAGGGATGGGTTGAAACACGGATTGAAACACGGACAGAAACTCCGCTTATAATACAATCTATAGCAGCAGCTAATTCAGGATTTGGAAATATATATGAGGTTTCTAATACTAACACAGCTCCATATATAATAAATGTCCAAAAGAATGTCATAACCACATTTGATCCTAATACGGGGCTTCCGACAGCATTCCGGAATAAGAACATATTGGATTATGCATCAGATGTCTTATGGGGTGGTATAAAAGTGGCAGGCACAGTTCTTACAGAAATAGCCAAGCAGTTTTTCAACCCGCTTATAGCTACTATAATAGGAGTAGTTGGCGGAACGGCTTATGTGTTCGGAGCAATAGTTGACTGGGCAAGCGGGTATGATGGGATTAAAGACTGGGGAAGGGACACATTGCTTAAGTCTGCCATGTTTTTCCTTGATACCCCTTTAATGAAATTAAGCAACTGGACTGGTAATGGCATGCTTAGCGCAGCTGATTTTATAGTAAGCACAGTTACTGGCGGAAAAGTTTCTATAACATACAGAAATCCTGTAACTACATCAAGGATTTATGGAATACTTTATGGTGTAGATGTCGCGAATGCCTCCTACAATGGGTCTGGGGTATCCCAAATTGCAGAAATCTGGCGTGTTCAGGGTTATGAAGGATGGGCTACTGCTTTAGAGGTAACGAACTTCGTGGGGCTAACTGCAATGACCTTTGTTATAACCTATGGCGCAAACGCTGCTTTACAGGGTGCGCTTAAAGCTCCTGCTGCAGTTTCAAGCCTTAATGGTATGAGGGTTTTTAATTCGGCCACTGGCCAAGTAGGTAATATAGCTATAGCAGGCAAGGCAATTAATGTGATATGGCAGGGTAGTAACGCCGTTACTACTGTTGCTAAAATTTCAAATGCAGCTACATATGCCTGGTTTGCAACTTCAATTATCCGCATGGCGGCAGTTGAGTCAGTTTTTAATAACGCCGAGCAAACCAGTTTTTATAAAAATCTCTCTCCTGAAGGCAAGCTAGTATTTCAGGCAATGAAAGTTATTGTTCAGATTTGGGTTACTCCAAAACTCCCGAGAATAGCTGAAACAGAAAAGGCTTTGAGCCTCGGAGAAGCCTTTAGAGTCGCATTTGGTAGTCGTAATGCAGCCTTAACGAATATATCCAAAATATTAGGCGAGTCTAAATATTTACTTTTTAGAGCTATTGGCAGAATACCTGGTGTTAGTAGAATGTTATACCTCGGCGGAGGAATTGGACAGGGATTAATCAAGGGTATTCCAGCACTCGTAAAGCAATTTGCTGCAAACCCAGCGGTATTTATGATTGAGCAATTTGCAAGCGCCTTGGAGGTTGCAAAGATTACTACTATTATGACACCTACGATGGTAGCGATTGCCCAGTCTTTTGTTGGTGGATATATTGCCAAGGCTGTTGCCTGGATAACAGGTGGCAGATTTACCCTATCAGACTGGGGCCAGGGTATTAATATTGCCCAGTTATTATGGGCATCCGCAGAATCTGCCAAGGGAGTAATTCCCTTTGTGTTTGCTATGGCTGCCCTTAGCCCTGTACTTAATCCTATACTTACAAGACTTCCGGTAATAGGACCGCTTATGCAGGCGCTACATCTATCTATAGGAAGGACAAAACTTCCATCTCAATTGGCAAGCGAAAACGGGATTTTAAACAGGGGTTTAGGTTTTGTAACAGAAGAGATGATAATAGAGCAGGTGCCAGGAGGAGTGATTCGCATGATAAATGGTGTTTTGAAGAGATATGGTATTCAAATACCTCAATATATGGGAGAATCTTTAGAAGAGGCATTTGACCTTAGAGGCGGGAATGTAAATATTTCAGAATGGATAAGCGCATCTCCAGCTGCCTTAAGAGATATTATGCCGAAAGATTTTAGTATAGATGATATTGAATGGAAGTATGACGCTACTAATGGCTTGATGATGGGAGATATAGGGAATGGCGTAGTGGCGTATATGACCCCAAAATTAGATGGTATGGTAGGTATAGGTTTTAAGGCAGAGGCGCTAAATGGTAAACTCGGAAATACCCAGTTTGACCTTACGCAATTTGGCTTACCGAGCGGCATTACTTCGCTTAGCAGTATGCCAAATACTATAAATTTAGAAAGCACGGGCGTAACATTTGTCTTAGCGGCTGGAAGTAAAGAAGGACAAATATCTCTTGTCCCACAGGTAAGTGTAAACGGCATTAATGTAACCTTTAATTCTGATTTGACAAAGGTAGAATCAGCTCACTTTACGCCTACTGCTTTCGCTTCTATGGGGAACGCTCCTATGGTAGTTTCTTTTGGAGGTTCTATAATTAACCTGCGCGAGACAGGTTTAACCTTTGTGATAACAAAAGAAGCTAATGGTAAAATCGTTACTACACCGGTAATATTTACTCCGCAGGCATCGCTATTCCTTAATAACGAACTTAATCAGGTTACAGGGTTGAGGTTGTTTAACAGCCTTGTAAAATCTCAAAAGATTGATTTAAGAGGCGTGCCTGCTATGCTTGAAAGCTCTAATGCGCTAGCAGTCAGCCTGCCGGATTCTATTGATATTAGCCAGACAGATATAGTTTTTGTTCAAGACGCAGATGACAATATTGTTCCGCAGATAACCGTGAATGATGTTTTGATTACGCTTGACAGAGGTTTGAATCGTATAACAGGGCTCGGGGTTAATCAAGCTGGACTGCCTGATATCAAACCCGGCTCTGTATCTATAATGCCTAATCTGGTATTTTCGTTATCGGCTGACGCGGCAAAAACCAATGCAGAGCAGCTTGCCCTTTCTGTTGCGCAGCAAGCAGTAGCAACACGAGAAGCCGGAAAACAAGAAACCCTTGTTGTTAAAAAAGGCGCCTTTGGAATTATTACAGAATTAGGCTTAGGTGCTGGCATTATGGCAAGTTTTGCAATTTATATAATCAAGGCGATTAATCCTGAGATTGATTTAGGTACTATAGAAAGCCTTAGCGCTGTAGCCTCCTTTATTACACAGCTAATTACCATCGGTATCTTATATAATATTGTAAGGCTTATTCCAAAAGCTATTTCAAGGCTTTTCTCAAGGGAGACTGACGTAAAACAAGAAGCAGAATTAAGCGCAGAAACAACGCGAGGGTCTCCTGAGACAGAAGCAGAGAATGAACAAGAAGAAAAGGAATCCCTCCAAAATGCAGTAGATATAGTTAAGCGTTCCTCTCAAGGAGTACTCTCCAAGGCAGAAATTAATAAGTATAACAAGATGGTAGAAGCTGAAAAACAAGGCAAGCTAAAGCAAGGTTCCAGCGTCCGCTGGCTCGAAGGAGTAGTACGACAAAGAGCAGCAATATATCAGCAACAAACCCTTGCTATTGAAGGACCTGTTTTGGGAGATATATCTAAACAAATAGGCATAGATTTGAATAGTGATATATCTAAACTTACAGAAGAAAAAGTAAAAAGCTTGGAGCAACAACGCGGCAGAAAGCTTATAGCATCTGAGATAGCTGAGATGGAGAAGCGTGCGAGAATAGAAGTTTTACGCGCGCATGGAGAACAAATAAAAGCTTTGTTGCCTGGACTGCAAAAAGATCTGAGACAAGAAGCCAGTAAACTTAAAGGCACAGCGCTTAATGATATTGTAGCGAAATCTTTAGCGTTGTCTAACATAAACTTAGCTGTAACATTTGGAAGAGAATATTTTGAGACTCAGCTGCTTGCAGTAAGGCAGATGGTTTATGGAAGATTCATAAATGCCCCTACAAGTTTTGGAAAGACTAACGTCATAGCTGCAGTCGTAGCCGCTTTTGATGTATTAAATGTAGCGCAGCAGATTAGAGTTTATATACAGAGTGATGTAAAAGCAGACCTAGATATAAATGATAGTAAAAAAGGAGTCGGCTTATTCTACGAAAATCTTGGTATAGATCATGCTGTTATAACAGACTCTCTTAGGCAAAGTAATCCTGAGGCTGTTGATCAATCATTTAGAGAAACAAGGGTTATGTATCTAACCTTGGGAACACTTGCAGCCAAATATGAAGAGCAGCAGACAACGCTTGAACAAGCTCACCAAGCATTAGGAAAAGATGCAGTAGGCATAATTGATGAAGTCGATAAAGCAACGCTAGATGATAAAAATACAGAGTTTATAATAAGCAATCAGAACAAAGAAGCTACGCCTATTGAAAGGGCAGTCGGAGAACTCAGCGATTCTATTGCGTTAGAGATTATGACTGAAGGAGGAGAAATAGATTATAGGACCCAAACTCAACTTGATAGGCAAGGTAAAAATGTTGAAATAGTCAGAGAAGCGCATAATAAATTCTTTATTGCCACATCAAGAGGTGGGGTGCTTACAGAAGCTGGAAGGCAATTTGTTAGAAATAGAATAAAATCGCAACTTGAGATGCAATATAGCGATGCGTTATCTCAAATGATGCTCAGCAGCTTGAAGTATGAAGATGTGGAAGCTGCGCTTCATGCAAATGTGGTATTAAAACTCGGCATAGATTATCAAATAAACAATAAAACAGGAGAGGTTGAATTGCTTAATGCAGAGACAGATAAACTTATTGCAGAAGGCAGAAGATTACAAAAAGCGCTTGGTATATCTCTCGATGTAAAGGCTCATAGAGAACAAGCTGAAATAATGGAAGGCAAAACATCAGGCAGAGATTATACAGAAGTAATTATAAAAGGCGCTGGTTATACATCTAATACTATAGGTGTAAGAGAATTACTTATAAATACACACATGCTTTTAACAGGCTGCAGTGGAACAGCATGGCAAGCAAGAGATGAAGTTAGCGTAGATTATGGCGTAGAAAGCGATTTAATACCTCATCACTATAGTACAAGAAGAATCGATGCTGATAAAGATGGCGTATTATTTTCTTCAGGAGAAATGAGACAAGATCAGGTTGATAAAGTTTTAGAAAGATATCAAGCTGGCAGATCAAGTAAAATTAGTATTAGCGATGAGACTCAGATGCAACGGATTATAAAACTGTTAGAAGCAAAAGGCGTAAAAATAGAAGATATTATAATTGGCGATGCAGAAACAGCCCGCGATTCGACTAAAGTAGAAAAAGATTTGGCCAATATATTTGGCAAAATTATTATTGATACTACTTACCAGAGAGGTTTTGATATAGAGCTTATTAGAGTGGATGCAGGGAAAGGGCTTAAGAACAGCTTAGAAAACGCAAAGGGAGAAGCTGAGAAAGCTAGCGATGTTAAATTAGCAACTATGATAGGAAATATTATCAGTGCTTTAGATAAGGGATTAATGACGAACGAAGAAGCAGATAAGATGATGGATATTATTGATCAATTGAGAACTGATGAGATATGGTTTGGTAAAAATGGCGCACAGTTAGGGGATATTGTTAGCGATTTATATCAAGGAAAGATATCATATCAAAAAGCAGTGGAAATATTGGGTAATAATATAGGAGTAGATGTATTAATTAATTTAAAATCTATTTTTGATACAGTTGAACAGAAGGTCAAGGGCGATAAAGCTATGGAAGAGGTAGCCAAAGCTTTGCAGCAGATTATATACGCTGCTGAGATTTATGGTATAAGCGGCAGATCTTCGCATGTAGGCGAAAGAGAAGATATTCAGATTAGCGGTAGATTAGGCAGAATGAATGTTAGCGGCGATCATCAATTTGATATAAATATCGGAGAAAATAGCTCTGACATGGCTTTAATGGAAGAAGCGTTAGCAGAATCAAGAGTTAAATCTCGCATGCAAAATTGGACTGGTCAAAGATTATATAAAGACATGCTTGATGCGCGCGACAGGTTATTTGCGCTGTTTGCTGTAGAAAATGGGACAAGAACAAGGAATTATGATGAATTAAGCAAGAATGAACAGCAGCAGGCGGATAAGGACTTTGCTTTGATTCGCAGGGCTATGACTAGGGCATTAGAAAAGCAAGAACAAGTAAGGAGAGAGGCGCGCGAAAAATCAAATATTGTAAGAGATACAAGAGAGAATATGAAAGAAAGATTTTTAGAGACATGGAGGAACCAGTTAAGGGCTAATCAGGACGGGCTATTAGATAGCGCAATATCAGCTGTAATAGATCATTATCTTATAAGCGAAAGAACAGAAGAAAACTTCACTAGATTAACTATGGCATTAAAGACTCTATTTGGGGTGGAATTTAAGAATCTTGATATAGTTCCAGCTGAAAAATTAAAAGAAGAAATCATTCTAGGAATAAAAGAAAAAGTGAGCTCTGAAGATTTAATGAAGGATTTAAGAGAAATTGCAGACGTATCCCTGGCAAAATTTTTAGACAGCATGCAGGACTTGATTGCTTTTGGTATATCTGGGCAAATATTTGGCAGGATTTTATTCCAAAGAAAAGCAAATAAAATCTTAAAAGATTCTATTCATAAATTCAATGAAAACTTTGGTAAATCAGCCATAGAATTAGCAGATACTCAAAATTTTACAGAAGCCGAAAGACAAAAAATAGAAAATTTAACAAATATTATTAAGTTTAGAATCACTAGGTTGGCTGCTGAAGCAATAGCTCAAGCTAAAACTACCACGAAGCAGAAGCAAGAAGCTGTTCAGGAAAGATTATGGAGCGCAGCGGTCCATAATCTACGGACTATAGCAGAGCGTATATGGGCTAGAATGCCATGGTCTACGGGGTTAATCCGCTTAATAGAGGGCTTAGACGTAGCTTCACTAGAAAGAATATATACCCAGCCAGCTTACGGAACAGCGGCGCAAGTGGTAAGCCAGAAGACTTTAACCACTGAAAAGCAAGCTACTGAAACAGCGCCGATTATCATAGATTTTGCAACAAAATATGAAAAAGCTAAAGAGGATAAAACCGCTACAATTAAGACAAAACCAGTTACCTTACAAGTGCCTGCTGTAGAGAAGGTTCCTATTGCGCTAAAACCCACTGTTACAATAAGAAATGGAGTTACGTTTATTAGCCTGCCGCCAGATGATAAAATTAAGGCGTATGGGAGCGTTAGTAATGCTGATGTATTCAGAGCATTGGCTGAGGCTGGTTATGGAACAGATAGTGTCCAATTTGATGGACACTTGCCAATAGTTGTAGTTAAAGGAGAACCTACGGAAGATATGGTTAGAGAGGTAAGTGGAACAAGATTATTATCACCAAATGGTGATCAAATTAGAATAATTACCTTAAGTCAAACAGATGGAAAAACAGTCCAAGGAAGCTATGAATTATCACAGCCAGTAGTAGATAGAGTATTAGCTGACATAGATTGGTTAGTGAGAATTGGACAGAGTGAGTCCGAGGTTAATAGAGAATTAGATGATTTGGTTGGTGGAAAATTGAAATTAACTACAGTAGAAAATCATAGAGTGTTGAGTCTGGTAACGCCGCAAGGGCAGAGGTTTGTCAAGAATTTAGGTGTTGTCGGGACGCAAGCTCCAATATATATTCAAGAACTTGAAAAAGCTCTTAAGGCTGGAGATGTAAGAGTGATTGAAGGTGGAATTATTATAGCAGGCGAAGGTGAGGTTGAACTGCCTGCAAAGATTGCTAAAAGATTTGCGCCAGGTACGTTAATTCTTGTAGGTGATAATGGAGCGTTTAAGGTGCCAGAGTCTGCTGATCCTGATAATTTTAAGATAGGTGAGCAGGTGCTGATTGATGCAAGAGGAGGCATGCTTCTTACTGGATTAACTGATGAAAATGGAGGCGAGGTGAGCAGGAGTGTAGTTGAGGGCCAGCTGGGTAATGTAGAAGTCTATCGCCCAGATGTTGTAGCGCTTGTCTCAGGAGATTCTCATATGCTGCGAGTAAAAAACGGGCATAAAATAAGTCATAAATTTACGGTCATTGATAGTCATGCAGTAATAGTTAGGACTACTGAGCCAATAGACATAGAAAAAACGCAAGAACCTGAACCAGTTATTTACATTATACCTAGCGCATGGGATGGCCTGGTGGAAAAGATTTCGCGGGTCCAGGTTGTTGGTATCGGAGGGGTGGCAGGAGTTTTAATTGCAGGGTTCTTTGGATTTGCGTCTATTCCTTTAATAATAGGCCTTTTAGCAGTATTCGGCGTCTTAGGTATTAAGGGCAAGGCAATAGACAAGTGGATTAATTTCTTAAAAGTAGAAAAAAATCGCGCAGAGATGTGGACTCAATTCCTCGAAAAATATGCGCCAAAGGAATTCAGCAGAACTGCAAGGGAAAAGGCATTAGTTACAGAAGCTGGAGATAAACATGCCAGAATAGTCGGAGCTATACCTGTTCGTTATCTTCTTCCTGATGATCCAGATCTAGATGAAATTAAGAGTCTTATCCAGAGACTTGCCCAGATTTTAGGGATGTCTGAACAAGAAAAACAAGAAATAGCTAAACTTGATAATGAACAACTATCCGCGCTTATTACAAACATTTTCTTGGGCCGGGATGAAGAAATAGCTAACCTTACTCTTGCTGATATAGCAGGAAAGACAACGAAAGATAGAGAGAAGTTATTAGCGCAGCTTAGCGAGCAATTGCAAAAAGGTTTACGTACCACAGGTCTTAGTATGGAAGAAGTAAAGGATATGCTTGACCTTGCACTGAGGCTCAATTATAGAAATATCACTGCATATCTACTCATGGCTGAGGTAACCGGACAGATACCAATAATGGATGTAAATAAAGTTGCTGATTCTAAAGAATTCCAGGGAGCAATTACGCGCTTGACAAATCTGCTGCTCAAGATGAAGGATGCTCAAGGCAACCTCTTATTTGGTAAAGATAGAAAGTTGGCTAAGAGGGTAGCCAGAAGGATTTATATTAGAGTTATGGAGAAGGATGATTTCTCTCAAGAGACATTGACTATGGCTATATTGGAAGAGATTCAGGATATACCTGTAACCTTCTTTAGACCAGTAGCTTCTCGCAGTGAGATAAATAGAAGATTTGCCAAGAATATAGCGGGAGCTGTAGGACGGATGATTTCAAATGCAAGCGCTCCGTCTAAACAAGTTATTAGAAATGCAAAACAAACATTGGCATTAGATTTGATTAAGAATGGAGATGCAAACAAGGATGCTGCTGATAAATTAGCTGATTGGGTAATAGAAAGAGCCATAGAAATAGGGAACTTCTCTATAAGCCCAGATGATTTTACTCCTGAAATTTCTAAAGAAGCAAAATTTTTTAATATGTTAGGTGGAAAGAATGGCATAGCTAGTTTGATTACAAAACAACTTCAATTAGATGAGTATAATGACCTTAGAAATATAGTTGAAAGGATTCATGCTTTACAGGTGGAGTTATTGCCGAATCTATCAGCTCGTGAGATCATTGCATATAGTAGTGAGTCAGGAAATTTTTCGGAGCAGAGTCTAGCAAAGGAATTTGGCTTTATTTCAGCTACGGCCTTAATTGTCCATGAAGCCCTTAAAAAATTTGTAATGCCTTATAGTGGAGACATAGCCGGCGCAATGGTTTCTGCCGCAGATTTAGAGGGAGAGTTACTTGCCAGGCCGCTTCTACTCGAGCACTCTTTAATAGCTGGCACTAATGAAGATAAAGCACGAGTTCTTGCTAAAGAGATTGTTAAACATATCCTTTCAGGAGGCGATACCTCGAGCAAAGCGCTAGCAAACAAGATTAAAGGTGTTACTTTTGAAATAGCAGGCACTATTGAAACTTACGTTACAGCTATGGCGAAATTGGTTCAACTGGCTGATATTGGAGATTTATCTCAAGCTACTTTAGAAGAAGCAGCCTCTAATATACCATATAGAATTCCTGAGGAAAAAGTGACTGAGCAATTTAGTAGTAGGATATTAAGGATATTAGATGGAATAGGATTAAGTGATAAGAAAAAGGCACGGAATCTGCTTACCCACGTCATCCAGCATGCAGCAAAGACAAATGATTTTTCAAGAAAAGGCATAGACGATGCTATTAAAGATCTTGAAGTGGCTGGTGTTTCTAAACAGGCGATTTCAAGACTTTTAGAAGAGGAGATTAAGCATATTTATGATATTGCAGTTACAATTACAGTGGCAGCGGAACAAGATGGCACAATTCATAGCTATGCTAAGACTGTAAGGGAAGTTTTAGCTGAGAAATTTGGCCTTACAGGTGATGATGCATTGGTCGTAGCAGGCAGGATAGCTGCAGCTTCTCTTGAGAAGCCGGTTGCAGCAAGAGATGACCTTATGAAGATTGATGGCGTTACAGATGATATTGTCGATGCCATGGCGGAAAAAGGCATTGCGCCGACTAACGAAGTGCAAGCTACAAGGATAAAATTTCTTGAAAGGGCTTTGAATTATGAGAACATGGCTTTGGCTTTTGCGCCTGAAAGTACAGAGCTTAAAGAGAAGATAGCTTCTTCAAAGAGTCAGATTGCTCGGCTCGAGACCCCTAAGGAGGAAGAGCAAAAAGCGCTTGAGACAGGAATAGTGAGTGGATTGAGTGAATTTGCCGCGCTGGCGAAGGAACGCATGAATAAAGGAGGCGAAGAACAGATAGCAAGAATAAAGAGATTATTGAATATCCCTTTATTGCTCGATGGTAAATTAAACCAGGCTGCAGTTAGCGCATTTATAAAGCTGACTGCGAGCATAGGTAAATGCGGCGTAGTAAGCCTGAGCGCATTACTTAAAGCAAATGGCATTGAGGTATCGGATAAAGCTATTGCTAAGGAACTTACTATGGCAATGTTGGAAGAGATGTCTGCAAATAATAATATCGCAGATAAGTATAGAGTTATAGCTGAGAGTACCGGCGAGATACCTGTGCTTGACCGTCCAATGCGAAATACTGCTCAGAGACTCGGACTTTCTTCTAAAGAGGGCCGTTCAGATGCAGAATGGGCAAGCGGCGTGAAAATCAATGAGATAATAAATCTTTTTAGGGATACTAAAAATCCTGCTAAAGCAATACTTACTCATGTTATGCCAAAAGGTGTTACTGACTATTTCCAGGGCCATTTCGTGACAATCACAGGATTGGTTTATGAGAATGGAAAAGTTGTTGGCGTGAACCTGATTGAGGTTGGCGGCAATAAGTTAGATATTAGTGTAGAAAAATTTGAAGAGCATTTTACTGGATTCGTATTAATGCCGCGAGGCCAAATGCAAGCAATGGATGTTGTTAGTGATAAAGAAAGTGGCAAAATAGCTGGCTCTTCTGGCACTGTGCCAGTATTTACTGCAGCAATGCAAATTGATACAAGAGTCGCAGGGCAACTATACCTAAGGTCACCTCCTGAATTCTTTAAGGCTGTTGAAGAAGCAGTGGGCGTAAAGCCTAAAACAGTTTTCCGACGCGAGCTTGAACAAGCTAAACAAACAAAGCCTTTCTCATTCCGTTCACTTCCAAAATTCCATATAAGAGACACTCTTCGCAGCCATCCACAATTTGTTAAGGTAATGAGTTCTGCAATATCACTCACTATAACTTTAATAGTTCTTCCTTGGCTGATTCCTTTTGTTCCAGGCTTGGGGGCTATCTTGGTAGCTATTCATGCATTTTTGGCTCCTATTCCTTTAATAGGTTTTGCTGTAAATGCGCTTCCATATTTATTCCCTAATATTATTACCTCTGTAATAACTAAGTTAGTTGGTATTTCACCACAGCAAGCGCAGATAACGCAGATTCAAGCAGATTTGGCAAAGGAAAGGGGTAAGAACCAGGGTTTTATGGACAAACTTAAAGAAGGCGCGCTATCAACTGCGCAGTCAGGAAAGTCAGGCCTATCTCCAATGCTTATACCAGGCCTTTTGACATTTGCGATATCAAGCTTTAGCCCAGCTGGCGATGTGATTAGGGCTATTAATCCTGATCTTGCGCTTAGCCAGAACCTGTATCCATTCGTAACTGTTGTTACGCTTTCAATAATAGGCATTATTTCAGAGATAAAAAGCGGCAATATAAAGAGCCTGGTAATCAATGCTATTATGACGCCTGTAAAAATAGCTTATAGCGTTATAAATTCAATTGCGCCCATGTGGAAATATAGAAAAGTTCAGCCGCAGCCAGCTGCTGAAGCACCAATTATACCAGCACCAGCTATGGTTACTGTAGATACAAGCGAAAAGCCGGTTATTACAGGGGAGCCAAAAGGCTACAAAGAGCCGTTTAAGCATACCTTTATAAGAATATTTAAGGCAATTTCACCTATGCTTATCACAACTATTGTTACATCAGTTGCTACCTTAGCAGGCGCTATGCTTTTTGGCATGACATGGCTGCCTTCTGAGATATATACAATAGCCCTTTCTTATCAATTACTACTTGTTTTTGAAAAAGCTTTAGCAGGAAAGACTGAATCCTTAAAGAATATACCTTTATTTAATATATATGCAAGGTTACCAGTGCCTGTTAGAGTATTTGTTAAGATTGGGTTTGCTATTATATTAGTCAACGTTATAACACTGATTCCAGGAATAGCAGCTGCTGCAAGCTCTCCTGAGAGCCAAATGGCTGTAAGATTATATATCAACTGGATGGTTGTTGCTCTTATGACCATAGCATATGCTATCGCAAAACTAGCGCGCATGGATATAAACGCTACCCCTATGTGGAAGAAATTTATGTTCTTAATGATGGGCGGAGTGCTTCTTGGCTCAGCAAATACTGCTGTTAATTTAGACCAGATAGATATGGCTTTTATATTAGCTAACATTGCCTTTATGATGGGCCAAATCGCGTTGTTTTATAGTGATATTATACCACAGAAAGAAACTGAAGCTGAAATGGCTAGAGCTGCAAAAGCTATGTTAGATGATCGCAAAGATAAACATGGTAAGACAATGATTGATCGTAAGGTAGACTCATTTAAAGAGTATCTTACAAGACTCATAAAGAAGTATGATTGGCATTTAGAGATAAAAATAGATGGAAAAGTAATAAGAACGCAAAATATTCCACATTCTCATCCAGTAGTCTTGAAGTATATAGAAGAATATCTTAAAGTATATTTTAGTAATTATAATGAGAATGATTCTAGTAGAGCGATATCTAAAGCAACAGAATGGGCAAAGAAAAAAGAACATTCAGGTATGTTAATTATCCTTGAAGCATTATCTGTTCCAGCAGGAGAAGCTGGCAAGTATGGAGTATTATTGATACTTATTGAATATTTACTACAGAATACTAAAGATGAAACTGAGATAGCAAAATTAAGCGCATTTAAAACAACTATTGCAAAAGCCATAGAAATCAAGTTAAAGCCGCGAGTTGTTCCAACTTCAACAGCGCCAGTTGCGCCAAAGCCAGAAGAGCGCCATCTTGACCGCGCCACGCGCGCTATAGGAGTGTTTTCTACTATACCTTTATTTTGGATTATTGGTATTATTGCGGCTAGTATAGGCGGCTTTGCGCCATTTATAGGCGCAGGCATTATAGTTGTGATTGGTTACTGGGGATTCCAGCAGCAGTTTAAATTTAAGGGACAGCTCGGCGGAGATATGACAGTTGAGGATGAGCTAAATTCTCTAGTTCTGGGGCAGCGCATGATCGGCATGGCGCATAGTTTACTTGAGCCGCTTAGGTTACCCAAATGGGTTGATGAAACATTAGTCCACAGCTTTTATTTTATATTGGCTCCTCTGGCAGTTATAGGTGAAGTAAGGAGTTATAATAGACAAATAAAAAGAAGCAAGGGGACTGAGTTTCAACGTATCCTTGAAAGGCTATTTAAAGGCCAGCAAGGATTAGCCCGTTTATCAAAAATAGCGACATTAAATAATGATGCTGGTTATGGCGTTCCTGCAGCTCAGTCTAATTTTACTATTAATGAAAATGGAGAAATTACAGGAGCTGGCATATCTCTTCACGGGCCTTTAATGGATAGTCTTGCCTATCATATGGATGATCCAGCAGATCCAGTAGATGGAAAAATCTATGAGTATATTGCCACAGGTATAGTAGGGCAGGAAGCCAAGATTTTTGAGATTATAAACAATGAAAGCCGTACCGAAGAAGGCCGTAAGAATTTAAGATTACTAACTAATCTAAAGAGAGCTTATGAAAAAGAAAGCAAGAAAGAACATCCTGATCCAGATAGGCTTAAAGCATTGGCTAAAGCTTATGCCAGCGCCCAGCTTTACTATGAAGCGCAAGGTTATGCTCAGTTATATACTTATCTGACAACTAATGGCGTAACAGTCGAGAAGATTAGAGAACTGAGCAAAAAAGCGCTGGATAATGACGAAATGCTATTAGGCGATACGCTTATACAGCTTGCTAAGTTTATGGAGAATGTAGAACAAGATGGAATTACATATGCTTCAGCTCAGGATTTAATTACAGGTAAAGGAAGTATTGCTACATCTATAAGAACAGCAAATCAACATACATTTGGCGGCTCTCTTCGCTTAGATATAGTATTATTTGACGGCAAAGAAGTGCGTAATAATCTAGATGGATTTAAGGAACAATACTTGAGAAAAGAACCTAATACTATTTTAGTCGTGGTTGCAAGACCTGATACAAACATAGAAGATTTAGAAGCGGCTTTAGCAGAAGCAGGATTAGATTTGAAAATAAAAGAAGATGTGCGCATAAGGCTCTTAAGAGACGTAGCATTAAAACAGTATGATGCTGCCCTAGAAGGCGCAGAGATATTCAATGGTTTTACAGTAATTAGAAATGTTCCAAAAGATAGTCAGGCTTTAAAAGATGCGCTTACAGGCGTGTAATAAACTTGGAGGAGAAATAAAAGATAAGAACTATTGACAAAGGAGGGAGTATGGGGTATACTTATAATAGATATTTAAAAAGTCTTTATAATATTTTAAACTTAATAGAGGGAGATTTGCCATGGGGACCTCGATAGCAGTGAAAATAAGCCAGGTCAAATTTAAAAAAGACCTGGTTTTTTATATATCTGGGGCATAGAGACATGCCTTGGACTTTATTAGTGTTAAGTGGTTAATGATATGGAGAAAAGCCGATGTTAGACTGGCAGAATAAAACATGGATTAAGATAATATCAGTAGTTCTGATAGTGTCTTTTTTTGCCTATGATATATCGTGGGCTACGGATTTCTCGCCTATATCTTTGTCGAGTATTACGCCTGGCTTTATCCCTAAAATAGCAAATTTTATTTCTGAAAACATTTTTAAAAAGACACAGGAAAAAGAAAATTCTAGTGAAACAGAAGTCTCTTTTAGAAGCCAGTTGGTTCCAAATAAACAATACGTCTCTCGAAGCCTATTTAAGAATAAAAAGGTAGATTATGATGCCATAAGCTCCCAGAATGAATCTAGCCTGAATAACATAAAAGATGCTTTATCTCATAAAACTAATAATAAAGATACATTAGACTCTAAATATCATAAAGATTTAAGTAATGCTTTAAAAGCTTCTTATATAAAAGATATAGCTAATATATATATCAATGATACTCTTGGTAAAGTAATAGATTCTTACTCTTCACCCAATTCCAAAGCAACCATTATCCATATCCAGGATTTACACACTAACCCAGAAGCATCTCTTAACCTGGCAGGCATCCTGGAAACTCTAATTAAAAATTATAATTTAGACTTAGTATGTTCAGAAGGAGCAAGTGGCGTAGTAGATACATCAAGTGTCTCAAGCTTCCCGGATACTGAAGTTCGGGAAAAAGTCGCTAAAGTCTTTATCAACTCGGGGGAACTTACAGGAGAAGAATATCTATCTATAACAAAATACCCAAATTTAGCAATCTGGGGCATAGAAGATAAGGATACTTACTTCCAGAATATCATAGGATTTAATAAGATAATGACGTTTAACCAGGATGCCTTAACTTTTACTAATCAAACAAAAGTTAGCCTTAATAAACTAAAGCCAAAGATATATTCAAAAGCTCTTTTAGATATAGATTCCAAGGAAATTGAATATGAAGAGTCTAGATTAGACACAACTAAATATTTAGAATATCTATTGAGTTTAAACAATGACATAAGCCTATCTAATTATAAAAATATCAATATCTTTAAAGAATCCTATGAAGCTGAAAAGACTATAGACCAGTCTAAGATTATAAAACAGTCTCAAGAGATTCTATCAAGCCTTCAATCTATCTTAAAAGATAAGGATAATAAAGCTGAGATAAAGTCATTATCAATAAAAGCAAGCTTATTTAAAGATAAGAAAATTTCCCCATTCTCATTCTATAGCTATTTAGATGAATTAGCCAGGCGCCATTTAAAAGAAGATATAAATAAATACCCTGCTTTAACCCAATTTGTAGATTATCTAACCAAAATAAACTCCCTTGATTCCAATAAGCTCTTTAATGAAATAGAAGAACTCACTTATGATATAAAAGACCTTATCTCAGATAACCCTAACCAAAAACTCCTTACAAAATCCCTAAGAAACATAAAGTTCCTTGGAAACTTCTTTAATCTCAAGGTCTCAAATGAAGAATTAGAATACTATCTTAAAGATGAAGAAAGCTTCAAAGTAGCTTTCTTTGAAAGCTTCTTAAAAGAAAACCTTCAAAAATACAATATAGATTCTTTCATAGATTTTAACCCTGACTTAATAGATAAAAACCTCCCAGAACTTGAATCTTTCTACCAGATTGCCCATAAAAGAGACTTAGCTTTGTTTAATAACGCCATAGCTGAAATAGAGAAGCGTAAGGCTAAAACTATAGCCCTAGTAGCAGGAGGGTTCCATACTAACGGCATAACAAAGTTTCTTAAAGACAATAATTACTCTTATGTGGTTATATCCCCATATTCAAAGACCCAGATAGATGAAGAGAATTATAGAGATTTATTAGCAGGAAAGAGGAGACCTCTCTCTGAATTACTATCAGGGTTCAATAATACATTGAGACTAGTGATGGGGTTTGCTGCGGATCCGCTATTTCTAGCTGGCCTTAGAGAAGAACTTTCGCGTATTCTTTTGGAATTAAAAATACCTTATGAGGTAGGCCCTCTTTTATCACATAGATTTATTGTTGCTTTAGGTTTAGCTGCAGCTGTAAAAGGGCTAAAAATACCTAATGCTAATATAGAAGCTATGTTTCCTGAAAAATTCCGAGGGCATCTTGTAGGGGATATTGTGATTAAAAGAGATGTAGCTGGAAATATATTTGTCAGCTATGAGGGGCAATATGTAGGGATGATGAATAATGGGAGAATAGTTAGTTTAGCTGAGGCTAATGAAGGGTTTGAAGCTGCTACAGAAGTAGCTGTTATTAATTCGGAGAGGGAAATAGAATTAGCTTACACTACATTAACAGATACAGTAGACGCAGAAACAACATCTAAAGCATCTATAGCCCAAGCTGATGTGATTTTTTCTGAAGCTCCAGCTGGAGTTAGTGAGCTGTTTGCTACTGCCGAGGAGCGAATTGGGAAATTGGCTGCAAGTATTAGCTCAACCCCTGTTTTAATGCCTGTAGCAGGATGGGATGATGGACAAATTGAAAGTGCAATATCAAGAGATGTAATTGTGCCATTACCTGTTACTGCTTTAGAAGTTTCTGTTAGTACTGTGACTGAAGTTCCTGTGCTATTTCTTGCTTGGGATGATACTGTTGTTTCAACAACTGCGATTTCTGATCCACCAATTGCAAGAACTACTCCTTCTAGAAGCCCTGCAGAAGCAAGATTTGGCGAACCAACGCTTACTGCTGTGGTTTCTGGAGATGAAATACTTGCAAGCCAAGTTTATGTAGATATTACACCACCCCTCCCCTTAATCCTCTCCCCAAAGGGGAGAGGAAAGGGTGAGGGGGTAAGTTCCGAAGCAGCTACTGCTGCCGTTCCTTTAACTGATGAAATTCCTGCTCCGCCCATTGCTGCTGCCGAGCTAGTTCTTGCTCAACCTGCAGAAAGAAAATTGCATGAACAAATAGTTAGTACTGGAGCAGATTTACATGTAGAAACGCCTACTTTAACAGCTAGAATTCCATCTGTAAAAGTAGCAGCGCCAGCTATGATTGAACCAGAAACCAGAACTAGCAATGTGCCGATATCCTATTGGCGGTATCTCTTGACGAAAGGATTATTATGGAGTCTTCCTTTCGTATTGCTCCATCTAACAGGTGTCTTGCTATCAAGCTACCTCCTACCATTGACGGTGGGTATTGGCGATAGATTCTTTGAGGAGATTCAAGGTCTCGTATATCCCTTGCCCTTCCTCTCTGGCGTAGCTCTCGTAAATAACCTACATTTGCAGTCCGACTTTGGGTTGGGTTTCATTTTGAGCAGCCTGATGGTGTTGTCGCTCGTGGCACTTAGTCACTTAATTGGGATCCACATGTCTGAAGTGGGTATCTGGCGGTATGGATGGCGACGAATGCTGAGAAAGGTATTAGAAGGCTTTTTCTTGGTTTTAGCAGGAATTTTTGCTGCCAATGTCTTCGCGAAAATTCCTAACTTGCTCCCAGTCTCTTGGCAGATTTTCGGAAATAACTATCTGCAGATTACAAATCCTTTCGTCCTCTACCAGTGGTTGGGATTCACGGAAGCTATCAGTGCTAATGTGAACGCCGTAGACCTAATTATGGTACCCTTATTCCAACTGGTACCAGACCTACTCCTTACGTTCTTTTTTCTCGGCGTTCTGATTTTTGGCGGAGTTTTTCGCATTGGTCTTTGGGCCGCTGAACGAGACGAACGTAGGAAGCAAAAAAAAATAGAGCAAAAGAGGCCAGTTTCAGTTCAAGAGATGCTTTCAGTACAAAAGGAGCTACCATCCGCACAGTTAGAACTAGTTGCTACTGGCCGGGCCAGCGCGCCTCTGGGGACAGCCATACAAACTTTGGTTGTAATAGGCATATTAATTTATTTACCATTTGGCTTGATACCATCTGCTATTGTTGCAGCTATTTGGGGAGGTTTTGCTATAGGAGATTGGATAGGTTTGAAAAGAGCAGGCGGTAAGGTAAAAGGAGTTGAAGCAGCTAAATTATCTAAATCATGGACGCAGCTGTATCAAGAAATGTTCCACGAAAATGTTTTAGATTCTCTCGTGGCTCGATGGGCAGGTGTCGAGGATCTTAACCAGATCGAAACAGATTATCATAGCGAAAATAGAACTATTAAGATATTTTTAAAATACTGGTTTTGGAATAATTTTATAGCTGAAACATTGGCGCATATCGGTACGCCGTTTTATGCGTTTATCGTGGCGCTTAGAAAGTTCATAGCAAGCTTTACACCTTCCCAAGTTGTCTCAATAAATGAAACTATTGTAAGAATTGTTAATATGTTGATGGAAACAAAAGGCTTTGATACAGAAGATGCAGCAAAAGAATATTTATTTGAATTACTTGGATATGAGGAATCAGATGTATTTGGTAAACCGGGTAGTCTTTCCACGCTTCGAAGAATCCAGTTTGCTTTAGAGCGGGAGGGCATAGATGCAATAAAGAGAAAATCTAAAAAACCCGGAAAGGATGAAGATGTAGAATTGGTGGGAGATGGTAAAGCGCTTGAAAGACTAACTAAAGGGCTTGGAAAGACGGTGCAAACTCTTCTTGCTATTCCGCTCTATATGCCAAAAAACTTTATCTGGCAACCGATTTCACCATATGTGAAATACCGCTGGTTTAGACAGAATCGCCTAGGTTTGCTTACAAAGGATGACGTAACAAGAGTAATTAAAGGCGTAGCTACTTTAGAAAGGCCAGATGACATAAAAGAGCGGTTTTGGTGGTGGATTGATGGCAGTACAAATCCTGTAGTTATATACATGAGAAATTTATGGGATAATGTAGGAGTAATTGGGTTTGAGCTGATTAAATTCTCGCTCAAATTTGCAATCATATCCCAGATAACTGGTTTTATTGCGCCATTTATCGCGCCAGTTATCCTGATAATTTTGCCAATAATAGGTATTGGAGGTATTACTGCAGTTTCAGCATTTGCCGGGATACCCATTTTTGGCGCTCCACTCTTTAGCTTCACATTTGAAATTATATTAGACAGGCTTTTAACCAATATTATATTAAATGCTTGGTCAATAGTACCCCAGAGGGCAAGACAGCTTGAAGAAGAAGGCTTGGATCATAAACTCTCGGACTTGCCAAAAATAGATGGCATAGATCATAAGAAGATTTCAGAGTTTGCCACATTAGCAAGCTATCTAGAAAAAATAAAAGCTTCTAAATCCACCAAACTTACTAGCGATAATATCAAAGCTATTACAGAGCGTCTCCATTTCTATTCAAAAATACAGCAAGCGTTACTGATTACATTGCTTAGAGAGGCGCCTGTAACAGAAGGAACAAAGACTGATATCCAGGTAAGGGCGCCGCCATTACCCAAGTCTATAGTTTTATGGACAGAGGCTATAATTTACAGCATCCCGGTTTTCGAAATCTGGACCTTTAGAACTATCTATAAAGGCCTAGGTAAACTTCATGGCCGTTCTATTTTTGATCCAGAAGCCATGGTATATGTTTTAGAAACTGTTTTTTCCGCAATAAATAGTTCTCTTACATTCAGCTCAATAAAATCCACCATCTCTTATATATTCATAACAGGGACAGTGAGCCAATTGGGCCAGACTACCTTGCCTATGATTGAGCAGCAGATTTTCTCTAAACCTATTATAACCCCGGTTATAACATCTATTACTGATATAGGAAATACGCTTGTTGAAGGCGCTGTAAAAAGTGATTTTGCAAATGCTATTTACCATGCGTTTGGCGGGCTTCAGCCAACCTTTGAACTTGCGTTATTAAAACCAAAGGCAGATTGGATAGCTACACTAGCCCCTGAACAAGCTAGCAAACTATTGTACAAGATGTCACAACAGCAGCCAACGCAGGCAGCTCAGATTTTAAACCTTATGAATCCAGAGGCAGCTGAAATAAGGTATTCTAGACCTCCTGGCCATGCTTCAATGGTTCCTCCTGTTACTACTCCAGCAACTGATATTGTCCAACCACCAGCGCCTACAACGCCTCCAATTACTGTGGATGGAACAACACCAAAGATTGACTTAGAGAACTCACAGCATATTAAACTTGACGCAAACGGCAACCCAGTAGAACTGAAGCCTGATGACGTTCTGGTGCTTAATGTTACATTCTTAAAAGATAGCCCATTCGCTGTAGCTTTCAATAATATAGCAACTAATACTAGAACCGGGTTTTATAATCCTGCGCTGAATAAAGTATACACGGCTGGCCAAACAGTACAAATAGAGATCCCATTATCCGCATTTAAAGTCAGCAGAACGGACCCTGCACTATTTTTTAGCAGCAACAAAACAATGGATGAGCTTATTATAGCTAGCTTTGAAGGTTTTCCGCATGACGCAATACAGATTAATAGCCAAACAATAGTAAGCGGCGCTCCCAGCGCACCTGAAGTTCCTGTTGTGGGCACAACAGACCGGTCAGAAGTCATACCTTTTGACCCAGTTGGATTGCCGTCAGATTTTACAAGTCTTGATATTGTAAATACTATCGTAAAGCTTGAATTTGATCAAGTCGTCCTAGCAGAAGGCATAACAGAGGGCACAACCTATGTAACTCTCGTAGCTGCTGACGGGACCGAGAGCAGAGCAGTTAGCGTTAATGTAAGTCAATATGGCCTGGAAGTAAACGGCCTTACATTAGATAAATTTATGACACTAGACGGCACAGGAATCTTTACCGCGACCTATCAGCCTGTAGGAATAATTATCGGCGCTATGGAAGGCGCGGGACCAGAGCAACGATTTACAGATAACCAAGGAAACACAGTAAATGGAACGGCAACAGCCAGTGTAACGCTTAAAAATCCAACTATAACTACTAAGCCGACAACTACTGATTTGAATTTTGGCACTACTGGCAGTTCATACCGATCAGGAGTTATACCTTTTGACCCAGTTGGATTGCCGTCAGATTTTACAAGTCTTGATATTGCAAATACTATCGTAAAGCTTGAATTTGGCCAAGTCCTAGCAGAGGGCACAATCTATGTAACTCTTGTAGCTGCTGATGGGACCGAGAGCAGAGCAGTTAGCGTTAATGTAAAAAATGACGGCCTGGAAGTAAACAACCTTACATTAGACAGATTTAAGACACTAGACGGCACAGGAATCTTTACCAATAACAATCAGATTGTAGGAATAAGAGTCGGCGCTGATCCAGAAAATCCTACAACAGGCCAAGCAACAGGCCATATAACGCTTAATACTCCAGTTATAACCTCTCTGACGCTGCAATCAGCTACTGTTCCTCCTGTTACTACTCCAGCAACTGATATTGTCCAACCACCAGCGCCTACAACGCCTCCAATTACTGTGGATGGAATAACACCAAAGGTTGACTTAGCTAACTCATTGCATATTCCATTTGAATACGATTCAACAACACTGCAGCCTGGTGACTTTCTGGTGCTTGAAGTTCAATTCTTAAAAGAAATGCCATTCGCTGTAGCTTTCAATAATACAGCGCTCGATCCAGATGTAAGAACCGGGTTTTATAATCCTGCGAAGGATAAAGTATATGCGGCTGGCCAAACAGTACAAATAAAGATTCCTGTATCCTTAATTCAAATCAGTAAAGACAACGACAACCCATTTTTTCCTAAAAGCGACATGGTAATGGATGAACTTATTATAGCTGGTTTTTTTGAAGGTTATCCTGCGAACTCCAACACCATAAGGATTATTAAACAAACAATAGTAAAAGCCCCTATTAGCGCACCTGAACCTACTCCTACTCCTGGCAGCACAGCCCGGTCAGATATCATATATTTTGACGCAAGCCGTAACCCACAAAATTTAACAGAGCGCAATCCTTTAAACACTATCGTATGGCTTGAATTTAACAAAGAAGGCATAACAGAGGGCACAACCTATGTAACTCTTGTAGCTGCTGACGGGACCGAGAGCAAAGCAGTTAGCGTTAATGTAAGCCCATACGGCATGACCGTAAATGGCCTTACATTAGATAAATTTATGACAGAAGACGGAAGAATCTTTACCGCGGCCTATCAGCCTGTAGGAATAATTATCGGCGCTATGAAAAATGCTATACCAGGGAATAAACAATTTACAAATAATCTAGGAGAAACAGTAGATGGAACGGCAACAGCCAGCGTAACGCTTAAAAACTTGATTATAACTGATAGGACAACTACTGACTTGAATTTTGGTGATGGCAGCGCACAGAGATC
Source organism: Candidatus Omnitrophota bacterium (assembly GCA_003485765.1). Taxonomy (GTDB): domain Bacteria; phylum Omnitrophota; class Gorgyraeia; order Gorgyraeales; family Gorgyraeaceae; genus UBA10183. The sequence goes on along the minus strand of DNHS01000051.1, from coordinate 144,004 downwards.
AGGTGTCATACCTTTTAACCAAGTTGGATTGCCGTCAGATTTTAAAAATCTTGATACTTTAAACACTATCGTAAGACTTGAATTTGAAAAAATCCTAAAAGAGGGCACATTCTGGGTAACTCTCGTAGCTGCTGACGGGACCGAGAGCGCAGCAGTTAGAGTTAATATAATAAATGGTGGCTTTGTCGTAACCGGCCTTACATTAGACGGATTTAAGACAAAAGACGGCGCAGAAATCTTTACCGCTAACCATAACCCTGTAGGAATAAAAGTCGGAGCTGATCCAGACAATTCTACAACAACAGGCCAAGCAACAGGCCATGTAAGGCTTAAAGCCCCAGTTATAGCCCCTAAGACGCCACAACAAGCTACTGTTCCTCCTGTGATTCTTCCTGACGTATCTTTATCCGTTGGAACTGAACCAACAGGGCCTGTCATAGGAGGAGATCCTCTGCCATTAGAACCAGGGCCTGATGGGTTTGTAGTAGATAGCCAGGTATATAGACAGACTCTCTATGGCCAGGTGGAATATGTAGATGCTGGTTATCGTTACTGGTTTGAAGTTTCAAATGACGGTTCAGTTTATTATCTTGCGCAACAAGAGAGGCATAATCCAGATGCAGATATTAGAATCTATAAGTTGGAAGCTGATGTCGGGCATATTTTTAGCGCTATAAACGGGACGCAATTTATTCAGGTTCTTAGGCAGACGACGCCAGAGATTCGTGTTGTCAGGCGACCTATTGGCATTGGTTTGCAAGTTGGAGATACTACGCCACTGCCGGTTGAGCCAGTAACTGATGTAGGAAACAATGGCTTAGAATATTTAGCTGGCAGTCAAGTGTTATGGCAGAAATTCAATGGAAAATTTGTAGATGCAAGTTGGGAATATTGGTTTGCAACGAATTCGGATAGCGCTTATTTTATGGTCCGCCAAGGCCGATATAGCTGGAATGATGAAATTGTTCAAATCTTTGCCTTGCCTCCTGGTTATCCTACGAATTTTACAGACATGACAGCAGGACAGTTTAAAACAATTGTGGCGCAACAGCCATTGCCGCAGGCTGTAGTTGAACCGCCAATTAGTGTTGGAGTTCAACCGCCAGGTGTTGAAGTTGGACAGCCAGATGCCAGCTCTGTCAAGCTTGATCGTTTTGAAAGAGCTATGTTGTCTGAATTGACACTTAATCCGATTCTTCTCTCAGGCAACTCAGGCGTCTATCCTGATGATGCTGAGTTTAAGCAACGATGGCTTGACCTCAACGGCGTAATTAACTCGGTTCGCGCAAGCCTTGGAACACCAGAGGCGAGCTCTGCCGGGCCAGCTGTGCAATTATCTTCTGGCATGCAATTTCAGGCTCAGAATACGGTATTTGAAATACGGGAAGGAAATGGATTCTGGGAGGTCTGGGATTTAAGATACCGTGTAGGCAATCAGACGCCATATGCAAATCTTGTTGCAACGATTGATGGCCCAGATATAGACGATATAACATATCTTATACCAGTCTACGTAGAGGGTGGATTTGCAGGTACAGTGTATAGCTCACCTACAGGCGCTAAGTATGCAGAAGGAACCAACGAAGCAGGGCAGTATTTTACGTGGGAAGTTACAGAGACTGCAGGAGGCAGGGTTGCGACTCTTGTTCGTGATTTTGACACTATTGCTGACGACGGAACAAAAGTCAGAGTGAGGCGGTTCATTGCAGTTACTATTAGTGACGGCCTTGACGGTATTCCTGGTAATGATGATGATGTTTCTTCTCCAGCATGGGTGAAAGATGAGATCTTCATTGTAAAGAACGGCGTATGGACATTTTTATATTGGGCTGATGCAAGAGGTAAGCACTTTGGAGATGAAGTAACAGGCGCGTTTTCTTCAGCGATTATTGGAGACAAATCAGCAGATGGCACACTATTATCAGATGTTGTGCATGTGTATATAACAAAAGAGGGAGCATCAAGGGCGTCACTGAAGCTTGTCTATCGTCAGGGATTTACTGCGCCGGGGCAAAGTATTACGCCTGAATTTGTTGCAAGCGAGGTTAGCGATGTTGAGAAAGACGCAGAAGAAGGCCGGGCATTCCGCATCACATATGGAAAAGAAAAAGGAGGGTTAACCCCAGTTACTGAATCAGATATTACTCGTTCAAGCCTTTATAAAGGCCAGGCAGGCGAAATTTTGCGTGAAGTTATCGGGCGCGTACAATTTAGCATCCCTGACAGCTATTTTGTAAACAACCCAGATTTCTGGACAGCTAATCCAGCGCTAATACCTAACGATTTTGACCAAGATATTACTGGTAAAGATATTATTCTGCCGTATGTAGAAGGTATAGGATATACTGGTTATACCCCTGTTACAAATTATCAGGATGCCACCGGCACTTCTTATACATTTGAATTAGATGATTTGGGTGTTACGCATATATACCTTACCAATTCTAAGACGCATCACAGCCTTCGTCCTTTCAGAGAGTATCAGTTTGCGGGCGATATTGATCCGTCAAAAATTACGAATATAGCTAAATTCTTACGAGATGGGCTGTTTGTCGCTGTATACAGCTTGGATTATAAACCAACAGATGGAGAGCTTTTAAGAGTAATTGTTACAGATGCAAGCACTAAAGTTGAGGTAACCAGGTATTTCCTTGATCCTGTAACAGAGACAACGTATTTCGTTAAAGGCAATATCTTATATGTGACGCCTAAAGGAACATTATTTGCTTCAAAGGAATATCATTTTACTGATACGCAGCTTACAACGATATTTGGCGCAACTGCGACTGATTTAGAGAAAGCAATAAGCGAGATTACTAATATCAAGAATGCGCTTATAGCTGCAGGAAATTCGGGCGTAGAGATCTATGAACTTACTTATGGAGACATTACAAATTCTGGGTTTGTGCTGGTTACCAAAACTTTGAAAGGAACAACAAATACTGCCGAATACTACTTAGATCCTGTTGCAGAAACCATATATACGCATGATATAAATGGCAACTGGCTCGTTACGCCAAAAAACGCAGTTGAGGCAACCCATAAAGTAGCGCTGACTATAAAAATAACAGATGCAGGTGCTTTAGACCAGCTGAAGGATTTAGGCAATATTGTAGAAAAATATGCTTCTTCAGTAAGAGTTGGCAGTGAAGGTTTGGTAAGCATTGAAGTAACAGCAGGCCCAAAAGCCACATGGGGCAAAGAGGGCGTCGATAAGAGGACGATCTATCGTGATGAAAAAGGAACAACATTTGTCCATGACTTAGACGGTAACTGGCTTGTTACGCCAAAAAACGCAGAAGATGCGGCTCGTAAGATAGCCCTTCCTCATGGCATGGCTATTACCGATGCCGGAGCTCTGGCAGAGTTGAATAATCCGGCTAACATTATTGAGACATATGCTTACGAACTCAAAGTAGTACATGAGGATGGTAGTCGTGTTGTGCTCATCCGGATAACTCCATATATCAATGGGGTTGCGCAATTAACTACGCTAACCTACGTAGTTCAGGATGGTTTAGGGAAAAATATTGTCAGTTATAAGATAATCAAAGAAGTATTTCAGATTGGGAGCGATTTGAGAACAATTTACGTGACATATGGAAATGAGCTATGGGCAAGGGAAGAGTGGCTAGGTCAGTTCAGCGAAGAACAAGTTTCCCTTGAACAAGTTACCGGGATCCCAACGAACGATATTAAAGGAATCCAGACAGTTAGTTATGAGTATTTTACCTTGTCGAATGGCCGTTTTCTTGTCTTTGGTACAAATTATATCCCTGTCTTAGTACCTTTTAGTTATGAGTATAAGTTTTATGCTAATGCGGCAAGTAATCGCAATGATCCTATGATTACCTATATTTCTCGCGCAGGATCGAAAGAGGTATTTGTAACGAGCAGCGGTACAACTAAACAATGGGTAGGCGCGTTTATGAATCCTGAATACATGACAGGCGATCCTGCTCATGATATTAATATCGGAACAGGAAGTGGTACAACTAGACAATTGGCCTCGCTAGTGCCACTGTTCGAAGGTCAAGGGCAAGCAGTAGGCGGTACAACTGGACAATTGGCCGCGCCACTGTTCGAAGGTCAAGGGCAACAGGAACCTTCATTAGACAGCAAGGCGTTTGAATCCCAGGTCTGGTTGCAGCAGCTAAATAAGGATTACCAGGAAATTATTTCTAAGCGAGATGCAGTAGCTATGTGGACTGTTTCTTTGGATTTGCAGATTGGACAACTAAAGCCCTATTTAGCTATTGGGACGCCAGACCCTGCTTTGAATAATTATTATAATAATTTGGTACACCAACGGGCTCTTGCTCAAGAGAATCTTGACCAACTCAATTTGGCATTGCAAGATAAAAGAGTTGAGATTAATAAACGAACCATAGTTATCAGTGATATTAACGAGAGAGAAGAGGGGGTTTTAAGTAGTTTAGTTCAGGCATTAAAATCACAATTTCGCGATGTTCCTGAAAATCTAATAAGTTGGATCTCACAGGATATTCAGAAATATCTAAACTTAGAGAAGACCATTTCGGATTTAAAGAAGTCTGTAGACATTGCCTTAGGTAATTTCGAAAGGCTTAGTCAGACTGTAGAGGCAGATAAGGCTGTTGTTGTTTCTCTAGAAAGCGATATAGAAGCAGAGCTGGTAAATCTTAATGATCCAGAACTACTGGTTTTGTGGTCTAACATGACAAACGCGCAGATAGAACTAGACATGGCACTGGCGAATGGCGTGCAGTCCATAGAGACTAATATTCAATCAGAGAGAAATGCAGCAGAAAGCAAGGGCATTTCAGCAGTTACTGAGAAATATGATGCGTGGTGGAGATTATGGGGTGGCGGGATTAATCCAGCAGCGATGAATTTTGATAAACGCGCACAACTGGACGCGGATATTGTTGCAGTAAAGACGCAGGTACGAGACGCCTTTGCTCAAGCAAAAACTAGTGAGTATAACAACCTCCAAGCTGGTAATTACGCTGATCTACAATATACAGATCCACAGAAGATTATTGAGGCTAAAAGAGTTCTTGATGCAGCGCAAGAGGCATTGATTGCCTATACCAAAGGAAATCATCAGGATAAGATTATGGAGTCTGTCATTAGAGCGATTGAGGCCCGAAAACAGTTGACTAATGACACTGTTGCCTTGAGTGTAGCCAGAAGTAAATATTTAATTGCATTAGAATCCTGGGCGCGAGTTCAACAAGAGTTGATTGAACAAAAAACTCTTGTGCTTGCCAAGACTGCAGCCTATAGAGCAATATATGAAGAGCAGGTGAACTTTGTATATCCAACAGAAGAGTCTCCTTATGATTTAAGCGAATTTGTGGCTAATTCTGGCGCAAATCTGCCATTTACGATTGCAGGGTATAGTTGGTATGGCCATGGTTTAGGGATATGGCAGAATAATCCTAATGGCATTGGTGTTCATGATGGTTTTAGTTCCAATGATGGACGCTTGGCGCTTGAGTATGCCTTTGATTATTTAGAAGCAAACAATATCAAAAACGTCAGAGTTTTTCTCTTTGGTGATTTCCGGGGAGGATTAGTGTATGACGAACAAGGGTTAGTTACTGGGTTTGATGATTATGTGTATCAAGATATGGATGTTCTGATGGAAGTAGCTCGCGCACATAATATCAAATTAATCCCTGTTATAAATGATTATCTGATGGCTGATGGCGCATCCAGCGAGGGAGGCATGAAAATTGGCGAGCATCCTGAATTTATCACAGATCCAGTTCATCAAAGGGCCTTTTTTGAAAATGCCATTATTCCTTTTCTTAAGCGATATGGCAATGATCCTACTATTTATGCATGGGAAGGAATGAATGAGCCTGAATTAGCCGAAGCTGTGGCGCCAAATAAAATACCTAGCGGAAAACTCATCTCCTTTATTACAGAACTCAATCGAATCATTCACGAGGCTGCTCCCGGATCAAAAGTTACTCTTGGCGCATTGAACCGTCAGACCCTTGTAGAATACTGGAAAGATGTCGGATTAGATATCTATCAATTTCATTACTACAATAGGCCTGAGTATCCTGATTTAAATGTTCCTGTTGACTCATTGAATTTAGATTTACCAGTGATCGTTGGTGAGTTGGATCCACACGGAGCGCCTACTTGGCTTAATATGGCATACCAGAATGGATACAAAGGAGGTTTTGTATGGTTATATGAACTTGAAGATGATGCTGTTCATTACCAAGCGTGGTTGAGCGAGAACGAAGGAAGGATTACGGGAAGTTTAACACCTGATAAACCAGTGTTTAGCCAACATAAAGATATCTATGGTATTATGGGCAATGTAAATGGAATATCTGGTTTCTTTATTTCAATGGGACTGGCAGTGTTAAAGGCGTTAATATCGACCGCAATCATTGTGGTTTTAATTAGACTTTTCAAGAAGCTGAAGGCTCGAAGACTTAATCGTTCACGAGAGGATAATGAACCAGCATTGCTATCAGAAACATCTGCTACGCCAATAGAGTCAGAGTCAGCATTGCTTCATGATGATACGGATCTCGAGATGCTACATGTTATACTAGGAGAGTTTCAAGCGAAAATCGATAAAGCCACAAAACAGATTCGCCCTATCCTTGACAACTCAGTCAAGAATGATAAAACACAAGGATGGACTGCAGCGCAAAAACAAGCCTACACCGCCCAGGTCATTATTGATATTGTTGACAGCATCATTGCAGACCCACGTTTTAAGAGTCTTCCGATACAAATCATTGATAGAGTGCCTAGCGAGCCAGTGTTTCCTGAACCAGGTAGATATCCACGGAATGAAGTAGTATTTAAAAATCTCATACAGACACTTGAAATGGCTAGGTTGGAAGCTGAGGCTGTTCTGCAGGAAATTCAGCGCGTACAAAACAGTAAGACGAGTAAGATGCGAACGTTCTATATCTGGAAGAGAAATCTTCTGGAGCGTGCGGGAAATATGAGCGGTTCGTTGCGAATTGTTAGCGATGCTTTCGTCGAAGCGGATGCGCCAAAATGGACAGGCGTCTTACCATCTAGCAGCAGGCTCAATGAGAATACTGTTGTGCACGAAACGCTAGATGGGGGAGATATAGAACCCATACTCTTGGATGTGAAGCGTACATTATTAGAGATAAAGCGTGTTCTTTACTACGCTGAGGTCAAACACTACCGCGAAGGACTTTCTATGGATAGAGCGTTTGATAAAGCTCATAATGATAGAACTGAGGTAGTGAAAAGGAGAGTTCGAGTTAACAAGTTCCTCGGAGATAATACAGCGCTACAGCCAATCCGAGATAGATTAGGAGGATTATTAGTAACTGTAGCTATATTCTCTATACTTCTGAGTTTGTCTATAGGCATAGGATTGTTTGACATTGGGGTAAAACCACTGAGTGGTGAATTAATATCAGGACCGTTCTTCCTGATGAGATTTGCAGGTGTGTTGTCTTATGGTTATTTATTTCTCACATTACTTCAGAAGATCTACTTATTTGTAAGTGGCTTAGTTCCTGATTATGCCAAACGAATTTCTGGGCAGCCTGGAGGCAGAGCGCGTGTTGTGTGGGATGATATCATAAGAGGGATCCCATGGGCTATGGTGCGAGAGCGTTTGGGACAGATAAATATTGAAGATACAGAACTAATGATTCTTGATAAGCTCAATGATGATGAGCGAATTGCAAGACTCCAATGGCAAGATTCCAAGATCTCATTGCCGAGTGAAAAGGCGCTAAATCGCCTGAAGATAGAAACTGATATTTACTTTTTGGTGTATTTTACAATCTTACCAAGAAAAGACCTGCTAGATGCTATGCCTTCACTTACGATGGAACGATTGGTTCAGGCTGGGATAACACATGATTCAACAACTAGGACAGGAATATTTAATAGGGATATACTTTCTACGTTGACTCCAGAAGATATTGAATATCTTAAAAAATATAAAAAACTATTTCTGAATATTGGAATCATAAAGCCAGCATATACTGAATTAGAAGTAATTGACGGAGCAGTAGATAATATAAATTCATCTGGGCAAAGAGAACCAAAGAATCAATATCCACACATGATGGCCTTACCAGTAGCTGGAGATCCAGAAGCTAAAATTGCAGCTGAATGGGCTAAGAGAGTACGTGAAGGAAGGGCCCCTAGCAACCTGCATGTATATACAACGCCAGGTGTCATTAGCGAGGGCTTGGGTAGTAATCAGCCTGGACTTGCAGAAAAGCCGAATACGAAGACAACAGCTACTAATGCTATGGATGCATTTGCAGACCATAATTTGAAGGGTGATGATGTTGTTGATATCTATGAAATTTTTGATATAGAGGACGATCCAAATGTTACACAGCCGTGGATTGTTTCAATTACTTTTCAGCGTCGCATGAAGCTTATAGGTATGTTATGGCAGTATATGCAGACTGAGTCAGGAGTTGTTGATTATGATCGGCTACGGCCAGACCATATCAGAAAAGAAAACCCTGAATTGTATAAAGAAGCAATTCGCGCAGGGATCCAATTTGATCTTCCGCGCCATCTTGCTGAACAATATCGCGATTATACTAAACTTTTGTCAGGTTATAGTGGTAATTCAAGCATAGATCAGATAAGGCAGAGTTTTAATGATATCTATCCTGACGAAGCTACCTTCGTACAGAGCGAGTTTGAGGCACAAAGTATTCCAGCGATTCTCCAAGGTATATTGTCTCTGATGCCTTATGAGGGAACAGATGCAATGTCATCTGTTTATCCTATGGACTACAGATCATGGTCTCTTATCAAGCGGGGATTAGTCTCGCATCGAGCTGAAATAAGTTTTCCATTTGGGTTAATGTTTGGCGTGCTTATTGGTTGGTTGATGGCTCCATTGGGCGTTGTATGGATAATAATTGGATTTTTTATTGCTTCTCCTATTGGATTTGCGACTGCGCAATGGTTAATTCAGATGCTCAGGCCGAGGTCAAATTTTGTAGAAAACCACTTAATTAACAAGAATTCTCCATTCCCTATTGATGGAACCACTAACAACTTTCTTGCAAAACATTTTCGAGAAAAAGGCACTAAACGAGGAGAATTGCAAACAGCGCTTTTGTCTATTAGAGAAAAAGTATCTGAATTACCCATAAGTGAGCATAGCGTGCGCAATACTAAGCTTGTATTGTCCCAGTTCAATAATCTCCGTCCGATGTTTTCTCATGACCAATATGATGTAATTGAAGATGCTGATTTAGGTTCTAAACTGCGACGTTGGGGCCTTAGAGTGCAAATGTTTGACGAATTTGCCAGCGAAACTTATGAGGGCGGATTACCAGAAATTTCTCCGCCGTGGAACTCCCCGTGGGTCTATCAGCGTTCGCGATGGATTTCTATGGCACCGTTTGCTAAACTTCTAAAATATCCTGCTGATTTTGGCATGTATATAGGTTCATTTATTGGGATGGGAATATTTGGGGCCTTATTTGCTTCTCGTGAATACATCCCTTTAGGTATCGCAGGGGCGGTAGTTGGATTTGTGGTCGGAGCATTAGTAGGACGATTCATTGGATGGGTGTACTATCAATATGCCTTTAGGACAGGTAAGCTCAAACTCGAAGATCGAGAAAATCTCCTTAGTCAGTATGGAGGAGTTTTTAATTTCTATCATATTTTCACTATCATCTCAGGGACTCCATCAGCGTTCATGACAACCTTTTTTTTCTTATCGACCATTTTGTATGGGGTTTCTTATTATTCTCCAATTCTCACAAAGCTATCAATACCTGGCACGGATTTGATAAATACACTTATCCCTGAGTTATTCTGGTTTATCCCAGATACGATGACAGGTTTTGTACTATTGCTTGTTCCGTCTATCTTTGTGATATTACTGGCGATATACAGCAGTCGCATTGGCTCAAATCCTGATGATGAAACGCTTGTTGAGAAGGCAATCAAGAATCTGGAAAACGAACTTAAAAAAGCGCGCGCCAAAGATAACAAAGCACTTGTGGCATTCATCGAAAATAAAATTAGAACAGTTCGTGAAGGCAGGTTATTATTTGGTATTGCGAAAGTGGGGCCATTGCGCTATATGCGTATTCATCTTTTGCTTCTTTCGTTTCTTATGCCATTATACTATCTATCGATGATCCCTTCGGCTATTTTGACACTACGACAACATCTAGGAGGCCTTGATTCATTCTGGGCAAGGACAACTTCGCGCGGAGTTCAACCGGGTATGCCTGCATTGAAGAAGATGTGGTTTTTTATTTGGCAGCAGGTTACTCTTATGTATTCGATTTTATTAATTCCAGTATTGGTCATTTCTACGTTGGTATATGAGGCCTATCGACAAACAAGGTATTCAAATGATCTCTATAACGGCGCGAGTAGCGCTATGGAGGGCTATCGACAACTTGGTTATCCTGCCACGCAACTTATCTCTCAGCCTCACTGGGGTGCTATTTTATTGGTGAGTTTAGGACTCTTGGCGCTTGGCGCATGGACACTATTACGCGTGCGACGAAACAACCAGTTCATGCGGACAACCTCCTCCGCGCCTCCTCCATCTGTCCAGCCACATTCACCAGCATTTCAGGCGCGATTAGGGGCATTACTGCTAGTATTGTCAGGCATGGCAGTCGGGATGAAGGTGTATTTAGAGGGAGTAGCAGGAGAGTTGCCTATGTTAATAGATATAGTGTTTAATATAGGTTGGATTGGTACATTAGGCTTTGGAGTTGGAGTTATAGTGTGGGGCATTGTAGAGGCGGCAAAGATATGGAAGCGCAAGAAGGTAGTAGAGATAGAAGGGGCAGATGAAGTTTTAGAAGAGACAGTTCAAGCTGTACTTAATTCAGATAGCGCATTAAAGACAGAATGGAGCAATGATTCTAATAACAAAGTTCGGCTAGCAACATCAAAAGATGAGTTAGGCCTATTCCAGGCGGGCGTACGGCGTGGTAATGAAATTATAATTCACCCAGCGTATGCAGTAGATATCTCAGTTGTGGCAGAAGAACTATCGCATTGGAGAGCAGATCCATCGCATGCGCCTCCACTGACACTACAGACTATCTTTAGTTGGTTATGGTATCATACCATTGGATTCATTGTTCGTGAAATAGCTGCCCGCCATACAGCGTTTTCCATCAAACAAAAACTCTCCGTATTTACCCAGAAAGTTGCTACTCGCCGCAGGAACATTGAGTTAATGCATTCTCTCTTAGATCCTGACAAACCATTTGCTGGTTATGATGTCTATATTATCGGCTCATCTACAGAAGATGAAGCAGAATATAAGCAAAGGTCCTTTAATCAGCTCTTTAAAGGAGTAAAGACGGTAAATGACAGAGATGTCATAGTTTTATCAGTTGCGATTGGGACAGCTACAACAGCTGGGCAAGTAATTGGTGTTGGCGAGATGTGGCGACAGGCAGAACAATTATATGATAGAAGAGGTCTTGGAGAACTACGCGCAGAAGTGCGTGATGGTAAAGTTAAAATAGGTATGTTTGCGGATGCTGGGATGGCATCGCGGTTCAGTCCACTGACTCAAGGGCTTGGGAATGCTCGTGGCAGACAAAAGATGGCTGGGAGCATTAAGACGCGAAGCGGAGACCTCATGGATACAGAATTAATAAATGATGTTGTGCTTAATAGCAGTCATTTTGCCACTACAAATCCAGGCACAAGGGTGGATGTTTTCTGGACAAGCCAAATGATAGCTGGGACAGTTCCACACAATGCATTAAAGCGGACAGATGCGCCATTTACAAAATTCCTTGTGGCGATGAACCGAAGCGATATAAATCCTAAAGAAATACACGACTTTGGAACAGCAGCAGTGACTAATGACGGAGCGATTGTAGACTTTTATGGTAACAAGAGATTTGCCAAACCTATAAAGATAGGAGACAATGTACGTTATGTGCGTATTGACCAATTGCCAAAGGTATTGAATAGAGACGGAGAAGACCCTGCAATGCTTTTGGTAAAGTTAGGATTAGAAAAGAACCTTGAAGAGGCCAAGGCAAAATTGGCACAACTTGAGACTCTATTATCACACGAAGGCACAGTAGCATATGACTTTGGGTCGTTTTCAATAGATAATGAGATGTGGTTTAGTTTATTAGAGTACTGGAAGATGAGAGGTGTTTTTAAAGAGGTAGAAAAAGGAAGCGATCTTGAAAAGGAAGGCAAAGCACGCGACTTTGACCCACATTTTGTCCAGCCACTTGTAGCTTTAATTGAAGGATTAAAGGGATTAGATATAGAGAATGAGTTTCGCAACTTGCCACAAGAGAATAGACAAGATATATTACGACAGCATGCAATAAAGCTTGGCTCAAAACTTCCTCTTCATATAAGAGAGAAACTTGGGGCAAAGGCTGTAGATGGAGAGCTCGGAGAATTTGGCTATGAGGTAATAGAGTACTATTTACTCAATAGGGATAATCCTAGAATCTTTCCTAAAGAAGGAGCTCCAGTGGTAGGGTCAATTGACTTAGGAGAGGGCGCGCAATGGGTGACATTCCGTGGGGCGCGTGACATTTTGAATGAACGATTAGACCTGTTAGCAGACCTAAGTGGAGAGATTGCAACTGTTGAAAGTTCAGGAGAGCTTAACCATAGAAAAGCAGTTCTAACAGAAAAATTGCGAGCAGAAGAATTAAGGATGATGCATGGCCTTGGATTAGAAAAAGGCGCATTGGTTCGTTTCCAGACGCCAACAGGGCGCGAGGTGGTGCTTACAGCTGACGAAGTCCGTGAAGGCACTACAGTGGAGGGAGTGTATATTAAGAATGCTATAGTGAGTGGCCACACAATACTCTGGCCAGGAAGCAGTATTGTGAATAGTGTTGTACATAATACAGTAGGATTAATAAAAGCTGAGTACAGTTATATTGTTGACACAACGGCCATGAAGTTACAGGCAGAAAAAAGCATAGTGCACAAGGTTATTTGGGATAAAGAAATAAAAGCTACTGAGGCAATAATAGCAGATGTATTCCATGAGGGGTTACAGGATGAGGATTTTCCTTCAGGTCATGTACGGATAGAAGTGCCTATTGGTTATGATCCAAAGAGTAAGGCCAAAGGAGATAAAGTAGCAAAAACAGTTGGAGAGCGCTATACCTTGCAGGAGCTTAGAGAAATTGACTGGAATACATTTATGGATATAGAGTTAGAAGCAAAAATGCGTCAAGAAATAATGATTAAGATGGAAGCAAGTTTTAAAGGGAAACCGACAGTAGTTAAGCAGGCATTTATTGATTTCGCAGGCTCTGGTCCTGTATCGTCATATTTACACGATACGCTGATTAGCCTGGCAGATAATCTGCCAGAGGAGTTGTCTTATTTTTCAGTAAGAGAAGCAGCTAATATTCAAGCAGTAAATAATAAGCTACCCGAGGAAGAATATTACACTCTTTACAGTCTCATAGAGTCTATCCTGCCGATCGACAGATATAATTTAAGAGATGACATGTCGCTTGCTGAGAAGATCGAAGAAGGTTTAGAAAGGGTTAAGAATGCCAGATGGATAGATGGCACGCCAGTTATTAACTATGAGCTTAAGATAGAGAGGACGCCTTTCGAGCTTTCAAATGGCGCCAGCGCAGAATTGATAGCTGTACTTCCTAGATTGGAATATGTAAGAAAAGCTAGGGCAGAAGAAAAAGTTTTAGCAGTAAGCAGCGATTTACCAGTATTACCTGAGGCGCCTAAAGACGTAAGAGGTCTCCATGGCACTGAAAGCACAGAAGATTGTATTTTATGCACCAAGCTTTCCCATCAAATACTTTTTATTGTGGAGTTGGACGGAGAGGAATATTATGTAATTGCCAATATCAATCCTTATGCAGAAGATCATATCTTGCTGGTTAGTAAAAAGAATTATTCTCAATGCCTGGTTGGAAATAATGCTAATTTGTTAGAAGCAACACATTTTTTCATGGAGAGACTTGGCCCAGAATGGGAAGGTTTTGACAATAGCGCAGAGTCTGGAGCCAGCAGGTACCATTTCCACTCGCAATTTAAGAAAGGTAGATCTCCTATATGGAGCAATATAGAAAGAGGCAGTGTAAATGTTGTTGAAGATGCTGTATCTGATACATCTGTGTCAGTGACAACAGGTTATCTCTCTGGGTGGCCTGTCAATACTAGGTCATTTGCATCCAAGGATATTGTCGGGATTTCAGAACGAGAAAGGATAGATTTAGAAGACATGGTAGGTAAAAACATGCCTTATAACCGTGTTTTTGTTGTTGATGCAGATGGCAATCATAGAGTATTGCTTTGCCCGAGAACAGAAAAATGGAAGATTTTTAGTTTTTACCCGGGAACTGAGACAGGCATTGGTTTCGGCGCATCGGAGCTTTCAGGCTATGTGACAATAAGCGAGTCAGATGCCAATGACTATCTCAAAGCAGATCTTTCTCGAACTGCGAAAGAATACGAGAGGGTTTTAAGAGAAGAGGCTTCGAATCAGGACTGGAGATCCCCTGGTATACAACATAGGAACGCGCAAGATTTTAAAGAGGATCTTAAGGGGATACTTAAGGATCAGAAAGATTTAGCTGGCATGGGGGAAATGATAGACACTGGTGAGACCTTAGAAGGCAAACCTGGTGACCCAGTAATAGGAGTGAGATTTGGCTTGGACCATGACAAGGGAGAGATTGAGGAGAGAAGATTAGAGCTTCACCCATTGTTAGTAGAAAACCTTCCTAAGATGGCGGCTGATGAAAGATATAAAATAATATTACAGGCGTTGTTGCGTAAAGAATATGGGCATTTTACAGAATGGGAGTATAACAAACTACTTCCATTGGCCTTTCTGATGCAGCAATATAAAGCCAATCCAGATGATGCAGAGTTTGCAAGGAAATTAGCAGAATTACAGCTCGCTTACGAAGCTCCGAAGTATCAGATTTTATACGATTATTTAGTTAAAAATCTTGGAAATGGCGATGCTTCTAGCGCTATTGAAGTTTTAAACGAAATGATCGCTAGCGAGGGAAACGAATTCCTGAGAGATATGCTTAAAGGGCTCATGACCTTTATGGTAAATGCTGGAGAACAAGGAATAAATATAAATATGGCTGCAGCTAGAGACCTTGCTCAGGGGGCAGGCGTTGTTGCAGAGGCAATTAATAAGGTTTTAGAGGATGTAAATTTTGAAAAAGAGGTTGCTTCGATTGTCGATTTGGAAGCTCTTCTCGCAATGACTAAAGAAGCAATGATTGGAAAAGAAAAAGTAACTGAGAGAGAACTTTTGCTTGGAGCGACTGTGCCGATTGGTAATAAAAAAGAAAGCGAACAGGCATTAATAACTACTGTGCGAGCATTTGAAGAGGATTTGGTAGTCACAGCTCGTAGGCTTGGTTATGCTGATCGCCTTAACTCAGATACGAAATTTATGTTACATATTGGAAAAGGCTTAGATATAGGCAAACCAGGAGGATCTACGACTCATGAGCTTTTCAACAGTGTGTTTAAGGAGCTTGGATTGAACATTGTGTATCTTCCATATGAGGTTGCTGGAGATGATTTGGCAGGCTGGAAAGAGGTTATGGCAATGTTTTTATCCAGTAATAAGTTTGTAGGTTTTGATACTGGCGAATCATTCAAATATTTAGTTGCAGAGCATCTTTCTAAAATTCAAAGAACAGGTGGAGCAGAAGGAACTGGTTTTGACTTTGTGTATAAAGATGGCGAAGGTGGTATCTTAGGAGGCAATGAAGGTGGAAATGCATGGGTAAGATGGTATGAAAGCGAGGTTGGTTTACTACAAAATAAGAGGGTAACTATTTTAGGAGGGGCTGGCGCAACTGGAAGCGCAATAGCTTTTAGTATGTTGGAACAGGGAGCTAGTTCTATTTCTATTACAGATCTTGATGTAGAAAGAGGAAGAGCAGTTGCAGCTCGCTTGAAACAGAAATTTCCTGATGCTGATATTAATTTCTATGCTGTTACACCTGATGATCAGGCTTTACTATATAGGACTCTTGAGAGATCTGATATTGTGGTTAATACTACTGGCGTTGGCAAGAAGGATCCATCTGAATCGCCTCTCTCAGATAGTCTTCACGCAGCTATGAAAAAAGGCACTATAGCAGTCGATCTAAATTATAGGCCTGAACCTGTAAATGCTTTCTTAACAAAGTCAAGTGAACATGGCGCCGCAATATACAATGGAACAGGCCTTCTTATTGCGGTCAATGCAATTGCAGTTGCGCGAGCTATTGCAAAAGAAGAAGGAGATTTTAATAGGGTCTATGACCAGGCATCAGGTATTATTAGAGACTATATATTAAGAGAGAAAGGTTTAATTTCTGGAGAATTATCAGGCCATAGTGGGATAGGTACTGCAATTAGAAGCAGTTTGTAGGGACGATATATAAGGAAGGAACAAAAACAGGGGCCAATATTGTTCGAGCGGCCATCTTGAAGAATATTGGCGGTACCTCCGCTGACTCACCAATTACCACCATATAAATTTAGTCTTGCATATAGTTAAACTTTATGAGATTAATCTCGTCAGAAAGTTGTGGTCTATTTTCGTGCTAAATGTATTGACATTTAGCACATAATAGTGTATACTTATTTTATGGGAAACATTTACTGGGATCCAGCTAAAAATCAAAAGTTAAAAACTGAACGGGATATTTCATTTGAAGAGATATTGGTTTGTATTGAAAATCAACAGGTATTGGCTATTATCCAAAATCCCAGTAAAAAATACAAGGGCCAGAGGGCCTTTGTTGTGGGGTTAAACAATTACGTTTATTATGTTCCATTTGTTAAGGCGGGAAATGATTTATTTCTTAAAACTATTATTCCTAGCCGTAAGCTGGCCAAGGAATATTTAAGACAGGGAGGCGATTAAGATGCGCAATTATCAACTTGATAAAGAAGAACAAGAGTTATCATCATCTATTGAAAGAGGAGAGTGGAAACCAGTTAAAAATATGGCGGCTGAGATCAAAAAATATGCTGAATATGCCAGAAATGCCTTGAAAAAAGATCAGAGGATTAGTATCCGTATGTCCAAGCAGGATTTTATTGGTATTCAAACTAAAGCCGTAGATGAGGGTATTCTATATCAGACACTGATTACAAGTATAGTGCATAAGTATGTGAACGGTAAATTAGTATCGAAGGCATAAAAACTTCAGATTTGATTCAAACCATATAAATGATTATCTTGGCCTATCGGAAGAGTATGTGATTTTTTCAAGTACGAAAAAATCTTGACACGGGGTAAATAAATGATATAATCAATTTTAGTAGATACCTTTAAATCAGCACAGAGAGGCTGAAAAGGGAGTAAAAAAGTGAATATAATATATAGTATTATTTTAATACAAGGGCGTAATCAGAAAAAGATACGTCCATTTTTTTTGAATCTGTAGGGGATAGGCATGCCTGTCCCCTACGATGCGATTATTAAAACGAGGTTCATATGCCATTGAAACAGGTTTTTACAAAGGAAGAGATAGAACGCTCGATTACAAGAATAAGCCACGAGATTATAGAAAATAATAAAGGCGTTAAAGGCCTTGTTATAATCGGGATAAGGACAAGAGGATATATCCTTGCAGAGCGCATCGCAAAAGTGATAAATAACCTCTATGGCGCCAAATTAGACGTAGGGGCATTGGATATAACCTTTTACAGGGATGATTTAAGCGCTATATCAGAACAGCCCGTGATTCATAATACAGAGATAGATTTTGATATAGAGAATAAAAATATAGTGCTCGTGGACGATGTTTTATACACAGGCAGAACTATCAGATGTGGCCTGGACGCTCTTATAGATTTTGGCAGGCCTAGGACAATACAATTGGCAGTCTTGATTGATAGGGGCCATCGGGAACTTCCTATAAGAGCTGATTACGTGGGAAAGAATATTCCCACATCGCAGAAAGAGCTTGTGCAGGTAAAATTGCAGGAAATAGATAACGAGGATAACGTTGCTATAGAGGAAATACAGGATGACAAAGAAGAAAAGAACATTGTGGGCTCATAAAGATCTTTTGGGGTTAGAATATCTTTCAAAAGAAGATATAGAGCTTCTTTTGGACACAGCTGAATCTTTCAGGGAAATCCTTGGTAGAAAAATCAAGAAGGTTCCTGCGCTGCGCGGCAAAACAGTGGTAAATCTATTTTACGAGCCGTCTACAAGGACCAGAGTGTCTTTTGAAGTGGCTGCCAAAAGGCTCTCAGCTGATGTTATAAATATTGCAGTAGAGTCTTCAAGCGTGAGAAAAGGCGAGACTTTGAACGATACCGGCAAAAATATAGAGGCTTTAAAAGCGGATATTATTGTGGTGAGGCATAATTGTTCAGGCGCAGCCACTATGCTGGCCCGCAATGTGAATATAAGCGTAATAAACGCGGGAGACGGCTGGCATGAACATCCTACGCAGGCGCTTTTAGATATGTTCACATTGAGGAAAAAAACTGGTAAGTTAGAGGGTTTGAATGTAAGTATAGTGGGAGACATCGCGCATTCCAGGGTAGCTCGATCGAATATATGGGGTTTGACCAAATTTGGGGCAAAGGTAACTGTTTGCGCGCCAAAGATTCTGATTCCTCCTGGGATAGAGAGGATGGGGGTTAAAGTTACGGATAATATAGATGAAGCGCTGAGCGAAGCTGACGCTGTAAATGTATTAAGGATGCAGTTTGAGCGGGATGATATGAAGGCATTCCCGAGCCAGCTGGGATATTTTAAAAGTTTCGGAATCACAGAAGAGAGATTGAAAAAAGCCAAAAAAGATATTATTGTCATGCATCCAGGCCCTATAAATAGAGGGGTTGAAATATCGAGCGAGGTTGCTGACGGCGGGAATTCTGTAATATTGGAGCAGGTTACGAATGGAATTGCAGTCAGGATGGCGGTTTTATTCTGGGTTTCTCAAGCAAAAGATAAGGATATAAAGAATGAAGTTACTTATTAAAAATGGCCATGTAGTAGATCCTGGCAATAAAATAGACGAAGTAATGGATATTCTGGTAGAAGGCGAGAAAATATCCAAAGTAGGCTTTGGTTTGGATGCCAAAGCTGAAACAGTTATTGACGCTGTAGGAAAAATTGTGATGCCTGGAATTGTCGACATGCATGTTCATTTGAGAGAACCTGGCAGAGAGGATAAAGAAACTGTTTTTAGCGGCACAAAGGCTGCGGCTAAAGGCGGGGTTACAAGCGTTCTCGCCATGCCAAATACATTACCAAGCCTTGATTCTGCAGGGGTTATCAAGACGCTGAGCGATATTATTAAAAAGACGGCAAATGTAGGAGTATTTATATGCGGGGCAATTACAATCGGAAGGGCTGGTAAAGAATTGGCGGATATTAGCGCATTAAAAAAAGAAGGGATAATCGCAATTTCAGATGATGGCGGATCAGTTGACAGCGACGATTTAATGTTAAAAGCGTTTAAAGAGGCAAGAAAAGAAAAGGTTCTTGTAATATGCCATTCAGAAGATAAATCGCTTTCAGGCAAGGGCTTAGTTAACAGGGGTTTTACATCAACAAGGATGGGCTTAAGAGGGATTTCAAAAGAATCTGAATATAAAAGGGTGGCGAGGGATATAAAGCTTGCAGAAGAAATTGGCGCAAGCGTACACATTGCTCATGTGAGCGCCGGCGAGTCGGTAGAAATAATAAGAAAAGGAAAATTAAGGGGCGTGAAGGTAACTAGCGAAACTGCCCCGCATTATTTTACTTTAAATGAAGAGGATCTTTTGGACTATAATACAAGTATGAAAGTTAATCCGCCCTTAAGGACAAAAGATGATGTTCTGGCAATAAAGGAAGGGTTAAGAGACGGGACCATAGATGTTATTGCCTCTGATCACGCCCCTCATACTGAAAATGAAAAAGAGATAGAATTTGAACATGCAGAATTTGGAAGCATAGGCTTAGAAACAGAGCTTGCAGTAAGTGTTACTGAACTGACAGGTAAGGGGTTATTAACATGGAGCGAGCTCGTAAAAAAGATTTCTCTTAATCCTGCGAGAATTCTGGATATAAATAAAGGGACACTTGGTTCTGGTAAAGACGCCGACATAACTATCGTGTCGCCTGACAAGGAGTGGGTTGTTAATAAAGTTGGTTTTGTGTCCAAATCAAAAAATTCAGCTTTTATAGGAAGAAAGTTAAAAGGCGTAGTTGAATATACTATTTATAAAGGAAAGGTTATATATAAGGCATGAAGTTTGCAGCTGATTTCCATATACATTCTAAATATAGCCGCGCCACAAGCCCTGACATGAATATAAAAACGCTTTCGGAATACGCAAAGCTTAAGGGTGTATCTTTATTGGGCACAGGAGATTTTACGCACTATCTATGGCTGGAAGAATTAAAAACCACATTAAAGGATTCAGGCAATGGTTTGTTTGAATATAACAGCGTGAATTTTATGCTCACAGGAGAGATATCCAGCATATATTCTAAAAATGGCAGGGTCAGAAAGATCCATAATGTTATTTTTGCGCCGAGTTTCGATATTGCTGATAAAGTAAACTCTGTTCTTTCAGGTTATGGGAATATTGCGTACGACGGAAGGCCTATTATAGGTATAGACGCCAAGGATTTGGCAGAACTTTTATTCGGCATCAGTAAAGATATATTTCTAGTGCCAGGCCATATCTGGACACCGTGGTTTTCGCTTTTCGGCTCCAAGTCAGGTTTTGATTCAATAGAGGAATGTTTCGGAGAATACACTAAAGATATATATGCCCTGGAAACAGGGCTTTCTTCAGACCCGGGCATGAATTGGCAATGGAGCAAGCTGGACAGGTTTAATCTTATATCAAATTCCGATTCTCACAGCCCGCAGAAGATAGGTAGAGAGGCGAATGTATTTGATATTGAAATGAGCTATAAAGCGGTTATAGATACATTGAAGAAAAAAGACAAAAATAAATTTCTTTATACAATTGAATTTTTCCCTGAAGAAGGGAAATATCATTACGATGGCCACAGGGCCTGCAATGTAAGATTTAGCCCGGAAGAAACCAGGAAAAATAAAAATATATGCCCTGCGTGCGGAAAATCTCTTACAATAGGCGTTATGAATAGGGTTAGTGAGCTTGCAGACAGATCTGCTGGTTTTGTCCCTGAGAATAGCATTCCTTTTAAAAGAATGATACCGCTTGCAGAAATAATTGCAGACACAGTAGGAGTTGGAGTTGCTTCTAAAGCGGTTAATGCAGAATATCGCGCAATAATCCCGCGGCTTGGGACAGAACTCGAAGTTCTTACAGAGGTTAATGAGGATAAACTTTTAAGGGAGCTGCCAATAAAAATTGCAAAGGCAATTATAAATGTGAGAAACGGAAATGTGAATATATTGCCAGGTTTTGATGGAGAGTATGGCACAATAGAGATATTAAAAGAAAAAGATAATGTTGGCGAGAAACAGTTAGACCTATTTTAGTTTAAAGTTAAAGGGTTAAGGTTAAAAGTGAAAGATATAAAAGCTAGAATTTTATTGAATAGAAGAATAGGGCTTGGATATTATAAGATGTCCCTTGATGCGCCTTATATTGCAAGGACAGCAAAACCTGGGCAGTTTGCGCAAATCAAGTGCAGCGATTCTTTTGAGCCGCTTTTAAGAAGGCCGTTCAGTATACACAGGGTGAATAGAAATATAGAAATTTTATATGAAACGGTAGGCAGAGGAACAGAGATTCTTTCAAATAAAAAAGAAGGAGACAAGATAGATGTTTTGGGCCCCTTAGGTAATGGTTTTACATTGCCACGAGCGATGAATGGCGAGCCTAGAGCGATTATAATCGCCGGCGGCATAGGCGCTGCGCCACTCGTATATCTTGCAGAAGAATTAACGAAAAAGAAGATAAAGACAATTGTATTAATAGGAGCGAAAACAAAAAATCTGATTTTATGCGAGAAAGATTTCAAAAAGGCCACGCCTGAGGTTTATGTTTCTACTGATGACGGCACTTATGGCTCGCAGGGTTTTGTGTCAAAGTTATTCCATAAGATTTTAAAAACTACAGAAAGTAAATTTGAAACCATTGTATATGTTTGCGGGCCGCATGAAATGCTTAAATGTATTGCGGATATATGCCAGGAGCGAAAATTTGAATGCCAGGTGTCATTAGAAGAAAAGATGGCCTGCGGCATTGGCGCGTGCTTAGGCTGTGCTGTCAAAACAAAATCAGGCAATAAACTTGCCTGTAAAGACGGCCCAATCTTTAACGCCAATGAACTTTTATGGTAACAACTTTACATTTTGACATTGTTAATTTGTAAAGTTGTTTGATAGGAAAGGACTGAAAGATGGCGGAGTTGGGAGTGAAGATAGGCAAGATAAAACTTAAGAATCCTGTCATGGCTGCTTCAGGCACATTTGGGTATGCCAAGGAATTTGAAAAATTAGTTAACTTAAAACATATAGGCGCGATTATTACAAAGACAATTACTTTAAACCCGAGACAGGGCAATCCAATGCCCAGGATATGCGAGACTTCAGCGGGAATGCTAAATGCAATAGGGCTTCAGAACGAAGGTATAGATAATTTTTTAAAAGAAAAAATGCCGTATCTTTCTAAGATAGGCGCGCCCATTATCGTTAGCATATCAGGAAACAATATAGATGAGTTTTTTATTCTTGCGAGAAGGCTGGATAAAATAAAAAGCATAAGCGGGATAGAGTTAAATATATCGTGCCCGAATATTAAGTGCGAAGGTTTGGTAGCGCAGGATACAAAAGAAACGTATGAAGTTGTAAAAGCTGTGAGAAAGATAACAGATAAAACTATTATTACAAAACTTTCTCCAAATGTGACGGATATAGTTGGGATTGCTAAGGCAGCTGAGAATGCCGGCTCTGATGCAGTGAGCCTTGTGAATACGTTTTTTGGGATGGCTATAGACATAGATACGAGAAAGCCAAAACTCGGCAATATTACAGGCGGTTTGAGCGGGCCTTGCATAAAACCAATAGCCTTAAGAATGGTTTATGAAGTCTCGAAGAATATCAATATCCCTGTGATAGGTATAGGTGGTATAATGAACGCTAATGACGCTATTGAATTTATGATAGCAGGAGCTGTAGCTATCCAGGTAGGCACTGCTAATTTTATAGAGCCAGGCGTCTGCATTAAAATAGTAAAAGGCATAGAAGGCTATTTAAAGAAGCATAAGATAGAGAAAATAGAAGATATAATAGGCAATCTAAATATAAAAAATTAAACAACTTTACATTCTAACATTGTTAAAGTGTAAAGTTGTTGAGAGCGGGAAAAAGATGAAAGATAGGATAATAATAGCGCTGGATGTGAATACGCTGAAGGAAGAAGAGAGGCTTCTGGATGCTCTGAGCAGTGAAGCGCAGGTTTTTAAGATAGGCATGGAGTTATTTTACTCTTGCGGCGTAAAGGCAATCGAACTTGTCAAAAAATACGACAAAGATATTTTCCTGGACCTGAAATTCCATGATATTCCAAACACAGTTTATGCAGCCAGTAAAGTAGCTGTTAGGTTTGGCGTATTTATGTTCAATGTGCACGCATCAGGCGGGATTGACATGATGAAGAAGGCAGTAGAGGGCGCAGAAGAAGAAAGCGAAAAGCTAGGCATGGCAAGGCCTAAAATTTTAGGAGTAACAGTTCTCACCAGTCTTAATAAGACGGCTTTGAACAAAATAGGAATACTTAAAACTCCAGAAGAAGAGGTATTAAATCTGGCAGGGCTGGCTAAAGAGGCTGGTTTAGATGGCGTGGTGGCATCGCCTGAAGAAATAACTGCGATAAGGAAAAATACAGGAAAAGATTTTTTAATAGTTACTCCCGGGGTTAGGCCTGAAGGATCTGAAACAGGGGACCAGAAAAGAGTAACTACGCCTAAAGAAGCCTTTCAAAGAGGCGCTGATTATATTGTAATAGGAAGGCCTGTTACAAAGGCAAAGGATCCAGCTAAGGCACTTAAGCAATTAGAGTTAGCATGATAACAGTAGTGATTTTTTTGCGCGTAGCTTTGTCTAGCCGCTCCCTAACTTTACAATTCGTGCCTGGCACAATTTGTAAAGTTAGATATAAAGAGGTGATAAGATAATGCAGGAGAAAGACATTTTGAAACTATTTACAGATACTGGGGCGCTTTTGAGCGGGCACTTCAGGCTTTCGAGCGGCCTTCATAGCGGGAATTATTTTCAGTGCGCGTTATTATTGCAGTATCCAGATATAGCTGAGAAATTATGCGGAGAATTAGCGAGTTATTTTAAGGATGATAAACCTACATGTGTAATAGCGCCTGCTCTTGGAGGCGTAATAGTTTCTTATGAAATCGCCAGGAACCTAAAGGTGAAATCTTTATTCACAGAGCGAGTGGAAGGCAAGATGGTTTTAAGACGGGGATTTGATCTGAAAAAAGAAGACAGAGTCCTTGTGGTTGAAGACGTTATAACAACAGGGCTTTCTACAAATGAAGTTTTAGAGGTTGTGAAGTCAAAAGGCGCCAAAATAATAGGAGTGGGTTGCGTAGTAGATAGAAGTGGAAAAACCCTGGATTTTGGTGTAAGATTAAAAAGTCTAGTTAGGCTGGACTTTCCCACCTATAGACAAGAGGATTGCCCTTTATGCAAGAAGGGCATAAAGATAAAAAAACCAGGGAGCCGCTAAATCATGAAAGATGTGGTTGAAAAGATTTTAAAGGAAGAGAAAAGAGCCAGTAAGATACTTCAGGACGCAAAAGAAGAAGCGGAACGCATCGTAAGAGACGCTAAAAAAGAGAAAGAGAATATAATAAACAGGACAGCCGTAGAAGCAGAAGCTTTCAGCTATAAAGAAAAGCAAGAATCAGAAAAAAGATTTATGTCTGAAAAAGAAAATGTCCTTAAAGAAGTCAGAAAAGAAACCCTTGCCATTAAAGAGAGAAAAGACAAGGACATCTCTGAGGTTTCCAAAAAGGTTTTCTCTCAGATAATAACAATTAAAGATTAGATATGCGAGAGCTTTCCACATATTCTTTTATTAACGCCAAGATAAGAGCCATGATGTCATTTCTGATAAGCCCGGATTTATTTTCCAGGATGCTGGAGGCGGAAGATGTTTATAATGCCTTGGAGCTATTAAAGGAATCGCCATATCATAAAGACGCAATAGAAAGCATCCCTAAGGAAATCACGGATCTCAGGATTATCGAAAAGAGGTTCATAAAAAATGACTTGGATATATACAGAAAAATATATAGAGCCGCTTCGGGAAAAACAGAAAAAGAACTCATGAGTCTTTTTATAGAAAAGTACGAACTTGAACAGTTAAAGACGGCGTTGAGGATATGGAATAAAAAAACACCGGTTAACACCAATGATTTTCTTTTAGACGGGAAGATAAGTTTTAACATAGACTATAAAAAGGTTATATATGCCCCTAACATAGAAGAGATAATCATTCTTTTAGAAGATACTCCTTATAGAAAGCCTATTTTAAATGCCAGGGATAAATTCAAAGAAAGAGGTTCTACATTTTACCTGGAAGCGAGCCTGGACATGGATTATTACCAGAGGATTCTTTCCTGCGTGGAATCGCTTTCTCCCCGCGATCAGGAGATAGCCAAAAGGGTCATAGGCATAGAGATAGATGCCGAAAACATAAACTGGCTCATAAGGATGAGGAAATATTACAGCCTGGCAGCCGGCGATATTCTGGAATGGGTGATTCCTGGCGGAGCGAGGATTAATAGAGAGAACGTCGCGAGTCTTTATACGACCGACGGGCTTACAAAGATTGTGGATAGCGTAGCGCTTGGCCCGTACGCCAAAATTAGAGAACTTATAGAAGAAAACATGCCCCTTATAGAAAATTTCCTTCATGAGGTTTTGTTAAAAGAAGTTAAAAGAACGCTTTCAGGATACCCTTTTACAATAGGGGTCATACTTGGATATGTTGTGCTAAAAAGAAATGAGTCAAAGAATATAGTATCTGTATTATACGCCAAGAATCTGGGTTTTAAAAAAGAAGAGTTAAGTTCGCTATTGAATATATGCTGACAACATCGAGTATGGAATTATTGAGCATAGTTGTTTTAAAAGAAAAGATAGAGGATATAACCTATCATCTTTTAAAACTGGGGATATTTCATCCTGTTGACATACGCCACATAGAGGATGAATTAAAAGAACTGTCCCCTTATGAGATAGACAAAGAATGCGCCCAATGGGATGAGCTGGACACAAGATTGAGGGATAATTTAAGGAAACTTGGCATTTCTCCTATAGTTTCCAAGGACATAAAGGCATTTTCTTACGACGATATCAAAAACATCCTTACAAATGTAGAGGAAAACATAAGCCCTTTCCTTACCCAGAAAGAGGAATTGGATTCAGAGCTCGAGACCAAAAATTCTATATTCTCGCAGTTGAAATCCTATCCGCTCTTTTCTTTAAAAAGAGAATCAGTGTACAGCTTTTTAGAGGTAACGATAGGGAAGGTGGTTGAGAAAAATATTTCAGTCATGGAAAGAAGCTTAAAGGATATCCCTTATATATTTTATCCTTTTAAGAAAGAAGGCGATAAGGTTACCGCTTTATTTATAGGCATCAGGCGCGACAGGGTTTTTATAGACAGGGTTTTAAAAGATATATCCTGGGAAAAGATGGAGTTGCCAAAACACACAGAAAATATTTCAAAGGATGTGGAAGAGAAATTGTCCCAGGAGATAGAGGCTATAAAAAAGAAGGCGCTGGATGCAAAACTCGGGGTAAAAAAAATAGGAGAGGCTTATCAGAGTGATTTATCGAATATACATTCGCTCGTCAGGCTTAAAAAATCTTTATTAGAGGCAAAAAAATATTCGTGCATGACAGATAAAACAGTGCTTTTTTCAGGCTGGGTTCCAAAGGAGGAAAAAGAAAGCGTCATAAGAGAGATAAAAAAGATAGACAAAAGATGCTACATTGAATCAAAAGATGCGGAAGAAGTAAACATACCAAAGGAAGAGATACCAGTGAAACTTAAGCATAACGCATTTTTCAAGCCGTTTGCATTATTGACATATTCTTACGGCATACCGCGGTATGGAACAATTGACCCTACAATATTCGTTGCAATAAGCTTTCTTGTGATGTTTGGCGCCATGTTCGGAGACATAGGGCATGGAATAGCGCTGGCGCTGGCAGGCATATTTTTAAATATTAGCAAAAACGAAAAGGCGAAACAGGCCTCAAGCCTTATGCTTTATTGCGGCGCAAGCTCCGCTATATTCGGATTTTTATACGGGAGTTTTTTTGGCATAGAGGTTCATTCTTTATGGATTAAGCCCATAGAGAATATTATGCAGGTATTTAAAATAAGCGTGGTATTCGGGATCGTATTTATGACAATAGGCATATTGATAAATATAATAAACGCCATGCGGGACAAGGATTATATGAAGGCCATATTTGATAAGGCAGGGCTTATAGGCGGCGTAATTTACTGGGCAGCCATAGGGCTTTTTACTAAAATATCTATGGCTAAAACCCAGGGCTTGAACGCGTATTTTATTGTAATATCAGCAGGTTTTACCCTGCTTTTTTTAAAGCCCTTCATAGAGGCTTTTTTAAAGAAAGAAAAACATGGAATTTTCGTATCGCTTATGGAGAGCTCCGTAGATATTCTTGAAGTGGGAATGAGCTATCTGGCCAACACAGTATCTTTTATACGCATAGCGGCTTTCGCGCTGGCTCACGCAGGCCTGTTTATCTCTATATTCGAACTTTCCAAGATAGTGAACCACTCGGGCGGCGCGTTTCTATCTTTTTTAGTTGTTATTTTAGGAAATATACTTATAATTTTTCTAGAAGGCCTTGTGGTGACCATACAGTCTTTGAGGCTGAATTATTACGAGTTTTTCTCAAAGTTTTTCATGGCGGGCAAGGAAACCTATAAACCAGTAAAGATATAAGAAAGAGAGGTGGGTATGGAGCGTATTGTAAAATGGTCGTGGCGCGTTGTAAAGCTTTGTATATTTTTTCTATTTATCTCTTTTTGCGGCTCTGCTTGGGCGCAGGCGCAGCAGGCTGCAACTGATCCGGCAATAGTCGGATGGGCATTTTTATCAGCATCGCTCGCAACCGGCCTTAGCGCGATTGCGGCAGGTATTGCGGTGGCGCACGTAGGAGCAGCGGCAGTAGGCGCGATAAGCGAGAAACCGGAGATGGCAGGAAAAGCGCTGATATACGTAGGGCTTGCGGAAGGTATTGCGATATACGGCTTGATTATTGCTATAATGATATTGGGGAAAATTTAATGACGTTTTTCTGCATAGCTGATAAGGAATCAGGCCTTGGTTTCAGACTGGCGGGGGTAGAGACTAGAGAAGTTTCCAGCCGCTCCGACGCTCTAGAGGCCTTAAAAGTAGCGCTGGCAACAGAAGAAGCAGGGGTGATTCTGGTGACTGAAAAGGCAGTGTCATTTTTAAGGCAGGAACTGGATAATCTTATGTATAAGAATCAGTTGCCTCTCATACTCGAACTTCCCTCAAGGGGAGGATCTGCTAATAGGAGAAGCGTTGGCGATTATCTGAAGGATATAATAGGAGTGAGCGTCTGATGGACAAATCTCTTTATTCAAAGGCAAAGATAGAAGATGCGGGAGAAATCTGCAGAAAGATAATAGAAGACGCTACTGCTCAAGCTGATTATATACTTACAAGCGCCAGAAAAGAAAAATCCAAAATCCTGGAAGAAGCGAACCATGAGGCGGAAAATAAAAAGAAAGAAGTTCTTAAAAAAAATGATATTGAAATAGAGAAGATGAAACAGAAAATATTTTCTACCTTGAATCTTGAAAAGAAAAAACTTTTTCTGGAAGAAAAAAGCAGATTCATAGAAACAGCGCTTGAAAAGGTAAGAGAGATAGCCGCGGAATTCAGAAAAGACCAGGGCTATAAAGCGTTTCTGGAAAAAGCCATATCGGAAGGCATTAAGGTTATAGGCGAGGGAGAAGTTGAAGTTTTATATTCAGGCCTGGATGAAGAGATCATAAAAGATGATTTTATAAAAAATATAAAAGGCATTGCGCTTCAATTTAAAAGATGCGATTTTAAGGATATAGGCGTAATCATGCAATCAAAGGATTCCAGGCTTATTTACGATAATACGTTTTCTGCCAGGTTTAAAAGGCTGTATGATGATATATACATGGATTTATTGAAGGGAGCGTTCTAGAAGATGTTAAAGACTGCGGGCAAAGTATATAGAGTGACGGGGCCTGTTGTTGAAGCGGAAGAGGTTATTTTCTTAAGGATGCTGGACATGGTGGAGGTAGGCCAGGAACATCTTGTCGGAGAGGTTGTAAGATTAAAAAACGACAAGGCGTATATCCAGGTTTACGAAGACACTACATCACTTAAAGCAGGGGACCTTATTTATACGCAGGGATTTCCTTTGTACGTTGAATTAGGGCCCGGGCTATTGGGAAATATCTACGACGGAATACAACGCCCGCTTGAAATATTAAAAGAAAAAGAAGGCTTTTATATCAATAGAGGCGTTCACGTCACCGCCCTGGATAGGAAAAAGAAATGGCATTTCGCGCCTTTGAAAAAAGAAGGCGATTATATAAAGCGAGGAGAAGTTATAGGAGCAGTTCAGGAAACCCATTTGATAAAACACAAGATTTTAGTTCCGCCGGATGCCCATGGAAAGATTAAATGGATTGCCAGTGGAGGCGAATATTCTTTAGAAGAAAAAATCGCGGTATTAATAGAAAAGGATTCTGAAAAAGAGATTTTCATGTATCAAAAGTGGCCTGTTAGACGCCCCAGGCCTTACAAAGAAAGGGTTCCTGTAGATGAGCCTCTTATTACCGGCCAGAGAGTTATTGATACGCTGTTTCCTGTTGCGAAGGGCGGATGCGTTGTCGTGCCGGGAGGATTCGGCACAGGCAAAACAGTTGTCCAGCATCAGATTGCCAAATGGAGCAATGCGGATATAGTCATATACGTAGGCTGCGGGGAAAGAGGGAATGAAATGACAGACATCCTTCTTAATTTCCCTAAACTTATAGACCCTCTAACCAAAAGGCCTATCATGGAAAGGACCATATTCATAGCAAATACGTCCAACATGCCTGTTGCGGCAAGAGAAGCCAGCATCTATACGGGTATTACGCTCGCAGAATATTACCGCGATATGGGTTATAATGTTGCATTGATGGCAGACTCTACTTCAAGATGGGCAGAGGCCTTGAGAGAACTTTCAGGCAGGCTGGAAGAGATGCCTTTAGAGGAAGGATTTCCAGCGTATCTTCCTTCAAGGCTCGCTGAATTCTATGAAAGGGCAGGCAAATTCAAGACCCTTAATAATGAAAACAGCTCTATCACGATTATCGCTTCTGTTTCTCCTCCAGGCGGAGATTTTTCAGAGCCTGTTACATCTCACACAAAGAGATTTATACGCTGTTTCTGGGCGCTCGACAGGGACCTCGCGAATGCAAGGCATTACCCTTCTATAAGCTGGATAGACAGCTATTCAGAGTATCTGGACGACGTGAAAAACTGGTGGCATAAGAATATAGATAAAGACTGGCTTTCTATGAGATACGCCATAATGGAGCTTTTACAGAAAGAGCAAAGGCTTCTTCAAGTTGTCAAACTTGTAGGACCTGACATATTGCCCCACAGGCAGAGGCTGATACTTGAGACGTGCGCCATGTTCAAGAATACATTTTTGCAGCAGAGCGCTTTTGATAATATCGACGCGTATTCCTCGAGCCGCAAACAATTTCTGATGTTGAAATCCATAGTTAAGTTTTACGAAAAAAGCGATGAGCTTATTAAAAAAGGCATAAACATAGCCGAGATAAAGGAACACCAGATTTATCAGGAGCTTATAAGGATGAGGTTTAAATATTCAGAATCAGAAGAGGATCTCGCTAAAATGACAGAGCTTCCTTCTGAAGTAGAGCGCTTGCTCGGAGAATTGGAGTTCTAAATGAAAGAGTACAATTTAAGAGAATATGTCGGATTAGAAGAAATAACAGGGCCTATTTTTATCATACGCAATATCCATAACGTAGGATATAACGAGATTGTGGAGATAGTCGATGACGAAGGAAAGTCCAGACTCGGGATTACGCTTGAGGTCGGCAAAGGTTTCGCGGTCGTGGAAGTCCTGGGAGGCACAAGCGGCCTGGCTATAAAAAATTGCAGGGTGAATTTTAAAGAAAAACCTCTTTTAATAGGAGTATCTGAAGAAGTTCTGGGCAGGGTTTTTGACGGGCTTGGCAATCCTCTGGACGGCATGCCAAAGCCTGTGTATGATGAAATGGTAAACGTGAACGGTCTGGCGATAAACCCTGTTTCAAGAAATTATCCGGAAAATATTATAGAGACAGGCATTTCTTCAATAGACGTCATGAATACGCTCGTGAGAGGACAGAAACTTCCGATATTCTCAGGAAGCGGCCTGCCGCACGATCTTCTTGGCACGCAGATTGCGCGCCAGTCGCAGGTCAAGGGAGAAAGTTTTTGCGTCATCTTCGTGGCCATGGGCGTTAAATACGATACGGCAAGATTTTTCCAAAAGAGTTTCGAAGAATCAGGAGTCCTTGAAAGGGTCGCGATATTTCTGAGCCTGGCTGACAGTCCGTCAACAGAAAGGCTTTTAACCCCCAGATTGGCATTGACCTGCGCTGAATACCTGGCGTTTAAGAAAAACATGCACGTCCTTGTGATCATGACAGACATGTCGAATTATTGCGAGGCATTGAGAGAGGTTTCCACGATAAGAGGCGAGATACCAGCGAGAAAAGGCTACCCAGGATATCTTTATAGCGATTTAGCGAGCATATACGAGAGAGCAGGCATGATAAAAGGAATCAAAGGCTCTATAACGCAGATCCCTATTTTGACAATGCCTAACGATGATATCACGCATCCTATACCTGACCTTACGGGTTACATTACTGAAGGCCAGATCGTTCTCGAGAGAGAGATGTACAATAGAGGGATATATCCTCCTATAGCAGGGCTTCCGTCTCTATCAAGGCTCATGAAAGATAATATAGGAAAAGGCCTGACTAGAGACGATCACCCGTCTTTGGCTTCACAGTTATTCGCGTGTTACGCTCACGTGAAAGATGTCAGGGCGCTCGCGTCAATCATAGGAGAAGAAGAGCTTTCAAACCTCGACAAGTTATACCTAAAATTCGGAGAAGATTTTGAGAAAAAATTCTTGAGTCAGGGGCCCATGGAGCGCAGGACCCTGGAAGACGGGCTGGATCTGGGGTGGGATGTAGTATCAATTCTCCCGGCAGAAGAACTTGTCAGGATACGCGAAGAAGATCTTAAAAAACATTACAAGAAAAAATCATGAAAATTAACATAGCCGCCACAAAGACAAATCTTTTAAAGTCCAAGAAATTATTGTCTCTTACAAGAGAAGGCCATAGTCTGTTAGACGAGAAAAGAAGGATTCTCGTAAATGAATTGACCTCTATCGTGCATATTGTGGATAGGATTCAGCGCAAGGTAGACACCGCCTTACAGGAGGCGTATGGCCTTGTGGATAGGGCAGTGGTTATAATGGGCAGAAAAAGGCTGGAAGAACTTAGTTTTTCAATAGATATAAAAACAAGCCTTTCTATTTCTGAAAGAAGGGTCATGGGGGTGAGTTTACCTATAATAACTATGAATGTAAAAGAAAATCCTCCATACTATAGCTCTCATGAAGTGAGTTTTTATGTGGATGAAGTTATGGTCAAATTCAAAGAAGCCCTGAAGTTAATAACTCAGCTTGCGGAAAAAAAGATTGCTCTTATAAGGATTGCTAAAGAGGTTCAGAAGACAATAAGAAAGGTAAATGCCCTTGAAAAGATATACCTGCCTTTTTATGAGGATAGCGTAAAGTATATAAACGACAGGCTTGACGAATACGACAGAGAAGCGTTTTCTATGCTGAAGCTCATAAAGGAAAGGATTAGAAATTGAAGAATATCGTTACGCCGCTTGCAGGCGGACCAGCTTCTATAATTACTATGAAGTATGCAATCTACCTCGCAAAGCTTCTTCAGGCAAAATTGACTGCCATTTATGTTATAGACGAAAAAGCCATACAGGAGTTATTAAAAAGCAGGATATTCGTAGAGATTGAGGCAAGGGAATACGAGATAGATATGGAACAGCAATCCAAGTTTTTTATGCAGAGAGTTAAAACCCTTGCGGAAAATAAAAAAGTAGAATTTGAATCTTTGATTTTAAGAGGAGAGGTTCATACCGAAGTAACTAACAAGGCAAAGGAATTAAAGGCTGATTTACTTGTGATAGGAGATCTGAAAGAGGTCTTATCCTGGAAAGAGGCATCCTATAGCGAAGGCGAGAGAATATTCAGAGAATCTCCATGCCCTGTGGTGGTGGTCAAAAATCCGCAGGAAGTAGAGAGGCTGTATAAAGAGTTGCAATAGGTTTTTAGTCAGGCGGAACTACGCGGAAATCAAAATAAAAACAATATATAGAGGTGAGAGATGTCAGAAAATTTAAAAGAGCTTCTTGAAAAAATAAATCAGGAAGGGATAAAGTCAGCAGAGGAAAAGGCAAAGGTAATAGAGGATAAAGCCAGGCAAGATGCTAGAAAGATTCTGGATGATGCAAGAAAACTTGCTGATGAAATTATTCAGAAGGCTAATAGAGAGGCTGATAAAACCAAAACAAGCGCCAATCTTAGCATAAAGCAGGCAGCTAGAGATCTCATACTTAGTCTAAAAGAAGATATAAGAAAGATGCTGAATAAGATTATAGCAGGCGAAATAAATAAGGCCCTGTCCAATGAAGAGATAGCAGGCATACTGGCAGGTTTAATAGATAAATATGTTGAGAAAAACGGCCAAGCAGGCGATGTAAGGGCGCTGGTAAATAAAGTTGACCTGGAAAAAATAAAAAACGCCTTTATGTCTCAATTAAAAGACAAAGTGAAATCAGGCGTGGAATTTAAGCCTTCGGCTAATATAAACACAGGGTTTTCAATAAGTTTTGACAAGGGTAAGTCTTATTTTGATTTTAGCGACGAAGGATTATTGGAAACACTATGTGTTTATCTTAATCCTGAACTGGCAAAATTAATAAAATGAAAAATAGCTACTATTATTTAATTGCGAGTTTACCAATGCTTCAGTTTGGGATGAAGCCGCCTTTTACTTATTCGGATTTTCTTGAAAAATGCAGGTTTGAGCTGGGCAAAGAAGACAGAAATATTTTAGAAAGGGCGTCTACAGGGCCTTCGGAAGATGTAGAAGATAAACTGCCTCTATTGAAAGAATGGAAGACCTTTGATAGAAATCTGAGGAACGAACTTGCGAGAATAAGGGCAGATAAAAAGGGAAAAGACCAGGCCAAATACCTGCGTGGCAGCACAGGGTTCGACCCTTTTATTGCGCCATTGGCTCATTGGGCAATGAACCAGGATTCTCCTATGGATGGCGAATTGCATCTGGATAAGATAAGATGGGAGAAGATGGAAGAAATTAAAACAGGCCATTATTTTGATATAGAATATCTTGTGGTATATTGCCTCCAGCTTCAGATATTAGAGCGTTGGGATATAATTAATTCAGGCGATGGCATGAAGGCTTTAGAAAAAATGGCGGGGAAAATATGAGCGCATCCAGAATAGGTGTTCTTACGGGACTAAACGGGAACATGGCAACGGTTGAGTTTCATGACCATGTTATGCAGAATGAAGTTGCTTTCATATTGCATAACGATGAGAGGCTTAAATCAGAGGTAATACGCGTTACAGGTAACAAGGCTGAACTACAGGTTTATGAAGACACAAAGG
Source organism: Candidatus Omnitrophota bacterium (assembly GCA_003485765.1). Lineage (GTDB taxonomy): Bacteria > Omnitrophota > Gorgyraeia > Gorgyraeales > Gorgyraeaceae > UBA10183. The sequence goes on along the minus strand of DNHS01000051.1, from coordinate 109,214 downwards.
GCTTGAAGCTGGGGGAAAAGGTAGAATTTACAGGAGAGCTCCTCTCGGTAGAGCTTGGGCCTGGGCTATTAGGCCAGATATTCGATGGTCTTCAAAATCCTTTGCCGCAATTGGCGGAAAAGTCAGGATTTTTCTTAAAAAGAGGTTTGTACTTAGAAGCCCTGGATAATAAAAAGGAATGGGAATTTACGCCGGTTGCCAAAATTGGTCAAAAATTAAAACCAGGCGAAAAATTAGGCTTTACGCATGAAGGTATTTTTGAACACTGGATCATGGCGCCGTTTGTTTTAAAAGGCGCGGTAGAAGTAGAAAAGATAGCGATTAAAGGTAAGTATAATATTCAACATGTAATAGCAGAGTTAAAGGATGAACATGGGAATATTCACCCCTGCAGCATGTCTCAAGTCTGGCCTGTAAAAGTGCCTATTACGTGTTTTGCTGAAAAGTTAAAACCATCCAGGCCATTGACAACAAAAATAAGGATTATAGATACACTTATGCCTGTTGCGCTTGGCGGCACTTATTGCATACCAGGCCCTTTTGGCTCAGGAAAAACAGTTTTGCAGCAGCTTATCAGTAAGCACGCGGAGATTGACATAGTTATTATAGCGGCGTGCGGAGAAAGAGCTGGAGAAGTCGTGGAGACATTAAGGGAATTCCCGCATCTTGTAGATCCCCGGACAAAGAAAAGCCTTATAGAGAGGACTGTTATTATATGTAATACCAGCTCGATGCCGGTGAGCGCAAGGGAATCAAGCGTTTACACTGCTGTCACTATCGCGGAGTATTACCGCCAGATGGGGTTAAATGTATTACTTTTGGCTGATTCTACTTCCAGATGGGCGCAGGCAATGAGAGAGATGTCCGGAAGATTGGAAGAAATTCCCGGAGAAGAGGCGTTTCCCGCATATCTTGAAAACAGAATAGCCTCATTTTATGAACGAGCAGGCCTGGTGAGATTGCATGGCGGGAGTTTAGGTTCTGTTACAATAGGCGGCACAGTAAGCCCCGCAGGTGGAAATTTTGAGGAGCCTGTTACGCAGGCCACATTAAAAGTAGTAGGTGCGTTCCACGGGCTTTCGCGAGAAAGGTCTGACGCAAGAAGATACCCTGCCATAGATCCTCTTGAAAGCTGGAGTAAATATAGCAGTTTTATAGAAGATAAAGAGATAAAGGCGGCCCAGGCTGTTTTGAAGAGAAGCTATGAAGTAAAACAGATGATGAAAGTAGTAGGAGAAGAAGGCACGTCTTTACAGGATTTCATAGTTTATCTTAAAGGCGAGTTTATAGACGACGTGTATCTCCAGCAGAATGCGTTTGACGAAGTGGACGCAGCTACGATTGAAGAAAGGCAGAAATATGTATTTCATGTCTTATATGAGATTATAAAATCCGAGTTTAGTTTTGAAGATAAAAATACTGCCAGGAAGTTCTTTCAAAGCCTTAGGCAGGTATTTATTGAATGGAATTCGTCCGAATGGCGGACGGAAGATTTCAATAAAAAAGAAAACCAGGTAAAAGAAAAATGCAAAAAATCTATAATCGTATAATTCAGATAGCAGGCAACGTAATTACTGTTGAGGCGAGAGACGTGGGTTACAGTGACCTAGCTGAGATATCTTCAAAAGCAGGAAAATCCCTGGCGCAGGTAATAAGGATAGACGGAGAAAGGGTATATCTGCAGATATACGCAGGAAGCCGCGGCATCTCAACAGAAGACAAGATAAGGTTCCTGGGGCATCCTATGAGAGTTTCTTTTACGGAAAATCTTCTAGGCCGTTTGTTTAACGGCGCAGGCCTTCCCAGAGATAATGGGCCAATCTTAGAGGAAAATATGGTTGAGATAGGCGGGCCTTCAGTGAACCCGGCGAAAAGGATTATTCCCAGGAAAATGATACGCACCGGCATTCCTATGATAGATATATTTAATTCTCTTGTTGAGTCTCAGAAACTTCCGATATTCTCAGTGCCAGGAGAGCCATACAATGAGCTATTAGCACGCATAGCGATGCAGGCGGAAGTGGATATTATAATATTGGGAGGCATGGGGCTTAAGTACGACGATTATCTTTTCTTTAGAGATACTCTTGAGAAAAACGGGTCTCTATCCAGGGCGATATTTTTCGTGCACACAGCCCAGGACCCTACCGTAGAGTGCCTGCTCGTGCCTGATCTGAGCTTGGCTGTAGCTGAGCAGTTTGCGCTGCAAGGTAAGCGCGTCCTGGTACTTTTGAGCGACATGACGAATTTCTGTGACGCCCTGAAAGAAATATCGATTACCATGGAGCAGATCCCTTCCAATAGAGGATATCCCGGAGATTTATACAGCCAGCTGGCAAAGCGCTATGAAAAGGCAGTTGATTTTGATACAGCAGGATCCATAACAATACTGGCTGTCACCACGATGCCTGGAGATGACGTGACCCACCCTGTTCCCGATAATACTGGATATATTACAGAAGGCCAGTTTTATCTGAGAAATAAATCAATCGAGCCGTTCGGTTCATTAAGCCGCTTGAAGCAGCTGGTTAACGGCAAAACCAGGAAAGACCATCGCGCCATAATGGACAGGATGATTCAGCTATTTAGCGATTACAGAGAAGCCCTTGAAAAGCAGTCGATGGGTTTTCATATGAGCGAATGGGACAAGAAGCTCCTTAAATATGGCAGGGCGTTTGAAGAAAGAATGATGAATATTTCCGTGGATATACCATTGGAAAAAGCCCTGGACCTTGGATGGCAGATCCTGGCGGAGAATTTCGAACTGACAGAAATAAGCATAAAGACTGAACTCACAAGCGAATTCTGGCCGAAGAAATAATACATGGGGAAAATCAAATTTACAAAGGGCGAGCTGAAAAGACAACGCGACGGCCTGAAAAGATTCGAGCGCTATCTACCTATATTGCAGCTAAAGAAACAGCAGATGCAGCTTGAGATACAGCGGGTTCGCGAAAAATTAAACCTGAAAAATCAGGAACTGGATAATCTGGAGAACGAGATAAGCGAGTGGGCAAATCTTCTGGAGGAACCCGGAGATTATGTAGCCGGTTGGATAAAGCCTAAAAATATTGCTACCTCGAGTTTTAATATAGCGGGCGTGGATATACAGGTATTTGAAAAAATGGAATTCGAAGAGGCTGAATACGATTTATTTTTAACGCCGCTATGGGTTGATACCGCGATTATCGAGTTAAGGAAGTTTGTAACTTTTCTGGAAGAGAAAAAGATACTGAATGGACAATTGAGTATACTGAGCGAGGAGCTCAGGGTTACAAACCAGCGGGTAAATCTTTTTGAAAAAGTAAAGATCCCGGAGTGCGCTGATAATATAAGACGGATAAGAATTTATCTAGGCGACCAGCAGGCCGGCGCGGTAGGACGTTCCAAGATGGCGAAGAATAAGATAAAAAGAATGAGCTTAGAGGCTGTTTTAATATGATAGTCAAAATGAAAAAGATAATTTTAATAACCCAGTCAAAGGATATTGATTCCACGCTTGAATCTGTGAGAAGGCTGGGGCTTTTGCATGTGGAGCATGAGAACGCGCCTTTAGGGGAAAACATCGTGGCGCTTAAGGAAAAATTAAACCACATTTTAAAAGCTATCGCGGTTTTACATGATATAAAAAATCAGGCTATTTCGGATAACAAAGAAGATGTCCTTATAGATGAGATAGCCGGGCTTCTGGATGAAAAAGAAACACTGGTAGAAGAATTGCAAATCCTGAAACGCGATATAGAAATATGGAATGAATGGGGGGATTTTGACCCTGAGGCAATTGAGGGCCTGGAAACTAAAAATATACGGGTAAGGCTCTGCAAACTTAGTACCAGGGAAATCAAAGATGCTCCTAAAGGCGTGATAATAGAAAAGATTTTTGAAAAAGGCAAAATTATTTACTGCGCAGCAATATTCAGAGAGGATATTAAACTGCCTTTTGAGACCTTGGCTCTGCCTGAAGTAAGCCTGGAAGAGATGTTTTTAAAAAAGAAAGACTGCGAAGAAAACCTGGTCAGGATAAACAAAAGATTTCTAGAAATCAGCGCGCATAAAAACGAATTGATAAAATATGAGAAAAAACTCGGCGTTATAATAGAATTTAATGAAATACGGGAGGGCGCAGGGAATTTTGAAAAACTTTCTTATTTAAAAGGGTATTGTCCGGAGAATAAATTAGGCATTATAGAAAGCTCAGCCTCAAAAGAAAAATGGGGCGTATTAATAAGTGAACCGGACGAAAATGACTTTCCCCCGACCCTTATAAAAAATCCTAAATGGGTGGAAGTAATAAAACCCATATTCAGCATTATAAACACTATTCCGGGATACAGAGAGCTGGATATAAGCCCGTATTTTTTAATATTCTTTTCTATATTTTTCGGCATGCTTATAGGCGATGCGGGCTATGGGCTTACGTATTTCCTAATAGCTTTAATAGCGCAGAAAAAGTTTAAGGCTATAAAAGATAAATCAATTTTTTTCTTAACATATGTCCTGAGTAGCTGCGCTATTGCATGGGGCCTGATGACAGGCGTATTTTTCGGGCCGCACATATGGATAAAACCTCTTGTCCCATATCTCTCCAACAACACAAATGTCCAGGCCTTATGTTTTTTAATAGGCGCAGTACAGCTGAGCCTCGCTCATATCTGGAAAATTTTAAGAAAATGGCCGTCTTTAAAGGCGTTGAGCGATATAGGGTGGATAGCGGTTTTATGGTGCGCGTATTTTCTGGCAAAAGCCCTCATATTGAATTTTGAATTTCCAAGTATTGGGAAATGGATTTTTATAGGAGGCTCAACCCTTATTATTTTATTTACAAGTCCCGGGAAAAACATATTTGCCGGTATCGGAGCTGGACTTGGAGATTTTTTATTGAAACTCGTGAATAGTTTTGCGGATATAGTCTCCTATATAAGATTATTCGCGGTAGGGCTCGCAGGGGTGGCAATAGCAAACGCATTTAACCAGATAGCAGGTAGCATAGGAACAGCCAGTTTTTTAAGCATTTTGTTTAGCGCTTTTGTGCTTTTTGCGGGACATACCCTGAATCTCGCGATGGGTATATTGTCTATACTGGTTCATGGGGTGAGACTGAATGTGCTTGAATTTTCAGGGCATTTGGATATGGAATGGTCAGGTACAGAGTATAATCCTTTTAGGTTAAAATAGGGGAGGAGAATTTATGGATATGTCAAATTTTAAAGATATCGGGATAGCAGGCGCGGCGCTTGCCTTTTCAGCTATCGGCTCAGGCGCTGGCGCAGGAGTAGCAGGTATGGCTGCGATAGGAGCATGGAAGAAATGTTTCGCCCAGAATAAAACCGCGCCGTTTATATTCCTGGCGTTTGTAGGAGCGCCTCTTACCCAGACAATTTATGGGATGATAGTTATGAACGCTTTATTGGAAGCCAGTAAAACTGTACAAAATACAGCGGCGCTTGGGATACTGGGAGCCTTATCAGGAGCTGCAATAGGTTTTTCAGCGTGGTATCAGGGATTAGCAGCTGCTTCAGCCAGCGATGCAATGGGTGAGACAGGAAAAGGCTTTGGAAACTATCTGATGGTCCTAGGTATCATAGAGACAGTCGCAATATTTACAATGGTATTCACCTTGATGGCGATAGGCAAATTATCCGGCATGTAGATAAATTAAAATATAAGGCTTAATGATTTTGTGGAATTTAATCTAAGTTTAAAAATAGCTCAGATTCCTTGCACACTGACATGTAAAAGCCATAAGTTATTCCAATGTTTAGAAGAACGTTTAGCAGGGTTTAAATTTGATAATTTTAATAAGGAAAAACATATATCTATTTTTATTAAGCAGAGCAAGCCTTCCAAAAAAAAGAACGTTTATATCCAGCGCAATATAAAAACGTCTTCTTATTCCAAGTTTTTGGTTAAGATATCAAATTTAAATGGCAAGTGTGTTTTTGACGCAAGGACTAAGAAAGGATATATTCTTGCAACTTGTAACGGGAGAAGAATGACGAATTTTATTCTATTTTCCTTAATGGAGATTTACAGATTTATTTCCCCATCATATAATAGCATTGCAATACATTGTTCGAGCGTTTGTTATAAAAATAGAGGAGTTATATTTGCAGGTCCGTCAGGATCCGGGAAATCAACGATTGTGAAACTCATTCCAAATGATTACACTGTTTTACATGATGAATTAACATTTATAAAATATGAAGGTGAGCGTTTCTACATCCATAATCCTCCTGTTAGTTCGGTTCACTGGGATGGTTTAAATAAGAGAAAAAGAACCCCTCTCAGAAGAATTTTCTTCCTCAGAAAAGGCCTTTATAATAAAGTAGTTCCGCTATCTATATGTAATGCGCTTAAGATATTAATGCGGAACGTATATGGGGTTGGCGTATATCCGGATACCAACAAAATATTTGATATCTGTTGCAAGATGATCAACATAGTACCAACGCATATCCTGGAGTTCTCAAAAAAGGCGCCTTTATTAGAAAGAAGCAAGATATGTCTTTTATAAAGCGTAATCCACATATTGCCTTCCGTATTTTTGGAAAAGAGACTATTATTTACTCTTCTCTTGAAAATAAAATCCATTGCCTGAATGAAATAGGTACTAAAGTCTGGGAGTTATCTGTAGGTTGGGTTTCACTGGAGAAAATTTTAACATATATATGCAAAGAATATGATATAAAGCGGGGAAAAGCCAAAGCCGATATTTTAAACTTGATAAAGAAAATGAAAAGGGCGAAACTTTTGCTTACGAAATAGAATGATAATGGATACCAATTCTTTATATGAACGTTTTCTGAAAAGATGCAATAAAGAGGATATCCCTTTTAGGTGCATTTTTGAGCTGACATTTAAATGCAATCTTAGGTGTTATCATTGCTATAATAATGATTTTACTACACAGCCTCTGTCTACGAAGCAGATAAAAGATATTTTAGATGTCCTTGCCTTTCACGGAACGTTTTTTATAATTTTTACCGGTGGCGAGGTCTTTATGCGAGAAGATATATTTGATATACTCGAGCACGCTAATCATAAGAAATTTGCTATAACAATATTTACAAACGGTACTCTTATAGATGATAAAAAAGCCAAGCAAATAAGCAGCTACAATATAGCAGAAGTTTGTATTAGCATATATGGGCCCAATAGTCCAACGCATGAGAAAATTACCAGGAGAAAAGGTTCTTTTGAGCGCACAATAAATGCAGTGCGTTTTCTTACTAAGTATAAAGTTAGAGTTAGGTTAAAAACATCTCTTTCAAAGGATAATTTTAATTTATATGCTGATATAAAAAAACTTGCTGGCGATCTTGGGGTGCGCTGCCAATTTAATCATATAACAGCCCCGATGCGCAATGGGAGCGAGCAAAATAGATATAATGATATATCCACAAAAGCTCTCTCTAGGCATCTTGCAAAAATTTATGAAGAGGACTTATCTTATTTCGCTCAGAACGATACTGAACCGCTTGAAGATTTGCTTGAACGCAATGTATGCAAGGGAGGACATAGTACATTTTCAATAGACCCATATGGCCGGTTATACCCCTGTCTCTTAGCTCCATATAGCGCAGGCAATATATGCGAAGAGTCTTTTGAAAAAATATGGAGAGATTCCAGCGTATTAAAACAATGGCGGAATATAAAATTTAAAGATATACCAATATGCAATAGGTGTAAGTTAATTTCGAAGTGCGCGGTATGTCCTGTTAATCGTTTTCTTGAAAACAAAAGTTTAGAACCAGAAAAAGAGGCGTGTGATCTGACATATTTTCTGCATGAGGAAAGTAAGCGAAAGAAACATTTAATAAAAAGGGAGGTATGTGATGGAAAAACGTTCGCGTGTTAAAAATAATAAGCCGCCTAAAAAACATTATATAAGCCCTGCTATCCAAAGCGAATCATTATTCGATAAAGAGCAATTTACAAAAGCTGCAGCTTATGGTTCATGTAATCGCTGTGCTACTGGACCAGCGCAGATATGCTGATCTAGCCAAAGTCCTACGCATGTAAAGGTGTTTCAACTGGCGGGGACGACGGGATTCGAACCCGCGACCTATTGATCGACAATCAATTATTCTATCCAACTGAACTACGTCCCCCATTGATGATTAATAAGTATATAGTCTTCAGAGCCAACTGTCAACTGTGAAAAATTTGGTGGGCGATACAGGGCTCGAACCTGTGAAACCTCTTCGGTGTAAACGAAGCGCTCTACCAGCTGAGCTAATCGCCCTTTAAGTGCTTTACTAATATACATCACCCACCCGCCTATTTCAAGCACTAAATTTTGAAAAAAATTCCAAACAACTTTACATTTTAACAATGTCAGTTTGTAAAGTTGTAGAAACTATATTAAAAAATGGTATAATATATTTTATAAGAAAGAGGTGAGATATGACTGATTTTTCTTTTGATATTACTTCCAAGGTGGATTTACAGGAGATTGACAATGCAATTAATCAGGCGAAAAAGGAATTGGCTAACAGGTACGATTTTAAAGGCGCCAAGTTTTCGATTGATTATAACAGGGAAGAGAAAAAGATAACCCTGGTTGCCGGAGATGATTTTAAATTGCGGGGTATCCATGACAGCCTGGGCCTGAGATTGACAAAAAGAGGAATTTCTTTAAAATCAATTAAGTATAATGAGCCTGAAAAGGCGTTTGAGGGGAATCTGCGGCAGGTCGCAGAGATAACAGACGGCATTCCGAAAGAAAGGGCCAGGGAGCTGGTCCAGATAATCAAGGATTTGCGGCTGAAGGTTCAGGCCAGAATAGAGGAAGATAAAATAAGAGTCGTAGCTTCTAAAAAAGATGACCTTCAAACAGTTATAGCGCATTTAAAAAATATAGATTTCCCTGTATTTTTACAATTCTGTAATTATAGATAAAAAGGGGATTAAATGAAATATAGAGGCGACAAAACTGTCATTGTCAAAAATGTAACCTTAGGTGGTTTAAAGAGCTTGGAAAGCGCCCATGGGCATGTTATAATATAAAAAATAAAAGGGAATTTGTATGGCGCGGGTTGAGGAATTTTCCAGAAAAAAACTTAATAAAAATGATGCATTATTGAAGAAAAAAATCCTATCTTTGCCTATAGAGCACGTTAAGATAGAGAGTGGTTCCAAGATATCTGATTTGGTAGGTAGTTTTAAGAATAGTTCCATACAGGCGCGGAATATCTATAAATGCGCCAATGTTTTTAAAAAGATGCTTCAGGATAAGGCGCAGCCTACTATATATTTAGGCCTTGCAGGGCCATTAATAGCAGCAGGGCTAAGGGATATTATAAGGAATATGATAAAGTTTAAGATGGTGGATGTAGTGGTTTCCACTGGCGCTATAATATATCAGGATATATATCAGGCAAGAGGTTTCAGGCATTATATAGGAAACCCTGACGCAGATGACAGGGTGCTGGATAAATTATACATTGATAGAATTTATGATACATATGTGGATGATGAAAAATTCTGGGATACTGATAATTGGATAGGCCGCGTTGCGGATACAATGAAGCCGGGAAATTATTCTTCCAGGGAGTTTATAGAAACACTTGGCTCTCGCTTGAGCGATGAAGATTCTATTGTAAAGACTGCTTATAAATACAAGGTTCCTATTTTTGCGCCTGCTTTAAATGACAGCTCAATAGGCATAGGCCTTACCGGCCATTATCATAGATGCAAAGAAAATAAATTGTCCGGCGTGCACATTGATTCTATACAAGATAATTACGAGATAACACAGACCATAGTGAAATCCAAAAAGACAGCCGCTATCTATGTCGCAGGGGGTGTTCCTAAAAATTATATCAACGACGCTGTTGTAATGGGGTATATTTTCAATAAAGATACAGGCGGGCATTCATACGCATTTCAGCTTACAACAGATGTACCTCACTGGGGAGGGTTAAGCGGCAGCACATTAAAAGAGGCTACCTCATGGGGAAAGATCAATAATGACGCAAGCTGCGCAATGGCATTTGTTGAGCCGAGCGTGAGCCTGCCTCTTGTTTACTCATATGCCTTTCAGGAAAAGTTACACAGGGCCCGCAAAAGAAAAAAATTTGTCTGGAATAAAGATATTCTGACAAGCCTTAAAAATGGCTGATTTTCCAAAACCAAAAATTGTAAAGTTAGAATCCAATTCAAAATATCAGAGGCTTTTTAATAAAGATTCCGGGACTCGGGGCCTTAAGTCAGGCCATGTTATATTGAAAAAAGGAGAAGAGATAGGCGAACACTCAACCAATGATCTGGAAGAGGCGCTGGTGATATTAAAAGGCAAGGGGCTGCTTCTAATAAACAGTGAAGAAGAATTTGATTTTGAAGATAATTCCGTGTTATATATACCGCCAGGTACAGTTCACAATGTAAAAAATACAGGCAATGGAATATTGGAATATATATTCATAACCTCAAATGCCAAATAAAAATTATAAAGCGCGGTTTAAATTTTGCGATCTGGAAGATGAATATTTTTCCTGGGATAAGTCCAGGATAGCGATATTGCCAGTTGCTTATGATTTGACAACTTCTTATAAATCCGGAGCTTCTGCCGGGCCAAAGGCAATAATAGATGCTTCAAAGCACATGGAGACATATGATGATGAGACAGGGAAAGAGATTTATAAATTTGGCATATATACAGCCAAAGAAATTAAGCAAATAGGCGCCAAGCCGGAAGATATAATTAATAAAATTGAAAAAGAAGTCATATCTATTTTAAAAGCAGGCAAGTTTCCCGTGGTTTTGGGCGGAGAGCACTCCATTACGCTTGGCCCTGTAAGAGCATGTAAGAAGATTTTTAAGAATTTTTCAGTGCTGCAGTTGGACGCGCACAGAGACATGCGCGATAGTTTTCAGGGCTCAAAATATAGCCACGCATGTATTGCGAAGCGTATTGTAGAACTTACAGGCCTTTCCCAGGCAGGAGTAAGAAGTATGTCCAAAGAAGAATCCGGCAAATCCAACAATAATCTCAAGACATTTTTTATGAAGGACATGATCAAAAATGAAGACTGGATAGAGGATGTCATATATTCTTTGGATAGCAATAGAGTTTATGTTACTATAGATATGGATGCGCTTGATCCATCCATTATGCCGAGCGTAGGCACGCCTGAACCCGGAGGCATGGGCTGGTATGAGACACTCACGTTGTTAAAAAAGCTTAGTCAGGAAAAAGAGATTATAGGATTCGATATAGTGGAATTGTGCCCTATACCTGGAAATATCAGCCCGGATTTTTTAACAGCAAAATTAATATATAAATTCTTGAACTATATTTTTTAGGATAAAGAAAGATAATTATGCGGATCAAGATAGAAATGAAGATAGGATTGACGCTTTTTGTATTTTTTATAGAATTAATTCTATTTACGTACTCTGTGTATGTGATTGATAAGAGGCATAATCAAGATCATCTTAAGCTGCATAAAAGCGCAGAAAAAATGCAGTTAGTCAGAAGCCTCCAGACCGGCATAGCTCAGGTAGTTATGCCTGCGAATGATTTTTTGATACCGGGCGGAAGCCCTGATGAGCCAGAAAACTTTAAAATTTTAAGCGGCAAGGTTGAGGGCTTGATCAAAAAAATAAATGATAGAAAATTTGACAATGTTGAAGAAGGCCGGTTAATGAAGCATATAGAAAAAGAATACATGGAGCTTAAAAATATAGCGTTACAGATATTTTCTATATCTGATGCAATCGGGAATATAGAGGCAGGCAAGCTCATGGAAAAGATGGATGCTATTGCCGATGATGTTATAAGAGATGCTGAAAATTTTTCCAAGTTTATTCACAGCGAAAACTTACAGATAGAAGCAAAGTCAGATATGACCAAAACTTTGTTTAGTTTGGTTATGCTGATAGGTATTATGGTGAATATAATTTTTATTTTAGGGCTCTGGTTTTTCTTTAAGAGCACCATTTCATCTCCGATAATCCATCTAAGAGATACAGCATTAGAAATCGCGCATGGAGATATGAAGAAAAGGGTAGATATAAAGTTAAAAGATGAAATTGGAGAACTGGGCACTGTTTTTAATTATATGGTTGATGCCTTGAGGGCATCTGAGGAAAATATCCGGCAAGATTCCCAGATACAGGGAATTTTGAACAAATTGCTTAAAATTTCATTAGAAAACATCCCTCTTGAAGAAGTGTTAAAAAAAGCCCTCTCTTACTTAACTCCTTGGTCTAAAGTAATGCCTAAAGGCGGTATCTTTCTAGTAGAAGACAAGCCGGGCGCGCTTGTTTTAAAAGCTCAACAAGGGTTGTCAGCAGAAATACAAACAATATGCGCATCTGTGCCTTTTGGCAGATGTCTTTGCGGCAAGGCAGCCTTATCCGGAGAAATTATTTTTTCAGGCCATATTGACGAACGTCATGAAAATCAATATAAAGGTATAATGCCGCATGGCCACTACTGTGTCCCTATTATATCCATGGACAAAGAAATACTGGGGATGATTAATTTATACTTAGATGAAGGCCATCAGGCTAATGATAAAGAGAAGGAGTTTTTATATGCAGTAGCAAATATATTAGCAGGTATAATCGAACGCAAGAAAATAGAGGAACATCAAAAACTCACGCTAAAGGATTTAGAGGATACGAATAAAATTATGGTAGGCCGCGAACTCAGGATGGTCGAGTTAAAAAAAGAAGTTAACAGATTAAACCAAGAGCTTGGGAGAGAAAAACCTTATAAAGGGAACGATTAATAAGGAGGGGAAATGGGGAATTGGCATGAGATATTGGGTGAGAAATTAGATCTGTCCAATTTTACGCTGACTGATATGACGATTTGCGGAAGGGTATTACGGCAATTAGGCGAAGAGGCGCAGAGCATGGAAGAGGTTGCCGGCCGGCTCACGGATTACCTGTATCTAAATCTTATTGACAATAAAACTAAAGAAAGAGCCTGCGCGCTTGTACGCCTGTTTAAGACTCACTCTTATGAAACATTACCCTCTGAATTCCAGCGCCTTGTCGCAGAAAAGTTTGGGGCTGGTGCCATTACGCCGCAAATGAAGAGCCTTGTGCTTTTGGGGACAAGGGGGGATAAGGAAGAATGGAATTCCAGGAAGCTTTCATCAGGGCATAAAGCCATACCATTGCCAAGCGAAGAAGTAGCAAACAAGATACCGATGGTGCGTAATATAATCAAACAGCTCGGCTTAGAGATAAATACCGTTATTAATCCCGATCCTAAAATAATAATTGACCTCGCTCAAAAAACCTTCAATGTCTTTTATGTCCCGGAAGCATTGGGCAGCCCATATGTTCCTGCGCAGCAGGATTTTGTCATCCCCTGCGGTATTAAATCAGTGCTTGGGTTCGGCGGGGTTTTGCCTGGCGGCGATATATATGTAATTATCATATTTTCGAAGATTTCAATATCGCCGGAGGCCGCAAACCTTTTTAAACCACTGGCTTTGAATGTTAAGCTGGCGTTATTGCCTTATGCAGACAGGGTATTTAACTAAAACTAGTTAGGAGATAAATATGGAGCGCGGCGATCCAAATCTGCTTGATACATACAAGGTTGAAATTGAAAGCCTCAAGCAGCTTCTGGAAGCGCAAGAACAGGCTGTTTTTGAGCAGGCAGCCTTGCTTGAAGAGAAGATGAATGAATTAAAGAACAGAATGCAGGACTTAGAGGGCTCTCGCAGGGCAATGAAGAATATAGCTGAAGATCTTACGGAGTCAAAGGAGATCTTGGAGTATCAAAAGAAAATTCTTGAAGATGTTAATAAAGAATTAGACGACTTTACCTATATTGTCTCGCATGATTTAAAAGAGCCTTTGAGGAGCATAGACGCCTATTCGAAATTCATAATAGATGATTACAAGGACAAATTAAGCGAGGAAGGGAGGCATTATCTTGAACGCGTAAGAGCCAATACAGAAAGGATGAAAAAGCTTATCGAAGACCTGCTTGAGATATCCAGGCTCAAAAAAAGAGGAAGCACTATTGAAGAAGTTGAAACAGAAGAGCTGATAACTGAAGTGAAGATGAGGCTTGAATACGCCATAAAGCAAAAGGGCGTAGAGATTATAATAAAAGACAAGCTTCCAAAAATATTTTGTGACCGCGTCAGGTTAACGGAAGTTTTTTTGAACCTGATTTCCAACGCCATTAAGTTTAATGATAAGCAAAAGCCCGTGATAGAAATAGGTTATGACGATCAAGGAGATCTTCATAAATTTTATATAAAGGATAATGGTATCGGGATAAAAGAAGAATATTTCGAAAAGATATTCGAGATCTTCCAAAGGCTTGGCAAGAGGGAGGATGTCGAAGGCACCGGCGCGGGCCTTACGATAGTAAAAAAAATAATTCAGATACATAAGGGGAATATCTGGGTTGAGTCTAAGCCCGGAGAGGGCTCTGTGTTCTATTTTACTATTCCAAAGGATAGGAGCATGATTTTAGGAAAGAAGTTAATAGGCGAGATCCTGCTGGAAAGGAAGCTTGTGACAGAAGATGATATTAAAAAGGCATTAGAGGAACAGCAAAGGATGGGCAGGATAAACAAAGGAGAACAAGATGGCAGAGGAACATAATATTATCAAAATACTTTTGGTTGAAGACAATCCTGATGATATCGATATAACCAAAAGGGCGCTTAAGGAGGCAAAAGTAATCAATAAGCTTTGGATTGTGAGAGACGGCCAGGAGGCCCTGGACTTTTTGAAACATGAAGGAGACTATAAGGATCTGTCCTCCAGCCCGAAACCAGGCCTGATACTCTTGGATATAAATCTTCCCAAGCTGAATGGCATAGATGTCCTGGGAGCTATAAAAAAGGATTCTAATTTAAAAAGGATACCTGTTGTTATGCTGACCGTCTCCAAGAGAGATGAGGACATAATCAAAAGCTATGATAACGGCTGTAATAGTTTTATACAGAAACCCGTCAACTTCGAAAATTTTGTAGAAGTAGTCAAGGAGGTAAGCCTGTACTGGGGGCTGTTGAATATCTTTTCGCCTAATGGCCAGGAAGAATAACGGGTTCGTAAATTAACGGCAGCGTGTAACTTATCTATGGCATTAAAAATATTACTGATCGAAGATAACCCGGACCATATTGAGATTACGAAGAGAATCTTGCGGAAAACAAGCGAAGATTATCAATTGGATTCTGCCATGGATTCGCGCGAAGGCCTGAAAATGATATTCGAAGGGTCTTACGATGCGGTGCTTTGCGACTACCGCCTTCCGGATTCAACCGCGCTCGATGTCTTAAAAGAGATAAATAATAAAAATAAGAAAGTGCCTTTTATTGTAGTTACCGCTTTAGGAAACGAAAAGGTTGCGGTAGATATGATGAAGGAAGGGGCATATGATTATATAGTCAAAGATGTTTTGTATAGCGATGCGTTAGATATGGTTATTAAAAAAGCCATTGATAGGTATAGGGTTAATAAAGAAAAGGAGCGGCTGGAGAAAGAGGTAATAAAGGCATACAGGGAACTGAAGGAGACACAAGGCCAGCTTATCCAGGCAGAGAAATTAAGCGCCGTAGGCCAGCTTGCCAGCGGCGTAGCGCATGAGGTAAGAAACCCCTTAGGGATAATACTGCAAGGGGTTAATTATCTGGAAAAGAAAATATCCGCCAAAGAGACAGATATCTATGAAATCTTGATTATGCTCAAAGATAATGTAAAAAGAGCAGATAAGATTGTAAATGCCCTTCTTGATTTTTCCAGAGCGGCAAGCCTAGATTTGAAACCGGAGGATGTGAATTCTATTCTAGAGGTTTCTATAAGTTTAGTGAGAACAAGGTTTAAATTCGAAAACATAGATGTTATAATGGAAACAAAACAAGACATGCCAAGCGCCCTGGCAGATAAAAACAAATTGGAGCAGGTGTTTATTAACCTTTTATTAAATGCGATTCAGGCTATGCCTGCGGGGGGGAAGATTATTATCCGCACCTATGATAAGATATTAGAAGAGATAAAAAAAGGCATAGGCAGGCGGGAGGATGATTGCTTTCGGGTTGGAGAAAAAGCTATAATAATTGAAATCGAAGACACAGGCTCTGGAATTTCTGAGGAAAATCTGAAAAAAATCTTTGACCCGTTTTTTACCACAAAAGGCCCTGCAGGAGGCGCTGGTTTAGGATTGAGCGTGACTCAAAATATAATTAATGAACACAAAGGGTTTATAAGCGTAGAAAGCCAGATAGGCAAAGGGACCAAATTGACCGTTATTTTACATGCGGCAGAGGATGTTCTAAAAAGGGAAGGTTGAATAAAAGAAAGGACGCTAAAATGGACAAGAAAAAGATACTGATCATTGACGATGAAGAGGGTTTTACAAAAATGGTAAAATTAAATCTTGAGGAAACAGGAGAATATACGGTAAAGATAGAGAATAATAGCAATAATGCCTTTATGGCTGCAAAAGAATTTAAGCCGGATTTAATTCTATTGGATATTATGATGCCGGGTATGGATGGGGGTGACGTGGCCTCTGAATTGAAATCTGATAATGCCCTTAAAGATATTCCAGTCGTATTTTTAACCGCAATTGTAAAGGAAGGCGAGATAGACGGCTCTATAGGAGGCCATCCTTTTATAGCTAAGCCGGTAAGCGCAGAGGATCTCGTAAAGCATATTAAAAAGTATATCGCTAAGTAAAATTATTATATTGCAAAAAAACCTTTTTGTGATATAATTAATTTTGTTTGAAAATTGAAAGGAGGGGGAGAGAGTATGATTAAGAAATTAGCAGTGGTAGTTTTTTTTCTTGGGGCTGTAATATGTATGTCAGTCCCTGTGTATTCAGAGGATAATGCTGCAAGTCCAGCTGATGAAGCTATGACTGTACCCCAAGATGAAGAGATGCTTCCTGCAGAAGAAGGCGTAGGAGAGGGAGTAATTACAGGGGATGTTACGGCTTTGGACACGACCACAGGCTCCATAACTGTAAAAGGGGTTGATGGCGCGGAAAAGGCTTTTAGCGTGGTAGATGGAGAAACTATACTCTGGAAAGGTATAGAGGATATAAAACTAGCAGATATTAAAAAAGGCGATAAGGCAGAAGTTGGTTATTATACTGATGATGCAGGAAAGCTTGTCGCAAGCTGGGTGGACGTTATTGTCCCAGAACAGCCAGCTGCTACAGGCGGCCAGACTGCTCCAGTATCGTCGCAGCCAGCAGAGCCTGCAGTGCCTGAGGAAGAATAAATAAAGCATGAACGGGCAACAGGCATCGCAGTTAGGCAAGTTAGTTCCTACAAAAGTATTTTTTACTAAAGGTGTTGGCACGCACAAAGAAGAACTGCGTTCGTATGAGCTTGCCCTAAGAGACGCAGGCATTGAAAAATGCAATCTAGTGCATGTCTCCAGTATTTTCCCGCCAGGTTGTAAAATTCTTCCGAAAAATGAAGGTATAAGAGAACTCATACCTGGCATGATAACTTATTGTGTCATTGCCAGGTGCAGCTCCAATGAGCCAAGGCGGCTCATAGCGTCTTCTGTAGGCACCGCGATACCTGCGGACGAAAACATGTACGGCTATATGAGCGAGCACCATGCGTATGGGCAGACAGATGAGTTTGCAGGCGATTATGCAGAAGACCTGGCGGCAAAGATGCTTGCCTCTACAATGGGTTTTCCTGATTTCGATGATTCCAAAGACTGGGATGAAATAAAAAAGGTATATCAGGTTAAGGATAAGATTGTCAAAACTATGAACATGACCCAGTCTACTATAATTGATTCTAACGGCAACTGGTCCACAGTAGTATCAGCAGCTGTATTTTTATTTTAAAGCATATGATTTTTAAAAAACAACCGCATCTTTTTATATTGAAAGGATGCGGAATTTTTTATTTTCTGATATTCTTTTTAGCAGGATGCAGCCAAGGTTTGTCAGTGAAAGAAACAAGGATCCTGATGGATACTTTCTGCGAGATTTCCTGTTACAGCCCGGACAGAGATAAGGCTGTTCGGGCTGTAGGCGAGGCGTTTAAGGAGATGCAGCGTATAGAAAAAGTTTTTAGTAAATTTGATGAAAATAGCGAGGTATCAAAGATAAATAAAATAGCAGGGCTTGAAAATATAAAAGTGAGCGGGGAAGCATTTAGGTTGACAGAAAGATCTATATATTATAGCAGGATTTCAGATGGAGCTTTTGATGTAACAGTGGCTCCTCTTATGGAGATATGGGGTTTTGTTCGTAAACATAAATCAATGCCAGATAAAGATGATATAGAGAATGCGCTGAAATCCGTTGGATATAAAAATATAGAGCTGGATTCTAAAAAGTTATCCATAAGATTTTTGAATAAAGACACAAAAATAGATTTTGGCGGGATTGCTAAGGGCTATGCAGTTGACAGGGCAAAAGATGTCCTGGTGTCGAATGGGATTAAAAACGGCCTTGTAAATCTTGGAGGGAATATCTTTGCATTAGGCAATGCGCCTGGGAAGAAAAACTGGAAAATAGGGGTTCAGGATCCTAGAAAGAAAGGCAAATTGCTCTATAGTTTTGAATTAACTGACAGGGCTATAAGCACTTCTGGAAATTATGAAAGGTTTTTTGAAATAGGAGGCAAAAGATATTCTCATATAATAAACCCTCTTACAGGAGAACCTTGTCAGGGTATTATAAGCGTTACAGTAGCGCTGGATTCAGCAGAAGGAGCAGATGCGCTTTCTACAGCTATATTTGTAATGGGAGAGAAAAAAAGGCCTTACTTTGGCAAAATCTATCAAAGACATAAAGATTCTGATACTTAAAGAAGATGGCAGATTAATAGTGTATCCACGCTAACTTTACAAATCGTGCCAGGCACGGATTGTAAAGTTAAGGTAATTTTGTATTGACATAATAAGATGGTTTGTTAAAATAGTGTAAATCTTGTATCGCCGAGGTAGCTCAGTGGTAGAGCGCGGCCCTGAAAAGGCCGGCGTGGGAAGTTCGATTCTTCTCCTCGGCACCACTTGTTTTCAAGGGTTCTTCGTAACCCATAGTTTTTATAGCAATTAGGCGTAATTACCTGATTTTTAGAGAAGTTACACGTTTTTTATTTAGTTGTATCCTTTTGTATATGTTTGTATAGTTTTGTATATTCCTTATCCTTAACGTCACACTAACGTCACAGAATTATTATATTAATACAAATGCGTTTAGAGTTTTTTATGTATTGTTTATACTGAAAGATAGAATCAAGCAGAGAAGATGATGCAAAAAAATATATTGACGCGTAAGGCTTGACAGGAGTATAATTTAGAGTATAATTATACTATAGTTATACGGTGGGGACAAAAAATGTATTTCGGAGATAACCTTAAAAGGAAACAACTATCAAGTGTTTCCTTTTTTATCTCTGTAGGGGAGACAAAGCGATGAGTAAAATAATAACTTTTGAAAAAAATACCAAAGAGGATATTCTAGATTTGTTTGATTGCGCCGTAGATGCAGACGGATATATCATAGAAAAGCAGTCAGGGCAGAAAGTTCCGTCTTCTGATGGGGAACCTTTGGAATTAAAAGACTTCGTGGGCCTAAAGAAAGGATCTTTAGTATTTATTAGGACAGGTATAAATTCTGTCATAGAATTGGCAGATACTATTCAAGATAATAATCAATGAGCTTCCTAGAAGCTTTAGGTAAGTTACTTTCCAATCTTAAACTTCCCGATATTAATTTCAATATAGACCTATCTAATAATATAAATATTAAAAAGGATGATCATAGTCAAAAAACAGAATACCATGATGATTCTAAGAATCTCACGATAAATCTTGCTAAACTAGACTCCTCCGAAAGAAAAGCCCTTAAAGATATATTACCCAAAGCTATAGAAGATGGCTATTCTATATTGGAAGATGAAACTAAAAAATCAATAGAAGATTTTAAGGCGAAAGACAGTTCAGCAGGCAATAAGGAAGTTTTAGATTTTTTAAAACCTAAAATCCCTCCTGAAGACTTTAATATATGGAGAGCATCTTTGTATATGAGGAGTTTTTTTGAGGCGCATGATAAACCCAAGACAAGACAATTGAAGTGCGATATTATGCAAAGATATGGAGATAAAGGGAAGAATATAGCTAATTTGTGTTCGGCGCGTTATTTAGAAGAAGTTTTAATTCCTTATCATGGTTCTTTAGAAGGGAAATACGAAGACAAAATAGTTTTAGATAAATTTAAAAGTATGTATAAAATGGTTGTTGATGAATTGCCTCTTTGTGTATTTGTTAATCATATAATGAATAAAAATGATATAAAAGGTGAGATAGAATTAAAGAAAAAATATGGTCTTAAGTATATCAATATGCATGGGATAGGTACGTCCAATATAAAAAAAATAATAGAAGTAGTAGATGAACTTGAAAAACAGAGTAAATTTGCGACAAAAGAAACAAAGGAAGATACCCATAGTATTTTTGTTAGGCTTTATTTTTAAGATGTATTTTTATAGCTAGCCTGAGAATCAGTTTTTGCTTACCAGTTGTCATTTTCTACCTTATTTTTTCCTTGTCTATATTACCCTACAAGACTATCATATGCTTAATAACCCACAGAGGATCAAATGTTAGAACAATCTGTTATAAGAAAAATTCAGATGGCCAAGTTTTTATATTTTTTGGGCAAAGACTGTTTTAAAATTGCTGAGAATGCAGAAAGAATAGGTGCCGGCATTATTTTGTTACAAGATGCTGTTGAATTATTTTTAATAGCCCTATGTGAACAATTAAAAGTGACTATAAATGATAATGTAAGTTTTCCAGGATATTTCTCGATAATCAAGAAAGAAAAAGGGGAAGATGTCCCTTTGAGTACAAAAATGTTAGAACTTAATCGGCAACGCGTTAATTTAAAACATCATGGGATATTGCCTCGCATCGAAGACTGCAGAGATTTTCCTGTTGTTGTAAATAATTTTTTTGAAGAGTCAAGTGCGAGATATCTTAAAATTAACTTTAATAATATAACACTAATTGATTTGTTAAAAGATAGTGAAAATAAATGTTTATTGAAAGAAGCCGAAGACTTCTTGAAATCCCAAAATTATAAAGAGTGTCAAATAAATTGTAGAAAAGTTATATATTTAGCTTTTGAAAAACAATATGATATTAGGGATTTTGAAAAAGGAACAGCTAATGTCTTAGGATCCTTTGCGTCAATGGCACCTTCTTATGCAACAACTAAAGAATACATAGAAGAACATGTTAAAGAACCAACAGACTATATTGTACTAGATTATAATGGATTAGATAAAGATTTGTTAGCCATAGGCATTTCTCTTATAGATTATTGGAATATAAGACGCATTACTCCAGAAGTATATTATTATAAAGAAGACAAAGAATGGGTTATAAAAGACGAATTCGAAGATGATATATATAATGAAGAAAATGCTGAATATTCTCTTAGAAAAACTATAGAAATCTTGTTACTTAAACAAGAGAATATATCTCAGCAAAGGCTTGCTAAGGGAAATATAAAAACAGTAAAAATTAAAAATACGGCTACAAAGGTTTATGAAAAAGCTTCTATAGACAGTAAAATAGTTAATGAATTAGATAAAGATGAAGAAGTTTATCTTGGCGCAAGAATACGAGGCTTAAAAGACAAAAATTTTTATTGTCGTATAATACGTCTTACAGATAAATCACAAAAAAACAATTTTGTTTATGGTTTTGTATGTGATGAAGATATTGAAGAAAGATGAAATTAAAACAGCAGACCAGAAGCAATAAGCAATTTCCTGCCTCTATTTATAATAAGGTAAAAGAAATTTTTCAAAATACTTGACAAACAAATAATTGTGGTGTACATTATTATAGGTAATAATATATGATTATCAATAATAACCTTACAGAGGCATATGGCAGAAGAATATAGCGTAAAAGACCTAATTAAACATTTAAAGTCTTTCGGATACAGTCTAACGCGTAATAAATTAATAAATTACGAACAAAAGAAATTAATAGAACCACACTACACTGTGGGAGGTTATAGGCTTTATTCAGAAAGAGATGTTCATAGAATATTATTAATTTGTCACTTGTTATATTTAGGATTTTCAATCAAAGAAATTTCTATTTTACTTATTTGGCAAAATGAACAGATAAACTACATGCTGGCATACAATTTAATAATACAAACGTTAGAGAAACTAGGCAAAAATGTGGCGCTTACACAGAGAGAGAAAGAAATGTTTATTCCCTGGGCAGAAAATCCGGATAAATATATTTATAAACCTGAACCAGAGAATGTTAAACAAATAAAACAACAAGTAGAGAAGAAGGACAACGCTTATAAAGAAGTTACAGAGAAGTTATTTTTAAATATTAGAGAATTAGAAGAACGCAATACGGCCTTGTCAAAGAACGTTACAGAAAGAGCTAATTCGTTAGATCTTAAAAAGATAGCGTTAGAATTGAGACAAAAACAGTAATTTTTTTTACTCTAAAGATTATGATTAATAATAATGATAATATATTAACATCAATAATAAAGTTAAGGAGAACATATGCAAATAAATAATTTGGCATTAAAAACTATTTTGTTCAGAAAAAGCATTAAACAATGGCAACTGGCTAAAATGGTTGGGATACACGAAACAAATCTTAGTAAAATTATGATCGGTCGTTTGGAGCCAAGCGAAAAACTAGTAGATAAAATTTGCAAGGCATTAAAAATTAAGAAGTCGGATTTAGCAATTGGAATAAAGTAGAAGATAGGATTGAATAAAAAAGGAGATGAAAAGATGAATAAAGAATTTATTACTCAGGATCTCTGGCTCTCAGCTTTCTTAAAAGCGAAAGGAATGAAAATTACGCGCATACAAGGAGAAAGCAGAAGAGCCATTTTTGTTTTTGAGGACATCAGAGAAAGAGAAGAACTAGTGAAAGAATTTTATAATAACGGCCTGGTTGGTATAACCATCTTGAAAAACGCAATGACTGATGTAAAATCTGCCATATTTAATATGGTTTAAAAGGAGATGAAAAGATGAATAGAGTAGATGAAGAAAAAGATTTAACTACAAGACTTAAGGAAGATGAAAAGAAGAAAAAAATAATAGAAGAAGTACATAATCTAATAAAGGAATGGGAGACTCTGGAATTGCCGGTCCAGGCAGAAAAAAGAGATTTAATTATACGCTCTATTCCTTTATTAGCAGAGCAAGACAGAGTATTGTGTATAAAACGTTTAAGCGAAGTCGGCATAGTTAATCAAAAAGATGCCTTAAAGACAGTAAAAAGATATGCCATGGAAATGGGTATCGATAAAGACGAAACCCCAGTTATTAATTACGCTCCACACCTATCAATTATTACTCCGGCGCAAGATTTTATCGATGACACAGCTTACGTCACTATTCCAGTTAATATCTGTGTAGATAATAAAGTAAAATCTATTAATTATATAATAACTTCTGAAAAACAAAAAATTCGTCTTTCAGATGAGGAATTATTAAAGATGAATCTTTATTCAGAAAGGAGCCCTTGTTTAAATAAAAGATGGTCAGATAAGAGTATTGAGTTATTTACTAATGGTAAGGAAAACATAAAAATATCAGATGTTTTTACCGATATTTATAAGCTTAGTAAAAGTTATATTGATTTAGGTAATGACACTTGGACTAAATATAAAACCCTTTGGATTATTGCTACGTACTTCCAGAGAATTTTTGATACCTTCCCCTATGTTCACCTTAATGGAGATATGGAATCCGGCAAGACTAAAACCTTAATGTTTACAGCCTGGTTATCTTTCAATGGTGAGTTGACATTCAATTCATCTCCTGCTTATATAATCAGAGCGGTTCATAATAATCATTCCACTTGCTGTGTTGATGAAATAGAAAGATTAAGGCGTTCTGATGATCAAGATAGTCAAGCTTTAATAGCCATGTATAACGCTGGATATAAAAAAGGATCATTTTGCGGTAAATGCGAACAAGTTAATGAATATAGTCAATGGCTACCTAAACAATTTGAGGCATATTCTCCTAAGATGTTTGCTTCAATAAAGGGATTTGAGTCTTCATTAAGTTCAAGGTGTATCCCTATTATAATGTTAAAAACCGGCAACAAGGAGATTAAAAACCGTGAGTTAAACAATAATGATAAAAGTTTTCAAGATATCCGCGATAAGCTCTACCATATAATGCTTACTTATTCTCTCCAGGTAAAGGTATTTTATCAAACAATAAAAGATGAAGAAATATTAGGCAGGGAATGGGAATTAAGCAAACCTATTCTTACGATTGCCAAGGTTATAGATAATGATAGCGATTCAAAATTTAACCTATATGACGAAATAAGAAATCACGCTCTTGAGATCCAAAAGCTTAAAAAAGAAGCGCGCAGAGAAGACACAATTACTCCAAAGGTTCTTATGGTGCTTAAGGAAGTTTTCTCAGAAAGGGAATATCCTAAGATGGATGATTTTTGGACCATTAATGAATTATTAGAGATTTTTAAGGGATCCGGCGAAGAAGACTTTGCTTGGTTAAATGATGAGAAGAAGCAAAATAAAGGCAGATGGCTTGGAAAAGCTTTAAGATATGCCGGTCTTGTCAAAGGCCGTGCAGAGCAAAGAAAGATTGATGGTAAGAATATAAAAGGGTTCCGGATACATTTGGAAGAAATCGAAAAAAGGCTGGAAAACTGTGATTGATTTCTCCCTCTGTCTCGGTTACCTCGGTTACTGGGTTACCAAAAACTATAACCATATTATTTACAATAGGATAAATAGGTAACCGAGTTATAAAAACTGGGTTACCTTTCGGTTACTGGTAACCGAAAAAGCAAATAGGTAACCGAGAAGTAACCGAGAAATTAAGCTTGGGTTACCATGTAAGCTTATGTTTTTCAAGGCATTGCATAGATAGGTAACCGAGTAACCCACTTTTTAGGGGGTATGGCAGACGCGTTGATAAAAATTTACTTAGAGCCAAGTTTGTATTCGTTAAGGAATGTCAAGGAATAGTAACGAATGACAACGAATGACAAGCAATGATATGTAATGATAAGGAATGAAGCATGCTCAAAAAATATAACTCTATGAAAAATATAATGTTAAAGGAAAAGGATAGTCAAAAAGGCACTAAAAGATTACCGCCTATTAGAGCAATCAGGCATAAGTGCCTGGAGTGTGCAGGTAATCATTATTCCTTGGTTAGAAATTGCGATAGCTTAGAATGTCCTTTGTATGTTTACCGCCTCGGATGTAGGCCGAAAGAGGGAAATACTAAATAAAGGTGGGATATGCGCTTAATTTCAATATGGAAATCTCAAAACTGGTTAGTAGGCTTAGGAGTTTTTAAAGGATGGAAGGCAAGACAGTGGAAGATATGGACAATCAAAAGAAATCAAGAGGCGAACCGTTTCTATCATTTCGGTGTGCTTGCAGAGTGTATGCTTTTTGAAGTCGGCAGATTCTTAATGAAATTACAGAAAAAAAGGCAAAATGGAAGCCAAGTTATTAAAAAGCCCTAATAGTAGCCATGATTTACTTCTAATCAGACTTGACGATCAAAGCCTTTCTTATTTAAATAACGGCTCTCCTATAAGAGTAGCTTTCTTTATGGATAATAATGAAGACTTACCATGGTATAAGCGTAAGTGCATGGTGGCCATGATAGGCAAAGACCTGGATTTTGATAAGTACAAAGCGGATCCAGGTGAAGTTTTCAAGAACGGCATGGTGGATAAAGGTTATCTCGTTGATTATATAAACAGGATGAAGAAGAAATTATTTCAGGTAGCAATGGAGGAATTGGGAGCCTTTGACGTACCTCTTCAAATTCCAGGCCATTCTCAGATAAATCCAGGAGATATAATAAATATTGAGAAAGCAGAACAGGAAGATATCCCTATCTCTCTGGAAGAGATCCAGGAAAAACCAAAGGAATGTTTAAGCGCGCCTCAGGTTTTAGAAATGCTTAATATTTCGCGAGCTGTTTTATATAAGTTTATCAGGCAAAAAAAGATTAAAGCTGAGTTTAGTACTTTATTAGGGTGGTCGTTTATAAGATCTGACATAGAGAAAGTCCTGGAAGAAAAGCCGGAGTTTTTAACTAAGATATGGAACAATCCATGCAGTATTAAAAATAGAGAAAACTCTCAGAGAAACCTTGTTTATGATAACGAGGAATACATCCATATAAAAAGGGTGGAAACTGTTTTAAATTTATCGGATACGACTATCAAAAAATACATTAAGTTAGGATTTATCAAGTATAAGAAGGATCCTCATAAGGAATACTACGTTTCAAAGAATCATCTTAATGAATTAAAGGCTAATCCGCCGGATTGGCTTAGAAAGTCCTGGATAAATTCTGGTAATAATAAAGAGGAGACAGTCCGATGGAAGAAATAAAATTAATTTGTAAAGCATGTGGCGAGGAAACAACACGTTTACCTAAGCCGGCACCACAAAATGCCAGGGAAGGCAAGCAGTCTCTTTTCCATTGTCCATATTGCAAGGCAGTAAATCTAAGAGATGGCACAATAAGAACTAGGAAGCTATTGGGAATCCAGAAAGTACCTGAGGAAAAGAAAGAAGGATCCTCTGGCCGGAAAGTATTAGGTACTATATACCTTGGGATTTTAACAATAGTGACCTTTATTTTCCTGAGAAAGTCCTTAAAAGGCCATGGAAGCGGTCCTGGAAATAATCCAGGTGATCCAGGTCAAACTGATAGGTTGCCATGGAATTCAATACGTTAAAAACACGGTTATTTTTACGGACTTGTACGCTCGGACTTTTGCGGACTTTAGCGGACTTTTTCCGCTCCCTCGGTCCTATAAGACTAGGACCTTGTTTTCCAGGTAAAATCAGACCTTTTATATCCGACGCTGGTCCTGAGGTAATTTCCTGGTGGCCGGCTAAACTCCTGTCTTTTACCTGGAAAGTCTCCACAAAGTCCTATAGGAAAAAGCCTAATTCTTCCCGACGCTGGTCCTGGGGTATTTTCCTAGGAAACGATATTTACCTGAGGTTACCTGGAAATTACCACAAATTTCCATGTGGATGTGTATGGAAAACATTATTTATAGTTGTGGTAAATTTTATAAGCATGTGTGGAAAAATAAAGAGGTATTTATGGAAAAAATAAGGGCTATAATTTATGCGCGGTGCAGTACTGATGAATCAAAACAGGATGTAGAGAATCAAATTAATACCTGTAAGAAGTATTGCGAATCCCAAAGCTGGCCTTATGAAATATTCCAGGAATACGAGAGCGCTTATAAAGGTACGAGGAGAAAGGTCTTTGAAGAAGCATTGGAAAGAATCAGACTGAGAGAATTTAATATACTTGTAGTTTACATGCTTGATAGATTTTCAAGAGAAACGCCTACCAAGATAGTTTCAGATCTTCATAAAGTCGTAGAAGAGCATAAATGTAGATTCGTTAGTATAAAGGAAGGTATAGATAGCAATAATGACATGTGGCAGATCATTATGATGATCTTCGCTTATATGGCTAATAACTTTAGCAAGATGCTTGGGATTAGGGTTCGGGAAGGTATTAAACAAAAAAAAGAAAAAGGCGAATACAAAGGTGGTCGGCCTAAAAAAGAGATTGATATAAAAAGGTTAAAGTCCATTGCTAAGCATAAAGACCTTGGTCTGAGGAAGATAGCGCGCGAATACAATAAGGATATCTCTAAGAAAGACAGGATCAGCTATATCCAGGTAAAAAGAGTGTTACAAAAACACTCTTGTAATTTGCAAGGGGAAAAGCGGTAATATTTAACTGTTAAATAAGGACTTGTTTTTGTAACAGAGAGGGGGTGATAGCCATGGGAAAGTTATTAACGCCTGAGGAAGTTTGTGAAAGATATAACATCAAAAGGAGTACTCTTTATCAATGGACATCTAAGGATTTTATTCCTTATATTAAAATAGGCGGTTTAAATCGTTTTAGAGAAGAAGACCTGGAAAGATGGGAGATTAATACAGTAAAAGTTGCATTAGTATGAGAAAACGCTTTAGAGTTCCTAAAAAAATATACCGGCGTGGATCCTGGTATTGTTTTAAAATAACTAATTTTTCTGGCAAGAGAATAGAGATTAAGTCTCTTACTGAAAAAGAAGCCAGATTAAAGCTTTTAAAAATGCCGGAACAGATATTTAGTTCAATGACAGATAAACCTACTTATAGAGTTACTTTTGAACAAGGCATAGATTTTTGGTTAAGGACCAAGAAGGGAAGCATTGATGATACCTCATATATTAGGTACAACGGATATATGAAGAATTTTAAGGAGTTTCTTAGTGTAAAGCGCTCCAACTTGAAATACTTTGATGAAATACAGTCAGAACACATTAAAGAATTTATGGATTATCGTATTAACGAAAAGAAAAGGGCAACTAAGACCGTAAACTCTGAAAGGATGGCTTTATATAATCTGTTTTCCATCTTGATAGAACACAATAAGATCTCAGGTATTAATCCAGTATCAAAAATTAGATCTCTTAAAATAATAAAGGTTCAAAAGAGGCGTTGTCTTTCTGATGAAGAGCTTGCGAAATTTCTTGAAGGCGCCAAAGCAGAAAGCAGAGATATTAATTGGTATGCTATATATTTGACTTTATATATATGTGGTTTTAGGCGCGATGAAGTCAGGAAGATGGAAAAAAGTTTTGTGGATCTATCTAAAGGCATAATAACCATAGAAAATACCAAAACTGACAGGCCAAAAATTATACCAATACACCCAGAGCTAAAATCAGTATTACAGCAGGCAATAGCGCAGGCCAGAGGCAGGTATGTTTTTTCTGATCCTAAGGGTAATATTCTCAATAAGAATAAAATGAGGAATAAGATGATAGAGATATGCGAGAAAGTAGGCATTGCCAAGGCTACAATCCACGATCTAAGACATACTTTTGCAAGCCGTCCTGGGCTTTCAAGCAAGACAAAACAAGAAATAGGCGGATGGAGCAGTAAACAAGTTATGGAGAAGACCTACAATAACCCACCGGAAGATGTTATCAGAGACGAATATTTTAAGGCAAGTTTTATACCTAAACTAAAAAGCTAAAGAAAATTTGAGCAGTTTATTTTTCTTGTTTTTCTTCGAGTTTTTTATCTAGATCATTTAATTTCTGTAATAGGTCTTCAAAAAGTTTGCGTTCTTCTTTAGATCTATTAGATAAACCGTAAAAAATCCCCATTTGATTTTGGTCTAATCCTTTTTTCAAAGGCACCCAGCCTATCTCAGGATTACTAAATGAAAAGACATAAGTACTACCTGTTATTCTATTTCCTTTAATAATATAAGAAGAGTGATCTTGGTACCAGTAGTTATTAAAAACAAGAAAAATAATCCCCCCTAATATAGCAGTAAATATGGTATAGGATAGGCGGTTGTTTTTTTGATTATCTTTATCCATAGCTTAAATTATATCATATGTACTAATATCCATAAAACTATATTTTTTATATTAACGTCTCGCTAACGTCACAAAAAATACTTGTAATATTGAGAACATATTATATAATAAGGACTTATACGAGGGAAAGAAATGATTCTTCTCCTCGGCACCATTTGTTTATAGAGGGTTTGTATAACCCTCTATTTTTATTAGTAATTAGGCGTAATCACCTGATTTTTAAGGTAGTTACGCCTTTTTTATTGTGTTAGATGTCTTTGCGTATGTTTGGATGCTTTTGTAGAATTATAGTTCTTAACGTCACCTTAACGTCACAAGGAGGTAGTTGTGAAAATTCAGGAATTAAAGGAAGATTTGAAAATTTTAGGAGTAGGAGATAATTTAAACTTAGCTTTGCTGCTGTATCTGGCTGCTACGGTCAGAAAGACTCGATACAAAATCTCTGTTCTTGTTTCCGGGCCGGCAGGGCTGGGTAAGTCACATCTTGCCAAAACAGTTTTAGATTTGTTCCCTTCAGAAGATATTCTTTTCCGTTCACGTATCACGCCTGCCAGTCTTGTTAGGCAAGGCGATTTAAGCGATAAGATTTTGTTTATCTACGAGAAATATGAAGACCCTCAATTCGCTCAGTATATAAGAGAGTTGATTAGCGAGGGCGAAGTTACCTATTCTACTGCTAATGAGGAACATGTTCTTAAGGGGCCGACTACTCTTATTGAAACCACGGTTAATTCAGAAATATTTGGTATTGAGAATAGGTCTCGCTGTTTTGTCGCAGGAATTAATACATCTCAAGAAGCAAGGGAGGGTATTCTTTGCAGGCAGAAGTTACTCAGGACAGTTAAAGGATTTATTTCTGAACGGGCAACTAAATGTCTGCAAGATAAGCACCGCACATTTCAGAAGAATTTAAATCATAATTTAGCGGTGGGTATTCCCTTTGCAGAGCAAATAAAGCTTGGTGCAAGTCCATACCACGCTCCGCGAATAATGGAAAGAACCCTAAACCTTATCTCTTCAATTACTTTCCTTAATCAGAATCAGCGGACTGTAGAAACAGATGGCGAGACAAGGTATATAGGGGCAGTCCACGATGATTTTTACGAGGCAAAGCAGATTCTAACAAGCGTTCATATTGACGAAGATGATGCTTCGTTAACAAGGGATCTTGTTGAATTCATTGTTTTTCTCCGGGAGCATAAGAGGGAGCTATTTCAGAACAGAACATTTACCCGTAACCAAGTAACGGCAGTCGCCACAGAAGGAAGTCGTTTTAAGAATTATAATGTTACGGCTAAATACTTCAAAAAGTTATCTGCCTTAGGTTTTCTCAACGAGCTGCCTGTAAGAGGACTAAAGAATAGAATTGACTACTCTTTCACTGATGATTTTCCTATTGGTTCGGCCGATAATCTCTTAGCTAACTGCTATTCGACCCTTAGTTTATCTTAGTTTTTATGGCAGCATGATAAACAGCAACCTTAAATTTATCAAGAAGTTAGTGCATAAATTGTTTAGTTTTTCAGTTTAACCAGAAAGGAGCTTTTCAATGGAAGACTTAAGAGATTTCAGAGAGAAATACAGGCCTAAGACACTGGATGAGGTTTGGGGTAATGAGCATATCAAAATTATTTGGAATGGTTATCGCAAGAAAGGATTTTTCCCTCATTCGATAATCCTGTCTTCAAATTTCGGCTTGGGTAAGACAACGCTGGCGAGAATATTTGCCAAAGATATCATTGAATGCGAAGGTGAGCTTTCGCAGTGCATTGAATATATGGAATTTAATTCCCCAGAGTGCGATTACGCAACTATCAATAAAATGTTGGGTAAATTTAGAGGATTCAGTTGTTCTGTACTTATGCCGCGAGTTCTATTTTTTGACGAGGCTCATAGAATGCCTGATAAAGCGCAGGATGGCTTCTTAAAGCCTATAGAAGACATCAATTTTTTGACTTTCATTTTTGCAACATCTGACCTGAACAGAATTGATGGAGGACTGCTTTCAAGAAGTGATAAATATTTTCTTAAGCCGCCACCAAATGATGTATTAATTAGTAAACTAAGCAGAATTTCTGAGCTTGAAAGAATTAAGATTGAAAAAAACGTATTTGAATTTTTAATAGAACGCTCTAATTTTTGTCCACGAGACTGCCTTGGCAATCTGGAAATTCTTTCGAACTACGAAGGTGTCATTGATTTGCAGATTGCAAAAGAATTTCTTACACAATAATAAAAATCTCGTCGGAGAGTTAAAAAATCTTTACTTTTTTGCTTGACAAATCCAGAACGCCGTTGTTTATATGTATTTATTGGGTGGCATAACTTATTTATTAGCAATGAGTTATGTAGAAATGAGGAACACGAAAAGTATCTTTTAAAATTTTTTCCAACCTGAGGTATAAGAGGATGTCTTTAAAATATCGAGACGAGCGGGAGCCTATATATACCTGCGACAGAGTAGTTCATTCAGAGACCATTCAAGCCCTCGAAAAAGATATGCAGGGAGTTAAAATCTCAATGCAGAATCGAGGCTTGAATGTGGATGTTAATAAACTCTCAGCACTAATTGATGGAGTCAGGCTTGATAAAGATAAAATTCGCGATAGCTTATATGAGAATCTGCATCTTAAAGGCAAGGTCAACCTTAATAGTGCTCGTGACATAGCCTTGATTCTTTCTTCACAGTTAGGGGTTAAATTACGAAAGTCCCGCACCGGTAGATACATCGCTAACCGTAGAGCCCTCACCGATTTCAATAATCCAGTCACTCAAGAAATATCCCAATATAGGAATCTGGAGAGACTTCTTTCTACTCTTAAAGGCTTATATACTGCAACTGATAAGAAGCAGGGAAAAGTCTCCTGCATTTACACCGATGACTGTCCCAGTGGCCGGCTTTACACCCGAGACTACAACCTACAAGGAATTCCAGAACTTGGCAGAACTGTTATCTACGCAGACGAAGGCTGCACTTTTATCTTAGCGGACTATGATAGTTTTGAACTCCGCATTATCTCTGCTCTTTCCCACGATAAATATTTCAAGGATTGCTGGGCTAAAGGTTTGGATATGCATAAGAAAGCTGTTAGCGATATGAAAGGTATCCCATACGAACTCGTAACAGACAAGGAGCGAAAGCTCGGAAAAATGCTCGGGTTTGGTTTGAGCTATGGACAGGAAGCAGCAGGGCTTGCCCGTAATCTCAGGACATCTATTCATCAAGCAGAGAAGCTTATAAAAGCCTATAAATCAAATATTCCTGAGATAGAGGCGTTTAAGCAAGAGACGATTGAGAAGGCTCGCTCAACAGGATTTGCGGAGACATATTTCGGCAGGCGAAGATTTCTTCCTGATATAATTTCTCCTAATATTGTAGCAAGAAAGAAATCAGAGCGCCAAGCCGTGAATACTCGGATTCAGGGAACAGCTGCTGACATCGTGAAATTCAGCCTTGTCGCTCTGCATAAAGCAGGGTTTAAAATAGACACAATGTTGCATGACGGAATACTTGTTACAGTTCCAGAGGGTGAAGTCGAAGATAGCATTGAGCGAATCAAAGTAATTATGGAAACAGAGCTGGAAGGGTTGAAGTTAATTGTCTCTTGTAAGACCGGGAAATGGTGGTCAGACTGTTATGCGAAACCGGGGCGTGAAAGTTCGCCTAAATGACATTAAGCTGCACAGCATGCCCCTTAATGAGACTTCGTATATGTTTAAAGGATTTTACCTTTTTCCGAGATTGTATATCAACCTTGCGTTTATTAGAGGGCAAGTTTAAAAATGAACAAATATCAGTGGCCAGCTTCTAAATTATCTGAAAAAGAAATGGCAATTCTGTTCCAGATGAGATGCAAGACCAGTAAAAGCATCTGTGAATTGCTAAGGAAAGCTGTCCACATAGCCTATGGCAGAGAGGTAAACCAAGAACCGCTGGCAAAGTAGTTAATAAAGAAACCAGTTATCAGGAGAAGTCTTTTATTAGACATGCCCAGCAGACACATAAAGATGTCTATTAGGCATGTTCGAATTGTGAATCACAGGAAGGAGCCAGAATAGTGGAATTGTTACCCAAAGAATTAGCCCAGACACTTCCGAAACTGTATGAGCAAGACAACAAAGGTGATGATGCAGTTGTCTATCTTAAATTCTTCGACCCTTGCAGTTACTGGACTTGGTTTGTGCTTGAATTTGACGGTGTAGATACTCTCTTTGGATTAGTTAGAGGACACGAGATAGAGATCGGTTATTTTAGCCTCAAGGAACTGCAAGATTGCCGCGGCCCACTTGGCATAGGCATTGAGCGGGATTTATATTTTAAGCCAACGCCCTTACGGAAGATACAGGCAGAACTAAATCCCAAAGGTTCAAAGATGAGTAGAGCAGAATTGTTAAAATGGGTAAATGCAACGCTTCACAACGACGAATTCTCAACTGATAATGAATTAGTCGAGTATTTTATAAAGGGTGGACTGACTCAACAAGAAGCTCGAAAGGCTGTTAGTCAGCGAGACAAATGCTTAAACGATATATTTTACGATGCAAAGATTTGAGCCAATGCTCACTGCACTTTAATGTAGGCATTATTTTTGTTAGTAGAGGATTTTACCTTTTTTCCAGCCTGTATCTTAGCCTTGCGTTTATTAGAGGCTTAGTTTAAAGTATTAGAGGTAGATTGTAAGAAATTTCTGTTCTTTATTAAAATTGTAAGCGTGTTATAATGGTAAAAAGAAAGGAACTTCCTATGACAATACGAGAACGTTACGAAGCATTAAAATGCAAAGTGGTTAAAAGAGAGAAGGAATTCGAAGCCTTTATTAAAATGCTTGAAACTGAGTCAAGCTGGCTTACAAGTCCGGCGAGCACAAGGTTTCATCTGAATAAAGAGGGTGGTTTACTGGAGCATTCTGTAGGGGTTGCTGAGACTCTCCTGAAGTTCAGAGAGCTTATTGCTCCTCAAATATCAGAGGAATCCTGTGTTATTGTAGGGCTTCTGCATGACATCGGAAAGATAGGTATGCCCGGCAAGCCACGATATCTCAAGAATACCAATGAGTGGGAAGTAAAAAATAGGAATATGACTTATAAAATCAATCCTGCAGAAGTAGATATGAATCTTGCAGCACGCAGTTTATATCTTGTTACTAAATATATTTCCTTATCTGATTCAGAGGCTCAAGCTATCCTCGCACACGATGGGCAATATATAGAGGCTAATAAAGAATATGCCCATCACGAGATGCCACTAACATTATTGATACAGTTTGCGGATACGTGGACTGCGCATGTTTATGAAGAAGGCCGAAAGATAGAAGAAAACGCAGATTATTATGGAAAAAAATATTAAGAATGAGGGGATAGAGAAATACAAAGACTTATATTTAAGGTCAAAGGAAGTTCTGCTCGAAGACCTAAATAGGTTTAATAGAATTGATGAGAAGGCTTCAAAATACATTGCCATTCTCACCTTTTTAGCTGGTATATATGGATTTTTATTCAATAAAATATTCACTGGCATATGTCAACCCACGAATTTAATTGAGTGGCTACTCCTTACAAACGGAATCATTTCATTTGTTCTAATTGTTTTTGCCTGGTTTTCTGTCTTCTATGTATTACAGCAGCACTCGGTTCTAAAGGTATCGTTTAACGACAATGTAATAAAGTTCTATGATGACAATAATCTGATTGATATTTACTACGCCGTGGCAAAGGAAAATAAGGATTCTATTCAGAAGAATCGTTTAGTAATAGACCGCAAGATTAGAAAACTAGATTCTGCTTATGATTTAATAAAAGCTGCCATGATGTCGTTTCTATTTCTGACTTTTCTTTACGGAGATTATATATTTTTTAGCCCAGATAGGAATCAGCAAGTTAAAAAGGAGGTAAGTATTATGGCAAAAGAAAAAGATACTACACCCAAAGAGACTCAAAAGGTAGAGCCTCTAAAACAACAGACACCTAATCCGAATGTTCAAGCGCCTAAGAATGAGTGGATTACTGAGGGTTTTGACCCTAAGAAATCCGGCAAAGTTGAAATCAGAGAAGCGATAATTATAATAAAGCCCGAAGTTGAAATCAAAGAAGTAGTAGTCCCAGTAAAGCCCGAAGAAGGAAAAATTGAAAAAGGAGTGATTCCTAAGGATAAAAATAAATAACCGACAATAATTAAAGAGTGATGATAAAGACAAAAAAGACTCTGACTAATTTTGCAAAAATGGAAATAAATACTATTCACGGTTATTCGACATGCTATAACAAGTTGCTGAATAAGAATCACTCTCTCGCTTTGTTAGAGTTAATGGCAGAGCATGTTGATGAGATTAGACAGAGACATAGCAAAGGGGATAAGCATTATCTTATTGAAACAGGCGATTTGCTTATTCTATGCTTTGAATTGATTAAAGAATCTAAATCCTGTCCCGATGTTATTCTATTCAGATGTTATGGTAGGTATCATAAGAAGTTACCTGAGCTTATAAAGAAAGTCAGTGGTGACGCCAGGAAGTTTAAGAGGTAGGCTTTTGCTTAAGATACGATTTAATGAATGTTTTATGTTTATCCCCGTTGTAGTAAGACTCCTGATAGACTAGTTTAATACCCTGATGTTCTCTTTGCAACTCCTCAAGTGTCTGCCAGTAATTCCTCTCCTCGCCGTATCTGTTAAAGATTAACATATAGGCTTCTCTGGCTTGCTTGGTTTCTAATGCCCATCCCAATTTAATAAAATCTTTCTTAATCTCATCTCTGAGGTCTCCTGTTAACGGCTTATGCAATAGCTTGAATTCTATCGCCGCCAAGAGATGGTTGTCGTTAAAATTTACTGTCTGGCGTATCGTGTTGTCTTTAGAGATTACCTGCTGGATTTCGTGATTGTTTATGAAGTCGGGATTTAATACTACCATATCATAGTGGCCACATGTTCCCTTTGATTCGTCTAATCTACATAGTTTTAACTCTTTTTGCGAATATCGGAAGAATGTTGGATATTCCCTGTGTATTAGGACGCTTCTCCTGTGGTCCTTAGACTGATACAGACTTTTTAAGGCAGGGGTTCCATATCTGAAGAAGGAGAGATAGAGGTAACTATGCGCATCAGATTCAGTGAAGAAGTTATAGGGCCATTTCCTAAATTTCTCACTCAGTATTCTAATACATCTATTGATATCTGACGATAAAGTTTCGTTTAGCTTAACAGTTTCCATGTAGTTGCACCAAATAAAAAGGGAGCGCATATCCATACCGGCAACGTTCAAGTTAATCCGATAAGGCTGCATTTCCCCCCTTGTCCCTTTCGGGACATAGTGCAACCTCACCACACTTGAACGTTAATAGAGCCGAACTCTATTCTATGGTGAAACAAAAACTACTAAGTTTTAAAGAGCCAATCCCAAGTATACCAAGATTGTCAGTTATTGTCAAATGAGCAAAAAGCAATGTAAGACTCAGCCTCAATAAGGAATAAATCGCATACCGTTGTATTAGTGAGGACTTTTAATGCTTATAAAGGATTTTACCTTTTTGCCAGAGAAAAACCTCACCTAAAGGTTGTTAGAGGGTTAGTTTAATTTTCTTTATAAGCAAGCTCCTAAGTGTTATAATCAAAACCAAAGGATATACTCCAGAAGCATATTTTTAAAATGCAGACAACTTTATGAGCACAAAGAAAGAACTTTCCGAGAGAGATATCTGTTCCCAATTCATCTTACCCGCCATTGTCAGGGCTGGATGGAATATCGAACGGCAGATACGTGAAGAAGTATCTTTCACTAATGGACGCATCTTCGTTAAAGGTGAAAAGACCGTCCGTGGAGAACGTAAGCGGACTGATTTTATTCTCTATTACAAACCCAATATTCCCGTTGCTGTAATTGAAGCAAAAGATAATACTCACTCGGTCGGTGCCGGCATGCAGCAAGCACTAAGATATGCTGAGATTTTAGATGTCCCCATTGCCTTCAGTTCCAATGGAGATGGATTTATTCAGCATGACCGTTCAGGATACTCTTCGGTGGTTGAGAAGGAATTATCAATAGATAACTTTCCATCGCCAGATGAGCTCTGGAAGATATACAAGAAATATAAACAGATAGCAACCCCAGAACAAGAGGAGATTTCTTTATTTGACTATTTTTACGATGGCTCTGAGAAAACTCCTCGATATTACCAGCAGATTGCAATAAATAGAACTGTCGAGGCTACAGCCAAAGGACAAGATAGAATCCTTCTTGTAATGGCTACGGGGACCGGTAAAACCTACACCGCATTTCAGATTATTTATCGTCTTTGGAAGAATAATAAAAAGAAGAGAATTCTCTTCTTAGCTGACCGCAACGTTCTTATCGACCAAACCAAACGAAATGACTTTAAACACTTCAAAGATAAGATGACCATTATCAGGAAAAAACGTATCGACAAAGCCTTTGAAATTTACCTCGCACTTTATCAAGGGCTCATAGATTACAACGAGGATAAGGATGCTTATAAGGAATTCAGCCGTGATTTCTTTGACCTCGTTATAGTTGATGAGTGTCATAGAGGAAGTGCTGCTGCGGATAGCGCATGGCGAGCGATTCTTGAATACTTTAGTTCTGCTACTCAAATAGGTCTTACTGCTACTCCGAGAGAAACCAAAGAGATATCAAACATTCAATATTTCGGCGAGCCTATCTATACGTACACACTTAAGCAGGGTATCGAAGATGGATTTTTAGCACCATATAAAGTTATTCGTGTAGGACTCAATACGGACATTGAAGGATGGCGTCCAGAAGTTGGTAAGACCGATAAGGACGGTAATGAGGTTGAGGATCGTGTTTATAATGTCAAAGACTTTGATAAGAATCTTGTTATAGATGAACGAACGAAGATTGTAGCCAGAAAGATTTCCGAATTTTTAACAAAGACCAATCGATTTGATAAAACGATAGTCTTTTGCGTTGATATTGAACATGCTGAACGAATGAGGCAAGCTCTTTCTATGGAAAATTCTGACTTAGTTCTCGATAACTATAAATATGTAATGCGCATTACAGGAGACGACGATGTAGGTAAACGTGAAGTTGATAATTTCATTAACCCTGAAGAACGCTATCCGGTAATTGCAACCACTTCTAAGTTAATGACAACAGGCGTTGACGCACAAACCTGCAAGTTGATAGCCCTCGATTCTAACATACATTCTGTATGTGAATTTAAACAGATTATAGGTCGTGGTACCCGTATAAACGAGGAATACGGTAAGACCTTCTTTACGATAATGGATTTCCGTAACGTGACTGATATCTTTGCTCGACCTGACTTTGACGATAACCCAGTTATGATAAAGAATGTTAGAGGCGAAGATAAACTTACGGACGAAGATATCCATCCTGAGAAAGAAGAAGAGATTATTGACCCCGAGACTGGAAAACCTGTTGATTTCGAAAGTGGAAACGGAGAGAACTACCCTGTCCATATTCCAGAAGCAGGTTCTATTGTTTCTGAGCTAAGGGCAAAGGTATATGTTAACGGTATTGATGTTTCTGTCTTGCATGTAAGAA
The DNA here is from genome assembly GCA_003485765.1 of Candidatus Omnitrophota bacterium. GTDB lineage: Bacteria > Omnitrophota > Gorgyraeia > Gorgyraeales > Gorgyraeaceae > UBA10183. The sequence continues at coordinate 70,269 of DNHS01000051.1, read as the reverse complement.
CCCAGCATTTAGACACAAGTGGAAAGCTTATTACGGAAAGCCTGAAGGATTATACGAAGAAGAGTATCCTTGCAGAGTTTCGTTCGCTCGAAGAATTTCTCGCTAAATGGAATAGCACGACTAAGAAGAAAGCCATAGTTAAGGAGCTAGAATCCCATGGTATTATTCTCGAAAATCTTGTCGCAGAGGTTAAGAAGGATTTAGACGTGTTTGACCTTATATGCCATATTGCATGGGATATGCCGCCGCTTACTCGTAGAGAGCGAGCAGACAGGGTGAAAAAGCACAACTATTTTACCAAGTATGGCGACAAGGCTCGCACGATCATAGATGCATTACTGGATAAATATGCTGAAGAAGGCATTGAGAATATAGAAGACCTGTCGGTGTTTAGGGTTGAACCATTAAGTCAGTTTGGAACTCCTATAGAGATACTACAAATCTTCGGTGGAAGGGATAAATATATGCACCTTGTTGAAGAACTTGAAAAAGAACTATATATGGTAGGCTAAATGAAAAATATCGGAACCATTATTAAGACTCTCCAGAATATTATGCGTAAAGACCCCGGCGTATCTGGGGACGCCCAGCGTATTGAACAGCTCGGATGGATGATTAGTCTGAAAGTTATTGATGATAAACACAAAGAAATTGAAGAGACCACAGATGGGTATGTTCCGCCCGTGCCTAAAGCGCTGCAGTGGCGCAACTGGGCAGCTGATGACGAAGGAATAACAGGTGATGAGCTTAAAAATTTCGTTGACGGGAAACTGATTCCGAACCTAAAGAACCTTGATGTTAGCTCTGGTGATAAGTGCGCTCGCATTATACGTAATATTTTTGATGGCATAAATAACTACATGAAGAATGGTACTATCATTCGTCAAGTAATTAATCAGCTCAACCAGATAGATTTTAACAGCTCCGAAGACCGCCATATCTTCGGCGATATTTATGAGACGATCTTACGAGACTTGCAGAGCTCCGGTAACTATGGAGAGTTCTATACTCCCCGGGCGATTACAGAATTTATTACTGAGATGGTAGATCCTCGGCTTAGTGAAAAGGTTTTAGACCCAGCATGTGGTACAGGTGGCTTCTTAACAAGTGCTATAGAGAATATTCGCAAGCACCATGAAGTTAAAGGGGTAAGAGAGCTCAAAGAGCTCGAGAAGACAATTCATGGCATTGAGTATAAACCTTTGCCCTTTATGTTATGTGTAACCAATCTTATTCTTCATGATATAAAGGCTCCTACCATTGATTATACGGATAGTCTCAATCGTGAATATACGTCTATAGGTCAGAAAGACCGTGTTGATGTTATCCTCGCAAATCCTCCTTTCGGAGCATCTGTGACGGACGGTGTAGAAACTAATTTTCCTATGAATTTCCGGACAACAGAAAGCGCAGATCTTTTTCTACTTTTGATGATTCGCTACTTAAAGGACGGTGGACGAGCCGGCATCGTATTGCCAGATGGCTCACTTACTGGGGACGGTGTTAAGCAACGTATCCGCCAGCACTTCCTTGAGAACTGTAATCTCCATACTATTGTTCGCTTGCCGAATTCGGTATTTCAACCATATGCAAGCGTAGCTACCAACTTGTTATTTTTTGAGAAGGGTAAGCCTACAAAGGAGACTTGGTACTGGGATCACAGGCTACCTGAAGGCGTGAAAGCGTATAACAAGACTAAACCTATTCAAAAAAGTGAGTTTGACGACCTTAAGAAATGGTGGAAGAAGCGCAAAGGGAATGAGCAAGCGTGGAAGGTCTCCCTCAAAGATATAGCTGCAAATGGTTATAGCCTCGACAGCAAGAATCCCCACACGCCCGAAGAAGAACATTCCTATTCGAGTTCTGAGATTGTATCTATGCTTCATGAATCTTTACGCAAAAGTGATAAGCTTCTAGAAGTTTTGAAAAAGGAGCTTTGGAATGGCTGATTTGAATTATGTTAAGATCGGAGAGGTGTGTACAATTGAGAAGGGCTCTACTGGATTAGCAAAAGCGTTACCAGGTAAATATCCTCTGGTTACTACAGGGGCGGAATGTAAGACCTCATGGGACTATCAATTTGATGCGGAAGCAGTATGTATACCCTTGGTCTCATCGACTGGACACGGCAAAAAAACCTTGAATTATGTCCATTATCAAGAAGGCAAGTTTGCGCTCGGTTCAATCTTGGCCGCTCTTATACCCAAAGATGAAAATACGTTGAATGCCCGATATCTTCACACGTATCTCCAGAAGAACAAAGACCGAGTTCTTGTGCCGCTAATGAAAGGCGCGGCTAATGTATCCCTATCTGTAAAAGCCATTTCTAATATTGAAATACCACTTCTCTCTATCCAGAAACAGGAAGAGATTCTAAAGAAGATCGACAGTATCTCTAATGAACAACGAGATTTATTGAGCGAATCAGATACTCAGATCAATCTTTTCACTCAGCTTCGTCAAGCTGTGTTGCAGGAAGCCATTGAGGGCAAGCTTACAGCTGAATGGCGCAAGCAGAATCTGCATTTGATTAGTGGCGAGAATCATGCCTCCAAGCTCCTTAAAAGAATCCAAACCGAAAAAGACCATCTCATTAAAGAAGGCAAGATACGCAAGGATAAGCCCTTGCCTTCTATAACTGAAGATGAAAAGCCTTTTGCTTTGCCTGATGGATGGGCGTGGTGTCGATTGGGGGAATGCGGAACCGTAAACCCACGTAACCACATTGACGATGATTTAGAAGTTTCTTTTTCTCCTATGAAGCTAATATCTGGAGAATATGGGATTAATCCACGTTTCGAGTCTAGGAAGTGGCACCAAGTTAAGGCAGGGTTTACTCACTTTGCAGAAAATGACGTTGCTATAGCCAAGATTACCCCTTGTTTTGAAAATTCAAAAGCATGTGTTTTTCAAGGACTAATCAATGGTTATGGGGCAGGCACCACAGAGTTACATGTTTTAAGGCCGATAGTTATGCATCCATTTTTCATATATATATTTGTAAAGACAACAGCTTTTTTGAGAAATGGAGAAGCACAAATGACAGGAGCATGTGGACAAAAGAGGGTTCCTGTTGAGTGCTTTTCTCAAGCACCTTTTCCTTGCCCTCCTCTAAAAGAACAGATTGCGATTGTAGAAAGAGTCAACGTTCTAATGAAAGATATAGATGAATTAAAGCAACAGGTTAGTGAACGTAAAGAGCAGTCTGAGCTGCTAATGCAGTTGGTTTTGCGAGAGGTATTTGAACATAGCCATGCATAAAGGGTTCGTAGCATGGCCGTCTTTGACTTTAGTTTGACTTAGTAGAGGACTTTTTAGAGTCGGTTAAGGATTTTACCTTTTGAGATTTTAAAATCGTAGTATAGACTAAGGAGGGAAGTTTGAAAGCGACAGAAATAAAACTCCTTGATTTTCTAAAAGGACCTAAACAATTCATTATTCCAATATACCAAAGGACATACAGTTGGACGCTCAAACAGTGTGACCAGCTTTGGCGTGATATTATTAGGGCCGCTACTGATGATACTGTATCCGGGCATTTTGTGGGGTCAATTGTTTATATTGAAAAAGGGCTCTATCAGGTTAGCGCTATTCCTCAACTGCTTGTAATTGACGGACAGCAGAGACTTTCAACCATCTCTCTAATTCTTTCCGCATTAGGAAAAGCTATCGAGACCAAAGCTCAGCACTCAGATGTTACGCATGAAGAGATAACGGATTATTATTTGCTTAATAAACATGGTAAAGACGAATTAAGATATAAACTACTTCTTACGCAGACCGATAAGACTACTTTGTTTCGGCTTGTCGAGAACAAGGATGTGCCCGAACCTTTTTCAAAACGTATTATGGATAACTACAAGTTTTTCGAAGAGCAGATCAATCAGTCCAATGTTGACCTGATGAAGATATATCAAGGTATTACCAAGCTTATTATAGTAGACATTTCTCTTAGCCGAGACCACGATAACCCACAGCTTATCTTTGAAAGCCTGAATTCAACGGGACTTGAGTTAAGCCAAGCTGATTTAATAAGGAATTATGTTTTGATGGGGCTTGAACCAAAGGAGCAAGAATCTCTTTATAACGATTACTGGTTTCAGATGGAGCAGGGATTTGGTCAAATCGACTACGTTACTCAGTTCGACCGTTTTATGAGAGATTATTTGACAATAAAGACGGGCAGTATTCCGAAGATTAATGAGGTATATGAGGAATTTAAAGCTTATGTGAAGGAACATAGGACTATATCAATAAAAGATATTGTGGGCGACATTTATGTTTACGCAAAGCATTTTGTTAATACAGCTCTTGAAAAGGAATCAGATGAGGAGCTGAGAGAGTTGTTTAGTGACATAAATATTTTAAAAGTCGACGTAGCCTACCCTTTTATATTAGAGGCTTATGATGATTATAAGAAGAAGCGCATAAGTCGTGATGAGCTCATAGAGATTCTTAAGTCAATTGAGAGCTATGTCTTCCGCCGAGCAATCTGTGGCATACCTACTAACTCATTGAACAAAACCTTTGCTACGCTTAGTAGAGAATTGGATAAAACAAATTATCTTGAGAGCTTTAAGGCAACCCTTCTTTTAAAGGATTCTTACCGGCGATTCCCCGATGATAGTGAATTCATTCGTGAGCTTGGTGTGAAAGATGTCTATAATTTTAGAAGTAAAAATTACCTGCTATTTAAACTTGAAAATTACAACCGTAAAGAAATGGTTGATACTGAAGGATACACTACAGAGCATATTATGCCGCAAAATCCTAACCTATCAGCGGAATGGAGAAAGGATTTAGGTGAGCATTGGAAAGATATTCAGTCTCGTTATTTACATACACTCGGTAACTTAACTTTAACAGGTTATAACCCAGAACTTTCCGATAAATCATTTCTTGAGAAAAGAAATATGAAAGGCGGTTTTGCCGATAGTCCTATTCGACTCAACAGAGATTTAGCCAGTTTGTCTATATGGAATGAGGCGGAGATACAAAAACGCGCACAGGTATTAGCAGGAATTGTTACCCAAGTTTGGGGGTATCCGGTATTGTCGGAGGATGTGTTAACTAAATATCGTAAGCGAGAAATTTTACAGGAACAAACTTACACAATTGATAACTACCCCCATCTAACCGGGGAAATGCGAGAGCTGTTTGAGCAGTTTCGTAAGCATGTGCTTAATTTAGATTCTTCGGTTAAAGAAGAAATGTTAAAGCTATACATTGCTTATAAGACCACGACTAATTTCGTTGATGTGGTGCCGCAGAAAAGCCGTTTGAGACTTGCGCTTAATATGCGATTTGACGAAGTCATTGACCCTAAAAACTTATGTAAGGACGTGACCAACTTGGGTAGATGGGGTAATGGAGATGTGGAGGTTCATCTGAGTTCTACCAGTCAATTGGATGATGTTATGGCTTTAGTGAGGCAAGCGTTCAAGAAGCACGTCGATAATGGCGATGAGTAAACCTTTTGTTAAGTAGCTATGTAAGGCTTTAGTTTAACTTAGTATAGGACTTTTTAGATAGGTTAAGGATTTTACCTTTTGGATTATAATATATGTTACACTAAAAACCCTCTGGCTCTTTCGAACCAGAGGGTTTACTGCTTATCACCTTTGTCTTTAACAGCTATTATTTTTTCTTCCGGGGCATTACCTCAACTACGGCTGTTGACTTTCGTGTTTGAGCTTCTTTTACTGGAATAAACTGACCTGAACCGGCATCTCGCCCGATTTTATATCCCTTTGGCTTAGACATAGCTTTCCTCCTTTCTTGTTTTGTGGGAAGGGAGGAAATTGTATTGACTTTCCTTAAGGCCTATTATAAAATCAAATCAATCGTAAGAAACACATTAGCAAACCTTAGTAGAGCTCCCACCAAGGGCCTTTGCGGGTTTGCTTTTTGTGCGATACAATTATACCATTTTGGTAAGTGATGTCAAGTGTTTCTTTTAATAATAAGTGTTGACATGTGCTTAATTTAATGGTAACATTTTATTAAATTGAAGGAGGATTCGATTGGCGAACGAGAACATTGACCAGCAGATAAATAGTTTTATAGGGAGGAAAGTCTTAGAGTTCAGGCTTCAAAAGGGACTATCTCAAGTTCAGCTTGCAGAACTAATTGGTAAGGATAGCGCTACCGCAATTTCTTATTTTGAAAGTGGGGCGAGAAAGGTAAGTATAGATGATCTGATAAAAATTGCCAAGGTGCTGAATAAAACAGTTGAAGATTTTCTTCCAAAAGCAGCTACTGCACAGATTGAACCTAAGGAATTCGCCATAAAGCTAAGGGCGAATTATGATAAATTGGACAAGGAGACAGAGAAAAGTATCCTTGATTTTACTGAGCTCGCGAAGAAGAAGTTTGGAAAGACTAAATGATTGACAAGCCGCGATATTCACACGCCACAAAAATTGCGCAGAAACTTATAAGCGAAACAAAAACCGATATTCCACCAGTTGACCTTAATAAAATTCTTTCCCACGTAGGAATAAACCTTCTTCCGTATCCGTTTCCTGAGAAAGTATCTGCTATACTCCTGAAAGAATCCGACATGCTAGTTGTAGGAGTTAATAACGCTCATCATCCTAATAGGCAAAGATTTTCTATTGCTCATGAGATAGGTCACTATTTGTTAGGACATTATAAGGATATTTTTGTAGATATGTCTGAAATATCAGAAGGTAGATTTGACGCTTCGGATTCAGAACATAATAAAGTTCAAGAGCAAGAAGCAAATTATTTTGCCGGGGAGCTTCTTATGCCTTTGTTTATGTTAAAGAGAGACTTTCAGAAAACAAGAAATGTAGAAGAGGTGGCTAAATTATATAGGGTTAGTAAAGATGCTCTTTGGATTAGGTTGTTAAAATTGAAAATAGTGTAGTTGTCTTTGGCTTTAGTTTGACTTAGCAAAGGACTTTTTAGGTTAGTTAAGGATTTTACCTTTTGGGATTTCCAAAGTCATTGTATAGACAGCAATCTAAATACTTTCATTATTGAGGTATTAGTGAGTAGCTGTTATAATTATAGTGGTTTACCAGAGGGAGTTTCTCCTTTTTCACATACATCTTAAAGTGTATATGTTAAGTGGGGCTTCGAGGCCCCCTCTAAAATTTGCCGTGAGGCTTAACGATAAATAAAGATCTGATAAGGAGGTTACTATGGCAATACGCGCTTTCTTAAGTTTCGTTGAAGAAGACTTGAATCTCGTCAATCTTTTTCGAGGGCAGGCTAAGAATGAAGACCTTGATTTGGAATTCGATGATTATTCGATAAAGGAACCCTTCGATAGTAATAATTCCGACTATATCGCCAGAGGTATCACGAACCAGATAAAATATTCAAGTCTTGTAATTTGCCTTTATGGGCCAGCTACTTCTAAGAGTAAGTGGGTGGAATGGGAATTGAATAAAGCTCTAGAGCTGGGTAAGCCTATTATGGGGGTGAATCTTTATAGTGACGGTCGGACAAAGTATTATCCTGCACCCTTGGACGGACACCCAAGATTAACGTGGAATATAAGTGCCATTGTTAAGAAGATGGAAGAGCTAACTCAATAAGTCTTAAAATGAGGTGATTATGACAGACCAAGAATTTGTTGTTTATAAGGATGACCGCTACAGTAAAATAATGAAGTATTATGATGACAAGGCTAATCGTAGCAGGTTTTGGTATAGGTTTTATTCGGCATATATTCTGGTAGTCTCCGTAGCGGTTACTCCAATTCTGAATCTTTTGCCAGATTCTCTTATAAAAATTGGTTCATTTACATTTGGAGGCAAGGTTATAGTATCGATTCTTTCACCAACAGTAGCTCTTGCGGCCGGCCTTCTGTCTCTTTTTCGTTGCTATGGAAATTGGCTTAGCTATAGGGCTACATGGGATGCGTTAGGGCATGAGCTTCATTGGTATAACGCAGACTGTGGTGAATACAGGAATGCACCAGATAAGAAGTGTTTATTTGTAGACAGAGTAGAAGCGTTGATAATAAGCGAAGGCACTGGATGGTTTTCTCGTCATAAAGGTGGTGATATAGCTTCCTCTTGTGGTAAGCAAGATACTACCGACAAATAGAGTAGCGGGGTAACCTATGCGAATTCCTATTTTTGGTTCTTGTCCGACGCTTATTAATAGTCGCCAGTTTGAAGCGAAGAAAATGATTTTTCGCCAATTAGACCGTTTAGAATTAGAATGGAGGTCTTTAGGCCAAACAGACTATCCTACTAAGTGTCCTTTACATGAAGTTCACGTTCTCGCCAAACACTGTTCCGGAGGACTTATTCTCGGTTTTTCACAATTTGAAACCAAAACAGGCACGTGGAAGAAGGGAACACGTTCGCAATCGAAGCAGAATAAGCTTATAGCATTCCCTACGCCTTGGAATCAAATAGAAGCTGGTATACTATTTGCTCTGAGATTGCCTCTTCTGGTATTTTGTGAAGATAATGTTTCAGGAGGTATTTTTGAGAAAGGTATTACTGACTTATTTATTCATCGAATGCCCCTGGGTAAGTTATCGAGGCAGAATAAGAAAGCATTGAATGAGGTTATTGTGAAATGGGCGCACGAAGTTCGTGAGCATTATGATAACCCCAAGTAACTAACCTATTTTTTAAAATAGTCCTCAAGTTTTCTCTAAAAAACTTTTACCTTTTTAGCCTAAATCCTATCGATATAAGTAATTAGTAAATCCCTGCTTATCATTTCAGAGTTGTTCTCCGTCGGTAAAACCCCATAAAAGATTAAAACTTTTATACATTTTTTCTTGACAAGCAAAAATCTCGATGGTTATCTATATAGTTTAGGAGGTGATTGTTATGCATTCCGAAGGTATTGTTATTGGATATGTAAGAGTCAGTAGTATGAATCAGGTGGAAAACGGTGCAGGGCTTGCAATTCAAAAGAAGAGAATAACTGAATTTTGTAATGAGAAAGGATTTGAATTAGCAAGATTCTATGAGGAGAAAGGCGTTAGTGGAGCCGTTAGAGACAGACCGGCTTTGCTCAGTTTATTAAAGGATTGTGAGACAGGCAAGATTAAGAGGGTAGTAGTTTTTAGGCATGACCGATTGGCTCGTGAAATTACTACAGCTATTTGGATTGAGACACAACTCAGGAAATATGATATAGAACTTAGCTCTGTGTTAGACCCCGAGCTTGATACCAATGACCCTCTGCAGGTTGCCTTTCGTAATATAACCCATGTCTTCAGTCAACTTGAAAAGGAACTTATTGTTTTTCGTCTGCGCGAAGGGCGAATCGAATCTGCCGAGAATGGGAAGAAAGCCTGTGGTGCTTTACCGTTCGGGTATTCGAAGACAGGAGATCTGTTGGAGATTAACCCCAAGGAATCAGAATTCGTGGAGAAGATATTTCGCTGGGCTGCTAAAGGACTAAGTTACTCCAAAATCGCTGAAAATCTTAATAAGAGTGGGATGTTGACAAGACGAGGCAAGCCTTTTCAAATTGAGTCTGTGAAGTATATATTAAGGAATACGATTTATTATGGCGAGGCTACTTTCGGCGAAATAAAAAGTCGAGGTAAGCACGAGTCGATAGTGAGCAAGCGATTATTTATGAGGGTGCAAAGGAGGATGATGGTTCCACAGGCCGATTCTTCCTGTATTGCTTAAGCTGTTTTGTTCTTTTTATTTTGGCAAGACGGCTGAAATCTTTAAAGAATTCTGCAACCTGACGGTAATTATAGGAACGGTATTTTTTTAGATAACTTATATATAGGTATTTATACTGTTTGACTTTTTTAATCCAGTCAATTACCGTATTTGGTCGCATTTTAAGTTGCAGGGCAATGCTTTTTATAGAGTAACCCTCTTTATAAAGTGACATAGCTTTGTTAAATTTTTCTGGGTCTGTATGCATTCTGTCAAAGAAAAAGGGCGAGTAACTAATAATGGATGTCTTTCCACAATTCTTACAGCGAATTCTTTGCACGTGTCTGCCAGTTTTAAGAGCGAATTTCCCATGGCGTATATAGGAAGTTGGTTTATGACATTTTTGGCAAGGTAAGCACTTGTCCATAAGTGAGTATAATAGCACACTTTTAGCAACAGTTAAAGCGATATTTAGTTATTAGCTCGAAAAATATTTTTTTGTCTGCTTTTATAAGACATTGTAAATAAATAGGTTAAATTAGAAATATTTTTTGAATTTTGATTAAAGGTCTATCCGAAAATTGAGCATAATATTTAAGGGGGTAAAAGACTGTATGCTTTTGCTTCTGAGTTTTGGAAATGGCTTAAACAAGACGTTCGATTCTATAACATTAAGGAGGCGTAATCATGAAGGCAATATGGCAAGGTGAAAGATTAAAAGTTAGACGTAAAGAATTAGGGCTCACTATGGCAGAATTAGCTGCAAGAGTTGACGTCGACAGGCCGTTGGTGTCAATGTGGGAGAGCGGAAAATCTACACCATCCGGGCATTTTCTGGTTTTGCTCGGTATAGCGCTTAATAAGGAGCCCAAAGAGTTCTATGTTCTAGAAGAGGGAGGGGCACAGCGATGAGCACCCTTTTAACTCCAGAGCAGGTATGCGAGAAATACAGCATAAAGCTTTGGACTCTCTATCAATGGACAGCAAAAAAATTTATCCCTCATCTTAAGATAAGGGGCTTGCTTCGGTTCAGGGAACAGGATCTCGATGCCTGGAACACAGAGCATCTAGTAAATTCAGTAAACACTAAACTATTATGAGAAAGCGATTAAGAATACCAAAATTCCCAACTAAACGCCGTGGAAAATATTTAGCAATTAGAGTAACTAATCCTGATAACTCAAGGTCCTGGCTTAAACTTGGTGAAACAAGGGAAGAGGCTATCATTAATTACGGCGACTACGTTAGACAGCTTAAAAGCAAAAAGTCTAATTGCTCTTCTTATAGAGTTACGATTAAACAAGGCATAGAGGCCTACTTAGAGGCAAAGAAGAAACAATTAGGAAGTCCCGTTAGTTATATAAGGTATCGCATTGTCATGGATAATTTTAAGAAATTCTTAAAGGATAGATATCCTTCTTTGCAGTATCTGGACGAAATCCAGTCCAACCACATCGCAGAATTCATGCGTTATAGATTGGATGAAAAAGGGAGGCATCCTAGGACAGTTAATTTTGAAAGGGACACTCTAAGTAGTTTGTTTAAATATTTAATAGATGAGAGAGACCTCTTATTAAAAAATCCAGTCAAAAAGAAGGTAAAGCCTTTTGCTGAGCCTGACGCAGACGAGTTCTTTTATAGCTTAGAGGAGATAAAATTAATTCTTGAAAAAGCCAAGACTCTTAGTGAATCAATAAACTGGCATGCTATTCTCGCTACCTTATTCTATGCTGGACTAAGAAGAAATGAGCTGAGATTTTTAACATGGGATGATATAGATTTCAGCAGAGGCAGGATCTATATAAGACCAAAGCAGGTCAGCCCTACCCTTTATTTCAGGGTTAAGAACAAGGAAATTAGAGATGTTCCTATCGCACCTGAGCTAATGTGTATATTACAAGCCTTACATCATGGACACGATAGGTGGGTCTTTACTAACTCAGTTGGTAACTATCTTGCTCAGGACTCCATCAGGAGAGAATTCAGGAAGATATGCGAGTCTGTAGGCGTTCCCGTGAAGATGCAACATAAGACAAGACATACCTGGGCTTCTCAAAGTAGCCAACTCGGGGTTCCTTTAGATGTGATACAGAAGATAGGGGGCTGGAGGAATCCTAAGACCATGGAAAAGTATAAGCATCTATCAGAAAGTTACATGGAGAAGATATTCAAAGATAAATTTTCCTTGGAAATTAAAGACGGCAAATAATTATCGTACCCTTAAAGTCCCAAGAGGGGCTTGACAATGTTTAAAACCGATGATAACATAATGACTTATATGAGAGAAGAGATTGACTCTTCTCCTCGGCACCACTTGAAAAAGGAGGCAGTAAATGAGAAAATTTCGCATAACACTCTTTATTCTAATCGGAATCTTATGTTTAACTGCTCTTACCTATGCTGCTATTCCGCGTGTCATAAACTATCAAGGGAGACTTACTGATAAAGACGACAACCCCTTAACAGGCAATTTTTTAGTTACATTCAGGTTTTATGATATGGAAAAAGACGGCCTGTCTATCTGGGAAGAAGGGCATATCCTTAATATTAAAAATGGCCTGTTCAATGTGCTCATGGGTTCTGTGAAACCTCTGGAAATAGATTTTAATAAAGATTTGTGGTTTGGCATGGAGGTTGCGAGTGATGGAGAGATGACACCTCGCATAAAACTTGCAAGTTCTGTTTATGCTTTGAATGCAAAATCCATTGATATGATAAACTCAAGCCAGTTATTAAGAAATGACATAGATTCTGTAATGTCAGGATCACTCACTCTTAGAAAAGACCTGATCTTAAAAGGTGATACAACCGGGCCGAGCAAGATTGTGCTGGCTGATATCCAAGGTAGAGTATATTATTTATGGGTGGATACGCTGGGTAATCTCAGATTAAAAAATGGTTCCCCTGTTTCTGATTTAGATGGCTCTGTGATAATAAAAGAAAAATCAGGCCGCTTGTCAATGCGCTTTATGCAAAGTATTACTCTACTGCTTCTCTTGATAGCTGTTTTTATACTAGTCCTTATACTTTATTCTTCTAAGAAAAAATAGGGAAGAGTACCCTTACCCTACCCTCTCTCTTAAAAAGGGAGAGGGTTTTTTAATTGACGCATATAATCTATATATGGTATATTATAGTCCTTATGATACCAAGATATTCGCTTCCTAAGATGTCTGCTATATGGTCTGATGAGAATAAATTCCAGAAGATGCTGGATGTTGAAATTCTAGCCTGCGAAGCCCTAACTAGTCTAGGCAAAATACCGAAAAAAGAGCTTAGAAAAATAAAATCCAAAGCAAAATTTGATGTAAAACGCATAGAAAAAATAGAAAAAACAACCCGCCATGACGTAATAGCGTTTCTTCACAATATAGCTGAATATATAGGAGATTCTTCAAGGTTTGTGCATCAGGGCCTTACTTCAAGCGATGTCTTGGATACAGGTTTATCTATAATGATGAAGGAATCAGCCGATATTATTCTGGAAGACCTGAAGATATTAAAAGAAGAACTGAGAAAAAAGGCTAAAAAATACGCCTATACTATTATGGTCGGAAGAAGCCATGGCGTGCACGCTGAACCAACTACATTTGGCCTAAAATTAGCGTTATTTTTTGATGAGATAAATAGAAGCATTGTTAGGATTGAAAGAGCCAGGGAAATTATATCCGTAGGCAAAATTTCCGGGCCTGTAGGCACATATTCAAATATAGAGCCTTATGTTGAGAATTATGTATGCAAAAAATTAGGGCTTAAGCCTGCTAATATATCTACGCAGATTCTCCAGAGAGACAGGCATGCGGAATATTTGTCAGAAATAGCTATTGTGGGCGCTACTCTTGAAAAAATAGCGACGGAATTCAGAAATCTCCAGAAGACAGAGGTTAGAGAGGTTGAAGAGCCTTTTGGAAAAGGCCAGAAAGGTTCCAGCGCAATGCCTCACAAGAGAAATCCTGTTATGTGCGAAAGGATTACAGGCCTTGCAAGGGTTTTACGGGCGAATGCAATTGTCTCCATGGAAAATGTTGCGCTGTGGCACGAAAGAGATATAAGCCATTCTTCAGCAGAGCGCATTATTATTCCTGACAGCGCAATATTACTGGACTATATGTTGAACCAGATGATAGAGATTATAAGAGGGCTTTTAGTGTATCCAGAAAACATGGTGAATAATCTCAGTAAAACAAAAGGCCTTGTATTTTCTGCAAGGATTCTGGTAGAGCTTGAGAAAAAAGGCCTTGAGCGCAGAAAGGCGTATAATATTATTCAAAGATGCGCCATGAAAGTCTGGGAAAAAGATATTAATTTCAAAGATGCGTTACGGGATGACAGCGATTTTATGAAATTTGTGAAACCCAAGGAAATGAGTAGTTTCTTTGAAGTTGCATATTATACAAAACACGTAAATACTATTTTCAAAAAAGTCGGCATCTAAATAAGTTGACACTCTGACATTGTTACAGTGTCAACTTATATTTAGAGAGGGAAGGAAGGTTATGGAAAAAGGGAATAAGATATACGAGGGAAAAGCAAAGATTTTATACGATACAGATAACCCTGATTTAGTGATACAGGAGTTTAAAGACGATGCAACTGCTTTTGACGCCACAAAGAGAGGCACTATAAAGGGGAAAGGGGTTATAAATAACGAGATATCTTCGGCTATTTTTCAACTTCTGGAATCAAAAGGCATCCCGACGCATTTTGTAAAAAAATTAAGCGACAGGGATATGCTTGTTAAGAGATTAAAGATAATCATGGTAGAAGTAACTATAAGAAATATATCAGCGGGCGGGCTGTCAAAAATGCTCGGGATAGAAGAAGGCATTGTTTTGAAAACGCCTGTCCTGGAATATCATTATAAAGATGACAGCCTTCATGACCCGTTGATAAACGATTATCACATAGATATCCTTAAACTTGCAACTCCTCAGGAAATGAAGAAGATAAAGGATTATTCGTTCAGCGTGAACCAGATCATGAAGGATTTTTTTGACAAGGTCAGTTTGAAACTAGTTGATTTCAAGCTGGAATTCGGCAGGCATAAAGGAAAAATATTGCTCGGAGACGAAATCTCCCCAGATACATGCAGGTTGTGGGATAAGGTTACAAATGAGAAGCTGGACAAGGACCGTTTCAGACGGGATTTAGGAAAGATTGAGGAAGCCTACCAGGAAGTTCTTAAAAGAATAAAGACATAGTTTTGCGATTTCAAACAACTTGACACTCTAACATTGTTAAAATGTCAAGTTGTTGAGGATGAATAGCATGGAATGGAAGATAGAGATAAAGAATAGAAAAGGTGTTTTTGACCCTTTAGGAAACGGGGTTAAAAAAGATATATCAGATCTGGGCATTAGCGGCGTGAAGAAAGTTAATGTTAGCCAGGTCTTTATTATTTCCGGAGACATCACTGAATCTGATATTAAGAGGATAGCCGGGGAATTGCTGGTAGACTCTATAACTGAAGAATACTTATTATGGGCAGAGGGCCTGGCGGGGCAGAGGGCAAAGGGAAGGGTTGTGGAGATTGCGTATAATCCAGGCGTGATGGATCCTGTAGAAGAAAGCGCGAGAAAAGCAATAAAAGATATGGGGATTTATGGAGTAAAATCTCTCAGGACAGAAAAAAAATATTTTATAGAAGGGAAGATCACAGAAAATGATTTCAGGAATATATGCGAAAAGCTGCTCTATAATAAAGTTATACAGCATGTGGTAAAAGAGCATAGCGCAAAGCGCATAGAGCGTAGTAATGGGTATAAATTTAAATTGGTAACAGTAAACCTGCTTGGCGCAGATGACAAGAGATTGACAAAGATTAGCAAGGACGGCCAGTTGTTTTTAAATCTAAAGGAAATGACCCAGATAAAAAACCATTTTAAAAAATTAGGCAGGAATCCTACTGATTGCGAGCTTGAAACAATTGCCCAGACATGGTCAGAACATTGCGGCCATAAGACATTCCGCGGAGTTATAGAATATGAGGAAGATGGGAAGAGAAAGATAATCGACAACCTGCTTAAAAACACAATAATGAAAGTTACGAGTGAACTGAAAAAACCATGGTGTGTGTCAGTGTTTAAGGATAATGCAGGGGTTATTAGATTTGACGAGGACGACAATATCTGTTTTAAGGTGGAAACGCATAACCATCCTTCTGCGCTTGAACCTTACGGAGGAGCCGGGACAGGCATAGGAGGCGTTATAAGGGATATATTGGGAGTAGGATTAGGCGCAAAGCCTATTATGAACACAGATGTATTTTGTTTCGGCCTGCCTGATACGCCGCATAAAAATGTGCCTAAGGGCATGCTGCATCCAAAGCGCATAATGAAAGGCGTTGTAAGCGGAGTAAGAGATTATGGCAACCGCATGGGCATACCTACTGCAAATGGCGCTGTGCTTTTTGACGAACGTTATATCGGAAACCCTTTAGTGTATTGCGGCACAGTGGGCATAATGCCCAAGGATAAATCATTTAAAGCCGCGAAATGCGGAGATTTGATTGTGGCTGTAGGCGGCCGCACAGGAAGGGATGGGATTCACGGCGCTACATTTTCTTCAGGAGAGCTTACTCATGAGTCTGAGACTGTATCAGGCGGCGCAGTTCAGATAGGAAACCCGATTACGGAAAAAAAGCTTACAGATACTCTTCTAAAAGGCCGCGACAAAAATTTATACACAGCTGTAACTGACTGCGGGGCAGGAGGTTTTTCAAGCGCTGTAGGAGAGATGGGCGAGGACCTTGGCGCAGAAGTTGATTTGGAAAAAGCGCCTTTAAAATATCAGGGCCTAAGTTATACAGAGATATGGATATCAGAAGCTCAGGAAAGAATGGTTCTTTCTGTTCCCAGGGAAAATTTGAAAGAATTGATGGATATTTTCAAGAAAGAGGATGTCGAAGCAGTTGTGATAGGATGTTTTACTTCAAATAAAAGGCTTAAATTAAGATATAACGGGAATGTGGTATGCGACATGGATATGGAATTTTTGCATGGTGGAATTCCGA
Organism: Candidatus Omnitrophota bacterium; assembly: GCA_003485765.1. GTDB lineage: Bacteria > Omnitrophota > Gorgyraeia > Gorgyraeales > Gorgyraeaceae > UBA10183. Next base: position 53,637 of record DNHS01000051.1, on the reverse strand, counting down.
GGTTTGAACGAAAAGCAGTGTGGTCAAAGCCTAGCCACAGAGAATGTGATGCAAAAGACAAAAAAGATTTCACTCAGGATTTATTAAAGATTCTTTCAAGCTGGAATGTCTGCAGCAAGGAATGGGTCATAAGGCAGTATGACCATGAGGTGCAGGGCCAAAGTGTTTTGAAACCTTTGGTGGGCATAGAAAATGACGGGCCGGGAGACGCCAGTATCATAAGGCCAAAGTTTAATTCTAAGAAAGGTATTATAATCTCAAACGGGATAAATCCCAGGTTCGGATTTATAGACCCATACTGGATGGCTGCTTCCTCGATAGATGAAGCGCTTCGCCAGGTGATAGCAGTGGGCGGGTCTTTAAATAGGACCGCGCTTTTAGATAATTTTTGCTGGGGCAATACTGATAAGCCTGACAGGCTTGGGAGTTTAGTAAGGGCGAGTTTCGGCTGTTATGATATTGCAAAGACATACGGCGTCCCATTTATTTCCGGCAAGGACAGCCTTAATAATGAATATTCTGTGCACGGCGAATCTATTGCGATACCATGTACGCTTTTAATTTCAGCAATATCAGTAATGGATGATGTAACAAAGGCTATTACAATGGATCTGAAAGAAAAAGGTAATCTTTTATACATTATAGGCGAGACAAAGGATGAAATGGGAGGCTCTCATTATAATCTTATAAATAATTGCGTGGGCAATAATGCGCCTACAGTGGATGCTAAAAAAGGCCTAAAGATTTTTAATAGAATAAGCGAGGCAACCAGGCTAGGGTTATTAAGGGCTTGCCATGACTTATCAGAGGGCGGCATAGCTTGCGCATTGGCTGAGATGGCTTTCAGCGGAGGATTTGGCATAGAGGCAGAGCTTAAAGAAGCGCCTTATGAAGCTAAAAGTTCAAAAGCGAAAAGAGACAGCATAATATTATTTTCAGAATCAAATACAAGATTTATTGCTGAAGTTAAAAAACAAGATAAAAATAAATTTGAGAATTTAATGAAAGGTATTTCCATTGGATTAATAGGCCAAGTTTCGGGCAAAAAAGATTTAAAGATTTATGGGCTTAGCGGCAAGAAAATAGTGGATACAAGCTTGGATAAATTAAAAGAAGCGTGGCAGAAGCCGCTGCGCTGGTAACTATACATCTTATGAAAAAACCAAAGGTTATAGTTTTAAGGACCGCAGGAACAAATTGCGATAATGAAACCCATGCTGCGTTTAAAATGGCAGGCGCTGACTCGGAACTTGTGCATATAAATGAATTGGCAAGGGATGAAAAATTTTTAAAGAATTTTCAGATACTAGCCATTCCTGGGGGGTTTACATACGGGGACGATATTGCATCAGGCAAGATCCTTGCAAATGAAATTAAATATAAACTCAACGCAGACCTTAAAAATTTTATAAATAGCGGAAAGCTTGTGATAGGGATATGCAATGGTTTTCAGGCGCTTGTAAAAGCAGGGATTTTACCCGGTATAAACAGCGGGACAATAGAATCAACTCTTAGTTTTAATGATTCCGGGAGTTTCATCGATAAATGGACATTATTACGAGTCCCGAGCGAAGTCGAGGGGCGAGTTAATAAATGTGTTTGGGCAAAAAATCTTCCAGAAACTATATATCTTCCGATTGCGCATGGAGAAGGAAAATTTATACCAAGAGATAATGATGTTTTAAATCAGTTAAGAAAAAATAGACAAATCGTTTTCAAGTATGTTGATAACCCCAATGGCTCAATAGATGATATTGCAGGAATATGCGATACAACAGGCAGGGTCCTGGGCATGATGCCACATCCTGAAAGGCATGTCCTTGGCACGCAGCATCCCAGATGGACCCGCGAAGGCTTAAAAGAGCGCGGCGACGGCTTTATGATTTTTAAAAATGGCGTGGATTATATAAAGGAGAAGCTATGATTGATTATAAACGCTCAGGAGTAAATATAGATAGGGCAAATGATTTTGTAAAGAATATTGGCCGCATGGCCAAAACTACAAGACGCAAAGAGGTTATATGCGGCATAGGAGGATTCAGCGCTCTTACGAGTATCCCAAAAAAATATAAAGAGCCTATCCTTGTATCTTCCACTGACGGGGTAGGCACAAAATTAAAAATTGCCGATAGCCTGAATAAGCACGACACAATAGGCATAGATCTTGTGGCAATGTCTGTGAACGATATAGTGGTTACAGGCGCAGAGCCGCTTCTATTCCTGGATTATTTTGCAACAGGAAAATTGAATAGTAAAAAGGCTGTGGATATAATGAAAGGTATAGTGAAAGGGTGCAGGCAGGCTGGGTGCGCTCTTGTGGGAGGAGAAACCGCAGAGATGCCCAGCATGTATAATGGCGAAGAATATGATCTGGCGGGATTTTCAGTGGGTATAGTTGAAAAAACCAAAATAATAGATGGGTCGTCTGTAAATGCAGGCGATATAGTGATAGGCATAGGCTCAAGCGGGCCCCATTCAAACGGTTTTAGTTTAATAAGAAAATTATTTTCTAAAAGCGAATTAAAAGGAAAATTCGGCAGGATCCTTTTGACCCCGACAATAATTTATGTAAAGACGATTTTAAAATTAATGGAGAAGGTCAAAATAAAATCCATTGCGCATATTACAGGCGGAGGCTTCTATGATAATATTCCAAGGGTTGTGCCGAGCGACAAATCCGTTCTGATATATAAAGAACTATGGCAAGTCCCTCAGATATTCAGAGTCATTCAAAAAAGGGCTGGGATCAGCTACGAAGAGATGTACAGGACATTCAATATGGGGATAGGCATGGTGATAGTTGTCAGCAAATCTGACGTTAAAAAAGTGCATGAGGTAATAAAAAAATTTAGATTAAAATCCTGGACTATCGGCGAGATTATCAAAGGCAATGGAGAAGTTATAATATGAAAATCTTGGTTATCGGCTCTGGGGGAAGGGAACATGCTATAGTGTGGAAATTATCCCAGAGTAAAAAAGTGAAAAAGATATTCTGCGCTCCTGGAAATAGCGGTATAAAAGAGATTGCGGAATTAGTTGATGTAAAACCAGATGATGTTCCCAAGCTTTTAGATTTCGCAAAAAATAATAAGATAGATTTGACTGTGGTAGGCCCGGAAGCGCCTTTAGTAAAAGGCATAGTGGATATCTTCAATGAAAACGGATTAAAGGCATTCGGGCCTTTTAAAGACGTTGCAATGTTAGAAGGCAGTAAAGTTTTTTCTAAAAATGTAATGAAAAAGTTCGGCCTAGCTACGGCGGGATTTAAGGTTTTCGATAATTCTAACGGCGCAAAAAAATATTTGAATGAAAAAGGTATACCCATTGTAATAAAAGCAGACGGCCTGGCAGCCGGTAAAGGCGTGATAATACCAAAGACAATAGAAGAAGGATTAAAGGTAATAGATTCTATAATGGTAGAAAGGATTTTTGGAGATAGCGGAAATAGAATCATTCTGGAAGATTGCCTGGAAGGCGAAGAGGCTTCTATGCTGGTTTTTACAGATGGGAAAACCATCGTGCCTTTAGAATCCTCCCAGGACCATAAAAGGATTTTTGACAAAGATAAGGGCCCTAATACAGGCGGCATGGGGGCTTATTCGCCTGCGCCTGTAGTTACAAAAGATATGCTGGAAGAAATTATAAAAAATGTTTTCAGGCCTGTGGTAGAAGGCCTTAAAAAAGAGGGCAAAGTTTATAAAGGCGTTTTATACGCAGGTTTAATGATAACTAAAAATGGGCCTATGGTTTTAGAATTTAATGTGAGGTTCGGGGATCCTGAGACGCAGGCGATATTGCCGAGATTAAAATCAGATCTTGCGGATATTATGATGGCCTGCGTAGATGGAACGCTTGATAAAATAGATGTTAAATGGGATAAATCTCCCTGTATATCCGTGGTATGCGCTTCAAAAGGATATCCGGATGAGTATGAAAAAAATAAAGAGATATTCGGGCTGGAAGAGGCAAAAAAAATAAAAGATATAATTGTATTCCACGCAGGCACAAAGAATGAAAACGGAAAGATCCTTACAAATGGCGGCAGGGTGCTTGGGGTAACGAGCCTTGGGAAGGATATTAAATCAGCTAAACTCAATGCGTATAAGGCAATAGAGCATATAAAATTCGAAGGTATGCAATATAGAAAAGACATTGGCGATAGAGCAATCAAGCAAACAACTTTACAAACTAACATTGTTAATTTGTAAAGTTGTTGGGAGGGGGCATGGTTAAAAACAAGAAAATTTTGGTAGGGATATTGATGGGAAGCGCTTCAGACGCTGAGACAATGGTTGAGACAGAAAAGATATTGAAAGAAAATAAAATTCCTTATGAGATAAATGTGCTTTCAGCGCACAGGAATCCTGACGCAGTGCGTAAATACACTAAGATAGCAGAGAAAAGAGGCATAAAGATTCTAATATGCGGGGCTGGGATGGCTGCAGCTCTAGCCGGCGTTGTAAGTTCTCATACTAGTTTGCCTGTTATAGGCGTGCCAATAGAAACCAAATCATTGCAAGGCTTAGACTCACTTTTATCAACAGTCCAGATGCCCGGAGGCGTTCCTGTTGCTTGTATGGCTATAGGTAAAGCAGGCGCTAAAAACGCTGCTATATTCGCAGTAAGAATATTAAAAGCATTTAAATAATAATGAAAACAAAAGTTATAAAGCTGAATCCAAATTTTCCAGAAGAGAGGCTTATTAATGAAGCAGCCGAGGTCTTAAAAAACGGAGGCCTGGTAGTATTCCCTACTGAAACAGTTTATGGCATAGCTGCGAATATTCTTAATAAAGACACCATAGACAGGCTGTATGAAATAAAAAAAAGGCCAAAGGACAAGCCATTCAGCGTCCATATAGCTGATTTTGATTCATTAAAGCAGTTAGGGATTGTTCTTTCAAAAGACGCGGAGAGGGTTGCTAAAAGATTCTGGCCAGGGCCGTTGACATTGGTAGCGCTCAATGATAAAAAAGAAAAGATAGGCCTTCGCATGCCTGATAATAGGATTGCAGTTTCATTGATAAAAAAAGCAGGAGTGAGCGTGGTTGCGCCCAGCGCTAATCTGTCAGGAAATAAACCGCCTGTTTCAATTGGAGAAGTCCTTTTAGAGATGGACGGCCATGTGGATATAATACTGGATGGCGGAAGGGCAAGGATAGGCATAGAGTCAACTGTTATGGATGTAACAGAAAAGCCTTTTAAGATATTGAGGCAGGGAGCCATACCCGCTAAAGAGGCGTTAACAGATTACGTATTACTTTTTGTATGTACTGGAAATAGCTGCAGGAGCGTGATGGCAAAAGGGTTAATGGAAAAGTTTGTAAATGAAGCAAACCTTTCTGAAAAGGTGCATATTGATTCTGCAGGGACTTCAACATTTGCCGGTATAGGAGCAGCCCCTAACACAATTTCTGTTATGAAAGAAGAAGGCGTAGATGTTTCAAGGCATATAAGCAAGAATATCAATAAGGACATTTTGAAAAGATCAGATATTGTATTTGTGATGGAAAAATTTCATAGAGATGTTATGATAAATCTGATGCCTGAAATCAAAGACCGGGTAAGGCTTCTTAAAGAAGGCCAGGATATACCTGACCCTATAGGAAGGTCTTTAGAAGAATATAAAAATATCCTTGGTGTTATAAAAGAAGAGGTTAGTAATATATTTCTGGAGATATTTAAAGAGGAGAAGAAATAGATGAGGATAGTAATCGGGGCAGACCATGGCGGATTTAAATTAAAAGAGGCACTTATAAAATTTCTAAAGGCAAAAGGCCACGCAGTGAAAGACATGGGGACTTTTTCAGAGGAAGCTTGCGATTACCCTGTGATAGGTTATGAAGTGGCAAAACTTGTTGCAGCCAAAACTTACCCCAGAGGAATACTTATCTGTAAAACCGGGATAGGCATGTCAATGGTTGCGAATAAGGTAAAAGGCGTCAGGGCTGCATTATGCGACAGGCCGGATATTGCCCGTTCAAGCAAAGAGCATAATGACAGCAATATCCTTGTATTTGCGGCAAATATAGTTACACCTAGCAAAGCAAAAAAGATTTTAGAGGCGTGGCTTATGGCAAAACATCTTGGCGATAGACACGCCAGGAGAGTGAGTCAGATCAAAAAAATAGAGGGCTTTGAATATGAAGGCATTAAGAAAAGTAGACCCTGAAATTTATAATTTAATACGCAAAGAACTTAAGCGGCAGCAGAATAATATAGAGCTTATTGCAAGCGAGAATTTTACCAGCCTCGCTGTCCTGGAAGCAGCAGGGTCTGTATTGACAAATAAATACGCAGAAGGGTATCTTTCCAAAAGGTGGTATGGCGGATGCGAACATGTGGATGATGTTGAAAGCCTTGCTATAGAAAGGGCCAAGAAGATATTCGGAGCAGAACATGTAAATGTTCAGCCGCACTCAGGAAGCCAGGCAAATATGGCTGTGTATTTTGCTCTGCTAGAGCCGGGCGACACAGTCCTGGCAATGGACCTTGCCTGCGGGGGGCATCTCACGCATGGGCTTAAGCATAATTTTTCAGGAAGGTTCTTTAATGTAGTTTCGTATGGGCTCAATAAAGATACAGAGATGCTGGATTATGACGAGATAGAATCATTGGCAAAAAGACATAAACCGAGGATGATACTTGCAGGAGCGTCTGCTTATTCGCGCGTGATAGATTTCAAAAAATTCAGGGGAATAGCGGATAAAGTAGGGGCATATCTTTTCGTGGACATGGCTCACATAGCAGGCCTTGTAGCAGCAGGGCTGCACCCTAACCCGGTTGAATACGCTCATGTAGTTAGCACTACAACTCACAAGACACTGAGAGGGCCGCGCGGCGGTATGATACTCTGTAAACAGGAGTTCGCTAAAAAGATAGACATAGAAGTTTTTCCAGGCGAACAGGGCGGGCCTTTGATGCATATAATAGCCAGTAAGGCGATTGCGCTTAAAGAGGCAGACACAAAAGAATTCAGGCAATATCAGGCGCAGGTTATAAAAAATGCAAGGTCTCTTGCGAGCGCATTAAATAAATCAGGCTACAGGATAGTTTCAGGAGGGACTGATAACCATTTATTTCTGGTTGATCTCACTTCAAAAAATATCACAGGGAGAGTTGCGAGCGAAATTCTGGACAGGATTCACATAACAGTAAATAAAAACCTTATACCTTTTGACAAGAATCCCTCTACACTTACAAGCGGCATAAGGCTTGGCACGCCCGCGGTTACTACAAGAGGTATGAATGAAAAAGATATGGAGAAGATAGCCCAGATTATTAATAATGCCATTAAATATAGAGATTGCCATGATAAGTTAGATGAATGCAAAAAAGATGTGGAGAAGTTAATAAAGAAATTTCCTCTTTATCCTGAACTGAACAAAATCTAAACAAGGAGACATTTATGAAATGCCCATTCTGCGGACATAATGAAGACAAGGTTATTGATTCCAGGTCCAGCGAAGAAGGCCGTTCGATAAGAAGGCGGAGAGAGTGCCTTAATTGCCAGAGGCGCTTTACGACATATGAAAACATAGAAGAAACTACTTTAATAGTTATAAAAAAAGACGGAAGACGAGAGCCGTTTGACAGGAAAAAGATATTAAACGGGCTTACAAAGGCGTGCGAAAAAAGGCCCATAAGCACAGAACAGCTTGAAGCGCTGGCAGATAAAATTGAATACACTCTCCAGAGTAAATTTGAAAAAGAAGCGCCATCCAGAGAAGTGGGCGAATTATTAATGGAGCTTCTCTATAAGCTTGACGAGGTTGCCTACGTGAGATTTGCTTCTGTGTACCGCCAGTTTAAGGATATTAATCAATTCATGAAAGAGCTGAAGGACCTGTTAAATCACACTAAATAGATTACCGCTTTTCGGTGTAGCTTACAAAATCAGCCTTTGTTTTCAGATCCTGAAAATATTTGTTAAATTCTTCCTCTTTCCTATTAGCAAGAAGATTTTCTTTGAATTTATCTTTTTCTTCTATGAATTTTACCTCGTCTATACTCTTAAATTCAAGAGGCTCTAGTATAACCCAGCCCTGAAGGGTTTTTAAAGGCTTTGAGATAGAGCCTATTTTTATAGAGGAAGCAATGTCTATAAATTCCTTGGCAGGCCCTATTTCAGGTATATAGCCATCCCTGGCTATGAAATCAGTTTGCTTTACCTGAAGGCCGTATTTTTTTACAACGCTTTCAAACGTTTCATTAGTTTTAATGCCATTGGCTATATCCAAGTATATAGCCTCTGATTTTTTCTGGGATAACTTAATGGATTCTTCTTTTATAAATTCCTTTTTAACAATGTCTTTAGCTTCCGTATAATCAGGGATATAGGGATCTTTTTTTTCTTTCAGTTGTATAATGTATAAGCCTTTATCTGTTTTTACCAGTATGCGGTTTATCTCGTTTTTCTGCAGTTCAAAGCCTCTCTTAGCGAAATCATAAGACCAGCCTATATCAGGTATTTCTTCATTAGCTGAGAAGAACCCAGTTTCCTTTATTTCCAGCGAATTAACTCTGGCAGGTTCTTCTAAATTCTTTTTTGTGTTTACCTGGTCTAAAACTTTATAAGCTAGCTCTTCAGCGTTTGGGTTAGAAAGCAGGATTTCTATATATTTTATATTGATCTGTTCGTCCTTTTCGAAAGCCTGCTTATTCTGCTCGTAGAAATTTTCCAAGGAAGAATCATCATATTGCGCATCTTTTTCAGAGTCGATAAAAGGTATAAGCGCATAAGCGGATTTTATCTTTTCAAACTTTTTCTTATATTCATTTTTAACGTCTTCGTCATTTACCTTAATGTCAGACGTGATTTTATCTTTTAGTTTAGATATCAAGAGGTCGTCTCTTAATTTTTCTTCAAAGGACCTGGCTGTATCCTGGAGCATTGATTTGTAAAGCCTTTTGTCAAAAGAACCGTTTCTTTGAAATGCAGGGAAAGAGGTTATTTTTTCTACAACCTCCCGGTCAGTCGCGCGGAGGTTTTGCCTTTTTGCTTCCTCTATTAGTATTATGCGGCTCCACGCCATCTGGTCTATGAATTCCACAGGCACGTTATTGCCGAAAGACTTTACAGCATAGTCTCTTGACACATTCCACATATCATGATAGTCCTCATAGGAAACCTTTTTGCCGAAGAGTTTTCCTGCGTAGTCAGGCTTATTGCCTTTATCTTTACCAGATGAGCCAGCTCCCCATATGACAAAAGCAGGAATTATCAGTATTGCCAGCGCCCACATAATACGCCTCATATTTTTACGTTTGCGTAAGAATTTTAATAGCATAATGTTCTCCTTATTAATTTTAAGACATTATATCCTTTCTACATAAAAAAATCTATGGTAAAATAATCTTACTATGAAAAATAAACTCGTTGCCAAGATTTTCAGGGATATTGCAGAGATTCTGGAAATTAAGGGAGAGAATCATTTCAGGATCCGCGCGTATGAAAGGGCGAGTCAGAACATAGAGTCGCTTCCGGATGACATAGAGGCCTTTGTAAAGGAAGATAAATTGAAAGACATATCCGGCATAGGCAAGGATCTGGAGGAGAAGATAAAAGAGATTGTATCTACAGGAAAACTTGAATATCTGGAGAAATTAAAAAAGGATATACCCGAAGGCCTGATTGAGATTTTAAATGTGCCCGGCATAGGGCCTAAGACAGCAAAATTATTGTATGAAAAACTGGATATACAGGATGTAGTCATGCTTGAGAGGATGGCGCATGCAGGAAAGATAAGGGATCTTGAAGGCATGGGAGAGAAGACAGAAGAGAATATATTGGCCGGCATAGAGCTTTTTAAAAAAACGAGGGAGAGGCTTGATTTAAAAATCGCAACGGAAGTGGCTGAAGGTTTTGTAGCCCAGCTTGAGAAATTAAAAGATGTGAAAAGAATAAATCCTGCGGGAAGCCTGAGAAGGATGAAAGACACAGTAAGGGATATAGATATTCTTATTTCTTCAAACAACCCTCAAAAAATAATGGATGCATTTACAACATTAGCGGATGTAAAAGATGTAATTGCAAAAGGCCCTGCAAAATCATCAATCCGCACAAAAGACAATATACAGGTAGATGCGAGGGTAGTGGGCGAGTCGTCTTACGGAGCTAGCTTAATGTATTTTACAGGCTCCAAAGAGCATAATATAAAGCTTCGCCAGCTTGCGATTAAACATGGCCTGAAACTGAATGAATACGGGATATTTAAGGCCGAAAGAAGAATAGCAGGTAAGACAGAAGAAGAGATGTATAAAGCACTCGGCCTTTCATATATAGAGCCTGAATTAAGAGAAGATAGAGGAGAATTTGAAGCGAGCCTTAAAGGCGCATTGCCGGATCTGGTAAAGATAGAGGATATAAAAGGCGACCTTCACATGCATTCAACATGGTCTGATGGCGGGAACTCTATGGAAGAGATGGTGATAAAGTCCATGGAGCTGGGTTATGAATATATAGCTATTACCGATCATTCTCAAGGTCTGAAGATAGCGGGCGGATTAAATACGCATGAACTAGAACTTAAAAGAAAAGAGATAGATGAGTTAAATAAAAAATATAGGGACATAAAGATTCTTTTTGGCTCAGAGGTTGACATTGATTCAGATGGGAATCTGGATTATCCAGATAGCTTGCTTCGGGGAATGGATATTGTAATAGGCGCAATACATACAGGCTTTAAACAGCCAAGCTCTTTTATTACAAAGCGTATTATAAAGGCATGCCAGAATAAATATGTAAACATAATCGCCCATCCTACAGGCAGGTTGTGGGGCTCAAGAGATGCGTATGATATGGATTTTAAAGAGGTTTTTAAAGCAGCTTTAGATACTAATACGGCGTTTGAGATAAATAGTTTTCCCGAGAGGCTGGATCTGAATGACATAAATTCCAGAATGGCAAAGGAAGCCGGCGTAAAGATTGTTATAAATACAGATTCTCATCTTGCAGAACATTTGAATATGATGAAATTTGGAGTGGCAGTGGCAAGGAGAGCGTGGCTTGAGAAAAATGACATATTAAATACCGCTATTTTTAGCAAGTTGAAATTAAAAAACTTGGGTTGACTGCACAAGGCGGGTTTGTTATAATATATACTTGGAAAAGAGGTAATAAATGATGAGAAAGATTTGGATTTTATCGCTATTAGGAGCGATTCTTGTATCTCTCTGCATATTTACGCTTAATATCTTTGGCAAAGAAAATAACCAGGATCCAAAGAGTGACGCAATAAAGCTTTCAGAGAGAATAGACAGGGTTTTAAAGAACCAGGAAGACATAATCGCACGGCTTACTGACATACGTCAGGAGCTTGATATTATAAAAGTAAGGGCTTCGGCCAGGTAAACTGAAGGGGGAGTCATGTTTTCCGGAAGCGAAGTCTCTATTCTTATAGCGTTTTCTGCAGGCGTTCTTTCATTTCTTTCTCCTTGCATCTTGCCGCTTTTCCCGTCTTATATTACTTATATTACAGGCAGGTCTTTTGAGGATATAAAATCCTCCGGAAAGCCCTCTGATATAACAAAGCTTACTGGGCTAAACTCTTTATTCTTTATTTTAGGGTTTTCAATAATTTTTGTATTGCTGGGGCTGACGCTGTCATATTTTGGCAGTTTTTTTGGAATAAAAAGAATATGGCTTGAAAGGATAGGAGGGGTATTAATAATTTTATTCGGCCTTAATATAATGGGTGTAATAAAAACAAGGTTTTTAAGCCAGGGGAAAGGGATTAGTTTAAAGAGAAAGAATTTTGGTTATCTAGGGTCTTTATTAGTGGGCATGGCATTTGCATTTGGATGGACGCCATGCGTGGGGCCAATATTATCAAGCATTCTTATATATGCCTCTACGCTTGAAAGCCTGCCTAAAGCCACAACCCTTTTATTAGCCTATTCTATGGGTCTAGGCCTGCCGTTTTTTATAGCAAGCCTTGCGATAAACCAATTTCTGTTTCTTTTCGCAAAATTCAAGAACTTTATGCGTTTCGCGCCTTTAGTTTCAGGTGTATTTCTGATATTGATGGGCGCAATATTATTTTCCGGGCAGTTTTCCAGGCTTAGCAGCCTATTTACAAAAGGCTAAAAATGAATAATAAGACTTTTATTATTGTTCTGGCAGTGATCGGAGCTATGATTATTTTTGGAATAGTAAAGATTAATACTGTTCCAAAAATAGTGCCTATAAAAGAAATCCCGCAGGAAATCAGCGCGCAAAAGAAGCCGCGTTTAAAACAAGCTCCTAAATTTTCGCTTAAGGATGTAAACGGGATAGAAAAAAAGCTTTCCGATTTTAAAGGCAAAGTTATTATTATTGATTTTTGGGCTACCTGGTGTCCGCCCTGTAGGGAAGAGATACCGCATTTTATCGATCTTTATAATCAATACAAAGAACAAGGCTTGGAGGTAATAGGTATTGCGCTGGATATGCAAGGAGAAAAGGTAGTGCCTGGATTTGTATTAAAAAACAAGATAAATTACACTATTTTGCTTGGCAATGAAGAAGTGAGCGATTTATACGGAGGCATAAGAGCAATCCCAACTACTTTTATTGTGGATAAAGACGGCAATATCAGAAAAAAATATATAGGGTATAATGATAAAGAGGTATTTGAAAAAGACATAAAGGAGCTTCTGTAATATGATAGTCACTAAGAAAAAACCAATCGAAGAGATATTAAAGGCGCTTGGCCCTGCGTCAAAAATTTTTATAATAGGATGCGGGGAGTGCGCTACTACTTGCAAGACAGGCGGAGAAAAAGAAATCATAGAGATGAAGGCCATGCTTGAGGCAAATGGAAAGACTGTTACAGGATGGGCAATACCCAAAGCGCCTTGCGTAGCAAGCCAGGCCAAGCTTCATTTTGCGAAAAATAAGAAAATGGTGGATGACTCAGATGCTTTTCTGGTGCTAGCGTGCGGTTTAGGCGGCCAGTCAGTGTTTGAAAATGACAGGGCTAAAAGGCCTGTTTATATAGGCTGCGATACTATATTCGGGTCTATATTGGATGCGACAGGTTATGGATTTTTTGAAAGATGCGCTATGTGCGGGGAGTGTGTTCTGAATACGACAGCAGGTATATGTCCTGTAACAAGATGCGCAAAAGGCCTTTTGAACGGGCCATGCGGAGGTTCCAATAAGGGCAAGTGCGAGGTTGATAAGAATAAAGACTGCGCGTGGATATTGATTTACAACAGGCTGAAAGATTTAAACAAGCTGGATAGTTTGAAAAGTATAAAACCAGCAAAAGATTATTCCAAGGTTAATAGGCCGAGGGAAGTTATCCTTGGGAATAAGTTATAACAAAGGAGTGGTTATGGAAAGTTTTCACACACAATACAGTGAAACAGTAATGGAGCATTTCAAAAACCCAAGGAATGTGGGCGAGATCCTTGACGCAGACGGGATTGGAAACGTAGGAAACCCTGTGTGCGGCGACATTATGAGGCTTTACATCAAGGTAAAGGATAACAGAATTACTGACGCAAAGTTTAAAACATTCGGTTGCGGAGCAGCCATAGCTACTAGCAGCATGGTTACTGAGATTGTAAAGGGAAAGACAATAGAAGAAGCGTTGCAGGTTTCCAACAGGGCTGTTGCTGAAGCGCTTGGCGGGCTTCCAAAGGTGAAAATGCATTGCTCTGTGCTTGCGGAAGAGGCCCTTAAATCAGCAATAGACGACTATTTGAAAAAGAACAAGAAATAGAGTTACTGGCTATGGAAGCAAAAGAGATTGTCAGAAAAAAGATGAAAATAAAAATAAAAAGTCAAAAAGGATCGGAAAGGAGACAAAGAAGCAGAGCTATACACAAAAAGTTATTTCTGAATGAAGATTTTTTAAAATCTAAATGCGTGATGCTTTATGTTTCTAAAGGGACTGGGGAGGTAGAAACAGGCCCAATAATAAAAAAAGCCCTTATAATGGGCAAAAAAGTAGTTTTACCGGTTACATTGGCGAAGGATAGAAATATTAAACCTGTATATCTAAGGGATATCAAGAGATTGGAAAAAGGGCCGTACGGCATTTATGAGCCAATTGGGCCCTCAAATAAAAAATCTGCAGCGTTGAAAGACATAGACCTGGTAATAGTGCCTGGAATTGCCTTTGACAAAAGCAACAACCGTATTGGACACGGAAAGGGCTATTACGATAATTTTCTAAGACGCCTTCCAAAAGGCAGATCAAAGATAGGCCTTGGCTTCAGATTTCAACTGCTTGATAAAGTCCCTGCTACAAGAAGAGATGTCCCTCTCGCCAGTGTCATAACCGACTAACGCTGCTTTCACATAAAATAGCTGGGAGGTGCTGACATGAGTTCGAATCTTAAAATAATAATTTATGCAATAGAAGTCCTGGTTTTTATCCTGATATTTTTCGCAGGGTATTTCATAAGGAAGTTTTTCGGAGAGAGGCATCTAAAAGAGATGGAGGACAGGGCAAAGAAGAGCCTCGAGAATTCCAGAAAAGAATTTGAGAACAGAAAAAAAGAGGTAGAGCTGGAAGTAAAAGACCTGAAATTCAAGATACAGTCAGACTTTGAACAAACTACAAAAGATAGACGCCAGGAGATGACCAATCTTGAAAAAAGGCTTGTGCAGAAGGAAGAAAATATAGATAGGAAAGTGGATGTTCTTGACAGAAAAGAAAAGGAAATACAGAGAAGAGAATCTCTTTTGGTGGACAAGGAAAGATCCATTGAATCAAGGCATAATGAGTTTTTAAGGCTTATTGAAGAAGAAAAAGCGAAACTGCAAAGGATATCCGGCCTGAGCGTTGAAGAGGCAAAGAAGCTGTTTTTACAGAGAGTGGAGACTGATGCTCAGAGAGAAGCGCAAATACTTTTTAAAGCAATAGAGGACAGGGCTAGGGAATCTGCGGAGAAAAAGGCCAAGGAAATTCTTTCGCTCAGCATGCAGAAGTGCGCTGCAGAACATGTAATAAATACAACCGTATCTGTTGTGAATTTGCCAAATGACGAGATGAAAGGAAGGATTATAGGGAGAGAAGGCCGCAATATCCGGGCGCTTGAAATGGCCACAGGAGTGGATGTGATTATTGATGATACCCCAGAGGCTGTAATACTCTCTGGCTTTGATATTGTGAAGCGCGAGATAGCAAGGATAAGTTTAGAGCGGCTTTTGCAGGATGGACGTATTCACCCTGGCCGCATAGAAGAAGTTGTCAATAAAGTCAAACAGGAAATGGAAGCTACTATTAAAGAAGAAGGAGAGCGAACGCTTTTTGAATTAGGGCTTCAAAAGATACATCCTGAAATAGTGAGGCTTATAGGAAGATTAAAATACAGGACTAGTTACGGGCAAAATGCGCTTCAACATATGAAAGAGGTAAGCGTTATTATGGGAGTTATGGCAGGAGAACTTAATTTGGATGTGACTCTTGCAAAGCGAATAGGGCTTTTGCATGATATAGGCAAGGCAGTGACTCATGAAGTAGAGGGCCCGCATGCAAAGATAGGCGCAGACCTGGCCAAAAAATACGGCGAGGCGTCAGATATTATAAATGCAATAGCGTCCCATCACGAAGAAGAAGCGCCGGGGACTATTTATGCAGTGCTTTTGCAGGCTGCGGATACTGTTAGCGCTACAAGGCCGGGCGCAAGGCGCGAGTCCCTTGAGAATTATATAAAGCGGCTTGAAAAACTGGAAGCTATAGCTGATTCATTTAAAGGCGTTGAGAAGGCATTTGCAATACAGGCTGGGAGAGAGATAAGGGTGGTTGTACAGCCTGAAAAGATAAGCGACCTTCAGGCTATGGGATTAGCCAGGGAGATAACAAAGAAAATAGAAGAAGGCCTTGAATATCCCGGGCAGATAAGAGTTACTGTGATACGCGAAACAAGAGCAGTGGAGTATGCTAAATGAGGATACTGTTAATAGGCGACATAGTCGGGAGCCCTGGCAGAGAAGCTGTTAAAAAAATAGTTCCTAGATTACGCAAAGATAGAGATATTGATTTTGTCATTGCAAATGCAGAGAATGTTGCAGGAGGCTCAGGGCTTACCCCTGAAACTGTAGATGAACTATTGCAGAATAAGATAGACGTTATAACTTCAGGAGACCATGTCTGGAAGAAAAAGGAGATATACGAGAGGCTTTCCAAGGACAATCGTATTTTAAGGCCTGCGAATTATCCCCAGACTTCTCCTGGCTCAGGTATGACAGTTATTTCTCTGGAGAACGGGAAAAAGGTAGCTGTGATAAATCTTTTGGGCAGGGTTTTTATGCATCCGGTTGATTGCCCTTTTACAGCAGCTGAGAAAGAGATAGAAAAAATCAATAGAGTTACAAAGATTATTTTAGTGGATATGCACGCAGAGGCTACAAGCGAAAAAATAGCCATGGGAATATTCTTGGATTCTAGAGTCAGCGTTGTATTCGGCACTCATACGCATGTTCAAACAGCAGATGAGAAGATATTTTCTCAGGGCACTGGATATATCACTGATTTAGGAATGACAGGGCCCCAGGATTCAGTAATAGGCAGAAGAAGCGACGCAATAGTAGAGCATTTTTTAACGCTTCTGCCGAAAAAATTTGAAATAGCGGATAAAAATGTGGAATTACAGGGAGCCATAGTGAAGATAGATGATGAAAGCGGCAAGTGCCTTTTGATAGAAAGGGTAAAAGAAAAGATAGAGAATTATCGCTAGTATGGAAGATAAGGGAAGATATATTTATACAGTAAGCCAGTTGAGCGCCAGCATAAAAATAGTGCTGGAGGACTCATTCCAAAACATATGGATTGAAGGAGAGATATCGAATTTTGACAGGCCCTCTTCGGGCCATTTTTATTTTACATTAAAGGATGAAAGAAGTGAATTAAAATGCGTATTTTTTAAAAACAGTAACGAAAAGATAAAATTTGAAATAAAAGACGGCATGCAGGTTTTATGCTCCGGAAGAATCAGTATATATGAAAAAAGAGGCGTTTATCAGCTTTATGTAACAAAGATGGAGCCAAGGGGCGTAGGAGAGCTGCAGCTTGCGTTTGAACAACTGAAAGAAAAACTTTTCAAAGAGGGGCTTTTTGAAGAGGCGCATAAAAAAGAGATACCGCTTCTTCCTGAAAGAATAGGAATCGTCACGTCCATAACAGGCGCTGCCATAAGAGATATTCTGCATGTTTTAAATAAAAGATTTTCTAATGTAGAGGTGATTATAAATCCTGTAAAAGTCCAGGGAGATGGGGCAAGGGAAGAGATAGCCTCTGCAATAGAAGAATTCAACGCTCTTAAAAATGTGGATGTCATGATAGTAGGTAGAGGAGGCGGAAGCTTGGAAGATCTGTGGGCTTTTAACGAAGAGATAGTGGCAAGAGCCATATATAACTCAAAGATACCTATTATAAGCGCAGTTGGCCATGAGATAGATTGGACAATAAGCGATTTTGTAGCGGATATGAGGGCTCCCACGCCTTCTGTAGCCGCAGAAATTGTGATAGCAAAAAAGAGCGAGCTTGAGGACAGGCTTGATGAGATAGAAAAAAAGATAATAGGTTTTCCAATGGACATAGTTAAGGAATACGAGCAGAGGCTGGATGAGATAGAAGAGGGCATGGTCTTAAGATTCAGGCATTATATGGAATTAAAAGAAGAAGGTTTTAAATTGCTTTCTGAAAAATTAGGCATACTTAGCCCCGTTGGAATTTTAGATAGAGGTTATAGCATCAGTTTCAAACTTCCAGATAGAAAGATAATAAAAAATAGCCAATCTCTTAAAAAAGGAGATTTAGTAGAAACAAAAGTTTCTAAAGGCAGTTTTACAAGCAGGATTGAGTAGGAGGATATATGGCAAAAGAATTAAAATTTGAAGAGATGATGAAAAAGCTGGAAGAGATTGTAAATGAGCTTGAGAGCGGGAATATGCCTCTAGAGGAGTCATTAAAAAAATATGAAGAGGGAGTAAAATTGATCCAGGCTTGCAGAAAAAGGCTGGATGAGACAAAACGCAAGGTAGAAGTCCTCATTAAAAAAGACGGCAAGGTTACGCTGGAACCTTTTAAAGAATGATCGCATGGATATTAAAAAGTATATATTAGATAAAAAGAAGATAATAGATAGGGCTTTGGATAGATATCTTCCTTCATGTTCGCTGAAGCCTCAGATTATACACAGGGCCATGAGGTATTCAGTATTTCCAGGAGGCAAAAGAATAAGGCCTATATTTGCTATTGCAGGGTTTGAGGCATGCGGAGGAAAAGGTAACTCAATAATACCTGTTGCGTGCGGCATAGAATTAGCGCATTCCTATACCCTTGTGCACGATGATATGCCATGTATGGATGATGATAATTTCAGGCGCGGCAAAAAAACATGCCATAAAAAATACGGAGAAGATATAGCGCTTCTAGCAGGGGACGGACTTCTGACTCTGGCATTTCAGGTGATAGCAGAATCAGGCAGCATAAAGGCAATAAAAGAGATATCAAAAGCAGTTGGGACTCGCGGTACAATAGGCGGACAGGTTGTGGATATTTTAAAAAAAAGGGCAGAGGGCAGAGGGCAGAGGGCAGAGATAGAATATATTAATTTAAAGAAGACAGCAGTGCTGTTTGAAGTTGCAGTTAAATCAGGCGGGATTATTAAAGGCGCAAGTAAGCTGGAAATAAATGCTTTGGGAAATTTCGGAAGAGATATCGGCCTTGCATTTCAGCTATTTGATGATTTAAAGGATAAAGACGGATATGTAAAACTATATGGCGAATATCTCACAAAAGAAAAAGCCAGAGCTTTAGCAAACAAAGCAAAAAGCTATCTAAAGATTTTTGGCAAAAAAGCAGATAAGTTAGCACAATTAGGCGATTTGATGCTAAACAACTTTACATTTTGACATTCAGACTGTGTTGTAATCCTCATCGGTGCCTATATATGGTAGCCGCAACCTTTAGGTTGCGCAACATATCGCAGGCTAAAGCCTGCGGCTACCGATTGTAACACAGTCTGAATGTCATTTTGTAAAGTTGTTTGAATTGGATTAGGATTAGGATATGGCAGAGAGATTGTTGGATAGTATAAATAGCCCATTAGATTTAAAAAAACTCAGCGTAGATAAATTACCTATTTTAGCGCAGGAGATACGAGAGGTTATTATAAACAATGTGGCTTCTTCGGGTGGGCACTTAGCGTCAAGCCTTGGGGCAGTCGAGCTTATAATAGGCATTCATTATTGTTTAAACGCGCCTGAAGATATTATCATATGGGATGTGGGGCATCAGGCGTATGCCCACAAGATTTTAACGGGTAGAAAAGACAGATTCAATACGCTTCGTAAAGCAGGAGGCATTAGCGGGTTTCCGAATAAATATGAAAGCGAGTATGATGTATTTACCACAGGCCACGGCTCAACTTCTATTTCTACAGCGCTCGGTATGGCTGCGGCGAGGGATATAGAGCATAAAAATTATAAAGTTGTGGCAGTTATAGGAGACGCGTCTCTTGGAGGAGGGATGGCATTGGAGGCCTTAAATCACGCAGGCCATTTGCATAAAAACATGCTTGTTATCCTGAATGATAATGAGATGAGTATATCCAAAAGTGTTGGGGCGTTGAGTAAATATTTGAATAGAATTATTACAGCGCCTGCATATAACAGGATAAGAAAAGATATTGAGGGACTTCTTTCAAAAGTCCCTCGCTTTGGTTTCAGCGTTATACGTTCAGCAAGAAGGTTAGAAGAAGGGCTTAAAAATCTTCTTGTTCCTGGAATGCTTTTTGAAGAACTTGGGTTCAGGTATTTTGGGCCGATTGACGGAAATGACGTGACTACGGTTATAGATACCATGAAAAATATTGTAAACCTGGATGAGCCTATTCTGCTGCATGTGGTTACAAAAAAAGGAAAAGGCTATAGTTTTGCAGAAAAAGGGCCTGAAAAATTTCACGGCATATCTAGCTTTAATGTGAATACAGGCGAGAAAATAGCTCTAGCGAAAGATATTACGCCTGAAGAAGGTTTTACAAAGGCATTTGGCAATAAAATAGTAGAAATAGCTAAAGAGAATAAAAGGATAGTAGCTATAACAGCTGCAATGCCGGAAGGCACAGGCCTTGATAAATTTGCGAATCTTTTTCCTAATAGATTTTTTGACGTAGGCATGGCTGAACAGCATGCTGTGGGGTTTGCAGCGGGCTTGGCAAGGGCTGGTTTTAAACCCGTGGTGGCCATATATTCTACTTTTTTACAGCGTTCTTATGACCAGTTGTTCCATGATGTGTGCCTCCAGAATTTGAATGTAGTTTTAATGCTTGATAGGGCAGGCCTTGTGGGAGAAGACGGGCCTACGCATCACGGAACATTTGACATGAGTTATATAAGGCATTTGCCGAATATTGTGTCTATGGCTCCAAGAAATGAAGAAGAATTGAATAATATGTTTAGCTGGGCTGTTTCTTATGATAAAGGCCCTGTTGCAATAAGATATCCGCGCGGCGCAAGCTACAAGTATTGTTCGAGCAAGTCCGCTATTACGGCATTGGCGGACGAGTCGAGAACTCCTATAACTTTAGGCAAAGGAGAGCTATTAAAAAAAGGCAAAGACGCTACAATAGTAAATATTGGTTATATGTCTAATATTGCGTTGGAGGCAGCATCTTTTTTAATGGACGAAGGCATAAACTGCGAAGTCATAAATGCGAGATTTATAAAGCCCATGGACATAGAATTAATAGCGCAGTCAGTTTTTAAGACAGGCAGATTGTTTACAATAGAGGAAGGCGTTCTTGAAGGAGGGTTTGGTTCAGGCGTTTTGGAATTAATCATTGATAAAATAAAGAAAGATATTATAATTAAAAATATAGCCTTGCCTGATAAATTTATTGAACATGGGGACAGGGCTTTATTATTAGATAAGTATGGGTTATCCTCTAAAAAAATAGCAGAAACTATAAAAAATAACTATGCCTAAGATAAAGATTGATATAGAAAAATGTAAAGGCTGCGGGCTTTGTATTTTATATTGTCCAAAAGGCCATATAAAACAATCCAAGTCGCTCAATAAAAAAGGCGTGTATCCTGTTGGATTTATAGAAAAAGACGGATGCTCAGGGTGCTCTTTTTGCGCAATTATATGCCCTGATCTATGCATAACGATTTATAAATAAACTTCGTAGGTTGGAAATGAAAAAAGTTTTAATGTGTGGAAACGAAGCAATCGCAGAGGCGGCTATAATAGCAGGCTGCAGGTTTTACGCAGGCTATCCTATTACGCCTCAAAATGAGCTCCCTAGCTATATGTCAAAACGCATGCCTGAAGTGGGTGGAGTTTTTATACAGTCTGAAAGCGAGATTTCTGCGATAAATATGGTTTTCGGGGCGTCTCTTACAGGCGTCAGGGCGATGACTTCTTCTTCAAGCCCTGGCATTAGCTTGAAACAAGAAGGGATATCTTACCTTGCTGCATGCGAACTTCCAGCAGTTATAGTTAATATTATGAGAGGCGGGCCAGGATTAGGTAATATCGGGCCAAGCCAGAGCGATTATTTCCAGGCAGTTAAAAGCGGAGGCCATGGCGATTATCACCAAATAGTTATTGCGCCGGCATCTGTGCAGGAGATAGCTGATTTAACAATGCTTTCGTTTGACTTGGCGGATAAATACAGGATGCCTGTTATGATACTGGGCGATGGAATATTAGGCCAGATGATGGCGCCAGTAGAGTTTAAAAGTTTAAAGTCTAAAGTTAAAAGTTTTGGTAAAAAAGACTGGATACTGGACGGGTGCAAGGGAAGGAAACCGCGGATAATAAGGTCTCTTTTGCTTGCCGAAGGGGAACTGGAGAGATTGAATTTGAAATTGCAGAAGAAATATAACGAAATAAAAGATAAAGAAGAGCGCTGCGAAATTTTATACGGAGACGATAGCAAGGTTATGCTGGTAGCTTATGGCACTCCCAGCAGAATCACAAGGAGCGTTGTTGAAAAACTGCGCAAAACTGGTAAAAAAATAGGGATGTTAAGGCCTATCTCTTTATGGCCTTTTCCTGAGAAAGAATTTAAGAAACTGGCGAAAAAAGTAAAAGCATTTTTAGTTATAGAGATGAACTGCGGCCAGATGGTGGAAGATGTGAAGCTTGCCATAGATTGTTCAAAGCCTGTTTATTTTTATGGAAGAAGCGGGGGACAGGTGCCCAGCGAGAGCGAAATAATAAAAGAGATAGAAAAAATCTATGAATAAAATTAGCAGTAGGCCAGAAAGTATGAAAGACGCTGTTACCCATTATTGCGCCGGCTGCGGCCATGGCATTGTGCATCGTATTATATGCGAGATAGTAGATGAGCTTGATATAAGAGAAAGACTGATCGGTATAGCTCCTGTAGGATGCGCTGTCATAGCCTATGATTACTGGAATTTTGACGTGACAGAGGCAGCGCATGGCAGAGTCCCAAGCGTTGCAACAGGCATAAAAAGGACAAGGCCTGATAAAATAGTTTTCGGTTATCAGGGAGACGGAGACCTGGCTGCGATAGGGACAGCAGAGATAATCCACGCCGCTAACAGAGGAGAGAATATCACAATAATATTTGTGAATAATGCGGTATATGGGATGACAGGCGGCCAGATGGCGCCTACAACGATGTTAAAACAGAAGACAGCAACTACACCTTTAGGAAGAGACCAGAAAATACATGGTTTCCCATTAAGGGTTTGCGAGCTATTATCTAATTTGTCAGGTGTCATGTACGCAGAAAGAGTTGCTATTAATAATCCGCAGAATGTGTTAAAGGCAAAGCGGGCAATAAAGAAAGCATTTGAAAATCAGATTAAAAATGTTGGTTTTTCAATAGTTGAAGTTCTTTCTCCCTGCCCCACATATCTGGGGCTTTCGCCGCAGGAAGCAGTGAAATGGGTAGGAGAAGAGATGACAAAGGAATACCCTTTAAAAATTTTTAAGGATATAACGTGAAAGAAGAAATAATCTTCGCAGGTTTTGGCGGCCAGGGAATAATGTTGATGGGCAAGGCCATATCTTATGCAGCCATGAGCGATGGGAAACATGTTACATGGATGCCTTCTTATGGCGCAGAAGTCAGGGGAGGGACTGCGCATTCCATGGTGATTATTTCAGATGAAATTATCGCGACACCTATTGTAAAAGAGCCGGGCATATGCATTGTGATGAACAGGCCTTCTCTTCAAAAATTCGAAACCAGGGTGAAGGAAAATGGCCTTCTGATAGTTAATAAATCGCTTATAAATATAGACGCTGAAAGAAAAGACATTGATATTCTGAATATTCCTGCAACTAGCATGGCTTCAGAACTGGGGAATCTCAAGGTAGCAAATATGGTTATATTGGGAGCGCTTCTGGCAAGAAAAAAAATAGCATCTTTAATAACATTGATAGACGCGCTCAAAGACATATTTCCAGCTTCTTATCATAACATGATACCTATTAATGAAAAGGCTATAAGAAAGGGGTACGAATATGGTTCGCGTTAGGTTCGCGCCAAGCCCTACAGGTTATCTACATATAGGAAGCGTAAGAACAGCATTATTTAATTGGCTATACGCAAGGTCTCAGGCAGGAGTATTTATATTGAGAATAGAAGATACTGATCAGAAGCGTTCAAGCGATGTTTACCTGGAAGAGATTATCGCAGATTTAAAATGGCTTGGTTTAAATTGGGACGAAGGGCCTTATTTTCAGACAAATAGATTTGATATTTACAGATCTTATGCTCAGAGGCTGCTTGAAAAAGAGCTGGCCTATAAAGACGGAGAAGCAATTATTTTTAAGATACTGGATGAAAAGATAAAAATATACGATCTTGTGCACGGCGAGATAGAGGTGGACAATACCCTGATAGACGACCTGGTGCTGATGAAATCAGATGGAAGCCCTGCCTATAATTTTGCGTGTGTTGTGGATGATATAGAGATGCAGATAACGCATGTAATAAGAGGCGATGACCATATTTCAAATACCAATAAACAAGCAGCGGTTTATGATGCGCTTGGGGTAAAGCCTCCGAAATTTGCGCATGTACCTTTGATACTCGGGCCTGACAAAGCGCCTTTATCTAAACGTTTTGGCGCAGTTTCAATAACTGATTACCGCCAGATGGGCTATCTGCCTCAGGCGCTGGTTAATTATCTTTCGCTACTGGGGTGGTCGCCCGGAGACAACAAGGAATTCATGACTGCGGAGGAGATTATAAAAAAATTCAGCCTGAAACGTATAAATAAAACAGGCGCTGAATTCAACCAGGATAAATTAAGATGGATTAACGGGGAACATATAAGAAAGCTTACTCTGGATGAATTTGTAAAGATAGGGATGGATTTTATCAGGCCTGAATGCGACGAGGCGTGGTTCAGAAAATTCGCAGAGCTTTATCATCCCAGGGTTAAAACCCTAGTTGAATTTAAAGAAGAATTTGGCATATTTACCTCAGACGATGTGCAGTACAATGAAGAGGCAGTAGAAAAATTTTTGAAAAAAGACAAAGTTTCAAGTATACTAAGCATAACAAGAGAGCGGCTTGAAAAAGTAGGCCCTTTTACGCAGGAAAATATAGAAAAAGAATCCAGGGCACTGATAGAAGAGCTGAAGATAGAAAGCGCTGATCTAATACATCCATTAAGGGTTGCAGTGACAGGTAAAGCTGTTTCAGCAGGCGTATTCGAAGTCTTAGCTCTTTTAGGCAAAGATAAGGTTATAAAAAGATTGGAAAGAGTTGTAGGGGCGGGTTATGGAAGAGAATAGAAAATTTGTAAGGATTGAATGGCCTGTTATAATAAAATATAAAACCATAGAGGAGCCTTGCGCTCAGGATCAGATTGTAGGCAGAGATATAAGCGAAGGCGGGGCGCGGTTTATAGTTTACGAACGACTTATGAAAGGCACTAAATTAGATGTGCAGCTTGAAGTGCCTTTTGATTCAATGCCCATTTTCGCTAAAGGCGAAATAGCTTGGATAAAAAAAATAGGCGAAGAGAATTCCAAAACTTTTGAAGTAGGAGTTATTTTTAAAGGCATCAGCCAGATCGATCAGAAACGTTTTAAGATGTATATTGAGAATGAAATAAAGGAAAGAAGAAAGATTTAGATTTTTTGGAGGATCGTCTAACGGTAGGACACGGGTCTCTGGAACCCGGTATGATGGTTCGATTCCATCTCCTCCAGCCAGATTTATCGTAAGTAATTGTAAATAAGAGAGTTACATATTTGTGCTCAATTTGACCCTTCGACTTGACCCTTCGACGCGGCCTTCGGCCTTGCTCAGGGTCTGCGCAAAATCTGCTAAAGTTTCTGCCAGAAGAGCAGATTTTGCTTGACATCCTAAGGTATTTGACATACAATTGTATATACAAACTAGAGGCCGAATGAAAGATATACGCTGGAGCCAGTTAAAGAGCGAAAGGCTTAAAAGAACAAGAGGTGTTTCTTTTGAAGAGATTATTTCTTCACAATTAATCGCTGTTAAAAGCCATCCCAAAAGAGTGGATCAAAACATTATGCTCTTTAAGCTTAAGGGCTATATTTGGATTGTTCCTTATGTTGAAGAAAAAGATTAATCTGACTAGACAAGAAAAAACCATTGAGGATAGCCTTTTAAAAGGTGAATATATCAATGTCAGCAAGAGTAACTTTGCGTCTATCGCTGAAAGTATCGCTGCAAGAAGAAAAGATGCTGTTTTGAATGTTCGCGTAAATAGCCACGACCTGGCTACTATTAAACAAAGGGCCCAGAAGCTCGGGATTAAATACCAGACTTTTGTCTCCGAGGTTATACATAGGATTGCCCAGACGCATTAAGCAGTCTATTAAATAAAAGTTCGCAGTTGAACAATGAAAAACAGCCAAAGAGACCATTATAGTTTTATGCTATTAATATAACCATAGATATTGCAATAAGAAGCGATAATAGAAAAAGTTAGAATCCAAGTTACAATGCCGTAAAGATATAGTTATACGAATCTATCTCTGGCAGCCACCTTTCGCTTGCTCAAGGTGACGGTGAGCAAAGCCGCCAAAGGCGGCCGCGTCGAACCGCCATGGTTCTACTCAAAAGAAATTATGTGGCATGTCTACATACTCCGCTGTAAAGATGGCAGTTTATACACAGGCAGCACTACCGACATTTGTCGTCGAATAAAAGAACATAACTCCAGTAAAGGTGGCAGCTACACCCGAATCCGCCACCCAGTCAGACTTATCTATAAAGAAATCCACCTAAATAGATCCAATGCCCAGTCGCGCGAAGCGCAGATTAAAAAATGGACTAAAAAGAAAAAATTAGCCTTCATATCCCACAATAAATCGCTCCTTAAGCAATCAAGCAAATCCCGCGATTGAACCATCTCTTTATCTCTATATTGGCTATTATTTAATCGCGGGCATTTAATTGGCATTTAGGCGAAGAATTCGCCATCCGCAGCATAATGTGGTTGCGGTAGTATTCGTTGCAGAGAGTTTTTGTTTGATGTAAAATAGTTACCATGACTATGAAGCTTGGAAAAGTTGCATTAGAGAGGGCTTTATCGAAAATGGGTTTGGCTTCCCGTACCCAGACTAGAGGATGGATATTAGATGGGAAACTTAAGGTTAATGGGAAGATTATCAAGGATCCGCTTTATTTGGTCGTACCTGAGAAAGATAAGTTTGTTTTAGACGGCCAGCCTCTCAAGAAGAATAGCCCCCAGACGATCATGCTGTATAAACCTAAATCTGTTGTTACCACCAGATGCGATGAACGCGGCAGAGCTACGGTTTTTGATCTATTACCTAGAGAACTCAGGTATCTTCATGCCGTTGGCCGCTTGGATATGGCTACAACCGGGTTATTACTGCTCACTAACGATACCAGGCTATCCGCTTACTTGACAGACCCGGCAAACGCTGTTATGCGTGTTTATGTGGTAGTTGTTAAGGGAAATCTCACGCAAGAAAAACTACTAAACTTAGCTAAGGGGATTTGGGATGAAGGGGAGTTTTTAAAGCCTGCTAGAATAATGCTGCGCAAGGCCAGCAATAAGGAATCACACTTGATCGTAGAATTAACCGAGGGGAAAAATAGGGAAATTCGCAGGTTATTCAAATCCCTCGGCCATGAAGTCATCCAGCTTAAGCGTGTTGCCTTAGGCTGTTTAAAGCTAGAAGGAATAAATCCTGGGCAGTTTCGCTATCTTAAGCCGGAGGAGATAAAAGCGTTAACCGGTGTCTGACCCCCTTAAAAGACCCCCTTAAACCAAAAGCAATAGTATAAAATTTTTGAAAAAAGTTATAATTATTATGCAAATAGTTATAAAAGTGATATAATCAAAAAAAATACTATATATACAGGACTGGGGGACTCCTTAGAGAAACGGCAGGCAGCTTATAGGGAACATGTTTTAACAACAAGAATTTATGAATATAGAGTTTAAGAATCTAGATATAGGTAATTTAAGAATAGAGCTGCCGATCATTCAAGGTGGAATGGGCGCGCGTGTGTCTTCGTCTTCATTAGCTTCGGCAGTATCCAACGAAGGGGCGCTTGGGATTATTGCCGCGGTGGGGCTGGGGGAGGAATGCGGTAATGAGAAACGTGATTATAAGATGCGTTCGCGCGAGGAACTAACAAATATCATTCGAGATACCAGGAGCATGACGAAAAATCCGTTCGGCGTAAATATTATGTGTGTCCTTACTAACTACGATGAGTTAGTGGAGGCGGCTCAAGCTGAATCTGTGGATGTGATTATTTCCGGGGCAGGCCTACCGTTACGTTTGCCATCTTTGATTAAAAATGATCAGACTAAACTTGTTCCGATTGTTTCTTCCGGCCGCGCAGCGCAGATTATTTGCAGTACTTGGGCCAGGAGGTATAAGCGCCTGCCTGATGCTATTGTTGTCGAAGGGCCGCTTGCAGGCGGACATTTGGGCTATAGTATGGCCGAGCTTGCTGATGAAGAGCATTTTTCTCTGGATAGCATCCTGACCGAGGTATTGGCGGTTACGCGTGCTTTTGAGAACGATAAATCGCGTATTCCTGTTATTGCCGCTGGAGGAATCTTTGATGGTAAAGATATTGCCAGGGTTATGCGTTTAGGCGCAAGCGGGGTACAGATAGCTACACGTTTTGTATGTACGCACGAGTGTGATGTATCTCTGAAATATAAAGAGGCATATATCTCAGCCAGGAAAGAGGATATTGTAGTTATCCAGAGTCCTGTGGGGATGCCGG
Source organism: Candidatus Omnitrophota bacterium (assembly GCA_003485765.1). Classification (GTDB taxonomy): domain Bacteria; phylum Omnitrophota; class Gorgyraeia; order Gorgyraeales; family Gorgyraeaceae; genus UBA10183. The sequence continues at coordinate 25,447 of DNHS01000051.1, read as the reverse complement.
GAAGAGTTATTCGTAATGAATTTGTGCAGAGGATTTCTAAAGGGGAACGTATGGATTTTGGTTGCGAATATAAATGTTTGTATACTTGTGACGCCAAAAAAGTTAATTATTGTATTGCCAAAGCGCTGTTGAATGCTTACCGAGGAGAGTTGGACAAGGGATTTGCCATGTGTGGCAGTAATGCCTACCGGATTAAAAAGATAATCTCAGTCAAAGACTTGATCTGTGAACTTGTTACAGAGGCAGAGGTTTGTTTAAATACGCCTTGACCTGACCCCATTAAACTGTGCCAGTATTTAATAAAACCTATCTATATGCATCATCATAAACTAGTGTATAGTATAGGCGGAGTCTCTTTTGCCTTTCAAATATCCCACCCTACGATTAGGAGGCGTCTCGAACAATACTATAGGCATTACACAGCTAGCGGAAGTCCGGATATACATATAGAAGTGAAATATGAGCCTGGCTTAAAGCGCCCTACTCTGGATTCTATAATTTTTCAAGCTCGTAACTGGAAGTTTGGTAAAATAGATGAAAGATTTTGTTTGATTTTTCCTGATAAGGGGAAATATTTTTATGCAGGGTATTTAGATACCTCTATGAAAAAAATACTATTATATACCAAAGAGCCCTCCGGAAGGATTGTAGAAAACTTTTTCCCAGAATTTTGGTACAGTTTACTATTACCGAAAACACAGTCATTGATGTTGCATAGTTGTGGAGTTGTGGGTATGAAAAAGGCATATTTATTTCTTGCTGCCAGCGGAGGAGGAAAATCTACAATAGCCAAATTGGCGCTTAAACGTGGGCTAAAAATTCTAAATGATGAGACCATTGTGATACGTAAAGAGAAAAGATTATACAAAATATATGGCACTCCCTGGAGTGGAAATGTACGCCACTATTCGAATGGTTCACACTGTATTAAAGAATTTTTTTTCCTTCGCAAAAATACATCAAACAAGATTGAACCTATGACCAAGGTTGAAGCGATGGTAGCATTATTAAGACATAATCATTGTATACCGGTTAACCAAGAGATAATTAGTGTTCTGCTTGACACATGTCAGGATCTAAGCAATAATATAAAGTGTTATTGGCTGGATTTTAAACCTGACGATTCATTTTGGAGAATAGTTGATGGAGTGGCTCAGGACAATTCCTAAGAAAAAGAAAAATGTCGCATGGCGGGTTATTGAAGGGGAAGCAGTTTTAATACCTGCAGAAAGACAAACGATAGATCGCGAAAGCCTTGAAGTGTGCAATCAAACTGGCACAGCGATTTGGGAGGCAATAGATGGCAAGAGCACGGTCGCAGAAATAATTAAAAGAATTATTGATGACTATGAGGTAAATTTTAAAGAAGCCGAATCGGACATAACGAGTTTTTTAGGCTGGTTGACAAAGAAAGATCTCATTGAGTTGGAAGAGGTAATCCATGAAAATGGAAAAAAAGAAAAAACAGTGGATTAAGCCGCTTATAAAACACATAGAAATTAAAGAACATGAATGGCGTGTGTATAGCGGGTGTTCCGGGACCAGTGGAGCCTTGATGTCCCCTGGGTCATGTTGTTAGCCGTTTCTATTCTATCATAAGTACATACTTTTAATGGCCCCCATAAAAACTGCTAAAGATTTCATAGCAGCTGTCCATAACAGACAATTCCCAATTTCTTGCCATTTTGAGCTTACCTATCAATGTAATATGCATTGTATTCATTGTTATATTGTGCGAAAAAAAACAGCTGAGCTAACCACAGGAGAAATTGTAACATATTTGAAGCAACTCAAGAATGCGGGATGCTTACATTTGATATTCACCGGAGGAGAACCATTTCTTCGAAAGGATATTTTTGAAATTCTTGAACACGCCCGTAGCTTAGATTTTGACATTCGAATATTTACAAACGGTACCTTAATAGATAAGAGAGCTGCTATAAAAATTAGAAAGATAGTTCCAAGCGCTGTTGAAATTAGCCTTTATGGCTTTAAGAATACCCATGAGAAGGTTACCCGGATGCAAGGTTCATTCGCTAAAACTATAAATGCCATTGCAAAATTGATTGAGATGGGAGTAAATGTACTGGTTAAGACCACTGTATTACAATATAATGTGCATGAACTGTGGAAGTTGCGGCAATTTGTAAAGCATACGCTTAAAGCGCAGTTTCTTGATTCCAAGGGATTATATCGTATTTTCCCTTGCGATGATGCGAGTACAGGACCATTACATCATGCACTGAGTGATTTGCAGATGAAACATTATATAGAAGATGGGCTATATCGTCACCAGCCTATGAGATCTTCGAACAAACTTTTGAACATTGACCCAAATCTACCATTGTGCGGCGCAGGAAGAAGGGTAAGCAACATAACCCCTTACGGCCAATTAAATCCGTGTGTGCGATTGAGATTTAACAATGGGAATAGCCTGAAGCGCGCCTCATTCATTCGTATATGGTGTGATAATAAGTTATTCAAGAGCTTAAGGGCATCACGTATGCGAGATAGAAAGCACTGCAGGGGGTGTCCATCGCTTTCTTATTGTAGTTATTGCCCTTCCTACACTTATTTTGAAACAGGTTCTTTCTTGACGACGTCGTCAGAATTATGTCGTCAAGCGCGTATACAAAAAGAAGTGTATGAGAAGTGGAGCCAAAAACATGGCGAAAATAGAACGAGCAGCCTATCAGTGCAAAAAATATAACCGGATTCCCAGCGCTGCTTCTTGCTGCTTGATTTGTTAATAGGGGGTAGTATAATAATATAGTTAGTCTGCTTAAAGGTTGTTTTAATAATGCTTTAAAAAAAGGAGGAGCAAGGTGAATATTTTTTATTTACTTGGTATGGCTGTGATTGTGATATTTTTTGCAGGGATAAGGATTGTCAGGCCTACTCATCGCGGGTTAATTGAGAGATTAGGAAAATACCGTACTTTTGCTAATGCCGGCTTTAACTGGATTATCCCAGGAATAGATAAGATGTACCAGATAAACATTACCGAAAAAATGGTGGATGCTGACCCTCAGGAGATTATCACCAACGATAATCTTAATGCCAAGGTGGATGCCCAGATATATTTTAAAGTGAAGGCAGATCAGGAAAGCGTCAAAGGCTGCCAGTACAATGTTTTTAATTATCAATACCAGATTGTAAACCTGGCCAGGACTACCTTGAGGAATATTATAGGCACTCTGACTTTAAAATCTGCAAATAGCGAGCGGGGCAAGATTAATGCGGAGCTGCATAAAACTTTAATGGAGGAGACTTCGAGCTGGGGTATTGAAATTGTGCGCACAGAATTAAAAGAGATTGATCCGCCAAAGGATGTGCAGGAAACAATGAACAAGGTGGTTAAGGCGGAAAATGAAAAAATCGCAGCAGTGGATTTTGCTACTGCCACGGAAACCGCAGCCGACGGCCAGAAAAGAGCGGAGATTAAAAAAGCAGAAGGTTTCAGGCAGGCTAGAATTCTGGAAGCAGAGGGCGAGGCAGAGGCAATCCGCCTGTTAAACGAAGCAGCGGAAAAGTATTTTATCGGCAATGCCCAGGTATTGCGTAAACTTGAGGCAGTGGAGAAATCTTTAGCCAATAACGCGAAGATTGTGATTCCAGCGAATACGGAATTGGTGAACGTGATTGGCGAAATGGCGGGAATATTGCCATTGAAGAAAGAAGAGCATAAAAATAAGGCGAGCTAGGCTTATCAAAATTTAAATACATAACCGAAACTGGGAATTTATTTGGAAAGGTTATTTTTTTGTCTATATTATGTTAAACTTTAAAAAACTTTTCATCATCAGGATAATATCAACAATTGTACTTGTAACATTCACTGTTACAAGTACATGCTATGGTATAGAGCTACCCAAAAAAACCAATCTGAGGCCTCAGCTTATTTCTAATAACAAAGATGGCCGGGAGAGATTATTAGAAAGTTTAAGGGATAGTGAGCGGAAGAAATTTCTTGCCGGTATTCCGGATGATAAAAAGGCGGCCAATAATTTACAGATAGCCCATGACAGGTTGCTAGACCCTGCCACTGGCGCACATATCGGCCGGAGAGGTAATGAAGCTTTTATTTATCACTGGGATACAGGGGATGTTGTTTACTTTGACCCGGCAAAAGGAATATCTGGAGAGGATTTTTTAAAGTTAGATAGGGTTACTATAGGTCATTTCTCATCATCGAGTAAACTTCATATAGGCGGAGAGCACAGATTAAATTTAGGAGAGCACGAAGGCTTGGAAATAGAGTTTGATGTTATCCAGGGCCAGGTGACACAGGTTAGGATTGTAAAAGACGAGAGCATAATCAAGATAATAGAGCCGCTTCTTATATACGTTATCGAAGACAATGGTGAATTAAAGCTTGCAGGTTCTTGCAATAGGTTAAGCAGGAGCAGGATGATGAGATTTGAAGGGCGCAGGATCTTAATAAGAGGAGAGAAGGCCTGTGTGAGCAAGAAAGACGGAACTGTGTCCTTAGGGCTAAACACAATATCTAGTCCCAAGCAAAAAATGCCTAAAAGGTGGGTTACGCTTGAAGACAAAAGGCTGCAAGGGGCAAGATTTGAAGCAGAATTCGATTGGACAACTGCGCGGAAAAATAAGCACGCAGACTATTATATGTCGAGGATGCGATTTGTGGATGAAGATGGAAAGCCTACCCTGGATTATAGAGGCAACCCCATTATGGACTATCTGGGGAATCCTCTTACGCTTGATATAAGGCCTGTTTCAGAGAGGCATCAGTGGTATGTAAGAAGGCAGGTGGCTAGATTATATCCTATACGAGAAAGGGATTTGGATGAAAAGACAATAGAAGGAGGATTTAGGTATGCTATTTTCGATAATATTACAGGCAGGTGGATAGGTCAAGCCGAAGGCGATAAAGAAGATGCCCGTTATCTATGGACTGAAGTCAATCTTGATGTATTGGATGGGGCCGCGGATAGTTATCTTTTCGGGCCAAGACTTAGTCAGCAAGCAAACCTGTTTATATTTGGTAAGTATTTAACATACTTTGAGCCACGCAATGAAGCCGCAGGTTTGCCTGTTAAGGTCCGTTTTCTCTACAGAGAGCCTGTCAGTGCCACAATTATAGATGAAAAAGACAAGGTTGTTAATCAGAACGACAAGCCATGGTCAGAGAAAATAGAATTTGGTAAATTAAGCGAAAGTCCTGGATTCTACCATCCGGCCGATGCCAGGGAACAGAAACTCCTTATTGACGCTTGTGAGGCAATGTTAAAACTTGATATGCTAATTGCGCTCGACAAATTGGACACATTCTGGCAGAGAAAGGTCCCGGATGAAAATTCAATGTTAGCAAAGATATTGACAGAAGCGGTTAAATTTGGAGCAAAGAGTGTTGATGTAGGAATGGACGTGGATAGATTAATTGAAGCGTGGAGAAATAACGCAACAGACCATAGCTATGAAAATGTCGTGGATAAAATTCTTATTTATAAATCAGGGCATGGAGAAGTTAGAAAATTAGAGGGCAGTATGTTCTTGTACTTTTTTGTCATATGGGCAAGAGCTTTACGTGGACAGACAGATTTTAAATACAGGCAAGAAGATATTTACAGAGCATTTAAAAGGGCCTTGATCTATACTTATACGAGCTCAGATGAATTAAATCAGGCTAGAGAAAATGGAGTGGTCAATGTTGATTTTGCTTTGTTAAGACGATTTCTAGGCTTGCCTCAGCTCAATCCGAGAGAAAAAGAAGCATTGGCTCGTGTGCCTCAACTGTTATTAGAGAAAGGCGTCACCGAGGCTCTTAATGCGAGATATTACATTAACGCCATAAAAAAGCTGGGGTTGTATCCTGTGAGAGATGAGGGTTACGCTGCTAAACTCGAGCAATGTCTTTATGTTTTTGGGATAGCTGATGAAATAGGCCTTGTCGAAAAAGCTGATGTCAGGTTGCTGAAAACTATTGTAAATGGAAGCAGGATTCTTAGCTATAAGATCCAAGGATTATCAAATAGAGAAATCGGCCGTAAGCTTTCTATGAGTCGCTCCGTAGTTGGCAAAACTTATAATAAATTCAGAAAACTCATGGGTCTGGATCGTATGCCGGGATTTTTAATTCACAATCGCAATGCCAGCCTAGATCTCGAAATGCACCTTGAAGCTGCGGAGATAGCTAAAAGTAAGGACCTTATAGAAGACGACCTCAGTCCGGCGACAATACAAGACATCAAAAGAGATCACAGGGTATTAGATTTTAATATATAATTTTATTGACAACTAGAGAGAACTAAGGTATACTAAACTCAATAGTAAATAGGTGAGTAGAAGTTTATAGCCGTAAGGTAAAATAGAATTCGCCTTGCGGTTTTTCTTTCTGCCATTATTTGCTAAAATTTTATTGGAAGGAGGTAGCGGACAATGGCAAAAGGAAAAGTTAAGTGGTTCAACGACCAAAAAGGTTATGGATTTATTACACCTGATGATGGAAGCAAAGATTGTTTTGTTCACCACAATGCAATTCAAGGCGAAGGTTTCAAATCTTTAAGCGAAGGACAGGCAGTTGAATTTGAAATCGGAGAGGGGCCCAAGGGACCTCAGGCAACAAACGTAGTAAAGGTATAACTTAGATGCAAATAAGGCCCGGCTATAGTATAACGCCGGGCCTTATTTTTTTTAAGAGTCTGGATAAAAAAATATGAGAGATAGATTAGTTGAAAATTTAACAATGATGTTTGAAAAAAGCGCAGATAAATTTCCCGATAAAACTGCTTTATTTTTTTTAGATAAAAAGATTAGTTATAAAGAATTATACCATACAGCCAGCAGGTTGGGCCAGGGCTTGAAAAATCTGGGTATTAAAAAGAAAGATAAGGTAGCGTTATTTTTACATAATACCCCGGAATTTATAGTCAGTTATTTTGCCATTATTAATATAGAGACAATCTGCGTGCCTATAAATAATATGCTAAAGGAGGAGGAGCTTGGATTCATTTTAAAGGATTCCGGCGCAAAGCTTATTATAAGCTCAGTCGCAAATTTAGATATTATAAACTTAGCGAAGATGAAATCTCCTGATTTGAAATATACAGTTATTATAGATGGCTTAGTCCCCAATACTTTTAATTTTTATGAAATAATAGAGCGGAGTATTATAAAAAAAGAAGATGTTTTGATAAAACCAGATGAAGTCGCCTCTATACTTTATACTTCTGGCACAACCGGTAACCCTAAAGGCGCAATGCTCACTCATAAAAATTTTCTCTCCAATGTTAAGAGTTGTATATCCGGCATAGATGTATCTGAAAAAGATAACTTTATTTGCGTCTTGCCTATGTTTCACTCTTTTGCTTTCACTGTCTGTATTCTTCTGCCGCTTGCAGTGGGGGCTAGCATTACTATAATCGAGCACGTAAGGCCTTTTCGCAGGGTTATTAGAAATATAATAAAAAAGAAAATCACTGTATTTATCGGCATACCTGCCATATTTAATGTCTTAGCTCATATGGAGATACCTCATGTGTTTACTTCCAGAGTGCTTAAGCTTATAGATCCTATTAAACTCTGCATTTCAGGCGCAGCGGCATTACCAACAGAGGTTTTAAAGGCTTTTGAAAATAAATTCAGAGTTCCTCTTGTGGAAGGGTATGGATTAACAGAAGCTTCGCCTGTGGTATCATTTAATCCAGCGCGTGGAATAAGAAAACCTGGTTCAGTGGGCTTACCTATTGAGGGCGTAGAAGTAAAAATAGTTGATGATAAGAATAACCAGTTAACTTGTAATGAGGTAGGCGAGCTTCTGGTTAAGGGAGATAATATAATGAAAGGGTATTTTAATAACGATGCTGAAACAAAAGAAGTCATAAAAGATAATTGGCTTTATACAGGAGATATAGCCAAGCTTGATGAAGATGGATATATTTATATTGTAGATAGAAAAAAGGACATGATCAATGTTCGGGGCTTTAATGTTTATCCAGTAGAAATAGAAAAGGTTTTGCTGAAGCATCCTAAGATTAAAGAAGCGGCAGTTATAGGCATAGCTGATAAATTTAAAGGAGAGGTGCCAAAGGCATTTATTATTTTAAAAGAAAATGAAACGCTCAGCGGATCAGAGGTTATTAAATATCTAAGAAAAAATCTGGCTTTATTTAAAATTCCTAAATTTGTAGAATTTAAGCAGATTTTTCCTAGGACATCTACAGGGAAAATACTCAAAAGACAGCTGCGGGAAAAGATATAGTTCTAGTTGTTCTCCCAATGTATAACAACTTTACAAATTGACATTGTCAATTTGTAAAGTTGTTTAACGTATCTTTTAGTCAATTATGCTTGATATTTAATACTATGTTTTATATAATAGCTCTAGATTTTAGCGCGCGGGTGGTGAAATTGGCAGACACGACAGTTTGAGGGGCTGTTGGGAGCAATCCTTTGCAGGTTCAAATCCTGTCCCGCGCACCAAATTTGCCGAAGGCAAATTTGGTCCTGAGACTGCGATTGAATAAAGAGCAGTCGAAGGGCCTACAATGCTGAGTGAAGGGAAGGATATTCAACTAATCTCTCTTCGTTCTTTTACGTAGTTGCTTCCAGGAAGGCTTTTGGCGTATTCTTTTAGTTCAGCGCCTAATTCGCCAATTTCTCCCACATGATTGATTTCATTCTTCTCGTTAGTTACAACTCCTATTGATATTGAAAGAAGAGGGATCTTTCTGATTTTTTTTTGCCGATCTTTCCCTATTATATAGCCTTTTTTCAGGTCTTCTTTATTGTATAGCCCAGGAACCATTGAGCTGAAGTCAGCTATGATTTTTTTGCACAACTCATCTACTTTATCAGGAACTGTTACTACTACAAAATCATCGCCTCCTATATGGCCTATGAAATCCTGAGGCGTGCCTTTTTTCTGCACAGAGTCTATCAGTATCCTGGCGGTATTTTTTATTACCTCATCGCCTTTTTCAAATCCGTATTTATCATTAAATGCCTTGAATTTATCAAGGTCAACATAGCACACTGCAAAAAGTTCGTTTTTATTTATTCGGATGCGTAGCTCATTTATTATAGAAACATTACCAGGAAGCCTTGTAAGCGGATTCGCATCCAGATCCCTGGCTGTTCTGCGAAGCACCATTTTTACCCTGGCTACTAATTCCTGGGGCTCAAAAGGTTTCACCATATAATCGTCAGCGCCTGCGTTGATGCCATATATCTTATCAGTTACCTCGCCTTTACCTGTAAGCATTATAATAGGCATGTGCTGTATCAGTATGTCCTGTTTTAATATTTTGCATACCTCATCTCCGCACATCCTAGGCATTTTAAAGTCTATTATAAGAAGGTCAGGAGTGGATTTTTTTATCATCTCAATAGCTTCTTTGCCGTCATGAGCCTCTAAAACTTCATAACCTTCTGTTTCAAGAGTTATTTTTATGACATCCAGTATATCCAGATCATCGTCTGCTATTAGTATCTTTTCTTTTAGCATATACTCCAGCTCCTTTAATATTTGGGCAGCGTAAATGTGAATCTTGAGCCTTTGCCTAATTCGCTATCAAACCAGATTTTGCCCTTATGAGCCTCTATTATTTTTTTAACAAGAGATAGGCCAAGCCCGGATCCTTTTATCTTCTGGTCCAGGGCATTGTCTGCCCTGAAAAATTCCTGAAATACTTTTGGTATATCCTGAGTAGGAATCCCTATGCCTGTGTCCTCTATGCTGAATTGGATATCATCATTTTTTTCTTTTATTTCAATGATTACCATACCTTTCTCAGGAGTGAATTTTACAGCGTTACTTAAAAGATTCAAAAACACCCTTTCCATTTGGCTCGGGTCAACTTTTATCCTGTCGAATTTTATTTTAGAATTTATTTTTAAGGAGATATTTTTTTCTTTAACCTGGGGAATGATTATATCCACAATTGAATCTAGCATTTCTTTTATAGAGATGTCTTTCATCTCCATCTGGACATTCCCAGATTCTATCCTGGCTATATCCAGGAGGTTATTTATCAGATGGACCAGGCTATTGGAGTGTTTATCTATCTTTTCCAGCCGTTCTTTCTGAGCTGGCAAAACATCCCCCAGTTTACCTGTCATCAGGATCGAGGCATAGCCTTTTATGGATGTCAGAGGCGTACGCAGTTCATGAGATACGCTAGATATGAAATCAGATTTCATTTTATTGAGATTTTTAAGCTCTTCATTCAATTTTTCGAGTTCCTGGGTGCGTTCTACAACCCTTCTTTCCAGTTCCTTATGCGAACCGAAAAGTTCTGTGTAGAGTTTTGTATTTTCAATAGCTGCCCCTATCTGGTTGGCGAATATGGACAAAAGTTCTGAATCGCCTTCAACGACTTTGCCATACAGAGAAGTGTTTCCCATAAGTATAAAGCCAACGGATTCGTCTTTTACTGCAATAGGAGCTGTTATAAAAGATTCTGTGTTTAAGATATCCAGAAGAGCGTATTCCTGGCTCGCGCTTTCAGTATCTCTATTGATTAGCATGGGTTTTTCTTTTTTAAATAGCAAATTAGCAAACTTTCTTTTATTGAGATCTAGTTCTATTGTTTTTATTTCAGCATCAGAATAACCTATGGAACTTTTTGTCACGAGCATTCCTGAGAGATTATCTTTTAACATAATCAATAATTTTGAAAAACCTAATTTAAGCACAAAAGGCTGGTTTATCAGGCTAAAAATATTTTCTATATTAAAAGTGGAACTTACCTCTTTGCCAAGTTCGTGAAGCGTGTATAGGCCTGTTATTTTCCTGTCCAGGTCTTCTTGCGCCCTATTAAGCGCCAAGTCAGTTTTTATGATTATCCTTGCCTGGCTATCCAACTGGTCTATTATATCCTGTAGTCTTTTATTTAGTTTTTCAGACCCTCCACGCCTATTTCTTTCAAAATAATATAATATAAAAAGAACGCCAATAATTAAAACAGAGATTATTATATATATGTCCATATTTACTCTGAAAATAATGCTATAGAGATACTCTGGTTATTAAAATGACACTGGCCTTTAGATTCTTCTGCGTTAAAAGGCGCGTATTCTCCTAGCGTGTAGCATCCCAAGATAGGTATATTTTTACCTATAATTTTTTTCACAGTATCTATTTCTTTGTAGGCGTCTTTTCTTAGTAATAATAGCCGGCTTATGCCGCTGAACATAATGGCGAATTCTATTTTTGCGTTTTTGCTATTACTTATAGCCATTAACGCAGCCTTTTTTGCAGATTCCAAAACAAGATCTTTATCGCCTATCATCAAGCTTATATACTCATCTTCTTGTATATCTCCGTTTAAAATAAGGCTTCCGTTCTCCTCTATTGTTAAAGGGATCCTCGTAAGATACTCTTTATCTTTATTGATCCAACGCATGCCAATAGGATAATAAAGACCTAGTTTACAAATATCTTCATTTCTAAGTTTCTCAGCAGATTTTTCAAAATAATCCTCATATATTTCCACGGCGATTTTTTTATCTATTTCTTTTATGGTATTAGATTTTGCTTTTGTGACTTTATGCGGTTTTCCTATAGGCTGCCATCCGCTGGATTGCCCCATGCCTAACTTTATGTCTCCTGATAATAGAATTCCCACTACAGAATTTGTATGTATATCGCCATTTATATATTGATATGTTTTTTCAATGCATGATTTATTGCACGCGCCGCCGCCTATTATAGGAAAACTTGTTCCCAGCACTTCCTGCGCGCCTCTTAGAATATCAGCGCTGTTTCCTGACAGGCTGTCAGAAAACATCATATAAAGCTGTTTTGGACTGTGCGTTGAGTCAGAAGCCTGTTTACTAGCTTTGTGCCCTGCTAAACGCGAAGACTTATTAATCTCGCGGCCTATCCCATAAGAAAATTCAATAGAATCAGAGCTGATTATAAATACAGCTACCGAGTCTCTGTGAGAACCATAGGTAGAAATAGACCCTATACTGGAGCATCCTATTAATGGCGCATCTCTTATTATAGAACGTATACCTTTTATTACGGCCTCTTGATTGAATATTGTAGATATAAATGTAATTACTATACTAGGGTCTTTTTTTTCGATTTGATAATAGGCGCTTAAGGCAGCTTCTTTACCTGAAGCGAAGGAATCTAATTTAGTGCTTATACCAGTTCCTATAACAGTAGCCATTTTTTGTTCTCATCAAGAATAATACCTAATAAGATATACTATGTCAATGTTTTTATTGATTTCTTAAATAACAAAAACAAAGATCAAAATCAAATTTCAGCTTGACAAACTCAGAAAAATCATTAAAATGATGTCTACGCTATAGTAAATTTGGTTATCTTGTAATTTGTTCTTTAATATAATTTAGGAATAGGCAAAAGGCCGGGTACTGATGCGGATTGGAGAACTATAGGCCCTATCGTCTAGCCTGGTCTAGGACAGGTGGTTCTCAGCCATCAGACACCGGTTCAAATCCGGTTGGGGCTACCAGTTTTTGCAAAGCAAAAACTGTCCCGAGCAGCTCTTGTTTTTTTCATGGCGTTGCGAGGGCAAAGGTCAAATAACCGTATCGTATAGCGTAACTATTTTAAAATAAACAAGTTAAAGAAAGGGGGATGTAATGGATAAAAAATACAAAGTTTTAGAAATTAGTTCTGTAGTATTCAAGGTTTTATCCTGGGCTTCTCTGGCAATAGGGATAGTAGCTGCTATTGTCATATTCATAGGAGGCGGCACACCAGAGGCTCCTAAAGCAACAGGTTTTATAGGGCTTTTATTAGGAATAGTGTATTTCTTCATATTTCTTGTTACAGCAGAAGTAGTAACTCTGCTTTTAGAAATACGTTCAAAAGTTGAAAAAGGCGTATAGATTTTTATATATCTGAATTTAACCAACTTCCGAAGTTGCCGTATGGCGGCTTCGGAAGTTTTTTTTTGTGGAACCAGGCCATTATAAAAACTAATCAATTTAGAGCAAGATTAGACGCAATTTAATTCCTCTCATAATTTAAAAATTTGCAAAAGAGTTAATAAATTAAATTTAAGAAGTATTTTAAAAAGAAACTATTGACGTTGGAGCGCAAAAAGAAGTATAATATAAAATAGTAATATTAACTAAAAACAGTAAGTTGGACAAGGAGGCATGTATGGCTATCAGGAAAGGCAGGATGTACGATAATTATATGTTCTCAGACCACGAGAGAAAGAATTTTGCGATACTTGAACTCATACGCAGAAATGGCCCTATTACAAGAGCTGATATCTCAAAGGTTACAGACCTGAACATAGTGACTGTTTCTAATTATATAAATAGTTATATTGATAAGGGACTGGTTTCAGAAGGGGGTATGGAGGTTTCTACGGGAGGCAGGAAACCCACGGTTGTTAAATTAAATGATGATAGTATGCATGTAATAGGGCTTGATTTAGGCCACTTGGACGTCTTTGGCACAACTATGATAGGCCTTGTGACTGATCTTGCAGGAAGGATTGTAACCAAGGTGAAAAAGGTAAGAATAAAAGATAGTATGGATAAGATTATAGAAGCTTCGCTTGAACTAATAGATGAGTTGTTAAAGAAGAAAGGCGTGGACAAAAATAAAATAAAAGGTGTTGGTATAGGGGTAAGCGGAATTATAGATGAACATCTCGGCACAGTGAGGGACTCTGCAAAGAATGGGATAAGGGCTAGTTATGTATCCATAAAAGGGATAATTGAACAAAGATTTGGGTTTCCTTCTTTTATAGGTAACGACGCAACTTTTGCTGCGTTCGGAGAAAAGATGCATGCTCTTCCTATGGATATACAGGATGTGATTTACATGTATTCCGATGTAGGAAGCGGCATTATTATAAAAGGCGCCATGTATGCCGGAGCATCAGGCAGCGCAGGAGAGATAAGGATTAATTATCCGCGCAACGAAGAATATCTGCAGGTTTCAAAGAATATTTCTTTTCTTCTTCCTACAGGGCTTGATTTAGGGTTAGTGAGCCAGGTCAAGAAACTTATAAAAGAAGACGATGTTAAGACAAAGATACTTGAATTCTGCGATAATAAACTGGATAATCTTACAGTGGATCATATCATAGAAGCTGCAAAGGCAGGAGATACTCTTGCAATAGAACTCCTGGAAGATGGAGCTGTGAATCTTGGAATAAGGATTGCGTATCTTGTAAATTTATTTAATCCTGAGATAGTGGTTATTGGAGGAGGAATTGAAAAGGCTGGTAGTTTGCTTTTAGAGCCCTTAAGAAGGACTGTTAGAAAATGGGCATTTGAAGAGCCTGCAAATGTTGTTAAAATAATACCAGCAAAGCTTGGAGAAGATTCTGTGGCATTAGGCGCAGCAAGTGTTGTAATAAGAGATATTTTTGTGCAGGCGTAGGGAACAGGCATGCCTGTTCCCTACTGTATCATAACCGTATCATTCTTGACAAAATAATAATAATATGATATACTTCTCAAAAATAGGAGAAGGGATGCGTATAAAGCGTATCATATTATTATATTTCTTTGTATTCATTGTAGTTACAGTAATAAATCCTACCGTATCATCTGCATATAGCCAATCACAAGAAGAGATAGCACAATATATAATAGATATATCTAAAGATATTTATAGGTCTATTCCAAAACCAGATCCCTCTATTTTATATAGCTCAAAAGGCGAGGTAAAGCTAAAGCTTTTTCTTTCTCCTTGGGGAGAACTTAAGGATGTGTATATTTCTGAGTCTTCTGACAATAGAGAATTAGATAATTTATGTTTAAAGACAGTTTGGATGTATCAAAGATACCAGCCATTTCCAGAGGTTTTAGGGAGTGAAGATTTGTGGATAGATGTGCCGATCATATTTGATATTGATAGTTCTCGAGCGAGCCCCTTGACTTCGTTTGAGATAAACTCCGCAAATCGAGAAGTAACAAATTTAGGTATCAATGACGCAGTGGACATAGCATTGGAAAATCATATGGCTGCAAAAATAGCCCAGGAAGAAATAGAATTATCTAAACTCAAGATACGGGAAGCCAGGCGCGGCCTTTATCCAGCAGCAACCTTGAATTATTTAGAGACTACAGGAAAGACTGCCGGCACAACTCAGGATTTTACAGATAAGGAATACAAGCTTAAGTTTGAGTATCCATTGTATTATGGGTGGAGGCTTAAATATGCAGTTGAACAGGCGATGAGTAATCTTAAAGCGTCTACATCAAATTATGATAAGACATTGCAGGATTTAAGAGCCGAGGTGGAATCAGCATTTTACGCATATATGGCCAGCAAGATGGATATAAAATTACACAAAGCGCTTTTAGAAGAGACAAGCAGTATATTCGCTGGAGCTAAGAAAAGGCTTGAGCTTGGCTTAATTACCAGGGCAGAATTTTTACAGATAGAATCTCAAATGCAGCAGATAAATTACCAGGTTATATCGAGCGAGAACACACTGGCTATGGCAAAACTTACTTTGGCGCAGGCAGTTAATGCCAAGGGAGGAGAAAAAGCAATAGAGATAATAGATAAAGAGCCGGGAAAAGACCTGGAGCCAATTGTGGTAGATGTAACTCTAGAAGAATGCGCGGATTTAGCCTTTAGATCCAGGCCAGATCTTAAGGCAAAAACATATATGCTGGAATTTAATGACTATGAGCGCAAGATTACAGAGAGCAAGAATCAGCTTAGAGTGGACTTGACCGGAACATATGGGAAATCCGGTGGCGCATATGAAAGCGAACCCTTAACTCTGGGGAATGACTGGTATCTAGGGTTTAAGGTGTCAAAACCATTGGGCGGGAATACTCTTTCTAGTACCTTTACGAAGGATAAGACAAGCCAGAAACATGGTCAGTCGACAAGGACAGAATCTATCAGTAAATCTGTAGAATACGGGCTATTGGACGGGCTTCAACATTTTTCTGAAGAAAAATCCGCGGAGATAGGGTATAAAAAAGCAAAGGATGAGCTGGAGCAGGTAAAAGACAGTATTGTTAGAGAAGTCAAAGAATCATATTTAAATTATAAAAAAGGTTTAATCCAAATAATGACAAATCTTAATAAGATTAAATATAAAGAAGAGGAATTTAAGATTATCAAAGCCCGCGCAGAATTAAATGAGGCATCGCTTTCAGAATTAATCCAAGCCTATATGAGCCTTACAGATGAAAAGGCTTATTACGTAGAGGCGCTTGGGAGTTTGTATCAGTCTCTGGCAAAGCTGAATAAAGCCACAGGATACGCGCTGTTTTTAGATGATGAGAGTTTTAAATTAGCTAATAGAAAATGAAGCTTATCTGGGCTAAAGCCCAAGGTTTCCTGCCTATCGGCAGGCAGGCTTGGGCGGAATACTGAGCGGCCAAGCTCCATCCACGCTCTGAGGGGCGCAGTTTTGTGGCCGCGAATGTATGAAAAGAGGATATTATGAAAAAGAGATCAAAAGCATTAATAATAGGTTTTATAGCTTTATGGGTTCTGGTTTTTGGAGTTATGTGGATAAAGAGTATCGGAAAGAAAGGCCAGCCAGGAAAAGGCCTTGATTCGATAAAACAGATGGTTGGAAATATAGGAAAGAAGCAGGAGGCTAAAAAATCAGGGCCTGAAGGCGTGGCTCAGGAACAGAAAGAACAAGAAGCGGTTCCTGTGAGGTGCTATAAAGTTACGCCTATGGATTTTAAAGATGATCTTCCTAGCATGGGCACTGTAAAGGGGGCATTAGAAATACCTCTTAAATTTGAGGTTAATGGCATGATAGATTCTATTAATTTCAGGGAAGGCGATGTGATAAATGAAGGCGAGATAATAGCGTCCCTTAATAAAAAAGACGCGCAATTAAAAATAGACTATGCAAAAAGTAAACTGGAATCCGCAAAGACACAAGCCCTTGCTGCAAAAAAGAAATATGAGATACATAAGCATCTTTATGATATAGGCGGCATTATAAAGGCAAAATTAGAAGAAGTGGAGTTGGAAGCAAAAAGCGCTAGCGAGCAGGCTAAGTCAGCGGAAGTGGAACTTAAATCTGCAGAGGCAGAGTTTAAAAAGACAGATCTATATGCGTTTCGCGAAGGAGTCCTTGGCGCAAGAGAAGCTGAAGCAGGCGAATTTGTGACGCCAAATAATAAAATCGCAACTATTTATGACGTAAAGGAAGTATTTGTAGAACTTGGCATAGTGGAGAAGGACATTGATAAAATTACGCTTGGACAGAATGTTGTAGTAACGGTGGATGCGCATTCCGGAGCCGCATTTAATGGCAAAATAGATTATATCTACCCTGTTATAGAAGGAAAATCCAGGACTCTGACTGCCAAGGTCAGACTCCCTAATCCGGATGCTCAGCTTTTGCCTGGGATGTTTGCAAGGGCCATGATAACAGTTGCTGAATTCAGCAATGCGATAGTTATTCCAAGCCTCAGCCTGAATAAGGGAGACGAAGGGTATACTGTATCTGTGGTTAGCGAGCAAAATAAAGCGCACATCAAGCCGGTCAAGGTAGAATATGTTACTACAGATTATTCTGTTATAGGCGAAGGCCTCAGCGAAGGCGAGTTAGTGGTTACAGAAACTCCTCAGGAGCTGAAAGAAGAGATGCCTGTTCAAGTTATAGAAGTCCAGGAAAATACCCCAGCTCAATGAAACTACCAGACCTCTCAATAAATAAACCTGTAACTGTAACAATGATTTTTTTGGGGATAGTGCTGATGGGCCTGATTTCCCTTGGCAGGCTTCCCCAGGAATTGTTTCCAGCTATTTCCTATCCTCAGCTTACCATTGTAACAACATATGAAAACGCCGCGCCAGAAGAAGTAGAAACCCTTATAACTAAGATTATAGAAGAAGCAGTAGGCACTGTTGGCAATCTTAAGCGGATCAGCTCTAATTCAAAGGAAGGTATTTCCCTTGTAACAACAGAATTCAACTGGGGAACTAATATGGATTTTGCTTCTCTAGGCGTGAGAGAAAAGATAGACCTTGTAAAAGAAAGATTGCCTCTTGGTTCCGCAGACCCTATTGTAATGAAATTTAATCCGTTCGAATTACCTGTAATGACCCTTAGCGTTACAGGTGAGAAAACGTCTTCAGAACTTTTAAAACTTACCAGAAAATTCATAAAAGATGAACTTGAGAAAGTGCCTGGCGTTGCGTCCTGTAATATAACAGGCGGGCTGGAAAGGGAAATAGTTGTATCAATTGACCAGGCAAGGCTAAGGGCATCGGGCATAGGAATAAATAGAATAGTGGATGCGCTCAAATCTTCAAACCTTAACTATCCCGCAGGCACCATAGAGGAGCATTTTTACGAATATCTTATACGCACCATAGGGGAATTTGAAATAATCTCTCAGATAAAGGATACAGTCGTAGGGACTGACGAACCTGAAAATCAGAGGCCTGCTTTAGAAAACCTGGAGGCTCAAAAGAAAAAAGAAGAGAGGGCGAGGCTTGTATACCTTAGAGATATCGCAGAAATAAAAGATACATTCCAGGAGCGCGCCTCTATCTCCAGGTTTAATGGGAAGGAAAATATATCTGTAGCTATTTTAAAACAGGCAGGCTCTAATACATTGCAAGTGGCGGACAAAATCAAGAAGCGGCTTAATGACATAAAAAAGGACCTGCATGAAGGCATAAATGTAAATATAGTGTATGATCAGTCTATTTTTATCAGAAAGTCAATTAGAGATGTTGGAGACGCTGCGTGGCAGGGCGGACTTTTAGCGTTCCTGGTTTTGTGGTTATTTTTAAAGAAATTAAAACCATCCCTGATAGTTGCTATGTCTATCCCTATTTCAATAATGATTACATTTACCCTTATGTATTTTAGCGGCATAACGCTCAATATGCTTTCTCTAGGCGGGCTTGCGTTGGGTATAGGCATGCTTGTAGACGCAGGGATTGTAGTTATTGAAAATATATCAAATCATATTCAGAGCGGGAAAGAATTAAAAGAGGCTGCGAGGATTGGCGCAAATGAGGTTGAGAGCCCTATATGGGGCTCAGTCATGACAACAGTAGTTGTATTTTTACCTATGATATTTGTTACAGGCATTGCTGGACAGCTTTTTAAAGAAGTCGCCATAACTGTTACGTATTCTCTTATGGCTTCTTTGTATGTGTCTTTAGCGTTAATCCCTTTGTTTGTGACTATAGGTAGCAGGAAGAAGAAGCCCGGCTCTGGCGAAGAAGCGCCTATGGCCGTAGGTTCAGAGTTTAAATTAGTTAAATGGATGGGAACTGTATATGGCAAGTCTCTGCCGATTGCGCTGAAAAATAAAAAGCTGATAATACTTGGAGCTCTTGTTTTATTCTTATTCAGCATGATTATATTTCGGTTTCTTAATAAAGAGTTTATGCCAAAAATAGATCAGCGCGAATTTGTTATGAAAGTTAATTTACCAACAGGCACAAAGCTTGAGATAACAGATTCCAGCGTTAGAAAGATAGAAGAAAAACTTTTAAATAATAAGGACGTCTATAGCGTAGCAGTTACTATTGGCTCCAGCAAAGAAAAAGGCGCGGGAGACATGATTGAGACCCTTGGTTCGCATCAGGCGAATATCATAGTTAATCTTAAAAAAGGCAAAGAGAAGGGCAAGTTTGCTACTGCTGAAATAATTCAGAATCTAAAAAAAGAACTGGATAAAGAGAATCTAGAAGGCGCGGAAGTAGAATATATCTTACAGGAAAGTATTTTTAAGAGCGCATTGATGGGCAGCGCTCCTATAGTGATAGAGATAAAAGGCTACAATCTTAATTTTATAAAAAAGCTTTATGAAGAACTTCATTTTGGGCTGGCTAAGATACCTGGCGTATATGGCATAAGAACGAGCCTTGCGTCCCCTGCGCCAGAAACAAAAGTGAATATTATTAAAGATAAAGCTGCTTTATATAATCTTTCAGTGGCCTCTATATCTCAGGCAGCTCATATCGCTATTAAGGGAGTTACTGCTACAAAGTTTAAAGAAGAGGGAAGAGAGATAAATATAAAAGTAAGGCTTAGGCCTGAGGATAGGAAAAAGCTTTCAAGCATAAGAAGCATATTAGTGCATTCGCCATTAGGAATAGATGTCCCGCTCTCAGAGGTTGCTTATATTTCACACGGCGTAGGCCCAAGCGAAATAAAAAGATTGGACCAGCAAAGAGTAATCATGATGACTGCGAATGTCACAGGAAGAGCCTTGAATAAAGTAATAGACGACGCTAATAAAGCAATAGATTCTGTAATGGCTAGCCACGCTGATATCAAAAAGCAGGCCGCAAGACAAGTTGAAAAAGATTTTACGATACAACTGGCAGGAGAGAATCAAGAGATGAAAGAATCATTTTTAAGCTTGATGTTTGCGTTGATCCTTTCAGTGTTACTGGTGTATATGATTATGGCGAGCGAATTTGAATCATTCTGGCAGCCGTTTATTATTATGTTTACCCTGCCTTTATCTTTAATAGGCGTTGCATGGGTGCTGTTTTTAACACATACGCCTATTAGCGTTGTGGTTATACTGGGTGTTATCATGCTCGGCGGAGTTGTTGTAGATAACGGAATTGTCTTGATAGATAAGATAAACGTTCTTAGAAATGAAGGCAAAGATCTTATTACAGCAGTAAGCCAGGCAGGGTCAAACAGGCTAAGGCCCATAATGATGACATCATTCACTACAGTTTTAGGCCTTTTTCCGTTAGCGCTTGGCCTTGGAGAAGGTTCTGAGCTTCAAGCTCCTATGGCAATAACTGTAATGGGAGGCCTTACTGTCTGCACTTTCCTGACACTTTTCGTAATCCCGGCGCTTTATATTACAGCCGCAGCGTGGTTAGAAAAAAGAAGACCGCAGGTTGCGCCTATTGTAGTGTCGACTGAGTTTGAGCCAGTTAAAATAGAGCCTGAACCTGCAAAAGAGATAATTATAATGCCTACAAAGGCCTTGGAAAAACTTTCTGTAGAGAACGGTTTAAAACCGTTCTCTGCTAAAAAGCAAGAAGAACCCAAAGACGCGCAGCTTACCAAAAGACAGGTTCAATTATTGGAGCGCATCAAAGAGACTGGAAAGATCACAAGAAAAGAATATGCGGATTTATTTAAGATATCAATACCTACTGCAGCGCGGGATTTGAGATATCTTATGGATAAAGGTTTTTTAAAAGCAGAGGGCCCGCTTGGGCCTGGAAGATGGTATGAGTTAAAATGAGCCTTTCGAGTTATTCAGTCAATAAGCCTGTAAGCATAACAATGTTTTTTATAGGCATTGTTATTGTTGGAGCAGTTTCTTTGCTCAGGCTTCCTGTTGAGTTGAAACCAAATATTTCCTATGGAGATATAAGTATAATAGTAGCAGTAAGAGGAGGCATGCCGCCGCAGGAAGTAGAGAGTATGGTTACAAAGCCGATAGAAGAAGCTGTATCTACAGTTACCCATCTAGAAAATATCTATTCCAAATCAACTGCAGGAGAGTCCAGGATATGGCTTGAGTTTGAACCAGGCATTAATATGGATTTTGCCGCGTTGGAGACAAGAGAGAAATTTTCAAAGATAAAAGACAAACTTCCCAAAGAAATTGAAAAACCAATATTAGCCCAATACAAGGAATCTGATACCCCTATAATGGTGCTTGCGATTACAAGCAAGGCCCATACAGTAGAAACATTGAGAAGGGTTGTCGATGAAAAGATTAAGGAGAGAATATTAAGGGTGGAAGGCGTGGCAAATGTGGATGTATATGGTGGAAGGGAAAGAAAGATTCTTGTCGAAATAGATCAGGCAAGGCTTCAAGCTCATCATGTGCCTATAGATAATGTAGTAAGTTCATTAGGAGCGAATAATTTCAGCCTGCTTTTGGGCGACCTTCCCAGAGCTAAGAATAAATATCTTATACGGGCTATAGGAATTTTTGAGAGCATTAAAGACATAGAAAACATAGGCGTGAGTGTTACGCCGCAAGGCAGTGTTATAAAACTTAAAGATGTTGCAACTGTGAAAGATTCTTATGCGGATCCTTCAAATTACGCCAGGACCGATGTGGAACCGGTAGTTTCAATATATATCCAGAAGGAATCTACAGCCAATACAATCAAAGTAGTTGAAGGCATAAAGAAGGAACTCAATCAGATCAAGAATATAATAGATAAGAATATTTACACGAAGGCTACGCTTAATCAGGCAGATATAATAAACGATGCTATAGACGCAGTCAAAAGCTCCCTTATAAGCGGAGCGTTTCTTTCAATATTGATACTTTTGGTAACGCTGAGAGATTTAAGGCCGACGTTTATAATAAGCGTCACTATTCCAATTTCAGTTATGTTTACATTCATCCTCATGTATTTTCAAAGGCTTTCATTGAATGTAATGACATTGAGCGGGCTTGCGCTCGGCATAGGTATGCTTGTGGATAATTCTATAGTTGTGCTTGATAATGTGGATAAAAAAAGGTCTGAGATTTTACCTTTACCTGGCTGGAGAGATAAGGATAAGAACGCGGTTATAGAAGGCGCCTCAGAAATGGGGTTAGCAATAATTGCGTCCACTATAACTACTATCATAGTGTTTCTTCCGTTTGCATTTGTAAATAAAGAGACAAGGATGCTCTGGAGCGGGCTTGCCTTTACTGTTACTTATTCTCTATTGACGAGTTTATTTGTAGCTATGACTCTGGTGCCTACTTTATTGAGCCAGATGGCGCGCAAGCCAATAGAAAAAAAGGAGCAAAAGGCGTTAAAGAAAAGTTTAGCTATTAAAATAAAAGGCATATATAGAAAAGGGCTGGTTATGGCGCTCAGGTTCAGGTATTTATTGATGGGTGCGGCATTTTTGATGTTAGGTATAGCATTATTTTTTGGAATGAAACTGGAAAAAGAATTTATGGTAGACGCAGAAGAAGGCCGTTTTACAATCTTTGTTGAGCTGGAACCAGGCGCTAAATTAGATGTCACTGATAAAATGGCAAAGGAATTAGAAGAGAAGCTTAAGCATATAAAAGAGATAAAGACGTTTACATCCAGGATTGAGCCAGGGTCTTCAAAGATATATATTAAATTAGTTCCTATAAAAGACAGGGCCCGCACTACTAAGGAGGTAATGGATGCGATACGGCTGGAAGGAGATGTAGTCGCGAAACATTATAAAGGGGGCTTCATATATTTTTCAGAACTGGAAGAAAGCGGGTTAAAGGAACTAACCCTGGATCTTTATGGATATGATTACAAGATATTAAAAGAGACAGCTATTTCAATAGCTACAAGGCTTGGCAGTATAGATGGCCTTCAGGATATAAGAATGTCCAGAATAAGCGGCAGGCCTGAATGGCTTGTTAAAATAGATAAACAGCAGGCAAGCTCGTTTGGGTTCACAACCCAGGAAGCAGCAGA
Organism: Candidatus Omnitrophota bacterium; assembly: GCA_003485765.1. Taxonomy (GTDB): domain Bacteria; phylum Omnitrophota; class Gorgyraeia; order Gorgyraeales; family Gorgyraeaceae; genus UBA10183. The sequence continues at coordinate 2,127 of DNHS01000051.1, read as the reverse complement.
GACATTGCATGGGGAGATAAGAGGTTTGAGGGCTACGCTTTTTCATGCTGAGGCAAGAGAAATAGAGACTATCACAAGGCTGCAGAAAAAATATAGGGAGAGATTGGATGATATAAGGAGACTTACAATATATACTCCCGAAGGGGAATCCATACTTCTGGAGCAGATTGCGGATTTTGCGCCGGATATAGGCATGAGTGAAATTACAAGAAAGAATAAGGCAAGGGTTGTGCAAATAACAGCGATGGTTTCAAAGGGGTCTTTGCAAAAGGCAGTGGAAAAAGTGAAGGCAAGTTTGGGAGATATGGAATTTCCGAAGGATTATTACTGGAGGGTAGGAGGAGACTATGAAAGGAATATAAAAAATGAAAAAGAATTATCCGCGTTTCCTTTTTCTCTAGCGCCGCCATATGTTCAGATGCCAGGTGTTTTATGGATAACGCTATTATTGGTTTTTATGGTGCTGGCATCTTTATTTGAATCATTTGCCCAGCCTTTTGTAATACTTCTTTCAGTTCCGCTTGCAATAATTGGAGTCGTAGCAGCGCTTTTTATATCCCATAAACCTATATCAAGAGGCGTTATTATAGGGGCTATAATGCTGGCAGGGATAGTTGTAAATAACGCAATTATTTTAGTTGATCGCATTAATTTTTTAAGAACGAAAAAGAACGGCGAAAGGACAGATAAATATCGGGAGATATTACATTCAACTATCATAGCGGGCGAAGACAGATTCAGGCCTATATTTATGACTACATCTACAACAATACTTGGGCTTGTCCCGATGGCATTTGACAGAAGTGAATCAGCAAATCTATGGTCTCCTCTCGCGATAACTGTTATCGGTGGACTAGCGTCTTCTACGATACTGATGCTGTTCTTGGTGCCGAGTGTCTATATGATATTTGAAGATTTAAATAACATAATCCTTGCGCCAAAACAATTATTAATATTTATTCAAAGAAGAATATGTGATATAATAAATAAAAGAGCAGGCCTTTAAAAAAATATTTAAGGAGATAAAGCTATGGATAAAACACTGCGGTCAATACTATGGATATTAGTAGGATTAGTGGTGTTAAGCAGTTTCAGCACAGCTTGGTTTTTTCTTTCAAAGGAAAAACTCTATAATGAATATACGAATCTGGAAGAATTATTTAAGACCACTATGGACAAGCTAAACACAGAGCTTACGCTGGCAGCCAGAGAAAAGACAGAATTAAAATCAAAATTACAAGCCATAGAAAAGAAATTTAGTATTCTGGAAGCAAGCCACAGGAGTTTGAGCTCTGAAAACGAGACAGCGGTCAGTGAAAGAGATGATTTAAAGAGAGAGCTTTCCAGCGTTAAAAAAGGAAAAGCGTTTCTTGAAAAAAGATTGAGGGAAATAGAATCAGATATGTTTGTTGCAAACCTTCTTAAGCAAAAGGTTGGTTTGGAAGTGGAGATAGAAAGATTAAAAAATGAGATAGAGCCGAAGAATCAGGTTATATCCATGTTAAAGGCTGAAAGCGTGGATAAGGATCTAAGGCTTGCCAAGTTACAGGAAGAGAAAAATTTAATTGAGCAAAATCTAAAGGATTCTGAACAGGTAGCGCAAATTATAAGCAATGACTTTCTTAGAGAAAAGGATGTAAATAAAGATGACAAGAGAATGTCCGAGAAATTTGCTTTGGAGAATAATGCGCTTAAGTCCAAGATATCAGAATTTGAAGAGATAGCGAAGGAATATAATAACCTCCTTGCTGAAAAAGAAAGCATGAATGCAAAACTCGCCAGGCTTGAAAGCGATGTGGAATATAAAAATCACGAAATAAATAAATTTAAAATTGCGCTTCAGGAAAGCGCAGTTAAGTCTCAAGAGGCAAGGGCAGAGGCTTATCATAGTCCTGAAGAAGTGGACTTGCCCCCTATTCGCGCCCAGAAAACAGCCAAGCTTACAGCCCCTTCTTTGGAACGGATTGAAGAGAAACTAGAGTTAAAAGGCAGGATTGTTACAGTCAACAAGGAACATAATTTTGTTGTCATAGATCTTGGCAAGCAGGATGGGATTGATATAGGAAATAAGTTGAATGTTTACAGGGGAGAAACATTTCTTGGCTCAGTAGAGATTATACAGACGCG
>DNHS01000050.1 GCA_003485765.1 Candidatus Omnitrophota bacterium | reverse complement strand
CCAAATTCTCGAGTCCTACCATTGAACGACGTCCCAAGATCTACTTCGTAAATTTTAATTCTGAAGATTCTAACTTTACAAATGGTGCCTGGCACGAATTGTAAAGTTAGCTTTATATTTTATTCTTCTCAGCCTGATACGCATCCAGAATCTTCTTCTGGATATATTCTCTTGCCTGCACAGTAATAGGATGCGCTATGTCCTTATGCTCTGATTGCCTTAAATCATGCGTCTCTTCAGGAGCTGGAGAAACAGCTTGTGTTGATACAGGAATACGATCTCCGCATTCATTGCAGAATTTACTATGGACCACGTTTTTATGGTTGCACTTGGGGCATGGCTCTTTTATTTTACGCGATGGCATTGCAATAAAAAGCCCTGTTTTACCTTCTATAATTTTTATGTTTCTCACTACAAACGCATTGTCAATGGTTATGGTGGCGTATGCCTTTAATTTACTGTTTGCGCCTTCTTTTGAGAAAATCCTAACCTCTGTTATCTCCATAGATGCCTCCTTTATAAGTCTTTACTAAAAAAACGCTTGTATCTCTATCCTTAGGCATTTTTCTAAAGACGGCTTTCGCATCTTCTTTATCTTTAAATGTGCAGAAAACCGTTGGCCCGCTTCCTGATAAAAGGCTATGCTCTGCGCCTCTATCAGCCAGCATTGCTTTGGCCCTGTTTATGTGGACATTATCTCTGGCAAGCGCGCTTTCGAAAATATTATAATAATTTTTTTCAAGCGCTTTTACATCCATTTTTTTCAAGGCATTAAGCGTTCCTTTAAGAGAATGCGGCTTGGTAGAGAAACTGCATTTATCTATCCTTCTATACATTAGCTTGGTTGAAAGCGGAATAGAAGGTTTTATCAATATATGGAAAAGAGATTTGTTTAAATTTATTTTTTCTAACAGTTCTCCTGCGCCTTTTGCAACAGCAAAAGGGGAATTCAGCATAAAAAAAGGAACGTCTTTACCAATATCTCGCGCTATAGAAAACAGTTTTTTCGCAGGTACCCCGAGTTTAAAAATCTTATTTACGGCTTTTAAGACAGAAGCGGCATCGCTTGAGCCGCCGCCCAAGCCAGCTGAAACAGGGATTCGTTTTTTAATTTCGATATCAAGGTTTAATTTAACTCTTGCTTCTTTAAAAAGCGCATAAGCTGCTTTATAAACTATATTTTCTCTGCCTTGGCTGCAATTAGATGGGGTTGTTTTAACTTTTAAACCTTTGCCTTTTTCTTTTATTATTATCTCGTCTTTTAAATCTATTTTTTCAAAGATTGTTTCTATATTATGAAATCCATCAGGCCTTTTCCCCAAAACGTCTAAATAAAGATTCAGCTTCGCAGGCGCAAAGACTTTAATTTCTCGCATTTTTTCTACTTATAGCCTTTTTTGCTGCTTTCACAATATCATCCGCTGTAAGGCCGAAGAGTTTAAATAGTTCTTTCGGATCTCCCGATTCTCCGAATCTATCTTTAACGCCTATGAATTCCATGGGCACTGGAAAACTTTGCGATAAAACCTCGCTCACAGCGCTGCCCATCCCTCCGATTACAGTATGTTCTTCAGCAGTCACGACTGCGCCTGTTTCCTTTGCAGCCTTAATTATGATATCTCTATCTATAGGCTTAATTGTATGGAGATTTATAACCCTGGCTGAAATTTTTTCTTTTTTCAATGCTTCAGCCGCGCATAATGCTTCATATACTTCCACGCCGCAGGCTATGATCGTAACATCTAACCCGTCTTTTAATAGATTAGCTTTTCCGATCTGGAAAAGATCTTCTTCCTTAGTTATAAGAGGAACGCCGCTTCTCCCCAGCCTGAGATACACAGGGCCTTCATGAGAAGCGCTGGCAATAGTAGCCTTTTTTGCTTCCAATGCATCACACGGAACTATAACAGTCATATTAGGCAGAATCCTCATAAGGGCAATTTCTTCGTTTGCCTGGTGAGTAGGCCCGTCTTCTCCCACTGATATGCCGCCATGTGTTCCAACAATCTTTACATTTGTTTTCATATACGCAAGAGAAACCCTTACCTGGTCCCATGCCCTTCCTGCGGCAAAAGCCCCGAATGTGCACGTAAACGCCACCTTCCCTGATAACGCAAGGCCAGCGGCTGTGCCCATCATATCCTGCTCGCTCACGCCCATTGAAAAAAATCTTTCAGGAAATTTTTCTTTGAACCAAATGGCGCGCGTCGATTCTGTAAGATCTGCTGAAAGCACCACTATATCGTCTCTTGTCTGGCCCAACTCAACCAAGCCTTCGCCAAATCCATCTCTTGTAGGTTTCATCTTAATTTCCATTTATCTCTCCGTTTCCAATTCTTTAATTGCCTTTTCCAGCTCTTCATTATTAGGCGCCAGTCCATGATATTTATTTTTATTTTCAAAAAATGAAACACCTTTACCTTTCACAGTATGCGCAAGAATCATACTCGGTTTTCCCTTTATCTTCTCCGCCTTATCATAAGCGTCTATCACTTCTTTAATATTATGGCCGTCTATCTCAAAAACCTCCCAGCCAAACGCCTGCCATTTTAGCTTCAAGGGCTCCAGGCCTTTTACATCTTCAACTCTTCCATCTATCTGAAATTTATTGTAATCGATTATGCCGCAAACATTATCCAGTTTGTAATGAGCGCTGGTTAATGCTGCCTCCCACACCTGGCCTTCATCCAGTTCTCCGTCGCCCATCAGGCAATATATGCGTTTCGGATCTTTATTCAGCCTTGCGCCTAAGCTAAAACCATTGGCAATAGAAAGCCCCTGGCCCAAAGAACCGCTTGATATCTCAACGCCCGGCAAACCTCGCTGAGGATGGCCCTGAAGCCTTGTGCCGATTTTCCTTAAAGTACAAAGTTCGTCCTTGCTGAAAAAATTCATATGCGCAAGCACTGCATACAATGCAGGACAGCCATGGCCTTTTGAAAGTACAAATATATCGCGCGTGTTACAGAGCGGTTTGTCAGGCTCGCATCTGAACTTATAAAAATATAAGCCTACCACAAGCTCCACCATTGACAAAGATCCGCCTGTATGGCCTGAGCCGGCGCAATTAAGCATCTTTACAATTTCTATCCTTACCTCTTTTGCAATTCTTTTTAGCTCATTAATATCAGGTTGTTTTACCATAGCCATCCTTTATTTTATTTTGGATTTTTTAATAGCGAGTCCAGTTTTTCCTTTACCTTTTTATCCTCTTTCAATGCTATTGATTTAGCCCACGATTCTTTTGCCTTGCCTAAACTGCCTATCTTAAAATACGCTTCTCCGAGATGGTCGTAAACAACAGGGTCTTCGCCTATTATTTCCTTAGCCTTCTCAAGCTCTAACCTGGCTTCTTCAAACATGCCCTTTTTAAAATAAACCCACCCAAGGCTGTCTATATAAGCGCCGTTGCCAGGGCTTAGCTTAAGCGCCTTTTTTATAAGCCTTTCAGCCTCGTCAAGATTTCTTCCCTCATCCGCATATATATAACCTAAATAATTTAATGCCTCAGGGTCCTCTGGGTCTAATTCTATTGAACGCTTCAGCCTGAGCATAGATTCCTCTTTCTGGCCTGTTTCTTCCAGCACAGCCCCTAAATAAAAATGCGCTTTTGGGTTAAATGGGTCTATCTCTATGCTTTTTTTGTATTCCTCGATTGCTTGAATCTTATCGCCTTTTTCAGAATAACAAAATGCTATGGCAAGGTACACATCAGCCTGTCTTTTTTCCAGAACGAGAGCTTTTTTTAAAATAGCTATTGCCTGGTCCATATTTTTCATTGCAATATATATATAACTTAATTGGATGTAGGCATTCACGTCTTCCGAATCAATGCTGATTACTTGTTCATATTGTTTTACTGCCTCTTCCTTTTCATTCATCTCAAAATAAAGCTGGCCTAATTGATGATACACTCTGATGTTAGATGGGTCTAGTTCGAGCGATTTTTTATAATACAAAAGCGCCTGGTCTTTTTTATTCTGGATTTCAAAAAGTACCGCAAGGCCAAGGCAAGCTTCTAAATAATCCGGCTTCAATTCGACTGCCCTCTCTAGCGCCTTTATGGCTTCATCAACCCTGCCCGCCCTTGCATAAACTATACCAAGATTAAAATGTATTACAGGAGAATCTTTTTTTTCTATGGCAAGATTTTCGTATATCTTAATGGCCCTCTCCATATCCTGGCCGACTATATAAAGATCAGCCAAAGATGTCAAGGTTGCCAGGTCATCCGGCTCTGATTTTAATATCTCTTCATATTCTTTTGTTGCCTCATCAAATTTTTTCTGGGAGGTGTATATAAGGGCCAGGAGAAATCTGGATTTGGTATCTTCCTTATCCACATTTTTTGCTTTCTCTAGCGCTGCTATAGCAGAATCAAGCTGGCCTGATTTTATAAAACTAGCTCCTAGTCTGTAATAAAGAGGCGCTGCGTTAGGGTCTAATTGGATTGCCTTTTGATATTCTTCTATAGCTTCCGCGGTTTTGCCTTCATTATCATATATTAAGCCTCTTGAATAATGAGCATATGCCTTTGAAGACAATGCGGGCGTATTTCTTTTTCTAGTTAGATTGAGGAACTTTTCTCGATGGCTTTTGGCAACAGGAAAGCTTTTTTTGGCAGGCTTCGTAGATGCGCATCCAGTTAGATTAGAAACAACTATGGCCAAAAAAATTATTGTAAGAAAATATCTAGGGGACATTTCAATGTTGTAGAATTTGTGAGGGCGGGCTTGAAACCCGCCCTCACATAACAGATTACCACAGTTTCTTTTTATGTCTATCTCTTCGCAGTCTTTTCTTTCTTTTATGTCTTGCTATCTTCTTTCTCTTTCTTTTTCTGCCGCAAGGCATGATGCCCTCCTTGTTAGAATTAATATATAACCTTATTCAACGGATATTCTATAATCCCCTGCGCTCCGTTTTGTTTAAGTTTCGGTATAAGGTTTCTTACCACTGACTCATCTATAATGGTCTCTATCGCGCACCAGCCTTTTTTAGAAAGATGCGATACTGTCGGGTTCTTAATTGCCGGAAGGATTGATATTATTTTATTAACATTTTTTTCTTCCACGTTCATTTTAAGCCCTACCTTTTCTTCGGCAAGTATTGCGCCCTGTAAAAGAAGCGCTATGTTTTCTATTTTTTCTTTTTTCCAGGGGTCTTTCCATGACGATTTATTTGCAATAATTAAAGTTGTAGACTGGCATATTGTATCCACTATTCTGAGATTATTTGCTTTCAAGCTTGCGCCTGTTTCAGTGAGCTCAACTATCCCGTCCACTAATCCTGCGCCAACCTTTGCTTCAGTAGCGCCCCAGCTAAACTCTATATCCGCGCTCACCTTTTTTTTCTTAAAATATTCCTTTGTAGCATTCACTAGTTCTGTAGCAATTCTTTTACCTTTAAAGTCTTCTGGTTTTTTTATCTTTGAATTGTTTGGGACACAAAGAACCCAGCGAACAGGCCTTAGGCCCTGCTTGCCATATATAAGTTCGCATACTTCTTGTACATCCCTTCCGCTTTCAATAGTCCAGTCTCTTCCTGTAATACCGCAATCAAGAGCCCCATCAGCAACATAACGCGCCATCTCCTGCGCTCTTAAAAGAAATGGCGAGATCTCCTCATCATCTATTGAAGGGAAATAGCTTCTAGGCCCTATATTTATAGTAAAGCCCGCTTTCTTAAACATCCTCACAGTAGCTTCCTGCAAGCTTCCTTTAGGAATCCCGAATTTTAAATTCATGGTAAAGTTATTATACAGTTCAGAAAAAATTTTGTAAAGGGAATTTTCTAAAAGTATACCCTATAGTCTCAAATCGTCAAGGCATGCTTTACTATTGTTAAAATGGAGTGAAAATATGGGAGGCTTTAATTCCCTGCTTGTTCTATATAGAGGACGAGATCGAAACATTTGGCACTGTAAATTCGAATCCATCATCATCTTTAGAATCTTCTGGTTCCCTTAAAAGGGATGATTTCCCTACCCACCAAAACAATATTCCGATAATTATGCCTACAAATGAGTTAAAAAACAATATGTCGAATATCCCATATGCCAACCAGGACATTACATAAGCGCCATAAACGCGCCTCCAGATATGAACCCTATTGTAATCCGGGTCATAAGTAGTTCTTGCCCAATAATATGCAATACCTGCAATAATCGAAACACCAACCAGCATACACTGTATTAGCGGGCCAACAGGCGCCTCTAATGCCTCTGCCTGTTCTCTGTTACATGCAAGCGCAGCAATAAGAAGCGCAATAAGAGCTAATCTAATTTTTGTATCAGGCGCATGTTGTCTTAATCCTTGAATATAATAAGATTCCATTTTAGTTATAGGATTAAGCGTTTCTATAAGTTGCGCAGTTGTCAGGTTTAATTCTGTCTGAGATTGGATAAGTGTTTTGGTAAGCTTGGCGTTTTCTTGGGCTTTTCTGTTCTCCCAATCTTCTTTATCTTGAGGTTGTTCTGTCAATGCTTCTTCATCAAACAGTTCATGACCAAACAGGCCTATTGCGATGAGTAGTTCTATTTGAGCTGGGTGATTTATGGCTAATAGGGCTGCAAGGTTAGCTCCTATTACACTATTAGACTGGCAGTCTTCAAAGAGATGAGTATACCCTCGCGCCTCATCATAAGCAAAAAATTCAAAAGTAAGACCTTTCCCTCTATTTCGTAAGTTGGCCATTAGGTTAGACAGAGCTTCTGGACCTTTTTTCTTTGCTACTGTATTTATAAGAGCTATTAATCTATCTCTATTAAGCGCTACGCCATTTTGTTGGAATGTATCTATGATCTTATGTACCACTTTATCCTTTAATTCATTAAATACTGTCTGGTCATCTTTTCCGTCTTCTTTTATTTCATAGAAATAAGACTTGGGTGGTATTAATTCATCTATTTTCTTGCCTGATTGAAGTAATTTAGCAGCTACTGCTTGATAGTTAACATTTAATGGGAAATGAGACGAGTCTCCGTCTTTTCTTGGGCGGAATAAAACCCACAAGAAACCAGCAATTATTACAAACAAAAAGATAAATGCCGGTATGCCCTCTTTTTCTATACCTAATATAGTATCTGAACCCATAGGAATGGGTATTATTGTGGGCATTGCTGTAGGAAGCAGTGTTTGAGTTGGAAGAAGCGTTGGCGTAAAAGTTGGGGTTAATGTTGGAATCTGCGTAGGAACTGGAATTAATGTAAAACCAGATTCAAATCCTGCGACCTGTAATAAGATCAACCCTAATATGCCTAATAATAATATACCTGCTCCAATGCTCAAAATTTTGATCACTTTTCGCGCTTTCTCTTGCTCGTTTCTATAGTTGTTTATTTTCTCTGCGTGCTCATCTGCCGCTTGTCCTCTATACCAGTGCTGAGGAGAGGCATATGCACCCCCATATGCTCCTTCTCCTCCAAAAGTTTGAACAATGGGGCTACCTCTATATTTTCTATTTGCAGTTTTTATCTTTTCTTGAATTCCCGTAATCTTCTTTTTAAAATAGAATAACAAAACTGATAGAACAATTACCACAACAACCAATCCTCCGTACAACAGAAACATTATTGGATCACTGCTTGAGCTTAACTGTAGAGCCGTATTTAAAGTTTCCGGCATTGCGCCAATACCGCTTATATCGCCGCCACCTATTCCGTCGCTCGCATTCACAGGATTTACCAATGTAAGTAAAAGTATTAATGCAATAGATATGGCTACTTTTAATCTTGCCAACAATCTGATTGCTATGGATGGCTGTTTGATAGTTGCTTGCAACTCCTCACTAAACCCAACATTTCTACCCTCCCCAAACACCCTGTCTTGTAAGCCGTATATAAGCTCTCTGCTTGTTAGGCCAAGTTTGGCATTATGTCTTATAAGGGCGAATTCTGCTGGGTTGTGCCTTTCTTGCGGAAGATTAGTTTCTAGGAATGTTATCAGTTCTTCTGGGTCGGTGAATTCTCTATCTTTTAGCAATTCTCTTATATGTTTACCGCATCCTCTTAAGAATGTGTGGCTATTTACGCCTTCTGGGAGTAGCTCTGGGTGTTGGGCAAAATATTGTTCACCAAGTTCATGGAATAATGCTATGGGGTTATTCAGGAGAGATTTACTAATATAGAGATGTTCTTTGTCTGCAAAGCCCTTTATATGCTCATTGTCTTCTATGAGTATAACTTCCTTGCCTGAGATGAATTGTATTATGTAATTCCTGAGGCTTTCGTCTAAGATAGTTAAATCTGCATCTTTAAAATCAACCTTGACAGTAGGTAAACTTATTACCTTCACCTTTGCTTCGTTGCCGTTTTTGACATAGAGAATATTGCCGTCCTTTTTAAACACAAGATAATCGCCCTCCTGTACGGCTTGGACGCCTGTTACCACCATATTGCCAGAGCTATCAAAGAGCTTGCCAATGGCATTGCCTTTGCCGGAGTCTTGTCCGACGGCGGGTGGCAAGCGAATTTCATCGTGCTTCAAAACAAGTCTTCTCCTCCTTGTCGCTGAGGAGAAAGATTCGATTGCCAAACCAGCTCCTATGTCAACGTCCACATCTATAAGAGGATCCAGCGCTTCATCTATTGTTTTCCAGAATTGAGCTGCGTTGTCTAATTTGACAGCTGCGGATTTATACTCATAAATTCTATTCCTCCACCAAGATAACTTTTCTTCTTTCTGCTGAATAGTTCCTGTTGTTGCATCCGATTTTATAAAGGCAATTAAAACCGCGCATTCACCCTCCTGGCGCGCCTCTGCGTTAAAGAATGCCTGCAATATTGCCGCTAAAACAGAATTTCTGTTTTCAAACTCAGCTAACGCCTCCATAAATCTCTTGTTCCCTCTGGAAGCAAAAACTAAATCCCAAAGATTCTCCTCCAGGGTATGGTATCTTTTTATAAGAGCTGCCAGCAAGATTGTCTCTCCAAAATCCCACTCTCCCTTCTGGAGAGAAGCAAATATAAGTTTGGAAATCCACTCTGTTGTATAATCCTGAACAACAAATTCTTGAAGCAAAGCAACAATCCCCTTTAAATATGCCCGCATCCTGGCTGGCCCCAATAAATCATCTGTGTCTGGATTAATGAACTTACTGCCAGCGCTAGCCGCTTCGCTGCCTAACGCCCTTGCCTTGCCCAGATTAACCAGTAATGCTACAATTTCTTTCAGAGAAAAGTCTCCTCCTCCTGGGTAAAATTCGTCCCCAAAATAAATAATTATCTCACGGATATCTTCTTCCGTTAAGTTTAAACGCTTCGAAAGAAAAGTCACCAGTCGTTCCATGCGCATGCGCTTATCACCTGAAGCAATATCTATAGAACTTTTTCCAGAAACCTCGACGGTTATACCCTTGATGCCCCTCTCTTTTATTAATTTTACTATTGCTTCTTTTAATAGGGCGCGCTTTGTATGATCCACGTCATAAGCATCCTTTAGTCCCTTCGGTATATCCTTACCAGTAGGATAAAAAGTTACCTGTATTACATTCCCTTTATCGCTTTTGCGGATATCTATCCTTTCGCCATAAGGCGTTAACGGGACAGAAGCGCCTTCTACCGCGCTCTTATGTTCATCAATAACTTTTTCCAAAACTGCTTTTATGCTGGCTACCGAATTCTCATCCATAACTATTTCATCCATGCTGACAAAACTATCTTCCTCATTACACACCCAAATCTCCCCTCCTGAGGAATCAATGATAAAGTTAGAAAAAAGTTCTTTCTTCTTTTTTTGCTTCTCTTCATCGGGAAGGCGTTCATATTGTTCTTGAAAAACATCCATAAGCCCGTTCCAGACGTTTTCTATAGAGCTTTTTTTAGTATTATTAGTGAAAACTATAAATGGAAACCCTGTCTTGAATAACTCGAAGTAAAGTTCAAAAATCTCAAGAAGCAGCAAAGCAGATTCTCTGTCTATCAGGCTATTTGCGTCAACAAGGCTCCCATCTTTATCAATAGCAAAAATAAAGCTTTTTCTTTTTAAAAGCATCTCTTTAATACCACGTAAAAGTTCCGCCCGCTTTGCTGATGGCGATTCTATAGATTCGCTTGCATCCTGAAGAATCCTTGTTTCTAAAGAAAACATTGTTGTTTGGGTAGTGTTATTTATCCGGTTCATGCTGGCAATACCCTTCATTACATTATTAATAAACTGTTCCTTATCTTTTTCTTCCACACCCGGCAATGTAGAAGCTTTTAATATTTTCGCGGCCAATTGTCCTCTGCCGCCAACTGTACCTGGAATTGAGCCTAAATGAAATAAAATGGCTGCGGCGCAGATAAAATACATATCCACTGCCTGCCCCTCAAATTTGCCATCTTGTAGATAAGAGAATGCTCTTTTTATTGCCTCCAACCCTTTTAATAGATCCTGCTGGTCTTTTCCTATAAACTGTGCATACGCGTTTTCTCCTAATGACTTTTTTGCCCCGGCTAAAAACGCCCTGATAAAATCAATGTATGCGCCTGTAGTTGCCTTGCCTATCTCTTCTATCTTTTGCTCTATTCTCTCCTCTGCCTCTATCCTTCTCGATGCCTTATTTTCTAAAACTGCGGTTCTATCCTGATATTTCTCGATAAATAAATGCCTTAAAGCAAGCTTGTCTTCGTAGGCTAAGGCTGCATCTAATGCTGCGCCGGCTAAGGCACTAACTCCCTCATATGAATAGTGCACCCTAGGTATTATTCTCTCCCAGGTAGACCTTATAAGTTCTGGGGATAATTTTCCGGCGCCCAGATACTCAGCCTCTGCGATAAATAGACGAGCTAATTCGGGAAGTTCCTTTGGGTCCGGCCGAGATTCAGCTATTAACCTTCTCATTTCTCTCGTATGTTGATCTTCGTCTGACATAGATTTTATTCTTTCTAAAATTTCGTTCCAAGGTAATCCTCTCCGCTCTACTAACATTACAAACACATCCTCAAGGCGGCCACAAGCAACATCAGCATAAGTATCAGGATGGTAATCGCCATAATAAAATCTTAGTGGGGATTTTTTTCTATCGCCTCTGCATAAAGCAGAAGATATTTTTTCTGTTTGCTTACCATTGTAAGTACCCCCTCGCCCTATCAGCCCTACGGCCAACCTTGCTGCCTCTAGATAACATTGAAGCGCCCTGGCTCGATAGTAAGTTAAGCGTTCCTTGTTCCTATCTTTACTTGTAATGTTCCTAGTATAGAGGTCCTCAAAGACCCTCCCTAACACATAGAGGCACTTTTCCTCTCCCGGCTTATTAGATTCTGTCCTATATAAAATAAGCGCTCGTTCCAAAAGCTCTACCCCCTGCCGAATAGTTACTTCCGATTTGGATAACTTTAGGCCCTGCAAAAATATCCAATCAGAGATCTCTAAAGGCTGTTCCCCTCGATTAAACTGGTCTATTAAAATAATCGCTGAATCTGGGCTTAGTTTCTGTAACTGTGCTAAGGGAAAAATGCTTCTGATATATCCTACAGGTAAGAAAAACTCATCTCTAATTTCTTCTTGAGAAGGAACCCTGTAATGTTCTAGTATATAAGCTCTTACCCAGTCTCGAATATTTTGAAAATCTAGCGCCTGTAATTTTTCTTTTTGTTCTTCATATCTGTATCCCCGCGATGTAAGTAACTGGGGCATTTTCAAAAAGTCATCTATTGTAACATTATCCCAGCCCGGATGCTCCTTTTTAATACTATCTAAGGCTTGTTGGCGTCGAGACTTCGCTGTTATTAAAACATCATAGAAAAACTGCCATTGCGCGGCAGTAATGATTAAATTGGGGCCACAGAAATAAACAGGAAAGGTATAGTAGTTACCGTATTGCTTTGCTATATATTTAACTAAATCTATAAACTCTCCTTTATCTAACCCTTTTAGCCAATTAAACCTGATGTTGTTTTCTGAGGTAAGACGCTCAAAAATATTGCCTGCGCCAGGGCCTACTTCATTCACCGCTGCCGCCACAGCCTCTCCTAAGGCATACACCCTATGAATATTTAATTCTATTGACCCACGCCAGATTCTATAATGCTTTCTTTGATCCAGGCTTCGTACATGTTTTCTCAGATGAAAAGACGCAGTAGTAGCTATAGCATTAACGATACCTTTAAAATCTTCTAAACGCACATTGTTCCAGGCAGGATACCTTTTTTGCAGGATGGTCAAGGCTTCTTGCCGTAAAAAAGCGGCCTCCTCAAGAGCAGCAATAATATAATCGCGCTGTGTTCCGGTAATAACCAAGTTAGCGCCTGCATACATCTCAACCCCAAACCGCCCTACTAAATATTTGCGCAAGGCAATAAAATCTTGTGTCGTAGTGTTTTTTATCCATGAAAAGCTTGCATTTTGCCCGAGTATCTCTATTACCTTTTCTATCTCTGGCCCGTTTGCTTCAATAGCTTCGCTAATGGCTTTTGTTAAACTAAAGGCGGATACTCGATCAAACTTAATCGCATGCCATCCTTTCTTGGGCGACATAGGGACAGTGTTATTTTGGGCACTTAACTCAACATCTTGAAAAACAGGTTTTTTAGGCAATGCTGCGGAACCAAAAGAAAATGCATATTCACCATAGCCATTCGTCGCAGCCCAGTTATTGAAGTCTGTTACTTTTTCTTGAGTCTCTTTTTCTCTTTCGTCGGCTAAAGCAAGGATTTCCAGGGATGCCATATAGGTATTTCGGCCTATGCTGTTTTTAAATATCCTTAAAGCCTTTTTAAAGAAATCAAACTCTATGTGCCGAATATCGCTATAAACCTCTTTTGCCTTCGCGGTCAAGGCGGTTGGCTCAAAATATCCTAAGTCCACCAAAGACCTAAAATGCGAGGCAAACGGGTGTACTCTTTTTGAGAATCCGTTCGTTGCATTATAAAATTTTTCAATATCTGGATCTCTAAAAGGATAATCCCATATACTATCTGTTATCTTTGTAAGCGGGACATGCCTTTTTAAAAGCTCGTCGTAAAGCCTTGTCTTTTTATAGACTAATAATTTTATCATCATACCTGGCACTGCAGTTTGAAGATTGTGCCTTTCTATAAAGGCAGTATTCCTTTCTAATTGCTCAAATGTAGTAAATTCATAAAAATTAATCAGGCCTATTCTTAAATCTATGCCTAATTCTTGAATAATGCTGATAGCCTTTGAGTTTTCTTCGGCAGTAATTCCCTTTGCATAATAACGCAGTTGTTCTGAATCTGCGCTTTCTATTCCTAAATAAACCTGCGTTAACCCTGCTTCTTTTAATTTTCTAAACACCTTTTCGTTTCCAATAATAGCTTTTGCCCTAGTTAAGAACCAAAACTTAATTTTTAACCCTCTGCGCATAATCTCATCTGCTATCTCTTCGGCTCTCTCTGGACTAAGCCCAATAAAATCATCATCTACAATATCAAATCCTTCTATCCCATACCAGTAGTGCAAAAACTCCATCTCATCTACTACCCTTTTTGCCGAACGAGGCCTCCAGATTAATTGTCTCTTTGAATCTAAATTACCTGCTGTTCTTTCTTCAAAAAATGCGTGTATACCGCAGAACTTGCAATTACCTGGACAGCCGTGAGCAGTATCAATCATAGCCTTTTTAATAAAAACATTGGCGGAAGACGTCTCTAATAATGAGTAATCAATAAATGGCTCTCTTTCAAGCAGCTCAGAGGTTAATAAAAGATGAGGATTAACCATTACCACGCCGTCTGCGTTTCTATATATCAAATTATGGACATCTTCTATTGAGCGCTTGTCTTTTATGGCCTCTATTAATTCAACTATTGCTATCTCACCCTCTCCTCTTATGGCAAAATCTATATTAGGGAAGTCCTGTAAAAATTCTGCGTATCTCATCGTAGGAAGATATCCCCCTGCAACCAGCAATATCTTATCTCCCTTTGTACCCTCATTGAATAATTCTGTAGTAGACTTTAACCACTCTGAGTCATTAGGCAACGAAGAAAAACCAGCTATAACTTTGGCATCCATTTCTTCGCTGATAGCCTTTACTCTTTCAAACACTTGTTGAGGCGTTAGATTCTCGTATGAAGCATCGATAAATTCCACTCTAAATCCCTTTATCTTAAGAGAACTGCTGATCCTGGCCAACCCTACAGGTTTTATCGCTCTGGTGTCTCGTCCATGATTTGAATTTATCAAAATAATAACCGGAGGAGCTCTCGCAGCAGCGCTTAAATTAAGTTCATGTCCGCGAGGAGGTATATTCTCCAAGATTAACTTTATAAATTCCTTGTCACGCTTTATGACCAAGCTGCGCGTAGTATCGTATAAATCCTTGCTTATCTTCCCGTCCCTAAACTCCTCTTCTATCACTGCTAACACTATTATCGGGTCTAATTTGCTTAAGCGTTTACCAATTTTATCTAATAAGTATCCTGTACCTTTAATTTGTTTTGCTTCTATCTCCTCACTAAATTTAACATTTATTCCTTCTCCAAACATCCTGTCCTGTAGGCCGTATATAAGCTCTCTGCCTCTTAGCCCTTTTCCGTAATTATGTCTTATAAGGGCAAATTCAGCTTCGTTTTGTCTTTCTGGTAATTTAGCTTCCTGTAGTTTAGTCTGTATGAAACTGATAAGTTCTTCTGTAGTTATAGAATCTATATTATTTATTTGCGGCATAAGGTTTCTTATATCTTTACCGCATCCTCTTAAGAATGTATGGGCATTTATGCCCCTCGGAAGCGATTCTGGATGTAAAGCAAAAAAACCTTCTCCTAATTCATGAAGAAGGCGGTCTTTATGCTTTAGCATCTCCTTAGTAATATATAAAGTATCCCCATCAGAAAAGCCAAAGATATTTTCATTGTCCTCTATAAGCTGAACTCTTCTGCCTGATGAGATAAATTTTTTTACATAGTCTCCTAATCCAGATACTTCAGTATTTAGCCTGGCTAGTTCAACTTGCGTAAAGAGGCCTTTGGGTATCGCAGTGGTTTTACCCAGCTTTATCCTTGCTTTTTTGCCATCTTTTACATAGAGAATAGTTTGATCTTTAGCATTCCCGAAGGATAGATAGCCATTTTCTTCTATAGCTACAATGCCTTCTGTTACCATCTTACCGGCAGCATCAAAAAGTTTGCCCATGAGGTTGCCTGTTCTGGAATCTTGGTTGGTAATGGAAAACTCGGAAAATGAACCTGCAAGAGGTAGCCGAGGGTCGCCGATTAGAATAGGTGCTTCTACCGCAAAGAGGTTTCTTATCATAATATATCTTTGCCGCATATTAGAAAATAATGCGCCCTCTACATCTTGAACTACTTCTTTAAGCCTTTCAAATGGCATGCTTCCAGTTTTTATCCTAGCTATTGCTTCGGCAAATAGCTGTTCTACTATATATACATCCTCTTTAGTAAATTCTGCTTCAGGTGTCAGACAAAATAAAATGCTGGCAATTTCTCTTCTATGCAGCTTCTCCAATACCCTTAAAGCATTGCCCTTCACGATAGAATCTCTATCTTTCGCAATATCAACCAAAATGTAAGTAGAACTAAACATATAACTAAAAGCAGCGCCGAGACCGAGTTGCCAGTTTAAGCCTAACCAATCATCGAGTAATTTTAATATTAATTCTTCTGCCGGCTTTGGCATTCTTTCCAATGACAAAAGTTCTCTTACTACCCATTCAATCGCCTCTGGAGAAACCTTTCTACTGCCGCCAACTTTTCCCCATATCATTTCTAATACAGTATTTATAAAGCTAACCTGTTCTCCAACAGGCATGCCTTTTTCTTTAAATTCGGCGAGGCTGTATTTTGCGATAGGAATTATTGATCCCAAAGGTGCGTCTTTATACGCTTGCCTCCAAGCATAGCTAGCTTCACTTGAAAAGGGATACAAAGATGGGAAATGCTCTCCCTTAGCGGCCAGATAACTCAGGTGCCAACTACTAAGTGAGATGTCTTCTACTCTTGTATCTCCTGCCTCATGCAATTCCCAGAGCGCCCACTCAATTAACATTTCCAATCTTTCGTTACCTCCTACTCGTGCTTCCCGACGCATCTCAAGAAACCTGTCAAAAGAAAGTATCCCATTTTTATTAAGAGATATTTCTGCAACGATAAAACCTGCGGGAGACTGATGAAACCATTCCGCCTGAGAATGAATGAATTCGGTATTGGAAATTAAAAATCCATGCATCTGCAAAAAACTAACCCAATTTTCAATAGTTCTTTTCCCAAAATTCTCATAAGGCATAAACATGGATTCTAAGCCGCCAACCACTATGTTTGCATACCAATCATGAAACCTGTAATATTTAATTTGCTGTTCCCGAGTAAACAAAAGAAACATATATTTTAATTCAAGGATATCCTCTTTCATATCTGTCCATGTTATGTGAGAAGAAGTATCTTCTAGAATTAACACTCTTCCGCCTGGTTTAAGAACTCTTTTTATTTCTGCTAAAAGATAGGGCATGTCTTCGGATGCAACATGGTGAAGCACAGCATGAAGTATAATTAAATCTGCCTCATTATCCTTAAATGGTAATCTTCTTGGATCTTCCTGAACTTTGAATTTTAATTTTGGATTAGAAAAATCAATATGCCAATCAAAAATATCTGTGCCTGTTACTTCAACCTTTTCTCTCCTATTTACAATTTCCGCGCCTAAGGCATTATTCCCACAACCAACATCAATAATCAATATCTCTCCTTGCTTATTAATCAACTCATCAATATAAGGCAAGAAAAGCCGCATGGTTGGTTCGAATTTTTGCCCTACTTTATAACGCGCATAAGCTGCTTTAAACTTAGCGTCTGTCCTGAAATCAATAACTTCCGAATATAGGGCATGTTGAGCTTCTTTTGGATTATCCGTATGAGATGCCAAGGTAGATATGATACGTTCGGCTAATTTTGGGTCAAGGTCAAATTTAGAATATCGTTGCTGTAAAAGAAGGGTGATATATTTTCTTACAAAATCATCTTTTAACGCTTCCAAAGGATTAATTGAATCCAAAGATCTAAAATGTAAGGCAAAGTTTTGCTCTGCTCTTATCTTCTCAGTTAATTCTATGTCCCGTTTTCCAAATATCTCTTTTTGCAAGGCGCGTAGCAGATAATGCGGGCTAGTAGAGTCTTTATGTGCAATGGCTAATGCTTCGTCATTAAGGCTAATGGTAAATGGGCTGTTATTTATAGATATTGCGAGTGTGCTTTCTTTTAATGTTAATTTTAAGGCCTTTGACTGGGCTAAGTATTCGCATATCTCATGGAATACGGCTAAAGGATTATCGCTAAGAGCTTGATGGAGGGCTATTAGATTGTCTTGGGACCGGGCAAAACCAAATAGATTCTTTATTAATTTAGAGTATGTATAAAACTCTGGCGGTGATGTTTGGAGCAATGCAAGAAATTCTTCCAGAATAGGCTTGTGGGAGCCATCTGCGGTTTCTTTTAATCTGGTTAATGCTTTGATCAATATCTGGTCGTCTAATTCTTTGGTAAGCTCTATATCTCCTAAGAATTCGCTATCAGCAATATTCTCTACTCTGGCTATTTTCTTATCATCTCTGTCAGATATTTCGGTTACTTTAAGACCTTTGCCAATTTGATGTGTAAAATCTTTCCTGATGCTTCTTATTATTTCTATTGCTATATTGTTAAACTCTCTGGCCTTTGCTTCTAAATCATCAGCATCACTTACGTTTTCTCTCACTGAAATCGCTCCGGGGTGGCCTCCGCCATCAAACCTGCCCGGGAACTTTTCCTGCAGCGTGTCGATAAAACTCTTCTGTCCTTCCCGTGGATTTGTGGATAAAATAAACTTTGCTCTATCTCCGTCAAACCTTAAACTATACTTTAGAACAGCCTCGCCGTCTCTTGTATCTTTAACCGCAAATATTAAAACACGCCTTGTTGTAATATCTCTTTCCACCTCGCGCTTAGAGCCCAGTAATTTTATAATCTCTGTCAATTTAAATCTTTTCTCTTCAACTGTTATAGAAGTATCTTCATCGCTAAGATAGGCAAAAACAATGTTTTCATTACTTTCATTCTCTCTGAACATCCTGCCAAGCGTCCCATTAACCTTTTCTATTATAAGCCCGTAAAATCTCCTCAACTCTTCTATGCTATTTCCTCCCTCTACAAGGCTTAAACCGTCTTTTCCCGTAAGTATCAATACGTTTATAATATTCGCGCTTTCAGGATCATTAAGCCCCCAGAAAGTATCTGCCCAATCGTATAATATACCGGCATCCAGATAGTTATCAAGGGACAGCCCCCATCCTTCTGGGGTTGTAAGCCCTGATTCCTCCCCCTTCTTACGTAAAGTATAATCCAATAATGAGAAAGTAAGTATAGAAGCCGGCATAAATTTTGACTGGCCTTTATACCCTGCCTTTTCAAGGTTTACTAATATTATATTGCCGCTATGTTTGGCTTTTAATTCCTCTTTAATAGCCTGCTCGTTTCCGTTCAATTCATGATGGTCTACCGATATATCAATGCCGCTTACGAGATTTCCCCAGAAAAGATCTAGGACTATTACGCTGTTATAATTTTCGTTTTCTCTCAATTCTCTTATCTCGTCTGACTTCCTTTTAACATCTTTAATGGGGCCTTCTTCTCTCAAGGCAATCTCGACATTCTCAATCCCTGATAATTTTCCATAGTGCCTTATAAACGCCTCCGTATTCCTGGCTGCGGAAAGTCCATCTCCGTCGTTATCATATAATATACAGATTTTAGGTTGTGTATTCAGCCTGAAAAGTTCGTCAAAATATCCAATAAGCTCATCAGCAATAGAATCAACTTTCCGTGGATCCAAAATATCTGATAATTTTTTAAGGGTTTCTCCTTCTTCGGGTTTTATTCTTTTCGCTATGGCTTCATTCGCGTCTAATCTATCTCTTTCAACTATCCCGGTTACTTCAAGGACTTCTGGCTGCGCAGCTTCTTCCAATAACATATATGTATCTAAATCATTGTCGGTTAAAATCTGCTCTCCATAATAACCGGTCAAAATAGTTTTAAACCTTTTGCGCTCTATTGATCTATTATGCGCCAGAGCGCCTTTATTGTCTTTTGCATCAATATTAACTATGTTCTCGGGAGACGGGAGATTGAAAAATGAGCTAGGCCAGGCAAATTTTGCTAAATCATCAAGTATATCTAGATATTGTTCTGTCGCCTTTTCTAAATCTTCTTTTGCAATCCTTACCACCCCTAAAATAACTTTTACGTTTACATCTGCAGACTCTTTAACCCCTTTACTCGCTTCATCAGAAAGTCTATCCGCAAACGCCTTAAGATATTCCTCTTGGAAAACAACAACCCCTTCCTTTTCTTCCTCTAGTATCTTATTAAGCGCTTCTATTTCAGCGCTGATAATATTATTCCCGACTGTATGATCTGGCTGTTCTCCAACATACTCATTTGTTATTTTAAACCCATACCCATTCAACCATCTCTGTCTCAAGGTGTCAGGAGTCTCTTTCCCGCTCTTTATTGCTTCTTCTACTTTGGCTCTGAAATCCCCCTGAGGCTCATATACCATTTCGATTTTCCTGATAATAACTGACTCGTCTTCTAATTTAGTAACTATATAAAAATTATCCGGCGGCCCCCTTACCAAAACCGTAGTGCCTATAGCCGCTGAAGGCATCCGTTGGACTGCGTATAAAAGATATTCTCTTTTTACAATCGGGAAAAGCTCGTCAATCTGGTCATAAAATAACTCAATGCCTGATTGAGTGTATTGTTCGGTTATTAGTTTGCGATCTTCTATGGATAACTTTTTCGCAGAAGCCTTTGCCATTTTTTCATCAAAATCATCAAATTCTCCCAGAGCATCAGATGTCGCCCCGTGTAAATTATTCTTTTTAGCCTTGCTTTGTATATATTCCGCATGCCTCATGGTAATGCCATAATTGGCATGGGCGTCTTTCCCCTGGATATTTACTGCCTTTACTATGCCAAAATTTATTCTTGGGCTTGGTATCTCAAAAGGTACAGAATCCCGTTCTGATATGCTTATGACAATATTTTTGTCTTTCAAGCTCTTATTTATCATAGCGACTGTTTCTAAATACGGCTTTGCCTTATCGAACAACAGGAAAAAACCATCCTTATCTTTATACACTCCTGCCATGCCATCTGTATTTAAGGCTTTATTTATCTCATCTATATTTTCATCACTCACGCCATCAACCTTAACAAATCCATAATAATCAGATAAAAACTCGCTAAGCGCAAGTTGAAGTTCTAATCTTATATTATTAACTTGCTCTAGAGTTAACGTGGATGGGAGCGCCAAACCTACTTCGTCGCCGCCTGTCCTGACAACGCCGCCTCTATATTGATTTAAAATGGCATTAGCCGCGCTAATAGTCAAAGGGATAAGCTTATCAATTATTTTTGGTATAAACACCTTATTAAAAACAGAGATTTTAGAAAAATCCCCATAACCTATAAAACACCCTGAATCTTTTTCCATGTAGTCTATTATCCAATTAACTTTTGTATCTTTTGATGAAGAAATAAAAGAATCTGGATTGGATTTAAATTGTTGGCGTACTTGTTTAACATTATCAATAGCCCGGGTTTCCAACTCGCCAAACTTTTTAGCCCGGATACGGGATAACTCCGTCCTTTGTCTTGCTTTATTTTGGACATCCTTACCAACTGGCCTAATTTCCCAATAACTGCCAAAGTCCATAAATTCAACGGTACCGGCTTTATTAAAACTAATGATATTAAAGGCTTCTTCCGGTATTAAAAACCGTAGCAAGCCGGACTTTTCCATTTTAACAGCTGCAGGGAATACATTTCCAAACATGCCTCTCTGATACAAGATACGTTCTGATAATTCATCAGGCGCTCCCTTATTAACTGCCTCTAGCCACTTTTCTTGATCAAAAACCCTAATGGCACCTTCATTAGTTGGTTGTAAGAGTAAAGTCATGCCTGGCTTAAACTTCTCTCTGTACTTTTCTGGAATTGTTAATCTGCCTTTAGAATCTATGGAAACTGTGTATTTTTCAGCTATGCTTTCTTCTTTAGCTGCGCCTTTTCCTAGTCCCCCTAGAACCTTTGCTGGTTTTTGATATGCTTCTTCCAGGTAAAGCTCCAAAAATTCTCCGGCTCCAATTAGTTTAACTTTGCTTCCAGTTTTGAAATCAACAAACTGTTGAAGCCCTTCTGGCATAAGTACGCGACCAGTTGCATCTAATTCAGCATAATAGGCTGACGCAAATATTTTATCAGGCACACTTTGTTCTTTGACTAAACTCAACCATTCTTCTTGGTCAAATATTCTGATAAGATTTTTATCTATGACTTGAAGTATAACCTTACCGCTTGATATGCGGCTTCTTAGTTCTGTCGGAATTCCGATCCTATATCCTTCATCTACAATTCTATTATATGTTCCAAAAAATGCTCTATGGCTGTCCCGAATCCTGATAATATTACTAGCTATTCCAGGCTCTTTAGGATGTTTAAACTCTGCTTCAAATTTTGTCTTTGGCCAAATTTCAATCTTATTGCCAACGCCTACTAGAACCACTTCAGAGTCAGCTTTGAAACCTGACAAGTCTTTTATTGCTCTTCCTATATTAAATCTGCCATCTCTAGTTAATCTATATTTTCCTTCTTGTGATTCAATCATGCTAATTACCCCGTATTCGTTTAGTCGTAAATCTACCTTGTTATTTTTTACTAGACGCCTAAACACAACAGGAAGCACTAAACGATATCTGTCTAGTTTCATTGAATATGTTCCCATAAAAGGCAGTCGGGCATCTGGACCAATAACAGCCACTTGCGTTATAGCAGCTTTAAACTCTGCCTCGGTTGAACTAGCTATAGCGCCTTCTTTAGTTAAAGATAAATAGTTATTTTTGTAGTATATATGAATAACGCTGGCTTCGTTCTGGCGAATTTCAATGGGGCCTTCAAACTGTTCTTTGAATCCAGTAGGAAGTATGGATTCTATCTGGTTCTGCTCTATTGGAGCTTTGCTAAGTAATACGGCTACTAAAAGAATAATAAATCTATGGAGCAAAGGCTCTCTTGTTTCAAGGCCTTTTAGAAATTCCCTATCCGCAAACCCCATAGGAGATCTTAGTTTCTCATTAAGCTCAGATATTAGCTCTTTTAATGGTTTTCTCTTCCCTGCTAATAAGTTTCTATAGTTCTCTTCATCTATAGTTGTCTTTGAATATGGAGAGATAACTACATAAGAGTAGTTGTTGTCTTTTAATAGCTTTGTTATGCCTTGTGTATGGAACCCTCCTGCTATTAGAGCTGTTAATTTAGGTTTACGAGTTTCTATTTCACTTATGGCGTTATTAAACATTGCCAGGTCTCTTTTATGGGCAAGTTCGTAGAAGTTCTCGAGGTCTGGTAGGTTTTTATCTATTAGGTCTGGGTTATAATTTATGAAAGAATCTATATTGTATTTTTGAAGGTTTTCTTTTAAGTAGCTTTCAAAGAATGTTACTTTAAAGCTATCCTTATCTTTAAAATAATATTCTAATTCTTCATTCGAGACTTTAAGGTTAAAGAAGCTTTCTAAGAAATGTATGTTCCTTAAGGCTTTAGTGAGGAGTTTCTGGTTAGGGTTGTCTGAGATAAGGTCTTTTATATCATAAGTGAGTTCTTCTATTTCATTAAAGAGCTTATTGGAATCAAGGGAGTTTATTTTGGTTAGATAATCTACAAATTGGGTTAAAGCAGGGTATTTATTTATATCTTCTTTTAAATGGCGCCTGGCTAATTCATCCAAATAGCTATAGAATGAGAATGGGGAGATTTTCTTATCTTTGAATAGAGATGCTTTTATTGATAATGACTTTATCTCAGATTTATTGTCCTTATCTTTTAAGATAGATTGGAGGATTGATAGGATCTCTTGAGATTCTTTTATAATCTTAGACTGGTCTATTGTCTTTTCAGCTTTGTAGGATTCTTTAAAGATATTGATATTCTTATAGTTAGATAGGGTTATGTCATTGTTTAAACTCAATAGATATTCTAAATATTTAGTAGTATCTAATTTAGATTCTTCATATTCAATTTCTTTGGAATCTAGGTCTAGTAGAGCTTTTGAATATATCTTTGGCTTTAGGTTATTTAACTCATCTTTTATTTGATTTATAAGATTCAGGGCATCTTTGGAGAACTTTATTATCTTATTGAATTCTATGATATGTTGGAAGTATATGTCTTTATCTTCTATGCCCCAGATAGGTAGATTAGGGAACTTTACTATAGATAGATACTCTTCTCCTGTAAGTTCTCCTGAGTTAACAAAGACTCGAGCGACTTTTTCCCTTACATCCTTATCTGGGAAGTTTGAGACAGATGATGTATCTACTAAGCCAGTTGCTCCTTCTGAACAAACTAAGTTAAGATCATAATCTTTAATTAGAATCTCTAAGATATTTGCTAAGTTAAGAGATGCTTCTGGGTTAGTGTGTAAATCCTGGATATGGATTATGGTTCCTTTTGGATCAGGAGGAGTGTAAGAATCTATTACTTTACCAAGAGTATCATTGATATATATATTAGCTATATCATTAATATAAGAAGCTTTTAAGCTAAGAGTAGAGTCTTTGTGATATATAGAATCTTTTATATTATTATTCTTTTTATGAGACAGAGCGTCTTTTATTGTTTCAAGGCTTTGTTCATTCTGGGAGCTTATGGTAGTCTGATCGACTTTTTTATTCTTAAATAGGCTTCGAGAAACGTATTGTTTTTTCTGGAGAGGGGTAAAGTCCGTTGCCCAGGCTATGTCATATGTAAGAAAAGCCGCTATAAGAACTGTTGATATTATCTTAATCCAGGGTTTATTCTGCCAGTCTAACATTTAGTCCTTCTTTCCTAATCAACATCCAGGGCATGTCTCTATGGTGAGATAGGCCTGCCATGGGAGAGAGGCCATATTCATTAAGAGGCAATGCCCCAGATATATTGTTAGAACATAATAATAAAGCCAGGTATTATTATTCATAATTACCTGGCTTATCTTGTTTAATATTGAGGTTCCCATGGCACAAGTACCTTGATTTGAGTGATTTTTTACTGATTTACCGTACTTCAGATACTTATAATTCTTTTATAAACTCTATCATTAGTATATACTATAAAGGGAGAAATGTCAAGGGAGGTAGGGAGCATGGGTCATTTGAAGCCTATGTTCCTTTATTTACTTTCTCAAGCAACTTACGTGCCTCCTTCTGGAGGATAACCATGGATGATTTTTAAAACAAACTGTATGGCTAAAAGCCATATTAACCAGAAAGAATAATTGACGTTTTACACCCTGCCCCGTACCTTTGTGGTATGGAGCTGTTAGGCCTCCTATGCGGCTGTGTGTTAGTTTCTTTAGAGTGGCGTCCCCACGGGGATTTGAACCCCGGTCGTCAGATCGAAAATCTGATGTCCTAGACCAGGCTAGACGATGGGGACAATGACCTATTCAACCTCGTAGGATACCTCCTTCGACTTCGCTCAGGACAGGTTCGGCAACTAAGAGGTTTGCTCTTCTTCTTTTTCTTCAGGGACTACGTGGGCGATGGATGAAACAGTATCGCCTGAATCAAGTTTTATTATATGCACGCCTTGCGCGCTTCTTCCTGTGGATCTTATATCTTTTACGCTCAAACGGACAATCATGCCCTTCTGGGTTATAACCATAAGCTCATCCTGGTCATTGACTATTTTAAGGCCTACTGCNNTTACGCCTTTGGCGCCCCTGCCCATATCTCTCACTTGTTTTTCAGGAAAACGTATGGCCTTGCCTGAATGAGTTGCCATTAATATTTCTTGTGTTCCATCTGTCAGCGACACATCTATCAGTTCATCGCCCTCTTCAAGCGTAATGCCAATAATGCCACCTTTTCTTGGGTTCGAATAAGCCATGAGATCTGTCTTTTTAATAAGGCCGTTTTTAGTTGCCATGATAACAAAATTGTCTTCTTTGAATTCTTTCACTCTTACGTAAGAGGAGATGTTTTCACCTTGTTCGAGCTGCAACAGGTTTATAATTGCTTTTCCTCTTGCTGAACGGCTTGCCTGAGGGATTTCATAAACCTTAAGCCAGTGAACCCTGCCTTTATTTGTAAAAAACAATATGTACTCATGCGTGGACGCAATAAATAAATGCTCTACAAAATCCTCTTCTTTCATATCTATGCCTGTAACGCCTGCTCCACCCCGCTTCTGGCGCCTATAAGCGTCTACCGGCAGGCGTTTTAAATAACCCGCGTGGCTTATTGTAATAACCATGTCCTCTTCTTTGATCAGGTCTTCTATCTCAATATCCTCTACTTTTCCTACTATCTCGGTTCTTCGCTCGTCTCCATATTTCTTCTTTAATTCCAATGCTTCATCTTTAACTATTTCTAGAATCTTTTTCTCGCTTTTTAGAATTGCCTTATACATTTCTATCTTTTTTATAAGCTCGAGATATTCGTTTTCTACCTTATCTCTCTCAAGCGCTGTCAGGCGCTGCAACTGCATCTCTAAGATAGCCTGGGCCTGAACTTCGCTCAAATCAAAATTTTTCATCAAGGCAGCCTGAGCTGCTTTCGGATCCTTTGATTCTCTGATGATCTTTATGATCTGGGTCAAATGCTCTATCGCTATCTTAAGGCCTTCTAATATATGCGCTCTTTTTTCAGCTTTAGTGAGTTCAAATTGTGTCCTGCGCCGGACAATTTCTTTTCTATGCTTGACATATGCCTCGAGCATCTCCTTCAGGTTTAAAACCTTTGGCCTGTTGTCAACCAGGGCAAGCATGATAATGCCAAAGCTTTCTTCCATCTGGGTATGTTTATACAATTGATTCAGGATTATCTCTGCGTTCTGGTCGCGTTTTACCTCTACAACAATTCTCATCCCTTCTCTGTCAGATTCATCCCTGATATCGGAAATACCTTCTATCTTTTTATCCTGAACAAGGCCCGCCATATTTTCTATAAGTTTTGACTTATTTACCTGGTAAGGTATCTCTGTGATAATAATAGCTTCTTTGCCTTGTTTCTGTTGTTCAATACTCGCTTTGGCGTGTATTTTTAAAAGCCCTCTGCCTGTTTCATAAGCTCTTTTAATGCCTTCCTTGCCGCAGATAATACCAGCTGTAGGAAAATCAGGCCCTTTAACAATCTTCATCAGGTCTTTTATGCCAGTCTCAGGGTTAGCAATCAATTCTACTATCGCATCCACGATCTCGATTAGATTATGCGGCGGTATATTCGTTGCCATACCTACAGCGATTCCACTCGAACCATTTACCAACAAATTTGGAAGCCTGGATGGCAATACCGTTGGTTCTTCCAGAGTCTCGTCAAAATTAGGCGTAAATTTTACAGTATCTTTATCTATATCAGCGAGAAGTTCATCTGCTATAGCAGCCATACGACATTCTGTATATCTCATCGCAGCCGCAAAATCTCCATCAACCGATCCAAAATTTCCTTGGCCGTCTAATAAAGGGTACCTTAATGAGAAATCCTGAACCATTCTTACCAGAGAATCATACACAGCTGTATCTCCATGCGGGTGATATTTTCCAAGACATTCTCCCACTATCCTTGCGCATTTTTTGTACGGCTTTGTATGCTCTAATCCAAGATCCTTCATCGCATACAAAATTCTTCTATGCACAGGCTTTAAACCATCGCGCACATCAGGCAGAGCTCTTCCTACAATTACGCTCATGGCGTAACTTATATACGAGGCCTTCATCTCGTCTTCAATGTAAACAGGGATTACTTTTTCGTTTTGAGCGTACATTTTTTAAATATCCAGGTTCCTGACTTCTAATGCATGCTTCTCTATAAAAGCTCTTCTTGGCTCAACAGCATCGCCCATAAGAACTGTAAACATCTCGTTTGCCTCAACCGCATCCTCCATAGTAACTTTTAAGAGCGTGCGAGTTTCAGGATTCATCGTAGTTTCCCAGAGCTGTTCGGGATTCATTTCTCCAAGGCCTTTGTATCTTTGTATGGCAAGGCCTTTCTTGGCGATTTCTCTAACGTAATCAAGGCATTCTTTTAATGTGTTAAGTTCTTTTGCATCATATTCTTCTGATGTTATCTTGTATGGTTTTTTCTTTTCCTTGTCTTTCTCTTTTTTATCTCCAGGCGCAGAACATTCTTCTAAAATATCAAAACCTAATTTTTCTATTCTTTCAATGATCTTTTCCATATCTCTTGCCCCGTAAAATTCTATAACACCTAACGCTTTTTCATCTATCTCAACGTCTTTGCCAAGTTCTTTTTCTCTCTTAGCTACGGCCTTTGCCAGCTCATCATCATCATATAAAAATTGGGAGTTACCCTCCACTTTTATCATAAAAAGTGGTAGTTTTTTGGTCTTTTGATGTCTACAACATAGGTATTTTGATAATTCTGCTCCACGTTTTACTATTGACGAAGATAGCCTATCGTATTCTAACACTAACTGCAAAAGCTCTTTTAATGGATTGGCGGTAAAACTCTTTTTGTCGCTATTGCGGCCAAGAGTCAGGCCTTCTGTGCCTAATTCAAATAAAAACTCATTCATCTTTTTTTCTGTTTCTATATATTCTTCACGCTTGCCTCTTTTTACCTTATAAAGAGGCGGTTGGGCTATGTATATATGGCCTTTTTCTATCAATGGCTGCATATGTCTAAAGAAAAGCGTTAAAAGCAGTGTTCTAATATGCGAACCATCTACATCAGCATCAGCCATAAGTATAATCTTATGATACCTTAACTTTAAAAGGTTGAATTCTTCGCCTATGCCTGCGCCAAGAGCGCTTATAATAGTCCTAATTTCTTCATTGGACAGCACTTTGTCTAACCTTGCTTTCTCAACATTAAGAATCTTTCCTTTTATGGGCAGGATTGCCTGAAACCTTCTGTCCCTGCCCTGTCTTGAAGAGCCGCCTGCCGAGTCTCCTTCAACTATATAAATCTCGCAGATAGCAGGATCTGTTTCAGAGCAATCAGAAAGCTTGCCTGGTAATGCCATGGAATCCAGAGCGCCTTTTCTTCTTGTAAGCTCTCTCGCTTTTCTGGCAGCCTCTCTTGCCCTGGCTGCAAGGATAGCCTTTTCGATAGCCTTGTTTGCGACTGACGGGTTTTCTTCAAAATACGCTCCTAAAGAATCGTTAACAATAGAAGAAACAATGCCTTCTACTTCACTGTTGCCAAGTTTTGTTTTTGTCTGGCCTTCAAACTGCGGGTTAGGGACTTTCACGCTTATAACAACTGTCAAGCCTTCTCTTATATCCTCGCCTGAAATAGCTATGTCTGATTCCTTCAGCATCTTTTTATTTTTACAATATTGGTTTACAACCCTTGTAAGGGCCGATTTAAAACCGCTCAGATGAGTACCGCCCTCGATTGTGTTGATATTATTGACAAATGAAAATATATTTTCAGAATAGCCGTCATTATATTGAAGGGCTATCTCGCATGTAACATCATCTTTAGCGTTTTCAAAATAGATAACCTTTTTGTGAAGAGCTTCTTTATTTTTATTAAGATATTCTACAAACGATACGATGCCGCCTTCGAATTGAAACTCATTTTCCTTGTCGGACCGCTCGTCTATTATCTTGATCTTAAGGCCCTTGTTTAAAAATGCGAGTTCTCTGAGCCTGTTGGAAAGAGTCTCGTAAGAATATTCTATGGGGCAATTAACAAAAATTTCCTTGTCTGCTTTGAATGTAACTGTTGTACCTGTTGTTTTTGCCTTGCCCACCACTGTAAGTTTTGAAGCAGTCCTGCCTTTTTCATATTTCTGATGGTGGACTTTCCCATCCCTTTTTATCTCTACTTCAAGCCATTCGCTGAGCGCATTTACAACGCTTACACCAACGCCATGCAAGCCTCCTGACACCTTATAAGAACGGTGGTCAAACTTGCCTCCTGCGTGAAGCGTTGTGAGCACCACCTCGACAGCCGGCTTTTTCTCGCCTTTGTGCATATCTACTGGTATGCCACGGCCGTCATCTGCAACTGTAACGCTATTATCCACATGCACAGTCACAATGATATTTTTGCAATAACCCGCCATTGCCTCATCAACAGAATTGTCCACTACCTCGTATGCGAGATGATGAAGGCCTCTTGTGGAAATATCGCCTATATACATGGCAGGGCGTTTCCTTACCGCATCCACCCCTTCTAATACTTGTATAGTAGTTGCATCATACTTTTCTTGCTTTGGCATATATATTTTGTAGGGACAGGGCATGGTCCTGCCCCTACATTATCTCTCCCATTCTAAACCTGATATCTTTTATCTTTTCTTTACCTAAGGCTTTTTGCATCTTTAGCAGGGTGTTTTTCTTTTTTAAACTTAACATATAAAGCCATGTTGAGCTATCAACTTCTATCGTAAGAATATTTTTTTTAATTGCAACTGGCTTTGTGTGAGAAATCGCTTTTGCCTCAACTGCATTGTGCCATGCCTGCACAATTTCTTCTATTGAGCCATGGGTTTTTGTATCCAGTTTTTTTATTACCTGGCTTATTATAAGCCCTATTTCTTCTGGTTTTTTCCCTTTTTTTCTCGTCATAATGCCCTTGTTAAACAAGCTGCATTGGAAGCGCAAGATACAAAAACCAGTCTTCTATTCTTATCACAGCGGGCTTGTCCGGCCCAAAAACCTCCAGAGCTATCTCGTCTTGGGGAATAATTTTTAAAACATCCAGTATGTAATTCGGGTTAAAGCCTACTGTGATCTCCTGGCCTTTATAAACAGTGTCTATCTCTTCCCTGACTTCGCCTATGTTTGGGCTTGATTTTGAAACTACTATTTTATTTTTCAGGATCTCGAATTTGACAGACTGGGAATCCTGTGTTGTAAGCAGCGCCGCTCTTTTTATCCCGTCCAAAAATTGGCTTCTCTGTATCATTATTTTTTCCTGCGCCTCTTTAGGCACAACCTGTTCATGATTAGGAAAATCCCCTTCTATCAGCCTGGATATTATTGTTATATTTTTCAAATCAAACTTCACTTGGTTTTCACTGAACACAATCTTCACATCGCCTTCATCGCCCAGGATTCTGTTTAATTCATAAATGGTTTTTGACGGGATAATAACAGTTTTATTTAATCCGTCTTTTTCTATGTCTTTTTTTACAAAGCTAAGCCTTTTGCCATCTGTTGTAACTATTGTAAGATGTTTACCTTTAAATAAAAATAATGCGCCGTTTAAAACATACCTTGTATCGTCATGAGACATTGAAAAATGCGTCATATTGATCATGTTTTTTAAAACACTTTGTTTTATTACAACATTTGGTTCGTCTTTAAATTCCGGCAGTTTAGGAAATTCTTCTTTTGGCAAACCTATTATTTTAAAAAAACACTTGCTGCATTTTATAACCATTGAATTATTTTTCATTGTGCTGATAGATATATCCTCATCAGGTAGTTCTTTTATAATATCATTAAATCTTTTAGCCGGGATAGTTATAGCGCCTTCTTCTTCAACATCTGTCTCGAGTGATGAAGACATACCTATATTAAGGTCTGTGCTTGTTAAAACTACCTTGTTTTTTTCCGCTTCTATTAAAATATTTGAAAGTATTGGTAAACTATTCTTTGAAGATATTATATTTTGAACGTGTTGTATGTTTTTTAAAAATTCCTGTTTGAGTATTTTTATTTTCATTATATCTCCCTATTTTCTATTATCTAATTCAATTAAAAATAGAAGAATTAGATAGTAAGCATTGTGGATAAGTTGAAAAGATTGAAACCCAAGTTTACTATTATAGTTATGAAATAAAAATAATCCACAAAAAAATAAAAATAATCCCCATTATCAACTTTTTATGTCCAACATCAGTTTTTGTATCAGGTTTTTCATATTACGGTTCTTTTTTAAATCAGAATCTATTTTTCCAAACGCGTGTATTACTGTTGAATGGTCTCTTCCGCCAAAATGCTCCCCTATCTCCGGCAATGTAAGGTCTGTCATTTCTCTTGCCAGGTACATGGCCACGTGCCTGGGATAGGCCACCTGCCTGGTTCTTTTTTTTGTTTTCATATCAGAGAGTTTTATGTCAAAATACTCAGCCACCTTTTTTTGAATAAGCTCCATAGTAATTTTTTTAGAACCTCCTGAGCCTGTATCTTTTAGGATATCTTTAGCGAGCTCCATAGTAATTTTTTTATTCTCCAAAGCAGAATATGCGATTAGTTTTATAAGAGCGCCTTCCAGCTCCCTTATATTGGTTGTTATATTTTCCGCGATAAAATAGAGTATATCATCCGGAAGCTTTGAGCCGTTACGTTCCGCCTTTTTTTTAAGTATAGCTACGCGGGTTTCAAAATCTGGCAGCTCGACATCTGTAACAAGGCCCCACTCAAACCTGGAAATAAGCCTTTCTTCTAAACCCGGGATTGTTTTGGGGGCGCGGTCGCTGGAAAGGACTATTTGTTTATGGCCGTCGTAAAGCGCGTTGAATGTATGAAAAAATTCTTCCTGGGTGGCTTCTTTGCCGGCTATAAAATGTATATCATCTATCAAAAGCACGTCCACGCTTCTATATTTTTCCCGGAATTTCTGGGTGGTCCTCGTTTGTATACCGTTTATAAGCTCGTTTGTAAAGCTTTCGCTCGTTGTGTAAAACAATTTCAGGCCCCTGT
Organism: Candidatus Omnitrophota bacterium; assembly: GCA_003485765.1. Classification (GTDB taxonomy): domain Bacteria; phylum Omnitrophota; class Gorgyraeia; order Gorgyraeales; family Gorgyraeaceae; genus UBA10183. The sequence goes on along the minus strand of DNHS01000050.1, from coordinate 547 downwards.
GCATTTCTGATATATAATGGCAGGCTGCTTGCATAAGATGGGTTTTGCCAAGCCCTACCCCGCCATAAATAAATAGAGGATTATATGCCTTTGCAGGCGCTTCTGCAATGGCAAGCGTTGCCGCGTGCGCAAAACGATTCGAAGAGCCTACGACAAAACCTTCAAAGGTATATTTTGGGTTTAGATAAAAAGGTTTTTTCTGAACAAGTTTTTCAGGAGGCGCAACCTGCGCCTGGTTTGCTGGGCTGGTTGTTTTCTGCAGGGCCTCTTCTTTTATATCGAAAGCCACAGGCAAAACCTTGCCCAATGTTTTTAATATGGAGATATTCAGTATATCTCTGTAGTGGTCATAGATCCAGTCCTTGAAAAAATTAGAAGGAACTTGGATAACTATGCTATCGTCTGTCACAGAAACAAGTTTTGCCTGGGTGAACCAGTTTTCAAAAGCCTGTTCCCCTATTTCCTGCTTTATGTATTCGAGAATTTTATCCCAGAGATTAGCTAAATCAAAAGACATAATCTATCCACAATTTTTCCACATTATAAC
>DNHS01000048.1 GCA_003485765.1 Candidatus Omnitrophota bacterium | reverse complement strand
ATAGCTACTATTATTTCTTCAGAGATAATAGAGGCGATTAAATACCTGGATGGCAACCCGCATCCATTTGGATGGCAGGGATTTATAGGTGATGCTGTTTATCGCTCGCTCGGCCTTGTGCTTGTAGATGGAAGAATGCCTGCTGTTTGTGTTATCCTGGGAGCTGCGCCTGATTCAAAAATAGCTACAGGTATTATTCGTGAGCTGCAATCCAAGAATATACTTACGCTGTTAGCTGGCAAATCAAACGGCGTTACTTTTAAAAGCCAGCTTGAGGAAAATAAGGTTTCATTAGGGCTTGAAAGTTATGTTGTGGCGTTAGGGACAGAGACTACATCTTTAATTTATGCGGTTAATTTTGTTTCCAGGGTTGCTTTGAGTTTTGGGGGCGTAAAAAAAGGAGATGTCAGTGGTTTGCTGAAATATATAAAGGAAAGAATCCCTGTTTTTGTAATAGCATTAGGGGAGCTGGATTCTCTTAAGGTTTCAGCTTTGGCGGCAATTATAAAATTGGGGCTGCCTGTTGTTACTGACCAGGACGCATGGGAGATTGAGGAATGCGATACAACTATCCATGAGGCCTTAGTCACCGTGGATGATTATACGAATATTGTGTCCAAGGCTATTGAAATGCGCGGTATAAAAATAAAGGTAGATAAAATTGATATACCGGTAAATTATTCAGCTGCTTTTGAAGGAGAGCGCATAAGAAAAGAAAATATGCATGTAGAATTTGGCGGAGGCCGTTCAATTTCATTTGAATATGTCCGTTCAAGAAAAATGGATGAGATAAAAGATGGCGAGATAAAACTTATCGGCAAAGATATTGATGAAATACAGGAAGGCAATGTCTGTCCATTAGGTATTATAGTGGATGTAGCCGGTAGGTCAATGGAAGATGATTTTGAACCAGTGCTGGAGCGCCAGATCCATAGATTCCTTAATTATGCGATGGGGGTTTTTCATATAGGCCAGCGTGATATGAATTGGATAAGGATATCCAAGGATGCTAAAAATGCAGGGCTGAATTTTAAACACTTTGGCAAGATTCTACATGCTAAATTTCACAATGAATATAGTTCCATTGTGGACAAAGTAACAGTGACGCTTTTGACCAGCGTTGAAGAGATAAATAAAATTTTGCCTGAGGTGAGGGATTCTTATAAGAAAAGGGATGAAAGGCTTAAGAATATGAAGGATGATACAGTAGATACATTTTATAGCTGTCTCTTGTGCACATCCTTTGCGCCTAATCATGTATGCGTTATTACGCCGGAAAGGATGGGGTTGTGCGGGGCAATATCATGGCTTGACGCAAAGGCATCATTTGAGATTTCGCCCACAGGCGGCAACAGACCTATTGAACGCAAGGATTGCGTTGACGCTGCAAAAGGCATGTGGAATGGGATAAATGAATTTGTATATAGTAATTCTAATAAGATGATAGAAAAGCTGTCTCTCTATTCCCTAATGGATAGCCCCATGAGTTCTTGCGGCTGTTTTGAATGTGTAGTTGCGGTTATACCTGAGGCAAATGGCGTGATAATTGTAAATCGCGAATATCCTGATATGACGCCTATTGGAATGAAATTTACCACCCTTGCAGGAAGCGTGGGAGGCGGCCAGCAGACGCCTGGTTTTATGGGCATTGCAAAAAAATATATTACAAGCCAGAGATTCATTTCAGCCGAGGGAGGCCTGAAGCGCGTGGTCTGGATGCCTAAGGCATTGAAGGATACTATAAGACCTGAACTTGAAGAAAGAGCCAAAGAAATAGGTGAGCCCGGCCTTGTGGATAAAATTGCGGATGAAACTATATGCATAGAGGTATCGGAGCTGCTGGATTTTTTACAGAAAGTTAAACATCCGGCTCTATCATTAGAACCATTAATATGAAGAGAAAGATTATAAAAATTGATGAAGAAAAATGTAATGGCTGCAGCGCCTGTATCCCGAATTGCGCTGAAGAGGCTCTTCAAATAATAGACGGGAAGGCAAGGCTTGTTAAAGAGATTTACTGCGATGGCCTTGGCGCATGTCTTGGCTATTGTCCAGAAGGCGCTATTACTATTGAAGAAAGAAACGCTAATGCATTTGACGAAGAGGCCGTCAAAAAACACAAGCAGGATAAAAAAGGAGGATAGGGATGTTTTGTTATCAATGTGAACAGGCAGTTGGCGGAACAGGTTGCACGAAGAATGTTGGAGTGTGCGGGAAAAATGAGGATATACAGAGCCTTCAGGATACATTGTTATATGGTTTAAAAGGTATAGCCGCGTATGCGTATCACGCCAGAGAATTAGGAGCTGTAGATAAAGAAGTGGACGCTTTTATGCATGAGGCGTTATTTAAAACTGTAACAAATGTTAGTTTTGATATGAATCAATATATAGACTTAGTTTTGAAGTGCGGTTACATTAATATAAAGGTAATGGAACTTTTAGACAAGGCGCATACTCATAGATTTGGAAATCCTGTGCCTACAGAAGTTGAGACGGGTACGAAAAAAGGTCCGTGTATACTTGTAACAGGCCACGACCTTTTGGACCTGTATGAATTATTGAAACAGACAGAAGGAACAGGCGTTAATGTGTATACGCATAGCGAAATGCTTCCAGCTCACGGATATCCTGAACTCAAGAAGTTTAAACATCTTGCGGGCAATTATGGAGGAGCGTGGCAAGAGCAGAAAAAAGAATTCAAGGCATTTCCAGGCGCTATCTTAGCTACTACAAACTGCGTCCTTATACCTCCGGAAAATACTTATCTGGACAGGTTATTTACAATAGGTGTAACAGGCGTTCCAGGATCAATGCGCATAGCAGATAGAAAAGATTTCAGCGAATTGATAAAAAAGGCGAAGTCTTTGCCTTCTCTGCACGAGTCAAGTTCAAAGAAAATAATGACAGGTTTCCACTACACTGCAGTGCTTGGCCTGGCTGATAAGATTATACATGCTGTTAAATCTGGGAAGATAAAGCCTTTTTTTTTGATAGGCGGGTGCGATGGCGCAAAACCTGGAAGGAACTATTATACAGAATTTGCAGAAATGGTGCCTAAGGATTGCGTGA
>DNHS01000017.1 GCA_003485765.1 Candidatus Omnitrophota bacterium | reverse complement strand
AATACTGCATTCTTCCTGAATTCAACCTCATTAAATATAAGGCTTCCCTGACCAACCTGTTCGCAGGCTTGAGCATAATCAAGAAGTATACTATAAGACTTGTTTATTTCATCAAATTCCTTTCCTGCCTCTGGCCTATCCGGATTTCTATCTGGGTGCGTAACAAACGCCTGCCTGTGAAAGATTTTCTTAATTTCATCTTTACTGACAACCTCATCTAAAATCTCCAACCTTTTCTTTGCCCAAACCACATCGTTAAACTGCATCTTTTTTATCTCAAGCGTAAAAAAACTATACGGAGGAAGCGGCCCAACGCATCTAAAGTTTAGTAATTCCTTAAATTCAGTATTCAGATCTTCAACCTTCGCATAAAATTCTTTTTGTTTAGCTTTATCTATTAAAAAGGCATGATTTACCACCATTTTGTCATTCATGAGTTCATGCTGTTTGTAGTCTATGCTAACGCTCTTTAAGATATCCTGTATCTTAAAGGCATATTTCTCTCTTTTTTCATCCAGTGCCTTCTTAAGCATAAATCCTATCTTCATCTGGTCGTCAACAGTTATCCCTTTAGGACTGCTTAAAAGCTTCTCTTTATACTCATAAATCTCTTTCTCTTCACCAGCTTCTTTAATCACCGAGGTAAAATCACTCCAGGCGCAAACTACATCGATCTCTATTTTATCGCTTATCTTTGGGATTATCTCTTTTATTAGGCCATAGCCTTTGCTTAAGATATCTTTGACCTCTGCTTCATTCAGCGCAAACGTCCCTAATCTCATAGGGATAACTGAATATTCTATACTCATAATTTTCTCGATAACCTTTTGATGTTCAACTAAAGCCCTGGCCAAAGCATCCTTAAACATATGGGTATAGTCAACCATCTCAGCATCAATTACTACCGCTGCTATATTCTGATAAGGAATAAAATGAACCTCTTTACAGGCAGATATTCCGTAAGGACCGCGTGATTCGTGGGTATTAGAATTAATAATTCCATAAATATATTTTCCTATAGCCATAATTTTTTCTTATTATTTTTTCTCTTCTATTTTTGCCTTCTTCTTAAATATNNTCCTCAAAATGCTTCTTCTTAATTACAAGTGTATTTTTCTCTTTCGAATTTCCTATGAATTCTCTTATTGCTAAGCTAGCGGCCTTACGGCAGATAAATTCAATATCAGAGCCTGTTTCGCCTTCGGCCTCTTTAGCTAATTCTTTTAAATCCACGTCTTTGGCTAGTGGTTTATTTTTAGTATGTATCTTAAATATCTCTTCTCTCGTCCTCTCATCCGGCTTTGGCAATTCCAATAAAAGGTCAAAACGGCCGCTTCGCAAGATAGCTGGGTCAATTAAGTCTAATCTGTTAGTCGCAGCTAAAACTACTACGCCCTTTAATTCCTCAATCCCGTCCATCTCAGCCAAAAACTGGGCCATGACTCGTTCGCCNNTCATCAAAAAATAAAATTGTGGGCGCTGCCTGTTTTGCAGTTTTAAAAACATCGCGGATAGCCCTTTCGCTTTCGCCGACAAATTTTGAAATCAGGCTCGGGCCCTTTACCGAGATAAAATTTACTCCGGTTTGGCTTGCCACTGCTTTAGCTAATAAGGTTTTTCCTGTACCCGGAGCTCCATAGAGAAGTATTCCTTTAGGGGGGTTGGTATTTGCCTGCTTAAAAATATCTGAATACTTAATCGGCCACTCTACTGCTTCCTTCAATTCTTCTTTGATATTCTCTAATCCGCCTACCTCATCCCATTTTACATCCGGCACTTCCACAAAAAATTCCCGTATTGCAGAAGGCTCAACTTCTTTCATTGCCTCTAAAAAATTATCCATAGTTACTTCTAATTTCATTAAGGTTTCATAAGGAATATCAGCCATTTCAAAGTCGATCTTGGGCAAAATCTTACGCAGGGCTGACATTGCTGCTTCCCTTCCCAGCGCTTCCAGATCCGCGCCCACAAATCCATGCGTAATCTCAGCTAACTTCTCTAAGCTGACATCTTTGCCTAAAGGCATCCCCCGAGTATGAATCTCTAGAATCTGGAATCTTCCATTCTTATCAGGAATAGGAATGGATATTTCTCTGTCAAATCGTCCAGGCCTCCTTAATGCCTGGTCAAGGGTATTGGGAATATTTGTGGCTCCGATGACAATAATCTGACCACGGGACTCCAAACCATCTAATAAAGCTAAAAGTTGAGCCACTACGCGTCTCTCAACTTGTTTTTCTCCACCCATCTCCTCCCGTTTAGGCGCAATAGCATCTATCTCATCAATAAAAATTATTGCCGGAGCATGGGCATGGGCATCCTCAAATACACTTCTTAAGCGTGCCTCGCTCTCTCCATAAAACTTACCCATAATCTCTGGACCTGATATATGAGTAAAATAAGCATCGGTTTCATTAGCCACAGCGCGGGCAATTAATGTCTTTCCTGTTCCGGGCGGGCCATAGAGAAGAACACCTTTAGGCGCGTCAATTCCCAATCTTTCAAATATCTGTGGGTATCTCAAGGGCAGCTCTATCATCTCTCTAATCCTTTGGATTTGGGTGCCAAGCCCACCTATATCCTCATAGGAAATCTTAGTAAGTCCTTCTTCTCCTAACTCTTTGGTCTCCATTCTAATTACGGTTGCGGTATTTATCAAAACTACGCCATCGGGCGCAGTATCTAAAACCTTAAAATCACAGGATCTTGAACCGAACAGCGTAGCTCTAACCCTATCACCGCGAATAACCGGCAGGCCATCTATAAGTGAACCAATATACTTGGTGTCTTTATCTCTTTGCAAGAGGTTTGATATGGCGAAAGGCGAGAGCGTAATTTTATTAGCTAGCTTATAATCAATTTTACGAATCTTTACCTTTTCATCTAAGCCTACTTGCGCATTCTCTCGTGATACCCCATCCATCTGGATTATGTCCTTGCCTCGCTCTTCAGCATAACAAGGCATTACTTTGGCCGGTGTTTTCCTTTTACCTTCAATCTCTAAGATATCTCCTACTTCTACGCCCAGAGTCTTCATATCTTGCGGATCAATCCTGACAATTGTCCTGCCAGCATCTTTGGCTAATGCCTCTTTTACTTTTAAGGTAATGGTTCGACTCCGCTCACCACAGGTATATGAGCTGTTCTTTGTTGTCATTGGAATAAAAATTCCTTAAAATTATTCAAGGCACGAGTGCCCTTAACTTCTCGTGGCTGTAAAGGTATAATCGTAGTCTTTAAGTAACTAAATTTTCTTTTTATCTGTTTTATATATTCTTCTTGAGCATTGCTTCTTTCGCGGCAGAACTCACAATCCCTTAATTCTAAAACATTATTTACCACCAATTGTTTTACTTTTAGGCCATATTTATTTAAGTTTTTTACCAATCTCTCTGTTTCTAAAATCGCCATATCCTCTGATATGGTTACGGCAATAAATTCACTGGCCTTGCCATTTCGAAGCAGGCCCTCAATTCTATTGACTGTCTTTTTCATTTCCACTAAAAAATCATCCCCTTCATCAGGATTATATTTACCGCTAAAAGTTTCCACCATATACCTGTACTTCCACCTCATCTTAGCCATCACTTTAATCCAATCATCAAGCAGCTCAGGTAAAGTTAAAAGCCGAAGAGCATGCCCGGTAGGCGCAGTATCTACTATGTATTTATCAAACTTGCCTTCCTCTATTAAATCAACGATGGTTTTAAACCCCATCACCTCGTCAATACCCGGAATAGGCAAATCAAA
>DNHS01000036.1 GCA_003485765.1 Candidatus Omnitrophota bacterium | reverse complement strand
TAAGCATATATTCCAGGAAGAAAATGAGAAAACTGCAAAGCAAAAAGGCAAATCTGCGAGCGCCACCCCTATACTTCTGGGTATTACAAAAGCATCTTTGAGCACAGAGAGTTTTATATCTGCGGCGAGTTTTCAGGAAACAACCCGTATTTTAGCAGATGCAGCTGCAAGCGGAAAGATAGACGAGCTTAGAGGCCTTAAAGAGAACGTTATAATGGGGCACTTGATCCCTGCAGGAACAGGATTTAAAGAGCATGCTGGTATAGAGATGGTAAAAGAGGCGCTGGAGTCGAAAGAAGAAAAGGTTGAGAATAAGGTTGAGGTTGAGAAAAAAGAAGGAAAAACAAAAAAACAATAGGATATAAAACATGCCAACAATTAGCCAATTAATAAGATTTGGTAGGACTGAGAAAAAGAAGAAGACAAAGTCGCCTNNAAACTCCTAAAAAACCTAACTCTGCATTAAGAAAAGTTGCAAGGGTTAGGTTGACAAACAGCATAGAAGTTACGTCATATATACCGGGAGAAGGCCATAATCTGCAGGAACATTCTATTGTACTTGTAAGAGGAGGCAGGGTGAAAGACCTTCCTGGCGTCAGATACCATATTGTTAGAGGCACGCTTGATACAGCAGGCGTAGCGAATAGAAGGCAGAGCCGTTCTAAATATGGCGCAAAGCGCCCGAAATAGGAGAAAAGATGAGACGACGAAGAGCGGATAGAAGAGATGTATTGCCTGATCCTAAATATAACAACAAGATTGTCACAAAATTTGTTAATATGATTATGGAGAAAGGCAAGAAGTCCACTGCAGAGCGTATTGTATATAGCGCTATGGATATAATTTCTGAAAAAACAGGAAATAAAAATTCCATAGAGGTTCTGCAGAAAGCATTTGATAACGCAAGGCCGCTTTTGGAAGTAAAACCCAGAAGGGTTGGCGGAGCTACGTACCAGATTCCCATAGAGGTAAAAAGCGACAGGGGCGCATCGATTGCTATGCGCTGGATACGGGATTTTGCCCGCCAGAAAAAAGGCAAGCCAATGTACGAGAAACTTGCAGAAGAAATAATGGAAGCGTACAAAGGCCAGGGTTCCAGTATGAAGAAGCGCGAAGACATGCATAAGATGGCAGAGGCTAACAAGGCATTTGCGCATTATAGATGGTAATTTAAAGGCCTTTGCGACAATATTGTAGGGCAGACTTTAGTCTGCCAAAACATATGGTGGAAGGAATTATTATAAAAGATGTCAACAGATACACAACAAGCGCCAAATAAAAATTTTATGATACGCGAAACCCCTTTAGAAAAATTAAGGAATATTGGAATTATAGCGCATATAGACGCTGGAAAAACAACTACTACTGAGAGGATACTTTTCTATACAGGCCGCTTATATAAAATAGGCAATGTAGATGAAGGGACAGCTACAATGGACTGGATGGAGCAGGAACAGGAAAGAGGCATTACTATTATGGCAGCAGCTACTACCTGCGATTGGAAAGATTGTAAAATAAATATTATAGATACGCCAGGCCATGTGGATNNGGTTGAGAGGTCTTTAAAGGTTCTAGACGGAGCAGTTGTTGTATTCTGCGGCGTAGGCGGGGTGCAGCCTCAGTCCGAGACAGTGTGGCGTCAGGCAGACAACTACAGGGTTCCGAGGATAGCTTTTATAAATAAGATGGATCGAACAGGCGCTGATTTCCTGAAAGTTTTTCATGACATTAAAGAAAAATTAGGAGCAAGCGCGTTTCCTTTACAGCTCCCAATAGGGCGCGAGGATAATTTTAAAGGCGTGATTGATTTGATAAATATGAAAGCCTATATATTTGAAGAAGAAAAAGCGCAGGATAATTTTAGAGAAGAAGCTGTGCCAGAGGACATGCTGCAGGAAGCAAAGAAATTTAGGCATGGCCTGATTGAAAAACTCGCAGAACATGATGAATTATTGATGGATAAATATGTGCATAATAAAGAGGTATCTATAGAAGAAATAAAGGCTGCGCTGAGAAAGGCAGTTATAAAAGACATGTTTGTGCCTGTATTATGCGGGGCATCTTTTAAGAATAAGGGGGTCCAGATGCTTTTGGACGCAGTGTGCGACTGCCTTCCTTCTCCTTTAGATGTCCTGCCCATGAAAGGAGTGGATCCTCATTCAGATGAAGAGGTTTTCAGGAAGACAGACGATAACGAGCCTTTTTGCGGGTTATGTTTCAAGATAGTAACAGACCCTTATGTGGGAAGATTGACATATGTGCGCATATATTCAGGCACGATTAAGCCAAGCTCTTATGTGTATAATGCTAACAAGGATTCAAAAGAGCGGCTTGCCAAGATAGTGCGCATGCNNCGAAGACTATCCTATTGTCTTAGAGAAGATACATTTTCCAGAGCCGGTTGTTTCAATGGCAATAGAGCCTGCTACGAAAATGGACCAGGATAAACTCGGCATGGCTTTGAATAAATTACAGGAAGAGGACCCTACTTTTAAGGTTCATTATAATGCGGAAACAGGCCAGACAATTATATCAGGAATGGGGGAGCTGCATCTGGAAATTATTATAGATAGGTTGTTAAGAGAATTCAAAGTGACCGCGAAAACAGGCGCTCCACAGGTTGCTTATAAAGAGATGCCCAGCGAAGAAGTCCGCTCAGTCGGTAAATTCATACAGCAGACAGGCGGCCACGGNNTGGCTTTTAAAATGGCTGCTTCAATAGCTCTTGGCGATGGCTTGAGAAAAGCTAAATGCAAATTGATGGAGCCAATAATGAATCTTGAAGCGATATTTCCGGAAAATTATACAGGAGATGTCATAGGCGACCTGAATTCCAGAAGGTGCAGGATCAGAGAAATTACGCA